>NZ_ASXG01000065.1 GCF_000411975.1 Amycolatopsis orientalis DSM 43388
GCAACCGGCAGCAAGCCCACCAGCCTCCCTCGGCGGCCTGAGGTTGACAGAGGGTGTCTCATCAGCCCTCCTGGACCGCGTATTCGGCGGCCGCGTCGGCGTGCAGACGCAGCCCGTGCCCGGCAGTGGACATCGACGGGGCGACCCGGCCGCCGCTGGGATCGAGGCCGCCGTAGAACAGTTCCCGTTCGATCCGGTCGTGGTCGGCGAACCATTCGAGGTGCCGGAAATTCGGGGTCGCCGCGGCCGCGTGCGCGGACAGATTCGGCGCGCAGTGCGCGGAGACTTCGCGGTTCGCGGCAGCGGCCAGCGCGGCGACGCGACGCCATTCCGTGTAGCCGCCGCACCGCGTCACGTCGACCTGGAGGCAGTCCACCGAAGGCAGCATCCGCGCGAAGTACGGCAGGTCGTAGCCGTATTCGCCGGCCGCGATGTCCGGTCCGTCCGGCGTGCGCAGCTGCGCGAGCCCGGGCAGATCGTCGCTGGACACCGGCTCCTCGAACCAGGTCACGCCGAACTCCCGCAACGTTTTCGCGATCCGGCGGGCCCGGCCGACCGAGTAGCCGCCGTTCGCGTCCACGTACAGCGCGGCGTCGTCCCCGATCGTCTCCCGCGCCAGCCGGACGCGGCCGATGTCGCGGGCGACCGCGGAGCCCCAGGACTCGCCGATCTTGATCTTCACCCGCGGAATGCGCTGCTTGCGGACCCAGTGGTCGAGCTGGGCGACCAGCTCGTCGTCGTCCTGGGAGGTGAAGCCGCCGCTGCCGTAGAGCTCGACCTCGTCGTGCACCCGGCCGAGCAGCCGGCTCAGCGGAACGTCGAGCAGCCGCGCGGCGGCGTCCCAGATCGCGATGTCCACAGCGGACAGCGCACAAGAGACCAGACCGACGCGGCCGAGGTTGCGGATCGCGTGCTGCATGGCGGTCCAGCACGCGGGCGGATCCAGTGCCGGCTTGCCCACGACCGCGGAGGCCAGTTTGCCCTCGATCAGCGGGACGCAGGAGAAATCGGCGTACGTCCAGCCGAGTCCGTCGGCGCCGCCGGCCCGCACCCGGGCCACGACCAGCGTCGTGGAGTCCCAGGCGAGCGTGCCGTCGGCCTCCGGCGAGGGAGTCGGCACCCGGTAGGCGCGCGCGTCGATCCGTTCGATGTGCGGAGCCGCGACGGTCACCGCGACCGTCCGGGCAGGAACTCCTGCAGCTTCGTCTTCGCGCCCTGGAACATCAGGTGGAACGCTTCGGGATCGCCCTTGAGGACCGACTCGGTCACGGATTTCATCTGCTCGAACGTCGCGTGCGGCGGAATCGGCGGCACCTCGGCGTCGCACCGCACGTCGAGCACGGTCGGCCGGTCCGCGGCGAACGCGGTCCGCCACGCCGAAGCGAGGTCGCCCGGCTCGTCCACGTTGACGCCTTCGAGGCCGATGCTGCGCGCGAATCCGGCGTAGTCGACGTCCGGCAGCGACTGCGATTCCTCGAACTTCGGCGCGCCGCCCATCGCCCGCAGCTCCCAGGTGACCTGGTTGAGGTCGTTGTTGTGGAACACGCAGACGATGCACCGCGGGTCCGTCCACAGCCCCTGGTAGCGGGCGATGGTGATCAGCTCGGCCATCCCGTTCATCTGCATCGCGCCGTCGCCGACCAGCGCGATCGCCGGCCGGTCGGGATGCGCGAACTTGGCCCCGATCGCGTACGGCACGCCGGGGCCCATCGTCGCGAGCGTGCCCGACAGCGTGCTGCGGATGCCTTCGCGGATCCGGAGATTGCGCGCGTACCAGTTGGTCGACGAGCCCGAATCGGCGGTGACCATCGCGTCGCCCGGGATCTGCCGGGACAGCTCGTGCACGATCCGCATCGGGTTGACCGGTTTCGCGTCGACCTCCGCTTGCTGGTCCATCGTGGTCCACCAGTCGGCGACGTTCTTCTCGATTTTCTCGCGCCACGAACGGTTTTCGGTCCGGTTCAGCTTCGGCAGCAGGGCGCGCAGGGTCGCCGCGGCGTCGCCGACGAGGTTGACCTCGGTGGGGTAGCGCATGCCGATGAACCGGCCGTCGAGGTCGATCTGCACCGCGCGGGCCTGGCCGTACTCCGGCAGGAACTGGCTGTACGGGAAATTCGAGCCGACGATCAGCAGCGTGTCGCAGTCGCGCATCATCTCGTAGCTCGGCCGGGTGCCCAGCAACCCGATCGCGCCGGTCACGTACGGCAGGTCGTCGGGGAGGACATCCTTGCCCAGCAACGCTTTCGCCACCCCGGCCCCGGTGCGGTCCGCGACCTGCTTCACCTCGTCGACCGCCTTGCGGGCGCCCTGCCCGACGAGGATCGCGACCTTCTCCCCGGCGTTGAGCACGTCGGCGGCCTCGCTGATCGCGGGTTCCGGCGGCACCGGATTGGGCCACGCGGTCCCGGGCGGGCTCGACGGCATCTGCTTGAACGCGTGCTGCGGCGGTTCGTACGGCTCTTCCTGCAGGTCCGCCGGGATGATCAGCGCGGTCGGCGTGCGAGACGCCTGCGCGACCCGGAACGCCCGGTCGAGCGCGTTGGGCAACTGCTCGGCGACGTTCACCTCGATGCAGTACTCGTTCGCCACGTCCCGGTACAGCGCCTGGAGTTCGACTTCCTGCTGGTAGCTGCCGCCCATCGCGGTGCGCGCCGTCTGCCCGACGATCGCGACGACCGGCACGTGGTCGAGTTTCGCGTCGTAAAGCCCGTTCAGCAGGTGGATCGCCCCCGGCCCGGAGGTCGCCATGCACACGCCGACGGCACCGCTGAACTTCGCGTAGCCGACCGCGGAGAAGGCGGCCATCTCCTCGTGCCGGGCCTGGACGAAGCGCGGCTGGTTGTCCGCCTTGCCGAAGGAGGCGACGAGACCGTTGATCCCGTCCCCGGGGTACGCGAACACCTGTTCCACGCCCCAGTCACGCAGCCGCGAAAGCAGGTAATCGCCGACGGTCTCGGTCATGACAAGTCCTCCCGTGCGTTGAGTCTTCCCCGGCTACCCGGAGGCCGGGGGCGTTACACGTCGTCGCGCAGCCCCTGTTCCGGCCCGGTCGCGTTGGTGGTGGTTTCCGCGCCGTCGAGGTGGCGCGCGGTGTTGACGAGCCCGACCATGCTGAAGGCCTGCGGCATGTTTCCCAGCTGCCTTCCGGCGGCCGCGTCGTATTCCTCGCTCAGCAGCCCGACGTCGTTGCGGACCGCCAGCATCTGCTCGAAAACCTCGATGGCTTCCTCGGTGCGGCCGGTGCCGTGCAATGCGTCGGCGAGCCAGAAACTGCACGGCAGGAACGCGCCTTCGCCGCCGCGCAATTCGCTCGTGCGAGGGTCGGCGTCCGGATCGAACCGATGGACGAAACCGTTGCGGGACAGCTCTTTCCGCACCGCGTCGACAGTTCCGCGCACCCGGGGATCGCTGCCGGGGAGGAAGCCGACGCGGGGGATGAGCAGCAAGGCGGCGTCGAGGCCGCGCGAACCGTAGAACTGGGTGAAAGTGTTGCGTTCGGCGTCGAAACCCTCGCGGCAGACTTCTTCGTGAATGCGGTCGCGCAGCGCCCGCCAGCGGTCGACTGGCCCGTCGAGTTCGTGGCGTTCCACCGTGCGGACGGCGCGGTCGACGCCCGCCCACGCCATGACCTTGGAATGCACGAAATGCTGCGGTTCGCCGCGTACTTCCCACAGGCTGCGGTCAGGCTGATCCCAGTGGCTTTCGAGGAAATCGAGCAATCCGCGTTGCAGGTCCCAGGCCGGATGGATCACCGGAAGCCCGGCTTCGCGCACGAGGTGCAGACCGTCGAGCGCTTCGCCCCACACGTCGAGCTGGATCTGCCCGGCCGCGGCGTTCCCGATGCGCACCGGGGCCGAACCGGCGTACCCGTCCAGCCAGTCCAAAGTGGACTCCGGAACCCGGCGGGAACCGTCGAGCCCGTAGAGGACCTGGAGTTGCGCGGGATCCCCCGCCGCCGCGCGCACGAGCCATTCGCGCCACGCTCGCGCCTCGTCCGGATAGCCGGTGCCGACGAGGGCTTGCAGGGTGAAGGTGGCGTCGCGCAGCCAGCAGTAGCGGTAGTCCCAGTTGCGTTCGCCGCCGAGCTTTTCCGGCAGCGACGTCGTGGGCGCGGCGAGGATGCCGCCGGTCGGTTCGTAGGTCAGCGCCTTCAGGGTGATCAGCGCCCGCCGCACCGCGCCGGGCCACCGGCCGTCGTACCGGCAGCGGCTGATCCAGTCCGCCCAGAACCGTTCGGTGTGCGCCAGCGCTTTCTCGGCGTCCGCCGGCTCGGGCCGTTCCTGGTAGGAGGCGTGGTAGGTCAGCACGAACGGCACGCGCTCGCCCTCGGCCACGGTGAACTCGGCCCGCCCCTCGGCGGACACGTCGACCGGCGTGGTCAGCCGGACCGCGTCCGGGCCGGCGACCGCGTCGAATCGTCCGTCGAGATGCCGCATCCAGGGCCGCACCGACCCGTAGTCGAACCGCGGCCGCAGGCAAGTCCGCATCGGGACTCGGCCGCGCAGTCCTTCGACGATCCGGACCAGATCAGCCGCCCCGTCGCGCGGCGGCATGAAATCGAGCACGCGCACGGCACCGTCGGCGGTCTCCCACTCGCTGGCGAGAACGAGGGAATCGCCGACGTAGGCACGGCGGGTCGCCGGTCCGCCGTCCGCGGGCCCGAGCTGCCACACCCCCGCGCTTTCGTCGTGCAGGAGCGCGGCGAAGCACGCGGGGGAGTCGAACCGCGGCAGGCACAGCCACTCGACCGCACCTTCCCGCGACACCAGCGCCGCGGTGTGCAAGTCGCCGAGCAGCGCGTAATCCTCGATCGGGCGCTGGTTCATCGCAGCGGAGTCAGTCCCGGCCGAGCGCCTTCGCCAGTTCCTTCTTGGTCATCGTGGACCGGCCGTGGATATTGCGCTTCTTGGCCTCGTTGTACAGCTGGTCGCGCGTCGGCCCGCCCGGGCCGAGCCGCTTGCCGGAGCGCTGCCCGCCGCGTTTCTGCGGCGATTTGTCCCGCAGCGAAGTCTTGCTCGCGCGGTCCGATTCGCCCGATTGCGCCCGGTTCTTGTTCACCGTGCGGGCGGCGATCTCCTTCGCGCGCTTCTTGCTCGCGCCGCGCTCTTCCTGCGACTCCTCGATGTGCTGGTACTGCCGTTCGCGTTTCGAACTCCAAGCCTGCTGCGGCATCCCAGTCTCCTTCCGCCGTTCTTGATCCCCGGATTGCCCGCGCCGCCGGGACGGAAACATCGCGGTTCGCCGCGGCCGGAACGGGTACCCGGTCGCGAGTGGGACGCGAACAGACTCTCGCCGGACGGCTGCTGGCGCAGCACCTGGTCGCCGGCCGGCTCGAACCAGGGACCGAAATCGGCCTGCGGGTCGATCAGACGCTGACCCAGGACGCCACGGGCACGCTCGTGATGCAGGAACTCGAGGCGCTCGGGCTCGACCGCGCGCGGACCGAGCTGAGCGTCCAGTACGTCGACCACAACCTGCTGCAGGCCGACGAGAAGAACGCCGAGGACCACGCGTACCTGCGCTCCGCGTGCCGCCGGTTCGGGCTGTGGTTCTCCAAGGCGGGCAACGGGGTGTCGCATCCGACGCACATGGAGCGGTTCGGCGTGCCGGGCAAGAGCCTTGCCGGCTCGGATTCGCACACGTGTGCGGCCGGCGCGCTGGGCATGCTCGCCGTCGGCGTCGGCGGCCTCGAGGTGGCGCTGGCCATCGCCGGTGAGCCGCTCTACCTGCGCATGCCGGAGATCTGGGGGATCCGGTTGGAGAACGAGCTGCCGCCGTGGGTCTCGGCGAAGGACGTCGTGCTGGAAATGCTGCGCCGGCACGGCGTGAGCGGAGGACGGCACCGGATCATCGAGTACCACGGGCCGGGCCTGGCCTGCCTGAGCGCGATGGACCGGCACGTGATCGCCAACATGGGCGCCGAGCTGGGGGCGACCGCGACCGTGTTCCCCGCGGACGAGGCGATCCGCGCGTTCCTGCGGGCGGAAGGGCGCGAACACGACTTCCGCGACCTGCGCGCCGGCCGGGACGCTTCCTACGACGTCGAAGACGAGATCGATCTGTCCACTGTGGAGCCGTTGGTGGCGAAGCCGTCTTCGCCGGGCAACGTGGTGCCGGTGCGCGAGGTGTCCGGAACGCCGGTCGGGCAGGTCGTGCTCGGCTCGTCGGCCAACCCCGGGTTCCGGGACTTCGCCGTCGCCGCGGCCGTCGTCCGGGGCAGGCAGACGGCCGATTCGGTCAGCTTCGACGTCAACCCGACGTCGCGGCAGATCCTCGTCGAACTGGCCCGCAGCGGGCACCTCACCGACCTCGTCGCGGCCGGCGCCCGCGTGCACCAGGCGGGCTGCCTCGGCTGCATCGGGATGGGCCAGGCGCCCGCTCCCGGCACGAACTCGCTGCGCACCTTCCCGCGGAACTTCCCCGGCCGGTCCGGCACCGCGGACGACGCGGTGTGGCTGTGCTCGCCGGAGACCGCGGCGGTGTCCGCGCTGACCGGCGTGCTGACCGATCCGCGCGACTACGCCACCGCCCACCACCTCGCGCACCCGCGCGTCGCCGGACCGGCCCGTTCGGCGGCCGACCCGCGCGTCTTCGCCGCTCCGCTGCCCGAGGACGAGGCCCGGCACGAGGAACTGGTGAAGGGGCCGAACGTCGCCGGGCTGCCGGACTTCGACCCGCTGCCGGACGAGATTGAGGGCCCAGTCCTGCTCAAGGCCGGGGACAACGTGTCGACCGACGAGATCTCGCCCGCCGGGGCTCGCGCCCTGCCGTACCGCTCGAACATCCCGAAGCTGGCCGAGTTCACGTTCACCCGGATCGACGAGGACTACCCGAAGCGCGCGGCGGAGGGCTCGGCGCATTTCGTGGTGGCGGGCGAGAACTACGGACAGGGCTCGTCGCGCGAGCACGCCGCGATCACCGCCCGGTACCTGGGCCTGCGCGTGGTGCTGGCCCGCTCGTTCGCCCGGATCCACTGGCAGAACCTGGTCAACTTCGGCGTGCTGCCGCTGGAGTTCGCCGACGCCGAGGACAGCGAGAAGGTCGAGCGCGACGACGTGCTGGCGGTGTCCGGGCTGCACCGGCTGGCCGAGACGGCGGAGTTCGTCGTCCGCAACCGGACCCGGGACGAGGAATACCGCGCGCGGCACCAGTTGTCCCCGCGCCAAGTCGACGTGCTGCTGGCCGGCGGGCGGATCCCGCAGCTGGCGCGGGCGCTGCACTGACGGTGGTCAGGAGGCCTTGAGCGCGGCCTCCAGGTCGTCGCGGGACATCTTCGAGCGGCCCTTGATGTCGCGTTCCTTCGCGAGTTTCTGCAGCTCCGTCTTGGACAGCTCGGACAGGTCCGGAGTGCTCGATTTGCGGCTGTCCGAGCTGCGCGGCTTGCGGCTGCCGCGCACGCTGTTGGCCAGCGCCTCCATGAGGTCGACCACCTTCGTCGGCTGCTCCGGTTCGGCGGCGGGCGTGACGGTGTTGCCGGCCCGCTTGGCCTCGATCAGCTCGTCCACCCGCTCGCGGTAGGTGTCGCGGAACTCCTCAGGCTTCCACGGCTGCGACATCGCGTCGATCAGCTTGACCGCCAGGTCCAGTTCCTTGTCGTTGGTCTTGGCCTTGGCCGGCAGCTGCGGAACGTCTTTCGTGCTGCGCACCTCGGCGGCGTAATGCAGCGTGTTGAGCACGATCACGCCGTCGCCGGCCCGGGCGAGCGCCAGGTGTTCCCGGCCGTGGAAGACGAACTTCGCCACCGCCGCCTTGTCCCGGCGGGCGAGCGCGTCGAGCAGCAGCACGTACGGGCGCTGTGCCTCCTCCTTGGCCGGCGCGAGCCAGTAGGCGCGGTCGAAGTACACCGGGTCGACTTCCTCGAGGTCCACGAAGCTCTCCACCTCGAGCGAGCGCGACCGGCCCGGGGCGATCTCGTCGAGTTCCTTCTGCTCGACCAGCACGTACTCGTCGTCGCCGACCTCCCGGCCGCGGACGATGTCGTCGTAGGGCACCTCGTCGCCGGTCCGCTCGTTGACCCGCCGGTACCGGATGCGGTCCCGCGTTCCGCGCTGGAACTGCGTGAAGTGCACGGCGTGGTCCTCGACCGCTTTGTACATCCGCACCGGGACGTTGACCAGCCCGAACGACAGCGACCCCTGCCAGACCGGACGCATCGGCGCTCCTTCCTCCCTGGTGCCCACCGGGTACCCAGAGCGGGCATCGGGAACACGGCGCCCGTGTAACCGAGGGTGAATCGGGGTAAGTGATCTCCCGATGCGCATAAAACCTCGCGGAAGCCAGTTCTTCCAGCTGCTCGCGGACGCGGCCGCGAACCTCGTCACCGCCACCGCGCTCCTGCGGGAACTCACCGAGGCCGCGCCCCCGGACCGGGAGGCCGTCGCGGCCCGGCTGCACGAGGTCGAACACGCCGGCGACGACCTGACCCACACCATCATGGTCGAGCTGAACAGCACGTTCGTCACGCCGTTCGACCGCGAGGACATCCAGGCGCTGGCCGCGCGGATCGACGACGTCCTCGACTTCCTGGACACCGCCGCCGACCTCGCCGTGCTCTACCGGCTCGACAAGTTCCCGCCGGGCACCGACGGGATGCTGCGGGTGCTGTGCCGCGCCGCGGAACTGACCGCCGAGTCCATGCCGGGGCTCGCGAAGGTCGGCGAGCTGTCGCCGTACTGGATCGAGATCAACGCGCTGGAGAACGAGGCCGACCACACCTACCGGCGGATGCTCGCCGACCTCTTCCGGCCCGGGGCCGACGCGCTCGAGGTGCTCAAGGCGAAGGAAGTCGTCGAACAGTTCGAACTGGCGGCCGACGGCTTCGAGCACGTCGCGGACGTGGTGCAGACCATCGCGGTCAAGGAGTCCTGAGTGGACAGCACCGCCGCGCTGGTCGCCGTCGTGGTGCTGACGGTCTTCTTCGACTACACCAATGGTTTCCACGACGCGGCCAACGCGATCGCCAGCGCGGTTTCGACCCGGGCGCTCCCGCTGCGCACCGCGCTCGTGCTGGCCGCGGTGATGAACCTGGCCGGAGCGCTGCTGTCGACCGGGATCGCCGCGACCGTCGCGAAAGGAATCATCGACGTCCCGGCCGGCCCGGGTGCGCTGACCGTGGTGCTCGCCGCGCTGGTCGGCGCGATCGCGTGGAACCTCGTGACCTGGTATTTCGGCCTGCCGTCCTCGTCGTCGCATTCGCTGATCGGCGGCATGGTCGGGGCGGCGCTGGCCGCGGCGAGCACCGTGCACTGGACCGGCATCGTGGAGAAAGTGCTGGTGCCGATGGTCGCGTCGCCGCTGCTCGGGCTCGGGCTCGGCTACGCGGCGATGGTGGCGGTGCTCTGGCTGCTGCGACGGAGGAATCCGCACCGCAGCGGCCGGGTGTTCCGGCGGCTGCAGATCGTGTCGGCCTCGGCGCTGGCGCTCGGACACGGGTTGCAGGACGCGCAGAAGGGGATGGGCGTGCTCGTCCTGGCGCTGATCGCGGCGGGTAAACAGGACACCTTCGCGGTACCGCTGTGGGTGACGCTGGTGTGCGCCGGGGCGCTGTCGCTCGGCACGTGCTCGGGCGGCATGCGGATCATGCGGACGCTCGGCCGCCGGGTGTTTCCGCTCGACCCGCCGCACGGGTTCGTCGCGGAATCGGTCGGGGCGTCGGTGCTGTACTTGACCGCTTTCGCCGTGAAGGCCCCCATCTCGACCACGCACGTGATCACGGCGGCGGTGATGGGCGTGGGGGCGACGAGGCGGCTTTCGGCGGTGCGGTGGGGGATCGCGCGGGACATCGTGCTGGGCTGGGTGCTGACGTTCCCGGCGGCGGCGGGGGTTGCCGCGCTGGTGTTTTGGGCGTTGTCGGCGGTGGGCTGATCAGCCGGGGAGCAGGGCGAGGACTTCGTTGTCCTTGGTGGGGCTGAAGTCCGCGTAGAACTCGCCGACGGCATGGAATTCCCGCGGGGTTTCCAGGCAGGTGACTTCGTCTGCCTCGCGGGCGAGTTTGTCCACTGCGGACAGTGCGCCGACGGGGGCGGCGAAAACCAGCCGCTGCGGCGCGTGTGACCGCACCGCCCGCAGCGCGGCGATCGCGGTCCCGCCGGTGGCTACGCCGTCGTCGACCACCACCACGTCGTGTCCTGCCGGGGAGCGCGGGGCGCGCTCGCCCAGATAGCGGCGTACCTGGTCCCGGGCCTCGGTACGGGCGTCCTCGACCTGCCGGGACAGGTCGTCCGGCGTCAGCCCGAGCGCGCGCAGCCCGGTGCGGTCGAAGTACGGCGGCCCGTCCGCCGTGACCGCGCCGAGCCCGAGTTCCGGCCGTCCTGGCGCACCGATTTTGCGGGCGACCAGCAGCTCCAGCGGCGCGTCCAGCTCTCGCGCGACGGGGGCGGCGACCGGCAGCCCGCCGCGGGCGAGCCCGAAGACCAGCGGGTCGGCCCACTCCCGGCGGCCCAAGGCGGCGGCCAGCTGGGCGCCAGCGTCGGCACGGTTCCGGAACGGTTTCACCGGCGGCCCTTCTTCGGGGCGCGGCGCAGCATTTTCTCGGCAATCGTCAGGCCAGCGGCGATGGCACCGGGATAACGCCGGAGCGCTGGACTGCCTTTCGCCTGCTTGCCTCGCTTCCCGCGCGAGTCCTTGGTCGTCGTGCGGCGTACCAGCTCTCCGACGGCGAGGACGGACGCGGTGAGCCCGGCCGCCACCGCGCCGTGGTGGCGGCTCAGCACCGGCTGGATGTCGTGTGCTTTCGCCTGCTCGTCGAACTCGCCGTGCGCGCCGTAGTCGAACCCGCGCGGGCCGTCCGCCGGTTCCCACAGGTTCGCGGGCTGGCCCGGCCGCTGGGGCTGGCCGGTTTGCTGCGCGCCGAAGCCGGTGCGGGCGAGGTACCGGTCGAGCAGGCCGGGCGCGACGGCGTTGGCCAGCAAGGTGGCGGCGGTGCTCGTGCCGACCCAGTACTCGCGGCGGCGCGGGTGGTCGGCGGCGTGCAGCACCGCGCGGGCGGCGAGCTCGGGCTGGTAGATCGGCGGGACCGGCTGGGCGTGCTCGGGCAGGCGGGACAGCAGCCAGCTGAACTGCGGCGTGTTGACCGCGGGCAGTTGCACCATGGTCGTGCGGATTCCGCTGTGCTCGTGGAGAAGTTCGCAGCGCAGCGCTTCGTTGAAGCCCTGGATGGCGTGCTTGGCCCCGCAGTACGCGCTCTGCAGCGGGATTCCGCGATACGCGAGCGCCGAGCCGACCTGGACGATCGTGCCCGTGTCCCGGGGTTTCATCCGCTTGAGCGCGGCCATCGTGCCGTGCACGAACCCGAGGTAGGTCACTTCGGTGACCCGGCGGTATTCCTCCGGCTTGACGTCGGCGAACCGGGCGAACACCGAGCTGAACGCGACGTTCACCCAGACGTCGATCGGCCCGAGTTCCTCCTCGGCACGGGTCGCGGCGGCGTCGACCTGGGCGAATTCGGCCACGTCCGTCGGCAGCTCCAGGGGCGTGCCCCCGGCTTCCCGGACCTCCTGCGCCGCGGCGGCGAGCCCCTTCTCGCCCCGCGCGAGCAAGGCGACTTTCGCTCCGCGGCTTCCGTAGGCCCGGGCGACCGCCCGGCCCACTCCGGCGCTGGCCCCGGTGACGACTACGACGGGCGGCATGGAACTCCTTTCCCCGGACCGGAAGTCCGGCGAGTCGGCGGTCGCAGACCCTCGTGGCGGGCGACGTGCCCGCACCCCGCGATCGCCGCCGGCACGAAGCCGTGCGGCGCCTTCGGCGGATAGGCGGGCTTGGGCACGGCCACCCCGAGTGCACGATGGCGCGCCGAAGAAGCGCAGTGCCCACGCGCACGCCGGTGGCGAGCAGCTGTCGCCTGCGCCGGCTGCCAGTGCGCGGCCATCGCCTGCTCCCTTCCGCCTGGCCGACGGCTTACCCGCTCCTGGCCAGGCCAAACGGAAACGGCGCAAGCGTCCGGTTTGCCCGGGAAGCGCGAGGGTAACCGGGCGGGCGAGCGCACCCGCCGGGAATCGGCGGGCCTCGTCGGAGGGAGCACGAGATGAGCAGGCTGCTGGTGGACCCGGAGAGCGCGACCGTCCCTTGTGGACAATGCGGCCGCGAGGCGGTGCACGTGGGCAGGCTGGTCCAGGAGGACGGGACGCCGGTCAGCCACGCGGTGGTGTGCACGGTCTGCCGGGCGCATCGGCCCGGGCCGGGACTGGGGGAAACGCGCCGTCCCCGGCTGGCCGTGTTGTCGCGGCCGGCCGACGGCTGACGCTCGGGGCCGTCATCCGCCCCGGGGCAGCTTCGGTGGTCGCGCTGTGGAGGTCCGTGAAGGGCTCCTTGAAGGAAGCCGATTCCCTCAAGGAGCCCTTCACGGACGGCGGAGCGGGGAATCCGGCACGCGCCCAGCTGCCCTCGGGCTCCCGGTACGGCTCTCAGTGGTCGGTGAGGGGTCCTTCACGGACGTCAGCGGGCACGTGCCGGGACCCGGGGCGGTGGCTGGGCTTCCGGCTCAGCCGATGCCTAGTACGGGCTCCGGCTGAGCCGGGAATCCGGCACGCGCCCAGCTGCCCCGGGCTCCCGGCACGATTCTCAGTGGTCGGCGAGGGGTCCTTCACGGACGTCAGCGAGCACGTGCCGGGACCCGGTGCGGCGGCTGGGATTCCGGCTCAGTCGATGCCGAGCACGGACTCCGCGGTGGTCCAGTTGGTGAGCATGGCGTGCTGGGCGTCGGCGAGGGTCGCTTTCCCCGCGCAGACCGCCTTCTTCACCGCGTTCTCGACGGAATCCTTGCTGTAGGAGTTCTGCTCGCCGTCGTGCGGTTCCGGCCAGAGGTTCTTCGGGTCCTTCGGCGCGCCGCCCAGTTCCAGCGGCAGGAAGTGGTCCTCCTCGTAGGAGCTGAGCGACGTGTCGGAGTAGCCGTAGTCGATGATGCCCTGCTTCTTCAGCTGGTTGGTGTAGGTCGTCGGCGGGCGGATGGTGGCCGTCCAGCCGGGGACGCAGATCGTGTCGCCGATGGTGTCCTGGGTGACGTCCGGATTGGTCGCTCCGGGCGTGCAGGCCGGATCGGGCAGCGGAAGATAGGACTGGGAGCATTTCGCGGCGAGGGTGTGCGGAACCGCGGCGTGCGCGGCCGGGGCGGCCACGACGAGCGAACCGGCCAGAATGGCGGCGGGCGCGGCGAAACGGGCGAGTCGGGACATGGAAATCTCCTCCCTGGAACACGGTCGCGCCAGGGTCTGCCGAGTCCGGGCAATCGCACCACCTACCTTCGAAGGAATGTGTGAAGAATTAACCGGGTGCTCAACTTGTCGGCCGACAAAATGCGCAAGGTGGACGTAAATCCGGTGCGTGGGCGCGGGGACGATCCGAATACGCGGCGCAAGCCGGGTGAACCGGACTCATCTGCTTGATCCGCCAGTATTCGGTCGTACCGGACGGGTTCCGCGAGCGGCAGCCGGATGCTTGGAAAGGTTCTTCGGAACTGTTTCCGGTCGGTTTTTATGCGCCTTCCGGGCGAACTGGAGAAAAGATGATGGAATCGAGTCGCGCTGCGCCGTTCGGTTGAACGTGGTGAAGTCGAGGTATCCATTCCGCCCCTTTGTGCGACCTTTTTCGTGAACGTCGCCGGAATTGATCTTTTCGGGCGGAATTCCCGGGGGTGAACGATGAGCGAACCGGAAGGGCCGGAGTCCGGCGAGGGACGGGCCGAGGGCGCGGAAAGCGGCCCGGCGGGCGAAAGCGCGCCCGCCGAACCGGGAATGGGGTACGAGATTCCGATCGGGACGCCGGTTCCGGCCGCCGAGATGGAGCGGCTGAAGGCGGCCGCGCGGCGGCACCGCGATCGGGAGGAGGAGGCCGACGCCCCGGCACGGGCCGGCGACGAGGCCGCGGAGGAAGAGGGTGATCACCGTGATGCCTGAAGCGCAGGTGCTCGAGGGCCAGGCCGGCGAAACGGCCGGGGGAGCGTCGCGGGAGATGGCGGATCTGACGGTCGGCGAATTGCTCGCCGAGCCGCCGTCGCCGGAGAGGTCGCCGTTGTTCGCGCAACGGTTCCCGGTTCCGGTCGAGGAGTACGACCAGCTGAAGACGAGCGCGCGGGAGCACGGCGCGGAAGCGCTGGCGCCCGGGGACGCGTCCGACGTCCAGCTGGACGAGGAAGCGGCGGCGGAGCCGTCGGAGGAGAATCCGCCGGAGGACGAGATCGCCGAGGGGCTGGCCCCGGCGGCGTCGGCGAGTTTCGAGGGGATTTCGCAGACCGCGTTCCGGCCGCCGGACTGCACGGTCGCGGTCGGTCCGAAGCAGGTGATGGCCGCGGTCAACGTGGACCTGGTCGGCTACGACAAGACTGGCCTGCAACAGTTCCGGTGGGCCAACTTCACCGCGATGTTCAACCCGGTGCTGCCCGCCGGGGCGCAGCTTTTCGACCCGAAACTGGCCTACGACCACTACACCGGCCGGTGGATCGTCTGCATCGCCGGCCGCCGGGCGAACCCGCAGGGATCCTGGATCCTGCTCGGCGTCTCGCAGACCGGCGACCCGGCGGGCGCGTACTGGATCTGGAGCACCGACGCGACCGTGAACGGCTCCACCGCGACCGGCAACTGGTCGGACTACCCGATGCTGGGCTTCGACACCCAGGCGATTTACGTGTCCACCAACCAATTCGCCTTCGGCGGCGGATTCGCCCACGCG
This sequence comes from Amycolatopsis orientalis DSM 43388, assembly GCF_000411975.1. GTDB lineage: Bacteria > Actinomycetota > Actinomycetes > Mycobacteriales > Pseudonocardiaceae > Amycolatopsis > Amycolatopsis orientalis_D. The sequence goes on from NZ_ASXG01000065.1 coordinate 14,662, forward strand.
AAACTGCGGATCTTCAACAAGGCGGAGCTGTACGGCGGCGGGGTCGGCGGCAGCCACACCATCCGCTGGTGGGACTTCTGGGGCCTGAAGAACCCGGACGGCAGCGCCGCGTTCTCCGTGCAGCCGTGCTGCCATTTCCAAGGCGTGGGCGGGAATCCGCGGGCGTACCTGGTGAACTCGCTGTTCCCGTCGGGATCGAGCCTGACCCTCTGGACGCTGTCGAATCCGCTCGGGCTGTGGTCCGGCGGCGCACCGGCCCTCGCCGCGACCTCGGTCGCCTGCCGCGGCTACAACCTGCCGCCCGGCGCGGTGCAAAAGGACGGCGGGACAACACGAATCGCCACGAACGACACCCGGTTGCTCAACGCGGTCTTCCAGGCGGCGGGCCGCACTCAGCGGTTGTGGACGACGCACACGTCCGCGTACAGCTGGCCGGGCGACACGGAGGCGCGATCAGTGGTGCAGTGGTACGAGATCGACGTGCCCAGCCACACGATCGCCCAGCAAGGCGCGTTCGGCGCACCCAGCAGGCACTACTTCTTCCCGGTGATCCAGACCGACCTTTCCCGCAACGCCCACGTGGCGTTCGGCCGGTCCGCTGCCGACGAGTACGGGCACTTCCGCCAGACCGGCCGGCTGGCCACCGACCCGCCGGGCACGTTGCAGGGCAGCGCTTCGGTGATCGCCGGGCAGAGCGCCTACACCGGCGGCCGATGGGGCGACTACTTCGGCATCGGCCGGGACCCGTCGGATTCCCGGACCGTCTGGAGCTACGGCGAATACGCCGGCGCGGGCAACACCTGGCGGACCCGCCTCAACGCGGCGAAGTACTGAGAGCAGGGAGGGTGTCATGAACACTGCACGAAAGCTCCGGATCGCGGCGGAGGCCGTGCTCGCGGTGCTCAGTGCCGTCGCGCTGGTGCTGACGCTGACGGTCCCGGACTGGATCGAGCGCACGACGGGCGCGTCCCCGGACGGCGGGGGCGGCGAAGCCGAATGGCTGCTGACGGCGGGCGCGTGCGTGGCGACCGTGTTGTTCGCCGGGTTGGCCACCTGGGAGTGGCGGCGTTCGCGGATCGCGTGACCGGCGGGCTTGTGGCGGCCCATGAGGGGACGCTGGGGGAATTTGAATTTCCCCAGCGTCCCCGCACGACCTGCGGCTGCACTCCGCGCTGTCCGGGGGCAATTCCTCGTAGGCGATCGAGCACCGGCCCGCGGGCAGGGAATCAGGCGAGGTCCTCCAGCGGGACCTCGGGGTCGGCCAGCCGCTCCGGGTCGACGGCAGTGCCGGAGCGGATGAGGGCCTTGATCGGGTCCGTGACGTCCCAGACGTTGACGTTCATCCCGGCCAGGACGTGGTTGTCCTTGAGCCAGAAGGCGATGAACTCGCGCCCGGGCACGTCGCCGCGGAAGACGACGCGGTCGTGGCCCTCGATGGTGCCCAGGTATTCCATGCCGAGGTCGTACTGGTCAGTGAAGAAGTACGGAAGCTCGTCGTAGGACTCCTCCTTGCCGAGCATCCCGGCCGCCGCGACCGCGGGCTGGTTGAGCGCGTTCGCCCAGTGCTCGACGCGCAGGTGCTTGCCGAGGAACGGGTGGTAGGCGTTCGCGACGTCGCCGGCGGCGAAGATGTCCGGGTCGCTCGTGCGCAGGCTCGCGTCGGTGACCACGCCGTTGTCGACGCGGAGGCCGGCCGCCTCGGCCAGTTCGACGTTCGGCTTCGCGCCGATCCCGGCCAGGACCGCGTCGGCTTCGAGGACGCTGCCGTCGCCGAGCCGGATCCGCTTGCCCTGGCCGCCGTTGCTGATGTGCTCGACCTGGACGCCGAGCCGCAGGTCGACGCCGTGCGCGCGGTGCAGGTCGGCGAACACCGGGGCGACCTGCGGGCCGAGCGCGGTGATCAGCGGCAGGTCGAGCGCCTCGACCACGGTGACCTCCAGCCCGGCCTGGCGCGCGGCGGCGGTCGCCTCGAGGCCGATCCAGCCGCCGCCGACGACCACCAGCTTCGAGGCGCTGCCGAACAGCTCCTTGAGCCGGTCGGAGTCCTCGATCCGGCGCAGGTAGTAGATCCCCGCGGCGTCCGGCAGCTGGCGCGGGCTGGCGCCGGTGGCCAGCAGCAGCTTGTCGTAGCCGAGGCTGGTGCCGTCGTCGAGCGTCACCTGCTTCTCGTCGCGCGAGATCGCCGTCGCCTTGACGCCCTGGCGCAGTTCGACGTTCTTCTCCGCGTACCACGCGGCGTCGTGCACCTGGAAGCTCTCGGCCTCCGCGTTGCCCATGAGGTAGTCCTTCGAGAGCGGCGGACGCTCGTAGGGCAGGTGCCGCTCGTCGCCGACGATCGTGATCTTCCCGTCGAAACCCTTGTCGCGCAACGCTTCCGCGGCCTTGGCCCCGGCCAGTCCGGCTCCGATGATGACGAACGACGAGGTCACTGGCGAACTCCTTCGGTGCGGGGACGACGGGAGTACTTATATCACTAGCGAAGTTTGGTCTTATTCGGCTGCCCGGTCAAGCTTCGCTGATCAGAGGTACCCCATGGAGACACCGCCTACCCGTCAGGGTGTTACTTCACCCGTACCCGCCTCCGCTGTAACCGCCCCCGCTGTATCCGCCCGTGCCGGTGCCCGCGGGGGCGGACGCGGTGATCGCGGCGCCGTCCGCGGCGACCATCCACCACAGCCCGCCGTTGAGGTTCAGGCCCTGGCCGTTGGTCTGCCCGGCGGAATGGTCGCCGACGTACCGGTACAGCGGGTGTCCGCCGAGGGTTTCCTGCTTCGAACCGTCCGGCCGGGTGATGGCGCCGACGCCCCCCTGGGTCGCCCCGGTGAGCGGGGTGCCCGCCGCGACCGGGGGCCAGTAGGTCGCGCAGCTCGCGGTGCAGGCGGATTGACCGTCGTGGTCCGCGGCGAACAGGTAGATCGTGTCGCCCTTGCTGTCGGTCACATGCGTCGGCGCGGCGGGCGGGGCGGACGTGGCCGTGCTCGTGCTCCCGCCGCTGCCGCACGCGGCGGCGAGCAAGCCCACCGCGGCCAGCAGTCCGAAAGTCCTTGGGGTTGCCAGAGTTCTGCGAGTCATCCCAGCCTCCAACGGTGCGTGGGTGATGCCCTTCCCTCGACACGCGCCCGGCGCCGGAACGGTTCAGGTCGATATCTCGAGGGGCGCCCGCGGCTGGACGGGAGAGACCCCGGCCCGTACGGTATGGCAAGGCTAACCTTAGTAACTCTCCGAGGAGGACCCATGCCAGAGCGTGCGCTCGACCGGGCCGTCCCGTTCGTGCTCGGCCTGTTCCGGATCGTCGTCGGGCTGCTGTTCGCGGCCCACGGCGCGGCGGCGCTGTTCGGCGTTTTCGGCGGCGGCCCGGCGGGCGGAACCGTGGCCTTCGGCGTGTGGCCGTCCTGGTACGCCGCGGTGATCCAGCTGGCGGGCGGCCTCCTGGTCGTCTTCGGCCTCGTTACCCGGATCGCGGCACTGCTCGCGTCCGGCTCGATGGCGTACGCCTACTTCGTCGTCCACCAGCCCGACGGCCTGCTGCCGCTGCAGAACAAGGGAGAGCCGGCGGCGCTGTTCTGCTGGGCTTTCCTGCTGCTCGTCTTCACCGGCCCGGGCGCGCTCGCGCTCGACGGGTTGTTCCGGAAGCAGCCACGCGGAGCCGGACGGGCGGGCGTCGAGCCCCGTGGCGTGCTGGGTGCGTTCCCGGGCAACCCCGGCGCGGGCGACTGACGCGGCGCCGCATTCGAGGGACTGGTTAGACGGTGCTGGCGGCGCGTGACCACTGGGCGGCCAGCCGCGCGGCGTCGCGGGCGCGGTTCAGGTCGACCCCGGCGCGGGCGACCAGCCGGAGCCGGGAGATGCCGTCCGGGACGCTCGGCGGACGGAAGCAGCCGACGACGATGTCCTGTTCGTACAGGTGGTTCGCGGCCGCGACGGCCTGGTCCGGAGAGTCGGCGGGAATCGACTGCACCGCGCCCGGCGCTCGCGAAACCCCTGCGGCGTCGGCGATCGCGGCCGCGGCGCGGTGCAGGTCCGCAACGCGCGAAGGCTCGGCCGCGATGATCCGGCACGCTTCCGCCGCACTCGCCGCCGCGGCGGGAGCGAGGCCGGTGTCGAAGATGAACGTGCGCGCCGTGTTGACCAGATGTTCGCGCAGCAGCGGCGATCCCAGCACCGCGCCGCCCTGTGCGCCCAGCGCTTTCGACAACGTGGCAGTCACCGCGACGTGCGGCGCGCCCGCGAGGCCGGCCGCGTGCACCGCACCCCGGCCATTGCCCGCGACGCCGATGCCGTGTGCCTCGTCGACCACCAAGAAGGCGTCGTATTCCGCGCACAATGCCGCGGTGCGAACCAGGTCCGTGGCATCGCCGAGCACCGAATAGATCGACTCCACCACCACGATCGCCCGCTCTTGCGATCGCTCGCGCAGCAGCTGCGCGAGCGTTTCCAAGTCGCCGTGCGGGCAGATCGCGACGGGGGAGCGGGACAGCCGCGCGCCGTCGATCAGCGACGCGTGGATGTGCGCGTCGGTGATCAGCAGTGTGTCCGGCGAACCGAGCGCGGTGATGACGCCGATGTTCGCCGTGTAGCCACTGGAAAACCCGAGCGCGGCCGGTTGCCCGGTGAGACTGGCCAGCTCGCGCTCCAGCTCGGTGTGACACGGTGTGGTGCCGGTGACGACTCGGGACGCGCCCGCCCCCGCGCCGTACTTCTCGACGGCCCGGACGGCGGCGGCACGCAGCCTCGGATCGGTGCTGAGGCTGAGGTAATCGTTCGACGCGAGGTCCAATGTGGACGCTCGCGGATGCCGCCGGTCGTCGGTCCGCCGGACGAGACCGGCGACGCGCCGGTCCCGCTCGGCGGCGGTCAGCCAGTCGTGCATCGACACCATGGCGGTCACGCGTTGGGAGCGGCGGCGGTGCCCGCTCCGCGTTCCCGCAGTGCCGGAGTGGTGTGCGCCGCCTGCGGCTGCTCGCCCGCGCCGAGGACCTCGAAGCCGGCGTCGGCGATCATTTCCAGATCGGCCTTCGCGGCCTGGCCCTCGCTGGTCAGGTAGTCGCCGAGGAACAGCGAGTTCACCACGTGCAGCGCGAGCGGCTGCAGCGACCGCAGGTGCATCTCGCGGCCGCCGGCCATCCGGACTTCCGTTGCCGGGCAAGCGAACCGGGCGAGCGCGAGGATGCGCAGCGCGCGCAACGGGCTCAGCTCCCACGTCCCGGCGAGCGGAGTGCCCTCGAACGGCATCAGGAAGTTGACCGGGATCGAATCGCTGCCGAGGTCGCGCAGCGCGAAGATCGCGTCGATCAGCTCGTCGTCGGTCTCGCCCATGCCGACGATCAGGCCGGAGCACGCGGAAAGCCCGGCGGACTTGGCCTTTTCGACCGTGTCGACGCGGTCGTCGTACCCGTGCGTCGTGCAGATCTCGGAGTACCGGGACTCGCTCGTGTTCAGGTTGTGGTTGTACGCGTCGACCCCGGCCTCGCGCAGCTTCTCGGCCTGGCCGTCCTTGAGCAGTCCGAGGCAGGCGCACACCTCCACGTCGGAATGCGCGGACTTCACCGCCTCGACGGCTTTCGCGACCCGGTCGACGTCGCGGTCGCTCGGCCCGCGTCCGCTCGCGACCAGGCACACCCGCGACGCGCCGCCCTGGATGCCCGCGCCGGCCTGGCGCGCGGTCTCCTCGGCCGACAGCCACGAGTACTTGAGGATCTGCGCGGACGACCCGAGCCGCTGCGAGCAGTACCCGCAGTCCTCGGGGCACAGGCCCGATTTCAGGTTGACCAGGTAGTTGACTTTGACCTTGTTGCCGAAGTGCGCGCGCCGCAGCCGTCCGGCAGCCGCGACCAGGCCGAGCACGTCCTCGTCCGGCGCTTCCAGCACCGCGCGGGCGTCGGTGCGGTCGAGTACGCCGCCGGCCAGCTGCCGGTCGGCCAGGTCGTCGAAGGTTTTGAACACCTGTCAAATCCTAGGCGGCCGACCGGCCGGAAGCAAGCGGCGGGCAGAATGAGCGGGGTGAAGGTGACGCGAGACCAGATCGTCGACCGGGCGTACGAGCTGCTGGCCGAAGCCGGGCTGAGCAGCCTGTCGATGCGGCGGGTGGCCCTCGACCTGGGGGTCCAGCCGGGTGCGCTGTACTACCACGTCGCCAGCAAACAGGAGCTGCTCGCCGTCGTCGCCGCGCGGATCCTGAAGGGGCTGCCCGCGGTGGCGAAGGATCCGCGCGAGGCGGCCGAGGACTTCCGTTCGGCGCTGCTGCGAGTCCGCGACGGGGCCGAGGTGGTGTCGTTCGTGCAGGCGTACCGGCCGGATCTGCTGGTGCCCACGAACGCCTTGCGCGAGCTGTTCGCCGGGAAGTTCGACGAGCGGCGAGCGGAATGGGCGGCGCGGACGGTGGTCCGCTACGTGCTCGGGTTCGTCGCGGAAGAACAGAACCACGCGGAGCTGGTGCGGGCCGGGATCGTCGAGGACGACCCGGCGCGCGGCGAGGATTCGGACGAGGCGTTCGGGTTCGGCATCGACGCGATCCTCAGCGGACTGTCCGGCTGACTACTCCGCGGTCGACCGGTCTTCGTCCTCCTCTCCGGCGGCTTCGAGGATGTGGCAGAGCGGATCGCGGATGACCAGCGGGGTCCCCTCGCTCACCCGGCCGGTCACGCGCAGCACCTGGCCCGGTTCGAGATCGGGGTGGGCTTGGCTGAACTCCAGGGCGACCGTCGCGGTGTCGTCGGTGAGCTGCGCGGTCAGCACCGGGCCGGGAGTGTCCTCTTCGGACAGTGCGAGTTCCTGGAGCCGGCCGTCGATGCTGACGTCGGCGCCGGGGCGCAGTTCGGCGATCGCGCTGGGCCGCAGCTCTGCCTTCTCCGCCTTCTGGGTAGTGCCGATGCGGGTGAGCAGCCGTTCGACCGCCGCGGTGGCGCGTTCCTCGGGCAGGTGCGGCATGAGCGTGCGGATCCGGGTCTGCACGTCGTACGGCACGATGGTCGCCGCGGCCTGCGGGATGCGGCTGACGACCCGGGCGATCCGGTCCGCGGTCCGGTCGTGCAGCAGCCGCCCGAGCAGCGGCGCGTAGCTTCGCCGCGGCAGGAGCACGGTGATGCTCGTCCGGTCCGCCTCGGCGATCGCCTTCTGCACCAGCGTGTAGGCGGCCCGGGCGATCCGCCGGTCGGGCACGTCGATCAGCCGCAGGCCGGTTTTCATGCCGAGTTCTTCCCAGCGGGCGCGCAGCCGTTCGGCGGCCTGCGCGTCGATCACGAAGTGCACCGCGGTCACCTTGTCCGGCCGGAGGCTGTTGCCGTAGCGCAGTGCTTCGAGGACGGCCAGGTCGATCGTGTTGACCAGCACGAAAACCTGGTGCCGCGCGTACCGCGTCGGGTTGGCTCCGCGCGCGGTGATGCGTTCGAGCACGGCGGCTTCGGCGCGGTACTCGCGGTTGAGCCGGATCAGCACGAACACGAGGACCGGGAACACCACGACGACCAGCCACGCGCCCTCGGTGAACTTGGCGATGGCGAAGATGCCGACGACCACAGTGGACAGGATTCCGGCGGCGAGGTTGATCGAGAGCTTGAACCGCCAGCCCGGTTCGCGCAGGCGCAGATGGTGTTTGGTCATCCCGTATCCGGCCATCGCGAAGCCGGTGAAGACGCCGATCGCGTAGAACGGCACCAGTGCGGTCACCGTGCCGCCGGAGAAGAAGAGCAGGGCGACGGCGAGCACGGTCAGCACGAGGATGCCGTTGGAGAACACCAGCCGGTGCCCTCGGGTCGTCAGCTGGCGCGGCAGGAACCGGTCGCTGGCCACGAAACTGGCGAGGAACGGGAAACCGTTGAAGCTGGTGTTGGCTCCGGTGTAGAGGATGAGCGCGGTCGAGGCCTGGATCGCGACGAACATCGCCTGCCCGAACCAGCCGTCGCCGAACACCGCCCGGGCTTCCTGCGAGACCACCGACGGATAGCCGCTCGCGTACGGCGTCGCGTGCGTGTAGAAGGCGAGCAACGAGACGCCGCCGACCAGGACGCCCAGGATGACGGCCATCGTGACCAGAACCTTGCGGGCGTTGGGGCCGCGCGGGCTGCGGAACGCGGACACCGTGTTGGAGATGGCTTCGACGCCGGTCAGCGACGAACCGCCGTTGGCGAAGGCGCGCAACAGCACCAGGACCGTCGCGCCGGCGATGAGGCCGTCCCCGTGCTGGACCGGCACCGCGCCGGGCAGGTGGGCTGCGTCGTAGGCCGGCAGGCCGACCGTCAGCGCCTTGACCAGGCCGACCACGATCATCACCAGCATCAGCGCGGAGAACAGGTAGGTCGGAACGGCGAACGGACGGCCGGCTTCGCGCAGGCCGCGCAGGTTGGCGTAACAGAGCAGGACGACGATCGCGATGGTGATTTCCAGGCTGTACGGCCCGAGTGCGGGGATCGCGGACACGACGGCGACCGTGCCCGCCGAGGTTTGCACGGCGACGGTCACGATGTAGTCGATCAGCAACGCCGCCGCGGCGACCTGCGCGACGCGCGGCCCGAAGTTCTCCCGCGCGACGACGTACGACCCGCCCGCGCGCGTGTAGGCCATCACGACCTGCCGGTACGACGCGGCGACGAGCACCAGGATGACGAGGATCACGCCGGTGACCGGCAGCACGAGGCTGAACGCGGCGAGCCCGGCGTAGGGGAGCAGTTCGACGAGGATCTGCTCGGTGCCGTAGGCCGACGACGAGATCGCGTCCGGGGAAAGGACGCCGAGGGCGGTCGTATTGGAAAGCCGTTCGTGCGTCAATTGCGCGTTAATGAGCGGTTTGCCGAGAAACAGCCGCTTCAGCGCGTACCCGAACGCGCCAGGTTCCAGGCGGCGCTGGGGTTCTTCCATGTCTGTCACGGGCTCAGCATGCACGCGCGACCTGCCTTGCACGCGCTGGGCGGCGAGATCAATCCCATTCTGAAATGCGTTAAGAAACCGCCGTCACTCTTGCGTCAGAAGGGCATTAAAACCGCGGTCGGCCGCGTTAGGATTTCGTCAAGAGGGTGGTCTTCCTGGCGCGCCGGGCTCAGGGCTAGGCTGGTCCGGTACCTGGCTTTTGCGGAGGAGCGCGCCCGTTGTCGCAGTCGTCCGGTCCGGTGTCGCGGATGGAACGGCACCAGGTCGTCCTCTATCTCGGCGCGCTGGCTGCCGGCACCCTGGCCGGCTGGCTGGCCCCGGCGGCCGGACCGGCGCTGGAACCGGCGATCAACCCGGTGCTGGCGGCGCTGCTGTACGTCACGTTCCTGCAGGTGCCCGCTGCCGACCTGGGCCGCTCCCTCCGCGACGGCCGGTTTCTCGGCGCGGCGCTGGCGGTGAACTTCGCCGTCGCGCCGCTGGTCGTCGCGGCGATGTCCCTCTTCTTCCCGGCCGGGCAGGCGCTGCGGCTGGGCATGCTGCTCGTGTTGCTGGCCCCGTGCGTGGACTACGTGATCGTCTTCAGCGGCCTGGCCGGCGGCAGCAGCCGCCGCCTGCTCGCCGCGACGCCGGTGCTGCTTCTCGCGCAGATGCTCCTGCTGCCCGGGTTCCTGGTCCTTTTCCTCGGCCCGGACCTGGCGCGGGTCGTGCGGGCCGGGCCGTTCCTCGAAGCGTTCCTCGTGCTGATCGTGCTCCCGCTGGCACTGGCCTGGCTCACCCAAGCCTGGGCGAGGCGGCACGCGACCGGCCGCCGGTTCGCCGACGCGGCCGGGACCGCGATGGTGCCCCTGATGGCCGCGACGCTGGCGACCGTGGTGGCGTCGCAGACCCCGAAGCTCCACAGTGGACTCGGCCCGGTCGCGCCGGCGGTGCCGTTTTACGTGGTTTTCCTGGTGGCGATGGCGTTCGCGGGCTGGGGCGTGGCGCGGTTGTTCCGATTGGACGTTTCAGCCGGGCGAGCGATCGTCTTCACCGGGGCGACGCGGAATTCACTGGTGGTGCTTCCGCTGGCGCTCGCGCTGCCGGACGAGTTCGCGGTCGCCGCGGTTGCCGTGGTGACGCAGACGTTGGTCGAGGTCGTCGGCATGGTCTGCTACGTCCGGCTAGTGCCCCGGTTGCTGCCGTAGCCGGGGATACAGGTGCGCCGGTTCGCCGCGGTCGAGTTGCGCGCGCAGGCGGGCGGCTCCGTCCGGGAGGAACGGGGTGAGTTCCGTTGCCAGTTCCCGGCAAGTGCTGAGGACCGTCCCGAGTGCTTCGGCCAAGTCGTCGCCGCTTAACGTCCAGGGCCGGGTTTGCTCGACGAACCGGTTGGCGTCGGAGATCACCTCGACCACAGCACCGGTGGCGGCGCGGAAGTCGAAAGCGGCGAGTGCCGCGTCGATCCGGTCGGCGAGCGTGCTGACTGTCCTTAGCGGACTTCCGGCGGCGGCCCGGCCGGTGCGGTGGGCGAGACTGTGCACGCGACGCACGAGATTGCCGAGACCGTTGGCGAGTTCGTCGTCGGCGCGGGCGACCAGTCGCGCTTCGGTGAAGTCGGTGTCGCCGAGCGGCGCGACTTCGCGCAGCAGCCACCAGCGGAGCGCGTCGGTGCCGTACCGGTTGACCAGGTCCGTCGGGCGGATAGCGTGGCCCGCGCTTTTGGAGATCTTCGCGCCGTCGAGAGTCAGGTAATCGTGCACGAAGATGGTGTCCGGCAGTCGTTCGCCCGCCGAGAGCAGCAGCGCGGGCCAGTAGACGGCGTGGAAGCGGAGGATGCCTTTGCCGATCACGTGCACTCGCTCGGCCGCCTCGGCCCAGCGGGCCGGATCGGCGGTGAGGTAGTTGGCGAGCGCGTCCCACCAGACGTAAATCACCTGGTCCGGATCGCCGGGCACCGGGATGCCCCAGCCGTCCGAGCGCGCGGCGGGCCGGGACACGCTGAGGTCGGACAACCCGGACCGGACGAATCCCAGCACCTCGCGAAGCCGCGCGGCGGGTTCGATCCGGAGCCGGCCGGATTCCAGCAGCTCCCGGATTTCGGTTTCATACCGGGAGAGCCGGAAGAACCAGTTCTGTTCGGTGACCACCTCGGGCGGGGTTTCGTGCTCCACGCAGTGTTCGTCGTCCGCGTAGAACTGTTCGCAGCCGAGGCAGTAGCGGCCGGTGTAGTCGCGCCGGTAGAAGTCGCCGCGCCGGGCGCTGGCCTGCCACAGCCGTCGGACGCCTTCCCGATGGCGGCGATCGGTGCTGGTGCGGATGACGTCGTCGACAGCGAGTCCGAGCGGTTCGTGCAGCGCGTTGAAGCGGGCCGCAACCTGGTCGACGAACTTCTGCACCGGAACGCCTGCCGCCCGTGCCGCAGTGACGTTCTTGAGGCCATTGTCTGTGTCTGATGCGCCGGCTCCGCCGTCGCGGGCGGGATCGCCTTTAAGTCGGCGTCTGGCGGAGCAGTACACCCGGCCCGGGGGCCGTGCGCACTGCTCCGCCAGACGCCGACGCGATCCCGCGTTCGGGTCGGGTGAGCGCGCGACGCTGGATCCCCGTGGCGCAGCCTCAGAACCACTGGTTTTCCGTCAGCGTCCGGTGGTGCCGTCGATCAGTTCGCGGAGGATGTCGGCATGCCCGGCGTGCCGTCCGGTCTCCTCGATCAGGTGCGTCAGCGCCCAGCGCACGCTCGGTCCGTCGCGGCCGGGCAGCGGGGCGGCGAGATCCGCGCAGCTGTCCAGGACTTCGTTCGCGAGCTTGCCCGCTTCGCGATAACGGGCGACGACCTCGGCGACGCTGTCGTCGGTACGGAACGTCGCGGGCCAATTGTTCACTGCCTCGCCGAGAAACAACGACCGCTCCACGAACGCAAGATGGTTGAGCAGGCCGGCCAGATTCGTTCCGGACGGCACCGCGGCGGCGTGGGCTTCGGCTTCCGGCGCACCCTCGACCTTGGCGGCGACTGAGGTGCGGAGGTAGTCGAGAAATCCGCGCAGGACTTCGGTTTCACTGCTTCCGGTGCGGGGCGGCGGGGTGTCGCGACGGCGGGCCACAATGGTCTCCTTCGGGGTTCAGGCGGCGCGGCGGAGCAGCAGGACATGGTCGACGACCTCGGCGGTCTGGCCGCCGGGACCGGTGGCGAGCCGGGTGGGGGAGTCCGCGCGCTCGACGGTCCACTCGGCCGGGTCGAGGGCGAGGTCCGCGGCGATTTCCGCCGGGCCGGGGAAATGTGCGTCCGGATCCTGGTTCCACGACCACGGCGCGCTCGAGCCGTGGTCCACGACCAGCAGCCGGCCGCCGGGCCGCAGCGCGTGCGCGGCGGTGCGCAAGATCGCCGTGCGGTCCCAGGCGAAGGGGGTCTGCAGGTAGTGCGCGGTCACCAGGTCGAATTCGCCGGCCGGGAAGCTGACCCGCAGGTCGTGCCGCACCGCGGTGATGCGCGGGCCGGAGAGGCGGTTGACCGCGACCGTCGAGAGGTCGGTGGCGGTCACGTTCCAGCCGCGTCCGGCGAGCCAGCGGGCGTCGCCGCCGTTGCCGCAGCCGAGGTCCAGGGCGTCGCCGGGCGGGAGGGCGGAGACGGTTTCCACGAGCCGCGCGTTCGGCCGCGGGTCGGCGGGCGGCCGGGCGGCGTGCACTTCGTCCCAGAACAGGGTCTCGTCGTCGGTGGTCATCGGTCGGCTCCTCAGGTCGGGTGCGACCAGAGTCGCCGGGGCCGGGCCGCGAGCGCACGGGATCTTGCCGGAACGGCAACTCCCCGCCCGGTCACCCGCTGTGGCAGCGGGGCGGGGTTTCGCGCGACCACGCGCACGGCTGCCGCGTCCCGCCGAGCAGGACCAGCACGTCCGGGCTGACGCCCGCGCGCACCCGGGAGGCCAGCTCCGGCGAGGTTTTCCGCAACGCCGAGTAGACCGCGCGGACCAGCCACCTCGCCGCGCGCGGGGAACGCCTGGTGCGCAACGAGATCTCGATCAGGAGGGCCTCGCGGTCGCACGTCCGGCCGCGGCTCGGCGCGACGATGCCCAGCCGGGTCTGCTCGGCCAGAGGAAGACATCGCAGCAGGCTGTCGACGACGCAGTCGATCGCGAGCCGGTTCAGTTCCGTGCGGGGCGGGCGAGGCCCGGGAAGAATTTCCTTCCGCACCACCATGGGCCATCAACTCCTGGCCGCAGAGTAGCCGACCCGCCGCGCCGGGCGCTGTCCCGGTTCCGTGCGACGGAAAACGATCCGGCGGTGGTCCATTGTGGACGGACTCAGCCAGGGGAGCCGGACAGGACGGCGAGCCGGTCGAGGGATGCGCGGATTCGCGCCGGCGTCTCGGTGCGGTCCGGCCCGGCCGGTGCCGAAAGGTGCAGGGTCGCGTGGCTCGTGCCCGCCGCGCCGGAGGCGACCTGGAGCCAGCCGCCGTCCCATTCGAGCCGCAACCGGTCGCGGTGCCCGGACGGGCGCGCGGCGACCGGCTCCGGCAGCCATTCCTTCTGGTGCGCGATATCCGCTGCGACGGCGTACACGTGCTCCGCGGGCGCGGGCATCCTCCGCTGCCCTTCGAACTCGCTCATGATTTCGGCTACCCGTTTCGCCGGTGCGCGAAACGGGAGAGTCTACAGTGGACGCTCACGGACGGTGATCGCCCCGGGGGTGCTGGTTCACGCCACCTCGCGCAGGATGGCGTCGAGGTCGGCCGGGGTGCCGAGGGTCCGCAGCTCGGGCGGCGCGAGGCAGCCGATCCGGTGGTCGTCGTCGCGCACCGCGGCGGCGAATTCCGCGACGCGGGACGCGGGCGGCGCGATCGAGGAGCCGCCGAGGTAGCGGATGACGATGAGGTCCTCGCCGGAATGCGTTTCGACGGCCGCGGCCCAGCCGTGGATCTCGTCCCAGAGAAGCGCGACGTCGCGGCCCGGGTAGGCGGGCAGGTGGCCGTCGAGGGCGACGTAGGCCGACACCGGGGTGTCGTGGTCGACGGTGCAGGACTCGAGGCCGATCCCCAGGGTGCCAGTGACGTCGGCGAGGTAGTTCCACAGGCGCACGAGGGCGGGGTGCGACGGGCTGGTCTGGGCGGTGTGCAACGGCAGGGACACGGGGACAACGCCTTTCTCGCGAAGGACTGACGCGGGCCAGGGGCGGCCTGCTCCGCGCCACGGGCCGCATCCGGCGGCGCGGCGGGGCTTTCCGGCTAGCGGCCGGAATCCGCCCTCGCGGGCGGCCCGGACGTGATTCCCGGTGAAGGGCCTCGGGAAACCTGCGGAACGCGGGGAATCGGCCCGCGGGATCGGCAGGACATCGGTTCACCTCCGCCGCTCGACAGGGGACGCCCTTTTCTTCTAGCATGTCATCACAACGATGACAACTGCCGAGTCGTCGAGAGGATGACGCGATGACAGAGGTGGATCCCGGTGCGCTCGTCCAGGGCGTCCGCGAGGCGGTGCTGGCCGCCCGGGACGGCGGGGCGGGCGCCGACCGGTCGCTGGCCGCGCTGTCGGCGCTGCGGGCGCTGCGCGACCAGCTCGGCGAATGGGAACCGGAGCTGATCGCGGCCGCGCGCGCGGGGGGCGCGAGCTGGGCCGCGCTGGCCCCGGCGCTGGGCGTGGCGAGCAGGCAGGCGGCGGAACGCCGGTACCTGCGGCTGCGGCCGTCGGCGACCGGGGAGACCACCGGCGAAGCGCGCGTCGACGCCGAACGCCGCCGCCGCGCGGGAGACCGGGCGGTCGCGGACTGGGCCCGCCGCAACGCCGCGGTGCTGCGCCGGCTGGCCGCGGAGGCCAGCGCGGCGCCCGACCTGGACCCCGCGGGACAGGAAAGCGCCGACCGGCTCGGGGTGGCGCTGGGAGAGGACGATGTCACGAACCTGCTGCCGCCGCTGGCGGACGTGCGCGTGCATCTCCAGCCGCGGCACGCCGCGCTGGCGGACCGCGTCGGGGAAATCGGCGAGCACACCGACCGGCTGCGCCAGAACGCGGCCGGACAGCGGCGCGGCCGTTCGCGCTGAGCGGCTGCACTGTTCGCATCGCGGCTCGTCCGCCGGGGTATGTGGCCTGCGAGGGTGCTGGCCGCGCTAGGACGCGAGGCGGTGGTGCCATGTGCCCGGATTGGGCGGCGAGACCGTGGGTTGGCCGGGCGCGGACGCATCGTGGTGGTTGGTCGCATCGTGGCTGGTCCGCCTGGGTGTGTGGCTGTGAGGCTGCTGGGCGGGCGGGGACGGGAGGCGGTGGTGCTACGGCCTGGGGCGGAGCGAGTCGGGCTCGTCGCGGACGGTCGGCGGGTCTGGGTTGGAGGCGAGGCCGTCGGTTGGCCGCGTGCGGACGGGGCTCGGCTATGGCCAAGTGCGTTGCGCGCGTCGTGGCCGGTTTGCGCAGGTGCGCGGCTGTGAGGCCCTTGGGCGAGCGAGGATGTGGTGCCACGGCCCGTGACGAGGCGAGTCGGACACGACCGGTCGTTCTGCCCGGCCAGGACAGCGAGCGCGCCGACGGATCGCGCGAGGCCCGTCGGCCAGCGATGCGGCCGCCCGGAAGGAGCCGGTCCGGATGTCCCGCTGGCAGGGACACGGCACGAACCTCGCCGCGCCGGCGTGTACTCCGATCGGCCCAGCGGGATCCCGCCCGGAGCGGCAAGAAGCCCCGCGGCGGTGAGCCGAACGTCTCTTCCCGGGCGCCCCGCGCTGCCGACGCTCCCGCGATCCGAGATCATTTCCCCGGCGGCATTCGTGCGAGCCGCCGTCGTAGTGCATGCTATTCGCGGTTGAGCAGCCAGCCGCGTACTTTTCCTGCCCGGACGCAGGCGTTCCGGGCTCCCTGAGGAGGGAAAGAGCGATGAGTGAGCTGACCGACCCGGTGATCGACCCGCCGGGTTCGCTGTCGATCGAACGGGCCGACCGCTCGTCCGCGGCGGTGCTGGCCCTCAGCGGGGATCTGGACCTCGGGACCGCCCCGAAATTGACGGCCGCGGTCGCCGAAACCGTCTCCGGGAAGCCCCCGGTGCTGGTGCTGGATCTGACAGGGGTCGAATTCCTCGCCTCGGCGGGGCTGACCGTGCTGCTGGCCGCGTGCCGGGAAGCGCCGGAGGGGACGCAGGTGCGGATCGTCGCGTCCGGCCGGGCGACCCTGCGGCCGATCCAGCTCACCGGGCTGGAGGGGAGCCTCCCGCTGTACCGGACGCTCGAGGAGGCGCTCGCCGCGGAGTGATCAGCGCGGTTCTGCCCCCGCAGTGCGCTGGAGCACCACGAGTGCGACATCGTCCTGCGGGGGCCGGGACCCCACCATCGCGGCCATGAGCCGGGCGCAGACCCGTTCCGGGTCCTCCGGCCGGAGCAACGCGGCGAGCTGGTCCATGCCGGTGTCGACGAGCCGGTCCCGGCGCTCGACGAGACCGTCGGTGTAGAAAGCGGCGACGGCCCCCGGCGGCAGTTCCACCGTGGTGGTGCGCCGCTGCACGGTGGCCCCGACGGTCAGGCCGACCGGCGGATCCGGCGGAGCGGCAACGAGTTCGGCCGCCTTGTCCGGCGCGGCCACGACCGGCGGCAGGTGCCCGGCGAGCGACAGCGCCATGCTTCCGTGGCCGGGTCTGAGCACCCCGTACGCCACCGTCGCCATCACGCCGTGCTCGAAGTGGTTCGCCTTGCGGTCGAGCTTGGCGAGGACTTCGGCGGGATCGTCGCAGTCGAGGGCGTACGCGCGCAGTGCGCTGCGGAGCCTTCCCATGATGACCGCGGCTTCGAGGCCGTGCCCGGACACGTCGCCCATCACGATGCCGGTCTGGTCGCCGGGAAGCCGGAAAACGTCGTACCAGTCGCCGCCGAGCCCGGCCTCCGCGCCCGGCACGTAGCGCGCGGCCAGCCGGAGGCCCTCGATGACCGGCAGGACGCCGGGCAGCAGGCTGCGCTGCAACGCGATGGTCGCGGCCTGGTTCTGGTGCATGATCTCCGCCTGCAGCACGGCGGCCAGCCGGTCGGCGAGCAGCCGCAGGGTTTCGACATCGGTGACGGTGAATTGGCGCTTGCGCACGGTTCCGATGTGCAGCACGCCGACCAGCTCGGTGCCGGCCAGCATCGGGACGCCGAGCATGGTGTGCAGCCCGCGTTCGGACAGCAGCGCGTTGAGCACCGTGGTCTTGTCGACCTGGTCGATGACGACCGGTTCCCGGCGCGCGGCGACAGTGCCGGCGAACCCCGCCCCGACCGGAATCTGGACGCCCTGGTAGACCTCCTCCTCGAGGCCCGCGGCCGCCACCGCGACGAGGCGCTGCCACCGGGAATCGTGCCGCAGCACGGTGGCGGTGTCGACGTCGAGGACCGTGCAAGCCCGGGCGAGGATCTTCGTGAGCTCCTCGCTGAGATCCGCGTTGCTCGTCCCGGATCCGAGGATTTCGTCCAGGCGAGTCCGCGATTCGGGCTCCTGCGCGTGCGGCGGCATGCAGTGACAGTAACCGAACCCTCGCCGCGGTCCAGAGACACGCGGCGGCAGGTGTGAAGTCGGCCCGGTCCGGGTACGCCCGATGGGGCACCGACGAACTCGAGAACAAGAAGGGGATTTCCCCACGTGATGTCAAGCGGCTGCGACGAGGCGCGGCGAAGCGCGGCGGCGTTTTCCGGCACCGGCGGCTCTCCTCGGCTCTGCGCGCCGTCGGGCCGGAGGGCTGGCCCCCATCGGAAGCACTGGCTGTGACCGGCCAGGACTCCGGGGCGGCCGGGGCGCCCTGGGAACTGGACCTGCGGGGGACCGCCGTGTCCGCGCTGCCGCGCGTGCGCGCGTGGGCGGGCAAGTCCCTGGGCCATCTGTCGCCCGACCATCTCGCGGACGTCCTGATGGTGATCGAAGAACTCGCGTCCAACGCCTACGAACACACCTCGGGCCCGTCCTGCGCGCGATTGACCGTCCTGTCCCGCCCGTGCGTCGTGGTGATCGAAGTGGACGATCCCGAGCCCGGGCGGCCGGAGGTCCGGCCGCCGAACTTCGAACGGGCGCGCGGCCGCGGAATGCTGCTCGTCGACCGGCTCGCCGACGGCTGGGGCGTGCACGAACACGCCGGCGGCAAGACGGTCTGGGCCCGGCTCGGCTGCGGCGTGCCGGAGCGGGAGGCGTGCGTCTCGTCCCGTTGACGGCGCGGGTTCACCGGCCCTGCTGCGGGTCGGAGTCGTCGTGTTCGTCGCCGGAGGTGCCTTGTTCGCCGCGGATCGTCTCGCGTTCTTCTTCCGGGGTGTCGCCGTAGACGTCGTCGGATTCGCGCGGTTCGGTCATGGTCTCTCTCCTTCCGTCTGAGGTTCGGGTACCCGGTGCGGCCGTCGGCAACCCGGTTGCCGTAGCGGCGGGATCGCCGAACGGGACCTCCGCCTGTGTCGCGCGGGCGGCCCGGCGACCCGCCGGATTCGGGGCGGTGCGGCGGAAATCGCGGTTTGCCCGCACCGGACGGGGGTATCCGGGCGGACCGACCGAGATGGAGGACCGCCATGACGATGTCCGTGCGCACCGCATCGGAGGCCCGGCCGCTGGGCAGAGTATTCCGGCTGCCCGGGGTCTACCGTCCGCAGGAGGACACTGCCCTGCTTTCCGGCGTGCTGGCCGCGGATGCCCGGATCGGGTGCGGCATGCGCTGCGCGGACCTCGGGACCGGCAGCGGCGCGCTGGCCATGGCCTTGGCCCGGACCGGCGCCACGGTCGTGGCGGCGGACATTTCGATGCGGGCACTGGCTTCCGCGTGGATGAACACGGTGCTGCGGGCGCTGCCGATCGGGTTGCTCCGGGGCGGCCTCGAGGAAACCGTGGAAGCCGGACCGTACGACGTGGTGGTCGCCAATCCTCCGTACGTGCCGTCCCCGACGCCGACAGTCCGTTCGACGCGTGCGTGGGACGCCGGGCCGGACGGCCGCGCGATGCTGGATCCGTTGTGCGCGGCCGCTCCTTCGCTGCTGACCCGCACCGGCGCGCTCTACCTCGTGCAGTCGACAATGTCCGATGTGGACAGGACCCGGTTCGCGCTGGCCGCGGGCGGGCTGCGCAGCGAGGTGCTGGCGCGGGCGGAGATCCCGTTCGGACCGGTGGTCTCCGGACGGCTGGACTACCTGATCGAACGCGGTTTCCTGGCGCCGGGCGACCGCACGGAGGAACTGGTGGTGCTCCGTGCCACGCGATGAACGCCGGGTCCGGGTCGTGCCGGGCGGGCCGGTCCTGGTCGAGGGCCCGGTGGAAGTGTCCACTCCGGACGGCGGAACGGCGCGGTCGGACCGGTTCGTCGTCGCGGTGTGCGCTTGCCGGCGCAGCAAGAGGTTTCCGTGGTGCGACACGAGTCACCGGAAGCGGGTCCGGGGGAGCGGCTGACCCGCGCCCCGGCCTGGTCGCGGGTCGCGCGGCCAGGCCGTTCGCCTCGGTCAGGACAGGGGACGGCGCAGCGAGGAAAGCCCGGCCTGCCAGCAGCCGAGCAGGTGCTGGTCCAGCTGCGCTTCCAGGAAGCCGGTGGCCTGGACGCCGAACACGACGTCGGCCGCCAGGTCCGGTTCGCCGGCCAGCAGGCCGCCGACGACCTCGTGCCGCATGACCTGTTCGTGCACCGCGTCGGCCTCGATGTGCTCGGTGTAGAAGAACCGGCACGCCTCGGGGGCGTCGAGGCGGCGCAGGATCCGGTCCATCCGCTGCGCGCTCGGGGCGGTGGTGATCTCCGCGGCGGCGAAGTGCCCGACCAGCGCCCCGCGCGAGGCCCGGTGCAGGCCGAACATCGACATCATGTTGACCAGCGCGAGCATCGGCCCGGGAACGTGCTCCAGCAGCGCCAGGTATCCGTCGGGGAGGCCGGCCGCCGCGAGCAGGTCCGCGAACAGCTTGGCGTGCACCCGGTCGGCGTGCCCGCCGCCGAACTCGTCGAACTCGACCGCGACCAGCCCGGCCTTCGCCGGACCGGACAGCCGCGGGATGACCCACGCGTGCGGATCGGCTTCCTTGAGGTGGTAGACCGACCGGTGCGCGAACAGTTCCCGCACGTGCCACCATTCGCCCTCGGCCAGCAGGAAACCGATCGCGCCGGCGGCCTCGTGCTCGGTCAGCAGGGCGTCCAGTTCGGCGTCCGCGTCGGAGCCGCCGGGAACCGCGGCGCGCAGGGCGGACCGGAACGTGTTCTCCAGCTCCGCGCGGATTCTCAGCAGCGCGGGATCCCACTCGCGGTCCGCGTCGACGCCGGGCAGTCCGCGGTAGTGCAGTTCGTAGCAGAGGTGCAGGGCGAGGTGGAGGTCGTCGCCGAACGGATCGGCGTCGCGGAGGTCGACCGCGGTCTGCTGGCCTGGTTCGCGCAGGATTTCCAGCAGCGCCGCGGAGACCGGGCCGCGAGCGGTCGGCAGTGCGAGAAGGGAGGTCGTCATCGTCCCCGAGTACCCGCCTGGAGCGAGGTCACGCGTGGGACGGTGCGGGCGGCGAGCATCGCGACCACGCCGTCCGGTCCGGCTTTCCGCTGCGCGGCCGAGCCCGTTCCGTCCCGCAGCACGGCTCGGGCGAGCCGGTCCGCGAGTTCGTGGTCCCCGGCCGCTCGCAGGGCAGGCCGCGTGTAGCGAAGCAGCGCTGCGACCGCGTCGGCGGCGGGCTCCGGTTTCGCGCGCACCGGGTCGACGAGGGAGCCGGTGAGGCCGTGTCGGGTCGCCGCCCATACCGCGGCGGCCCCGAGCTGCGGATCGAGCGGCGGCGCCTCGATGCCGCGGTCGAGGTCGGCGAGTGCGGTAGCGACCAGCGCACGGGACAGGATTGCCTGGAGGAGCGTGCCGTCCACGGTCAACGGCACGTCGGCGGCCCGCAGTTCGACCGTCGGGTATCGAGGGGAGGGCCACGCGAGCCAGAACGTCTGCTCGCGGTCCAGCAACGCTCCGCACTCGACCAGCGAGTCGACGAGACGCCGGTGCTCGGCGTGCGAACTCGCGTGCGGGCAGAGCCCGGATCCGGGAAAACGCGTCTGCAGCGCCATTCTCCAGCTGTGCAGCCCGGTGTCCCGGCCGCGGTCGAACGGCGAGTTGGCCGACAGCGCGAGCAACACCGGGAGCCATCGCGCGAGGTGGTTCACGACCGCGACCGC
Organism: Amycolatopsis orientalis DSM 43388; assembly: GCF_000411975.1. Taxonomy (GTDB): domain Bacteria; phylum Actinomycetota; class Actinomycetes; order Mycobacteriales; family Pseudonocardiaceae; genus Amycolatopsis; species Amycolatopsis orientalis_D. The sequence continues at coordinate 35,581 of NZ_ASXG01000065.1, forward strand.
GGTGTCCGGGTCCGGCACTCCGACGTGGACGTGGCAGCCGCAGGCCTCGTAATCGGCGGCGAGATCGCCGTAGTGCGCGTCGATCCGCGCGTACCGGTCCGGCGGCAGCGGCTCGGCGGGGGAGCGGAGGGCGCCGACCGGGCTTCCGGTGGCCAGAAGCGCGCAGCCGGCGTCGGCCGCCGCGCGGGAGAGCGCCAGCCGGCCGCGGCACAGCTGGTCGCGCAGCTGCGCCGCGGCCGTGCAGACGCCGGTGGCGTGTTCCACCTGGGTCGCGCGCAGTTCCCGGTGGACGGCCGCGCCGTCCGCGAGCTGCCCGACCGTGCCGAGGACCTCGTCCGCGACGGGCATCGGGCGGCCGTCGTCCGGCGCGGCGAGCAGGAATTCTTCCTCGACGCCGAGCGTGGGTACGTCCATCGGCACCTCCCCGGACCGGAGTACCCCCGGCTGCCGCGCGGCAACCCGGCAGTCCTTTCCGGACGGCGCGGCGTTTCCCCCGTACCCCGGCGGGTAACCGGCGCGGCAGTCCAGGAGGGCGTTCGACGGGCAGGAGGTTCGATGGGCAGGAGGTTCGATGGGCACTGACGACCGTCCGCACGACGCGGTGATGCCGACCGACGTGCCCCGGCAGCTCTCCTGGTTCGACCGGTTCGCCACGGCCACGAGCGGCTACATCTCGCACGCCTGGTTTTTCGTCGCGTGCGTCCTGCTGGTCGTGGTGTGGGCGCCGTCGATTTTCGCGTTCGGCACGGTCGACACGTGGCAGCTGGTGATCAACACGCTCACCTCGATCGTCACGTTCCTTCTCGTCGCGCTGCTGCAGAACACGCAGAAACGGGCCGACGAGGCGGTGCAGCACAAACTGAACGCGATCGCCGACGGGTTGACCGATCTGATGTCGCACGTCGGCGGCGACGATCCGGACGTCGACCGCGACCGCCGGGAATTGCGGCGAGCGGTCGGGCTGGAGGACCGGGAAAGCTCGGCGTGAGGTGTGCAACCGGGTGGTCTGGTTGACCGATCCGTCGCGCGCCGTACAACGCACGGCCCGCCGCTTTTGGTGCACGGCTTCGTAAATGCTTTCGCGTACGGGCTGACCAGCACGGACCTTCCGCCGCGCCAACGCCTTCTGGCGATGTTCGATCTGCCCGGTTCCGAACCGGGGGCACGCGCTCGGCTCCGGCGAGCGGGAATGTCCATAGTGGACTCGATGCGTTCCCGCCCGGCAGTCGGCAGCCGCGGGACGGTTGGCCGGGGAAGTGCGCGGCGGGCGGAGACCGGGCAAGGGCGGAGCCTGTGGTTGCGACCGCCCTTGCCCGAACCGGCCGGGAGGTCTGCCCGGCCGGTTCGTCCTCTTGGCGGCACCATCCTCCAGGCGGGCTCGTCGCACCGTGGAGGACGCTGCCGGGAAAGTAGGGAACGGGTCTGGAATTCCGCTGGTCAGCGAGTTGCTGGGCGTTCGGTGAGCGGTACTTCCCCGGCTAGGCGAGCTTCAGGAGCAGTTCGCTCAGCTCGACCGGCATCGTGATCATGCAGTCGTGTCCGGTCGGCAGCTCCCAGATCTGCGCCGGCGTCCCGTTCGGCTGGATCGCCGGGACCGGGCGGCGGATGATGCCCTTCGGGGTCGAGCCGACGCAGTGGATGTGCGTTTGCGGGATCGCTCGCGCGGCCGGGTTGTCGCACCGCGCCGGTTGTTGCAGGCAGCGCACCGGTTGGTCGGAAAGCGTTCCGCGCAGCCATTCGACGTCGGCCGGGTCGGTGACGCCGAACAGGCCGAACGGCGCGGGCTGTTCCGGCAGCGGCGGAACGCGCCATCCGTCGCCGTGCTGCGCGGCGAGGTCGATCAGGTTTCGGCTGACCGGCTGGACGTCGACCGCGGTTTCGCCGTGCTCGGGGACCATCGCGTCCAGGTACACCAGCTCGGCGACCCGGTCCGGCGCGTCGTTGGCGGCCGACGTGATCACCAGCCCGGCATAGCTGTGCCCGACCAGGACCACGTCTTCCTCGCCGCGGAGCACGTCCACGATGTCCTGGACGTGGGTCTCGAGCCCGACTTCGGGGCTGAGCAGGTGTTTCTTGTCGCCGTAGCCGGTCAGCGAAGGCGCGAGCACCCGGTGCCCGGCCGCCTCCAGCAGCGGGACCACGCGGTCCCAGGCCCGGCCGCTGTGCCACGCGCCGTGGACCAGCACAAACGTCGTCATGGGGGATTCCTCGTTCTCGGCTTAGCGGTTACCGGAAGTAACCCGGTACTGTTCGAGAACCATCGTGATCGTCCGCGCCGCGGCGGACAAGAAGGCACTAATTAGTGCCCCGGTTCTCCGGAGGTAACCATGGCCGACGACGTGTGCCGGACCCGAGTGGTCCTGGAGATCGTGGGGGACAAGTGGGCGCTGCTGATCGTCCGGATGCTGCGCGACGGCCCGCGGCGGTTCACCGAGCTCAAAAGGGAGATCGAGGGAATCAGCCAGCGGATGCTCACCGTCACCCTGCGGGATCTGGAACGCGACGGGATTCTCACCCGGACTGTGCACAATGTCATGCCGCCGCACGTTTCCTACGAGCTGACGGACATGGGCCGGACCCTTCGCGAAGCGGCCGCGCCCTTGCTGGAATGGAGCGTCGAGCATTTGGCGAAGATCGAAAAGGCGCGCGTGGACTACGACTCCCGCTCGAGGGAGTGAGCCGGTTCGCGGCGGCCGGAGGTTCCGTAGGCCGGTTGCCGCACCCAGGATGCTCAACGGTGGAGTTTGGTTCGTTCCTGCTTGCCGTTGCTTGACAGAGCGCGATTCTGGACGTGCGGTGTGCCGCGGGGTCGTCGCTGTTTCGCCTATGTCGCAAGGCAAGGGGACACATCGCGGGCTGCCGGTTGGATCGGGTGGTCGCGTGGGCGGGCTGCTCTGTTCGACCGAGATCAGCGGAAACCGGCCAGCGCCGGACGACGGGCCGGTGCGGTGCGCCCGAGCCCAACTTTGTCCGGGGACGTACTATCGTGGCCGGGCAGGGATGCAGGGGACAGGCTTCGGCGGGCCGGACGGGCTGCCGCGGCGAGGGTGCGTAGTTAAGGTCGAGGGATGTCGACAGCAGTGGGTGGGTCAGCGAAAGGCGGCTCGCGGGCGGGGCGGCGGGTCAGCCTGGAGGCGCCCGCGGATCTCGCCGCCGCGCCGGGGTACGGAGCTCGGCGGCTGTACCAGGCTTATCTGGCGGCCTGGAATCGGCATGTCGACTCGGTGCTGACCGGGCCGCAGTTCGCGGTGTTGTCGGCGGTGCGGGCTTATCCCGGGTTCGACCAGACGGCGTTGGCCAAGGCGGTCGCGTTGGACACGTCGACGATGGCTGATGTGTGCCGGCGGCTGGAGAATCGGGGGCTGATCGCCCGGGGGTCCGCGCCGCACGACGCTCGGGCGAAGGTGCTGACGCTGACCGAAGACGGGCTGGCGGCGTTTCGCGAGGTGACCCGGCGGACGCGGAAGCTGGATCAGGCATTGCTCGCGGACTGTCCGGAGGAGCGGCGGGCGGAGATCGCCGGGTTGCTGAACGAGCTGGGGGCGTTGTGGGAGGCGGTTGCGGAGAGGGCGGAGATCTGACCGTCTTGATCGGCTCGGCGGTTGTGGGCGAGCTTGGTTGTCGGCGAGTTTGGTTGTCGGCGAACTTGCGTCTCGTCGCCTGGTGGCGACATTGCGCCTCGTCGCTTGCGTGGGGCACCCCGAAGCCCATTGTGATGACGGACGGAGGGTGCTTGTCAAGGCGGGAAAGATGCCTTGACAAGCACCCTCCGTCCGCATTTTCGGCTTCGTATCGGGGTGCAGGGCCGGGTATGGCTGCCTGGGGCGTTGGGTGTGGCGGGTGCGGTTGGGTGAGGGCGGGCGGGGTGAGTGCGGTGGCTGCGGTCGGGCCGAGGTGAGTGCGGCGGCTGCGGTTGGGTGAGGGCGGGC
>NZ_ASXG01000066.1 GCF_000411975.1 Amycolatopsis orientalis DSM 43388
CAGACTACGACCAGTGATCAGCCAGCCCATCCAACCGGTCCCCACACACAAGCCGGAATCTAAGTCCGTGAAGGAGCCCTTCACGGGCGGTCGCTGGTCGTGAGGGGTCCTTGAGGGAATCTAAGTTCGTGAAGGAGCCCCTCACGGCCGGTCGCTGGTCGTGAGGGGGTCCGTGCTCGCGGGGCGGGGTCAGCCTTGCTGTTGTTCCGCGATGTGCTGGGCGACTGCGTCGGGGAGGGTGATGGGAAGCGGGGTGCGCACCGGCATCGGGGAGTTGCCTCGGTCGACCACCGTGCGGCGCACGATCGCTCGCAGTACTTCGGGGGCTTGCGACGCGGTGGACTGCGGGCCGGCGATTACGCCGCGCAGCATCCAGCGCGGGCCGTCCACGCCGACGAAGCGCAGGGCTACGTCGCCGACGATCGCGGACAGTTCCATGCCCCATTCGCCGCGGCCGACGTTGACTTTCGCGCCGTCCGCGCGGAGCTGGTCGGCGAGTTCGTTGCTCACTTCGCGCCACAGGCCGCCGGATTTCGGGGCCGCGTAGGCGCTGACGGTGATCTGCCCGACTTCGGTCACGACGTGCACCGCGCGCACGCCGCCTTCCTCCGGGTCCATTTCGACCTGCACTTGCGAACCGTCGGGCACCGGTACGCGGACCGAGCCCAGGTCGATGCGCGGGATGCCGTCTTCTTCGGCCTCGCTGACGTCGAACGGGCCGTCGGTTGTCTCCGACAGCTGGTCCTCGGGTTCGAGCGCGTCGTCGGCTTCGACGCTTTCGCGCTCGGAAGCGACGCCTCCGGTCTCGTCGTCGCCGGACCGGCGCTTGCGTCCGAAAATCCCCACTATCGTTCCGCTCCTTCCCCGGTGCCCGCGCCGGTGTCTCCGGCGCCGGGTGCCAGTGTGGCGTGTCCGCCGGTCGAGCCGTAACCTCCCGCGCCGCGTTCGGTCGCCTCGAGTTCGGCGACCTCGACGAACTCCGCGTGCTCCACTCTCTGCACTACCAGCTGCGCGATCCGGTCGCCGCGCGCCAGCACGATTTTCTCGCGCGGGTCGTGGTTGACGAGGCAGACCTTGATCTCGCCGCGGTAGCCCGAGTCGATCGTGCCGGGAGTGTTCACCACCGACAATCCGACGCGCGCCGCGAGCCCCGAGCGCGGGTGCACGAACCCGGCGTACCCGGGAGGCAGCGCGATCGCGACCCCGGTGCCGACGACCCCGCGCTCTCCGGGTCCGAGCACGATATCCGAGGTGGTGACGAGATCGGCCCCGGCGTCGCCGGGCCGGGCATAGGCGGGCGGCGGGACTCCGGGGTCGAGCCGCTGGAGGAGGACCTGAACGCTGGACACGGGCGGCGAGACTACCCTTGCGGTGTGGCTGACCGCGTGAACACCGCCGCGACGGGCGTCGTCGCACACTCCGAACGGCTCTACCTGCCGTGGTGGGGCTGGCCCCTGCCGATGGCCGGGGCGATCCTGCTGGGCGTCGAGGTCCACCTGGGCTACCCGTCCATCCCGATGTGGATCCCGCTCGCGATCGCCGTGCCGGTCATGGCCGCGCTCCTGCTGTCGCTGGGCAGGGCGAAAATCAAGATCACCGCGGGCGACGACCCGGAACTCTGGGTCGGCGACGCCCACCTGCCGCTCCGCTACGTCGGCGACATCGCCATCGTGGAAAAAGACGCCAAACGCCACGCCCTGGGCCGCGACGGCGACCCCGCCGCCTTCGTCCTGCACCGCGGCTGGGTAGGCCCCGCAGTCCGGATCACCCTGACCGACCCGGCCGACCCCACCCCGTACTGGCTCTTCAGCACCCGCAAACCACAGCGAGTAGCAGAGCTGCTCCGCAACGCCTGACCGCGGACGCCCCTCCGTCCAGTTCCGTGAGGGGAACCCCTACAGACGCTGATTCCCCCACGGCTCCCCTCACGACCAGCCACCCCAGGCACCCAAAGCGGGCGTCCGGTGCATCAGGCGCACCAATGCCACATCCGGGGCGCTAGCCCCGCCAGCCGCCGAACCGCAACCGCTGCACCCACCCATCGAGGCACCCAGCCCCCGCCCTGCACCCCGATACGAAGCCTCCCTGCGGTCCGGGGGTGCTTGTCAAGGCATCTTTCCCGCCTTGACAAGCACCCCCGGACCGTCAGCACAATCAAGCTTCGGGGTGCCCCACGCCCCCAATGCAATGTCGCCCGCCAGGGCGACGAGCCACCCCAGAACACGAGTAAAGGGGCCGACCACAACGGCCGACCCCCTTGGCTTACCCGGTCATCCCAAGACCGCGAAACGCTGTCCCCGTGAATCTCCCCTGGAAAATCCCCTAGAAATCCTCAGGTCAGGCGCAATCGCGGCAGATCAGCCGGCCGCCGTTGTCCTCGGCGAGCCTGCTGCGGTGGTGCACCAGGAAGCACACCGAGCAGGTGAACTCGTCCGCCTGCTTCGGCACGACCTTCACGGTCATGTCCTCCCCGGAGAGCCCGGAAAGGTCCGCGCCGGGAAGTTCGAAGTTCTCCGCGGTCGCGTCCTCGTCGACGTCGACGACGCCGGACTGGTTCTCGTTCCGCCGGGCCTTCAGCTCCTCCAACGAGTCTTCGGCCAGCTCGTCGGCTTCGCTGCGGCGCGGAGCGTCGTAGTCGGTAGCCATGGTGTCCCTCACCCCTGCGATTCAGCGTGTCGTCCTGCACCGGTTCCGGAGGCGCCCGATACCGGTCGTGCCGCTGGTCAACGTTCCAGCGCCCCTGTTTGTGCCCGGCCTTCGAGTGACCCAGGTCTCAACCTGGTTGACCTCGTTCTGCGGCCGGAGCCCGGGAAGGGTAGCTCACCGCCGGGCGCGCCTCGCACCGAGTCGGACATTGCCGGACCAGCGTCACCCGGGAGGGGGAACGCGCAGGTGAGACGCCTGTCCTCCGTTCGGGTTGCCCCGGCGTCGTAAACATCACCTCGCGGCCGAGTCCGCTTGCTCGCGCCGAGCCGTCCGTGGTGCGATCGGCCCGGAGGGGCATTACGCGGAACGGGTGAAGGTGACCCGCGACACCGCGCGCCTTGAACAGCGCCTAGGCTCACCGGCTACCACGCCGGTGCGTACGCTGGCGGTTACCGCGAGGCGCGGCGGCGCGACCGCGGCCGGTTCTGCGAGGGGAAGGGACGGGGCAGGTGGCGTCGGGGAACGGGGCGGGGAACCGTGGTGCGCGGCCTTATCGCAAGCACCGTCCGCTGCCCGCGTTGATCGTGATCGGCGTGCTCGCGCTCGGCGCGGTGTTCGTCTGGGTGCACGCCGTGGTCGGCCGCGGCGACGTAGACGAGGCGGTCCGCTGCAGCCCGGAGCCCAAGGCTCCCCCGGGAATCACCTACACGCCGGTCCCGCACAACGGCCTGGACGACCGCTCGCCGATGCCGCCGGACAAGGTCGCGCTGAAGGTGCTCAACGCGTCCAGCACGCGCGGGCAGGGCAGCATCGCCACCAACGCGCTGCGCGAACTCGGCTTCACCGCGATCGGCGACCCCGCCAACGACCCGGCGTACCCGAAGGGCGACGCGCGCTGCCGCGGCCAGATCCGCTACGGCGACAACGGCGCCTCCGCGGCCCGCACGGTCAGCCTGGTGGTCCCGTGCGCGGAGCTGGTGCACGACACCCGCAAGGACGCCACCGTCGACCTGGCCACCGGGAAGCTGTTCACCGACATCCAGCCGCGGCCCGAGGCGGTCAAGATCCTGAAGCAGCTCACCGCCTGGTCGCAGGCGCACCAGGGCGGCGGCAGCAGCGAGCAGTCCGCCAGCCCCGGCGCGCCGGTGATCGACCAGACGCTGCTGGCCTCGGCGCGCGCCGTCACCTGCTGACCCCTCGGACGAGGTCAGCGGGCCCGACCCGCGGTCACACCTCTGCCGCGCCGCCCGCGGCCAGCGCCGCACGCAGTTCCGCCGCGACGCCTGGCGTCGCCGCGAACGTCGCGTCCTCCCCCAGGTCCGCCGCTTCGCCGGGCAGCAGCACCGTCGCGCCCGCCTCCTGCGCCACCAACGCTCCGGCGGCCCAGTCCCAGCGGTGCAGACCGTGCTCGAAGTACCCGTCCAGCCAGCCGGCGGCGACCGCGCACAAGTCCAGCGAGGCCGCGCCCCGGCGGCGGATGTCGCGGACCCGTCCGACCAGGTCCGCGGTCAGCTTGCCCTGCCGGACCCGGCGGTCCTGCGCGTAGGAAAACCCCATGCCGACGAGCGCGAGGTCCAGCCGGTCCGCCGCGGACACCGAAAGCCGGGCGCCGTCGAGCCAGGACCCGCCGCCGCGGATCGCCGTCCAGCGCCGCCCGCTCACCGGCTCCACGACCGCCCCGGCGACCGAGACCCCGTCGATCTGCGCGGCGATCGACACCGCGAAGGTCGGCAGGCCGTACAGGAAGTTGACCGTCCCGTCGATCGGATCGACCACCCACGCGACCCCGCCGGCGGCGTCGTGCCCGGCGCCGCCGCCCTCCTCCCCCAGCACCGGTTCCCCGGGCCGGAGCCGCTCGAGCCGGGCCCGGACCAGTTCCTCCGACTCCCGGTCCACCGCGGTCACCACGTCGGTCTCCGCCGACTTCGTGTCCACCGCGACCTCGCCGCCGGACCGCATCCGCACCCAGGCCGTCCGGACCAGGTGCGCGGCCTCGACCGCGACCTGTTCGGCGGTGTTTTTCAGGTCGTTCAGCGTCGCCTCGTCAACTCCCACGCCCGCCATGTCATCACATCCGGTTAAAGTCTCCGCAGCAGACTTCTGAATCGTGCGAGAAGGGACCACGTCAGTGACGGCGACCCGAGGCTTCGGAATCGACATCGGCGGCAGCGGGATCAAGGGCGCGCTGGTCGATTTGGAACAGGGACAGCTCATCGGGGACCGGCACCGGATCGAAACGCCGCAGCCGTCGACGCCGGACGCGGTGGCCGACGTCGTCGCCGAGATCGTCCGCGCGGCGGAATGGGACGGCCCGGTCGGCGTGACGCTTCCCGCGGTGGTCAAGAAGGGCACCGCGCACACCGCGGCCAACATCGACCACAAGTGGATCGGCACCGACGCCGAGGCGCTCTTCGCGAAGCGGCTCGGCAAGAGCGTCGAAGAGGTCACGATGCTCAACGACGCCGACGCCGCCGGCCTCGCCGAGATCCGCTTCGGCGACGCGGCCGCGCGCACCGGCGTGACCGCGCTGCTGACCTTCGGAACCGGCATCGGCAGCGCCCTGTTCCACGACGGCAAGCTCGTCCCCAACACCGAATTCGGCCACCTGGAGGTCGACGGGCACGACGCGGAAAAGCGCGCCGCCGCGTCGGTGAAAGACAACGAGGGCCTGTCGTACCCGCAGTGGGCCAAGCGGGTGCACCGGTACCTCTCGGTGCTGGAGAACCTGATCTGGCCGGACCTGTTCATCGTCGGCGGCGGCGTCAGCAAGAAGGCCGAGAAGTGGGTGCCGCTGCTGGACATCCGCACGCCGGTGGTCGTCGCGTCGCTGCAGAACAACGCGGGCATCGTCGGGGCCGCCGCGGCCGCCGCGGAGAGCGCCGGGCACTGAGGCGGGGCGTCCGCGCCGGTCTCGGACCGGTCACCGCCAGGCGCCGGGAAGGGGGCCGGAGGGTGATCGCTTCGCGACGCAGTGGGCCGGCGTCGTTACAATGGAACACGGCGCAGGAGCTGCGGAGGCAAAACCGCAGGCCGAGGCGTGTTCCCCGAATGTGAGGCAGCTGAGGTGGCGACATCTCGGCTCGTCATGATCGACCGCTGCGAAAGGGCGTAAGTGGCAGCCGCAAGAACCGCAACCCGAGGCGGGACGAAGACAGCGACCGAAGCCGGCGAGCCGGCCGACGAGGCAGCCACCGGAGCGGCGAAGTCCCCGGCGCGCAAGACCGCCGCGAAGTCGGCGGGCGCGAAGAAGACTCCGGCCAAGAAGGCTCCGGCGAAGAAGGCCGCCGCGAAGGGTCCGAAGACCGACGACGGCGATCCCGACGGCCCGGTCGACCTCGACGAGGCCGAACTCGACAGCCCGGACCTGTCCGATCTCGAAGAGGTCGAGGTCGACGTCGTCGACGAGACGGTCAACGACGAGGCGGACGACGACGAGGACGACTCGGACGACGACGAGGCCGACGGGACCGCGGGCGCGGGTTCCTCGACCGCCGCGCGCCGTCGCGCGAGCGCGGCCGACAAGGGCGGCAAGTCCTCGGACAACCCGGACTTCGTGTGGGACGAGGAGGAGTCCGAGGCGCTGCGCCAGGCGCGCAAGGACGCCGAGCTCACCGCGTCGGCCGACTCCGTCCGCGCCTACCTCAAGCAGATCGGCAAGGTCGCGCTGCTGAACGCCGAGGAGGAGGTGGAGCTCGCCAAGCGGATCGAGGCCGGGCTCTACGCCGCCGAGCGCGTGCGCACCGCCGAGGAGGAGGGCGAGAAGCTCGTCACCCAGATGCGCCGCGACCTCAAGTGGATCGTGCGCGACGGCGAGCGGGCCAAGAACCACCTGCTGGAGGCGAACCTCCGGCTCGTGGTGTCGCTGGCCAAGCGCTACACCGGCCGCGGCATGGCGTTCCTGGACCTGATCCAGGAGGGCAACCTCGGCCTGATCCGCGCGGTGGAGAAGTTCGACTACACCAAGGGCTACAAGTTCTCGACGTACGCCACGTGGTGGATCCGCCAGGCGATCACCCGCGCGATGGCCGACCAGGCGCGCACCATCCGCATCCCGGTGCACATGGTCGAGGTCATCAACAAGCTGGGCCGCATCCAGCGCGAGCTCCTGCAGGACCTCGGCCGCGAGCCGACGCCCGAGGAACTCGCCAAGGAGATGGACATCTCGCCGGAGAAGGTCCTGGAGATCCAGCAGTACGCGCGCGAGCCGATCTCGCTGGACCAGACCATCGGCGACGAGGGCGACTCGCAGCTCGGCGACTTCATCGAGGACTCCGAGGCGGTCGTCGCGGTGGACGCGGTGTCGTTCACGCTGCTGCAGGACCAGCTCCAGTCGGTGCTGCAGACCCTGTCCGAGCGCGAGGCGGGCGTGGTCCGGCTGCGGTTCGGCCTCACCGACGGCCAGCCGCGCACGCTCGACGAGATCGGCCAGGTCTACGGAGTCACGCGCGAGCGGATCCGGCAAATCGAGTCGAAGACGATGTCGAAGCTGCGCCACCCGTCGCGTTCGCAGGTGCTGCGCGACTACCTGGACTGAGCTGCTTCGATTCCCGCGAGAAACCCCGCCCCGCACTTACGCGGCGGCGGGGTTTCTGCGTTTACCGGCAAGGGTGCCGAGGGCATCGGCCCGGCATTTCCGCGAAATCCTTCCTTCGATTGACCACAGTGGACCGGACGAGTCCGGAAAACCCGGCGACACCGGCTCGCGATCCGAATTACGCTGCGGCGCAACAGGAATCCGCGAGGCGAGCGTGCAGCCGAACGTGCACCGCGGCGGAGTCCGCGAACCGCGGGCGTTCGCCGGCAGGTCCGTTTCCCGTTCACAACCGTTCACGCGGAACCCCGGAACCGTTCCGGAATACTCATCGCCGGTGCACGGTCGCGCACCCAACGCGACATTGGTGCGCGGACAAGATGCTAAAGTCGGTTGTTCTCCGCCCAGAAGCGGAAATCGTGATTGTTTGGTTGCCTGAAAACGAAGATCGCAACGGGTGATCGCCATTAGGCTGCGCGCACAACGAGCGTCAGTATTGGAAGGCAGCACCGCCCAGTGTTTTCGACGAAAACTCAATCGCGAGCGAGCCAGGGATGCCCGGCGGCGCGGAGCGGATCCTCCGGCCCCGGTGAAGCGAGGCAACTGTGATCGGGTTCCTCCTCCGCAGACTCGTCAACTACATCGCCCTCTGCCTCGTCGCGACCTTCGCGGCGTTCTCGCTGGCGTCGCTGTCCTTCAGCCCGCTGGACGCGCTCAAGCTGCGCAACCCGCCCGCGCCGCAGGCGACCATCGACGCGAAGGCCGCCGAACTGCACCTGGACCAGTCGATCCCGCACCGGTTCTTCACCTGGCTGGGCGGCGTCTTCCAGGGCGACTTCGGCCGCACCGTCGCCGACCAGGCGATCACCGACGAACTGTTCCGCCGCGCGGGCGTGAGCCTGCGGCTGTTCCTGCTCGGGATCACGATCGGCATCATCGTCGGCGTGCTCGTCGGCGTGGTCAGCGCGATCCGGCAGTACAAGATCAGCGACTACATCGCCACCACGTTCTCTTTCGTGGTGCTGTCGACGCCGGTGTTCGTGATCGCCACGATCCTCAAGGCGGGCGCGCAGTCGGTCAACGACAACCTGCTCGACGGCTACCAGTTCTTCATCGTGCAGGGCGAGGGCGGCGCGGTCGACGGCGGTTTCGGCGACGTCCTGCTCGACCGGCTGCAGCACATCATCGTGCCGACCCTGGCGATCGTGCTGACCCAGGTCGCCTACTACAGCCGCTATCAGCGTTCGGCGATGCTCGACGTGCTCGGCTCGGACTTCCTGCGCACCGCACAGGCCAAGGGCCTCACCCGCAGGCGCGCGCTGTTCAAGCACGGCCTGCGCACCGCGCTGATCCCGATGGCGACGCTGTTCGCGTTCGGCTTCGGCCTGCTCATCACCGGCGGTGTCTTCACCGAGAAGATCTTCGGCTGGTACGGCATGGGCGACTGGCTGGTGACCGGGATCCAGAAGCAGGACACCAACATCGTCACCACCGTGACCCTGTTCATCGCGATCTGCGTGCTGCTCGCCGGCTGGCTCGCGGACGTGCTCTACGCCGCGCTCGACCCGAGGGTGAGGATCTGATGGCCGCCCCATTGAACGAGGCCGACCTCGCCGATTCGGCCGTCGCCGCCACCGAGACCGCGACCGAGCAGCAGGGCGGGAAGTCCTCCAGCCGCGGCAAGCTCGTCGCCCGCCGGTTCTTCCGCAACAAACTGGCGCTGGCCGGGCTCGTCGTCATCGTGCTGTTCTACGTCCTGGCGTTCACCTACAGCTGGTATTCGCCGTGGGGCTACGACGAACTCGACCCGGCCTCCACGCTGATGCCGCCGGACGGCACGCACTGGTTCGGCACCAACCAGATCGGCGGCGACATGTTCGCGCAGACCATGCGCGGGCTGCAGAAGTCGCTCACCATCGGCCTGCTGGCCGCGCTGTTCTCCACCGGCGTGGCCTCGATCGTCGGCTCCGCGGCCGGGTACTTCGGCGGCTGGACCGACCGGGTGTCGATGTGGGTCGTCGACCTGCTGCTGATCCTGCCGCCGTTCCTGATCATCTCGATCCTGTCGCCGGCCTTCCGCGGCAAGACGTGGCTGATCCTGGTCGGCCTGATCGCGCTGTTCCAGTGGATGATCACCGCCCGCATCGTCCGCGGCATGACGCTGACGCTGCGCGAACGCGAGTTCGTCAAGGCCGCCAAGTTCATGGGCCAGTCCCCGTGGCGGATCATCTTCAAGCACATCGTGCCGAACATGGCGTCGCTGCTGATCATCGACGCGACGATCAACGTCGGCGTCGCGATCATCATGGAGACGTCGCTGTCGTTCTTCGGCTTCGGCGTGCAGGCGCCGGACGTTTCGCTGGGCACGCTGATCTCGGCGGGTTCCGACGCGGTCCGGACATTCCCGTGGCTGTTCTACATCCCGGCCGGCTTCCTCGTGTTCACCGTGCTCGCGGTGAACTTCGTCGGCGACGGCCTGCGCGACGCGCTCGACCCGTCGTCCAGCCGTTCGCGGCGCAAGGAACGGAAGCGGATCGAAGAGAAGACCAAGTCGAGCGCCTCGACGCAGACCGTGGGAGCAGAAGCATGAGCGCCGCACTCGAACTGAGCGCGGAAACGGGCAGGCCGACCGGCACCGTGCTTGAGGTTTCCGACCTCGAAGTGTCCTTCCCGTCCGAGTCCGGCCGCGTGCACGCGGTGCGCGGGCTGAGCTACCAGGTCGCCGCGGGCGAGGTGCTCGGCATCGTCGGCGAATCCGGTTCCGGCAAGTCGGTTTCGTCGCTCGCGGTGATGGGGCTGCTGCCCCCGCAGGCGCGGGTGTCGGGCTCGATCCGGTTCCAGGGCAGCGAACTGATCGGCAAGTCCGACACCGAGCTGTCGAAGATCCGCGGCAAGAAGATCTCGATGGTCTTCCAGGACCCGCTGTCCGCGCTGACCCCGGTGTACACCGTCGGGGCGCAGATCGCCGAAGCGCTGCTGGTGCACGGCAAGGGCACGATCACCAAGCAGCAGGCGAACAACCGCGCGGTCGAACTGCTCGACCTGGTCGGCATCCCGAACGCGGCGGCGCGGGCGAAAGCGTTCCCGCACGAGTTCTCCGGCGGCATGCGCCAGCGCGCGGTGATCGCCATCGCGATCGCCAACGACCCGGACCTGATCATCGCCGACGAGCCGACCACCGCGCTCGACGTGACGGTGCAGGCGCAGGTGCTGGAGGTGCTGAAGACCGCGCAGGAGGTCACCGGCGCCGGCATCGTGATCATCACCCACGACCTCGGCGTGGTCGCCGGGTTCGCCGACCGGCTGATGGTGATGTACGCCGGGCGCGCGGTCGAGCAGGGTCCGGTCGAGACGATCTACGCCCAGCCGCGGATGCCGTACACGCTGGGCCTGCTCGGCTCGATCCCCCGCGTCGACGCGCGGGAGAAGCAGCCGCTGGTGCCGATCGAGGGCCAGCCGCCGTCGCTGGTGAACCTGCCGCGGGGGTGCCCGTTCGCGCCGCGCTGCCCGCTGGCGATCGACGCCTGCCGCGCGGCCGAGCCGGAACTGTTCACGATCACGCCGGGCAACCCGAACGCGCCGGTCGACACCACGCACCGGGCCGCCTGCATCCGCACCGAGGAACTCGGCCGTCCGGAAGCGGACGCGGCCGAGGTCTACGGCGCCGAGGTGATCGAGGAGGCCGCGGTCGCGTCCCTGCCGCGCGCCCAGCGCTCGACCGTGCTGGACGTGCGGGACCTGCAGAAGCACTACGCGGTCAGCAAGGGCACCGTCTTCAAGCGCAAGGTCGGCACCGTGCGCGCGGTCGACGGGATCACCTTCGACATCGTCGAGGGCGAAACCCTGGGCCTGGTGGGCGAATCCGGCTGCGGCAAGTCGACCACGCTGATGGAGATCCTCGAACTGGCGGCCCCCTCGCACGGTTCGGTCGCGGTGCTCGGCAAGGACGTCGCGAAGCTCGCGGGCAAGGACCGCAAGTCGATCCGCCGCGACCTGCAGGTGGTCTTCCAGGACCCGATGGCCGCGCTCGACCCGCGGCTGCCGATCGGCGACATCATCGCCGAGCCGATGGTCACGCACGGGTTCTCCAAGGAACGCATCGAGAAGCGGGTGCCGGAGCTGCTCGGGCTGGTCGGCCTGCGCGCCGAGCACGCCGACCGGTACCCGGCGGAGTTCTCCGGCGGGCAGCGCCAGCGCATCGGCATCGCGCGGGCGCTCGCGCTGGAGCCGAAGCTGATCGTGCTGGACGAGCCGGTGTCCGCGCTCGACGTGTCGATCCAGGCCGGCGTGATCAACCTGCTGGACGAGCTCAAGGCCAAGCTGGGCCTGTCGTACCTGTTCGTGGCGCACGACCTGTCGGTGGTCCGGCACATCGCCGACCGCGTGGCGGTGATGTACCTCGGCAAGATCGTGGAGATCGGCGACGTCCGCACGGTTTTCGAGGCGCCGCAGCATCCGTACACGCAGGCGCTGCTGTCCGCGATCCCGATCCCGGACCCGGCCAAGGAACGCGAGCGCGGCCGGATCATCCTCACCGGGGACCTGCCGAGCCCGGCGAATCCGCCGTCGGGCTGCCGGTTCCGCACGCGCTGTTTCGTCTTCTCGCAACTGTCCGAAGAGGACAAACGCAAGTGCGTCGACGTCGAGCCTCCGCGCGAGTCCCGTGCGGACGACCACGACGTGGCGTGCCACTACGCCAGAACCCGCGAAGTCGTGTAGCCACGATCCGTTGGCACACCAGGAGAAGGAAGGTAAACACATGCGACGGAGAATGGCCGCGATCGTGGCCCCCGTTGCCGCTCTGGGGCTCCTGCTCGCCGCTTGCGGCGGCGGCAGCGGCGGTGGCAGCAACGGCCTGCAGGACACCGGTTCCTCGGGCGTCAAGACCGCCGACATCAACGAGCAGCCGCTGGACAAGCTGAAGGACGGCGGCGACTTCAAGTGGCCGGTCGACCAGCTGCCGGACAACTGGAACTACTACCAGGTCGACGGCACGGTCCTGGACGGCGCCAACATGTTCGGCGCGATCCTGCCCTACCCGTTCCCGCAGAACGCGGACGCGACGGTCGGCCTGGACAAGAACTACCTGACCTCGGCCGAGATCGTCAGCAAGGACCCGCAGGTCATCGAGTACAAGATCAACCCGAAGGCCAAGTGGAGCAACGGGCGCCAGTTCTCCTGGGAGGACTTCGCCGCCATGGCGAAGGCGCTGACCGGCAAGGACACCGCCTACCAGGTCTCCAGCACCACCGGCTACGAGGACATCGCCAAGGTCGAGAAGGGCACTGACGACCTCGACGTCAAGGTCACCTTCGCGAAGAAGTTCGCGGAGTGGAAGTCGCTGTTCTCGCCGCTGTACCCGAAGGAGGCGATGGCCGACGCCAACACCTTCAACAAGGGCTGGGCGCAGAAGGCGCTGATCACCGCGGGTCCGTTCAAGATCAAGAGCGTCGACTACACGGCCAAGACCGCGGTGTTCGAGCGCGACCCGAACTGGTGGGGCGAGAAGCCGAAGCTGGACACCGTGACCTACAAGGTCGTGGACCGGCCGGCGCTGGCGGACGCGTTCGCCAACGGGCAGATCGACTTCTACCCGCTGAACAACGACATCAACGCGTTCAAGCGGGCCCAGGCGGACCCGAACGCGGTCGTGCGCCAGTCGGCCTACCCCGACTACACGCACATGACGCTCAACGGCGCGCCGTCCTCGATCCTCGCGGACAAGGACCTGCGGCTGGCCGTCATGCGCGGCGTCGACACGGTGACCATCGCCAAGTCGATCCTCGGCCAGATGCAGAAGGACACCACGCCGATCGGCAACCACCTGTACCTCAAGGGTTCGAAGACCTACGAGGACAACAGCGGCCCGTACAAGTTCGACCAGAACGCGGCCAAGGCGGAGCTGGACAAGCTGGGCTGGAAGCAGTCCGGCGACCTGCGCGCCAAGGACGGCAAGCAGCTGAAGCTGCGCCTGGTGATCCCGACCGGCACCCCGATCAGCCAGCAGACCGCGCAGATCCTGCAGTCGCAGCTGAAGGCGATCGGCGTGGGCATCGACATCGTCGCCGTCCCGTCGACCGAGTTCTTCAAGAACTACGTGAACGTCGGCAACTTCGACCTCACGCTGTTCCGCTGGATCTCGAACTCGTTCCCGATCGGCGGCAGCAAGGGCATCTACTACCTCGACCCGAAGAACGTCAACCAGAACTACGGCCGGATCGGCAGCGACAAGGAAAACCAGCTGCTCGACACCGCCGCGCAGGAACTGGACGACACGAAGCGGGCCGCGGACATCAACGCCGCGGACAAGGAGATCTGGGCGCTGGGCCACCAGCTTCCGATCTTCCAGTCGGTCGGTGCGTTCGCCGTCCGCAAGACGGTGGCCAACTACGGTTCGCCGGGCTACGCGAACAACCCGTACGACTACCCCAAGATCGGGTTCATGAAGTAATCCTCCCGCAGCGGGAAGCGAAGGAGCGGCGCGGACTCCCCGCGCCGCTCCTTCCTTTTTGGACAGTTAAGGTGAGCCTTGTGCGAAATTTCCTGCGATTGCGGCCGGTGCGGCACATCCTGGTGACGAGTGCGGTCGTGTTCGTCGCGTGCGCCGCGGTGTTCGTGGTGCAGCTGCTGGAGTTCGACAGCGCGCGACCGCGGCTGCAGGGACTCACCGCGAACGCGACCGGAATCGTCGCGCGGGTCGACGACGCCACCGTCACGGTCCGGTTCCCGGTGCCGAACCAGCCCGAGGCGAGCGCGGCGGTCGAGCTGGACACTAGTCCCCCGCCGCTGGGCGCGAAGGTCCCGGTGCGCTATGACCCGTCGGCCCCTTCGCGGGCGGTCACGACCGGCGCTTCGGCTTTGGTGACCGCCGACCGTGCCTCGACCTATGCCACGGTCACCGTGGTCGCGGTGCTCGCGATGCTCGGGGTGAACGGATTCCTGCTTTTCACGCGCTTCGTGCAGCCCTCTCGCCGCAAGGCGGGGGCTTCGGTCCCGATGCGCCGGGTGAAGGTGCAGCGCGGTTTGCTGACCCGGTCGTGGCTGGAGACCGACACCGCGACGCCTCGCTGGATCCCGGTGTACTTCTCGCCGACGCTGATCGGCCTGCCGTCGCCTTCCCGAGTCGAGGTGCTGGGCGACCTGCGCACGGACCGCCATGTCGCGG
The DNA here is from genome assembly GCF_000411975.1 of Amycolatopsis orientalis DSM 43388. GTDB lineage: Bacteria > Actinomycetota > Actinomycetes > Mycobacteriales > Pseudonocardiaceae > Amycolatopsis > Amycolatopsis orientalis_D. The sequence continues at coordinate 14,343 of NZ_ASXG01000066.1, forward strand.
TCCGGATCGACGACGAGGTGCTGTACCCGGCGGGCTCGGTGCGCACGGGCGAACCTCGCGGCCGTCGCCTGGACAACCCTGCCGAGCCGGACGAGGAACGCGCAGTCGCCGCCGCCACGCCGGTACGGCTCGCCCGGCAGTTCCGGGCTGACCTGCCGGTGCTGGCGGTCGCCCCGGTGGTGGGAGCGTTCTGGGCGCTGGTCGACGGGAGCGGTTTCGCGGGCTGGCTGACGGTCAGCGTGCTGATCGCGGCGTTCGGATTCTGGTGGGCCGCGCTGCGCGGCTCGGACCCGTCACTCTGACTCCAGCGCCGCCAGGATCTCGGCCAAATCGGCGTACGTCTCCTCCACCTCGCGCTCCTTGAGCCGCTGCCGCTCCAGCCGCACAGCGCCGACATGACGGGCCTCGTAGTACAACGCCCGCCGCCGCGCCGACGGAGACTCGTCGGGCTGTCCGTAGGTGTCCCAGAACCAATCCCGTCTCGAGCCCGTTTTCACCGAGGCCATGCGGATCGTCCAGTCCGCCGCCGGGTCTCCCCACCAGCTGCGGTCGTGGTCGAACACTCCGACGATCTCCAGCGACGGCCTCAGCATCACGTTCACGTGCCACAGGTCCCCGTGCAGCAGGCGCGGTTCGGTGATCTCGTCGAGCAGCGCGGCGTCGCGCTTCGCCCAGGCGGCCACCGCGCGCAGGTCGGATGCGTCGAGGCCGAGGTCTTCGACGTCCGCGGCGTTGTCCTCGAAGTACGCGACCAGCGCTTCGCTCCAGGTCGAGTAATGCGGCCCGGCCACCCGGCCGAAGCCGGGTCCGCGCACGTCGTGGATGGCGCGGGTGATTTCGCCGAGCTGGTGGAAGTACGGCGTTCGCTGCTCCGGTTCGAAGCCAGACAGGATCTCCGGACCGGGCTGGCCGGGCAGAACCGCCTGCAGCACGTAATCACGGCCGATGACCTGGTGGGTGAAGTCGGCGGCGAGCGTGCGCGGCATCAGCGGGGCGATCGGCGCGAAGTACGGCGCGGCCAGGTATTCGTTGCGCATGAACTGGGGCTCGATCCGGGTCTGCCGCGCCGGTTCCGGGGCGACGCGCAGGATCGCCGGGCCGTCGGCCAGCTCCACCCGGTACGTGTTGTTGTAGCCGCCCCAGCCGATTTCGACCGCGGACCGCACGCTCGAGCCGAGCGCGCGACGGCAGAGCAGTTCGATCTGGTCCGCGGTGAGGGGCTGCTGGAACGCGTCCGGGGGCCGGTCTTTCGGCTGGAAGTCCACCCGGGCATCCTGCCACTCCGCTCAGGACAGCACGAATCCTTTACGGCTCAGCGAATCCTCGATGCGCAGCCGTTCGAGATCGCGGTCGGCTCCCTCGCGCAAGCCGTCGAGCCGGTGCGCTACCCCGACCTCGCGGCAGGCGGTGACGAGGAGTGCGTCATACGCCTGCCGGGTGCCGATCCGGCGCGCGGCGGGCGTTCCGGAGGGAAGTTCCGCGAGCGTCCGGCGCACCCGGCGCAGGTCGGCGGCCACCTGCTCCACCGGCGGTTCGGACGGCACCGGAGCGGCGTGCCGGCGGCGCACCCAGCGGCAGAGGGCCGGTACCCGGAGGGCAGCCCAGAACAACGCCGAGGGTGCCACGCTGACCACGGCGAACAGCAGAACCGGACCGGCCGCCATGCTCACGAGTTTAGCCGCGGCGGCGTTTGCGCGCCTGGTTCGCGAACAGCACCGCGACCCCGGCGCCGAGCAGGACGACGCTGGCGATGACGTGCAGGTGCGGCGGCAGCAGATGCAGCTGGACGAACCAGCTCGGGTGCTCTGCCCCGGCCAGCCGGTTGATCAGCCCGCCCCCGCCTTGCACCACGAGGAGTATCCCGACCAGCTCGATCATCGCGACACTTCTTTTTTCGACCCGGACGAGCCGAAGATCTCCTGCCACAGCGGGCCGAAGACGAACCACAGGCCGGTCAGCGTGCCCAGCCGCGGCAGCCAGCCCCACAACGGCTCGACGCGGCCGGAATCGCCGACCACTGCGATCGCGAGCAGCAGCAGTCCGGCGCTGAGCGCGGACGCCAGCACGCACTTGCCCCATTCGCGCCACTCCTTGCGGGCCTTCGCGCGGCCGGTCAGCTTCTCCGGCCGCGGCCCGCCGGCGAACCGGTGCGCGAACCGGGCGTCGGCCCACTCCACCATCGACGGCCCGAAGACCACCGAGAAGCCCATGTACACCGCGGCCAGCCCGTGCGTCACGTTCGGCTTCGCGCCGTTCATCAGGTCGATCACGGTGATCACCAGCAGCACCAGGTCGACCGCCGGCACCAGCGCCAGCAGCACGGTGCTGGCCTTCTGCTTGCGCAGCGCGTACCGGGTCAGCAGCCCGGCCGCGATGAAGACCCAGAACCCGATCTCGCACGCCACGATGGCGACGGTCATCGGGCTGGTCAGAATCTCGTCCATGGCCTCACTGTCGCGGGCGACGGCCACCGCGCGCGTCAGCGGACGGCACGATCGAGGGGTCATCATTTCGTAGGACGACCGGGGCGCCGCGGTGTGCTGTCATGGTCGGGTGCGCCTGCGAGATCTGCGCTCGGCCCTCCCCCGGCCGCGCGAACTGCCGCCGTGGCAGCAGAACGGCCTCATCGCGCTCGCGGTGTTCGCCGGCGGCGCCATGCTCTACCTCACCGACAGCCATCGCCTGCTGCCGAGCGGCGACCCGTTTCCGCTCTGGATCCGGTTCGCCGAACTCGGCGCGGTCTGCCTGGCCACGTTCCTGCGCCGGCACGTGCCGTGGGGACTGCTGGTCGCCACCGCGATCGTCGGCGTCGACGTCGCGCTGGGCCTGTCGCTGCCGATCGCCGTCGCGTACACGGATTTCCTGTACTCCGCGATGCTGTACGGCTCCCGCTGGACGACCCGGGTGCTGGTCGGGGTGACCGCGACGATCACGCTCACCGTGCTGTTCGTGTTCCTGGCCGTGGCGGGCTGGCGGACGGCCGCGCTGGGCGCGTTCAGCATGTTGTCGTTCCTGCTCGTCCCGGTGTGGTGGGGGGCGAATGTGCGCCAGCAGAGCGACATCGCGGCCTCCGAACGCGCCAACGCCGAACAGCTCGCGACGATCGCCGCGCTGGACCGGCGGGCGGCGGTGGCGGCCGAACGCGCGCGGATGGCCCGCGACCTGCACGACGTCGTCGCCGGGCATTTGTCAGCCATCGCCATCCAGTCGGAGGCGGCGCTGTCCATGGCGGACGATCCGAAGACCGCGCAAACGGTTCTCGTCGCGGTGCGAGAGAACAGCGTGCGCGCACTGGAGGAAATGCGCGCGATGATCGGCCTGTTGCGTTCGGAATCCGCGGAGGACGAGGTGACCGCCCCGGCCCGGCTGGCCGAACTGGCCCGGCTGGTGGAATCGGCGCGGGCGGCGGGCATGACGGTGACCGTGGATTCCACTGTGGACGAAGGACTCGCGTTGCCGACCGCGGTCGACCTCACCGCGTACCGGATCGCGCAGGAGTCGCTGACGAATGCGGTCAAACACGCGCCGGGCGGAGAGGTGACTGTGCGGCTGCGAGTGGCCGACGGCACGCTGAGTGTCGAAATCGGCAATGAACTGCTCGGCGCGCCGCCGCAGTCCGACAGCGGCGGACACGGTTTGCTGAGCATGCGCGAGCGCGCGCACGCCGTCGGCGGCACCCTGCGAGCAGGTCCGTCCGGGCCGCGCTGGCTGGTCCACGCTGAACTTCCCCTCGCCGGAGAGCCGTCATGACCATCCGAGTCCTCGTCGCCGACGACCACGGCGCGATCCGCGCCGGGCTCGTGCTCATCCTCGGCAACGCCGAGGGCATCGAAGTGGTCGGCGAAGCCGCCGACGGCGAGGTCGCGCTGCGCCAGGCCCGCGCGCTGCGGCCGGACGTCGTCCTGATGGACGTCCGGATGCCCGGCACCGACGGGATCACCGCCACCCGCCAGCTGATCGCCGAGAGGCTCGCCGAAGTCCTCGTCCTCACCACCTTCGACCTCGACGAGTACGTGCACGCCGCGCTGCGCGCCGGAGCCGCCGGGTTCCTGCTGAAGTCGGTCGAGGCGCCGCGGTTGATCGAGGCCGTCCGGCTGGTCGCGGCGGGCGAGGGGGTGCTCGCCCCGCAGGTCACCAAACGCCTGATCGCCGCCTTCGCCAGCACCCCGGCCGGGCCGTCGCCCGCGCCGACCGGGCTGTCGGACCTCACCGAACGCGAACGCGAAGTGCTAGGCTGCCTGGGCGCGGGGCTCTCGAACGCCGAAATCGCCACCCGCCTCTACATCGGCGAAGCGACCGTGAAAACCCACGTCTCCCGCGTGCTGGCCAAGCTCGGCCTGCGGTCCCGGGTGCAGGCGGCGATCCTCGCCCAGGACCACGGCATCGAGCCGCCCGGATAGCCGACGTGCCCGGGCTCGCGGACCTCGCCCAAACCGCGCGCGGTCCTGGGCAGCCCCGCCACCGCGAAACGACACCCCGACAGCCGATCTGCGCATCCCGGCGGGACCTTCTAACGTTCCCCCATGGGTGAGCGGAGAACTCTCGACGTCGACGAAGTCCTCAAGCGACAGGAATCCGGCGAGCTGAAGCGGCGGCTCCGGGGACGCGACCTGATCGGGTTCGGCGTCGGCATCATCATCGGCACCGGCATCTTCACCCTCGCCGGGGTCGAAGCCAAGACGCACGCCGGACCGTCGGTCACGCTGTCGTTCGTGATCGGTGCGGTGGTCGCCGGCCTCGCCGCGCTCTGCTACGCCGAGCTGGCCTCCAGCGTGCCGACCGCGGGCAGCGCCTACACCTACGCTTTCGCCACCCTCGGCGAGGTCTTCGCCTGGATCATCGGCTGGGACCTGCTGCTGGAGTTCGCGCTCGGCGCGGCCGTGGTGTCGCGCAGCTGGTCCGGGTATCTCGCGAACCTGCTCGGGCTGTCGCCGGACTGGTTCGGCGAGCACGCGACGGTCAACGTCGGCGCGGTGCTGATCATCGCGGTGCTCACGGTCGTGGCCGTGGTCGGCATCAAGGAGTCCGCGTGGCTCACGAACCTGCTGGTGCTGGTCAAGGTCGCCGTCTGCGTGCTCATCCTCGCGGTCGGCGTCTTCTTCGTGAAAGGCTCGAACCTCACTCCGTTCATCCCGCCCGCGCAGCCGCCGTCGAGCAGCGCGAACGCGTTGCACCAGCCGGTGGTCCAGGCCGCGCTCGGGCTCGAGCAGTCGGTGTACGGTATCGCCGGCATGGTCACCGCCGCGGCCGTCGTGTTCTTCGCCTACACCGGCTTCGAAGCGCTCGCCAACCTCGGCGAGGAGACCATCAACCCGCGCAAGGACCTCCGCGTCGGCATCCTGGGCGCGCTGGCGGTGTGCGCGGTGCTCTACATCGGCGTGTCGATCGTGCTCACCGGCATGGTCCACTACTCCGACATCGACTCCGGCGCGCCGCTCGCGGACGCGTTCGACCGGGTCGGCCAGCACTGGGTCGGCGCGCTGATCTCGCTCGGCGCGGTCACCGGGCTGACGTCGGTGATGATGGTCGAACTGGTCACGATCGGCCGGATCGGCTTCGCGATGGGCCGCGACGGCCTGCTGCCCAAGGCCATCGGCACGGCGCACCCGCGCTGGGGCACGCCGCACCGGATGACCATCGGCGGGGCCGCGCTGATCGCCGTGCTGGCGGCGTTCGTGCCGATCTCCGCGCTGGCCGACATGGTCAGCATCGGCGCGCTGTCGGCGATGATCATCGTCGCGGTCGCGGTGCCGGTGCTGCGCAAACGCCGCCCGGAGCTGAAGCGGCCGTTCACCGTGCCGTTCTCGCCGGTGCTGCCGATCGTCGCCGCGGTCGCGTGCTTCTACCTGATGCTGAACCTCGACGTGCTGACCTGGATCCGGTTCGCCGCCTGGCTGGTGATCGGCCTGCTGATCTACTTCTTCTACGGCCGCAAGCACTCCCGCTTCGCCAAGTAGGTTCAGGCCACCGCGAGGTCGACGCGGGCGTGCCGCGGGTTGTCGACCTCGTCGAGCAGCGCCACGGCGAAATCGGCGTACGAAATCTTGCGCGAGAGGTCGCCATGCTCGCCGATTTCGTAGCGACCGGTGCGCTCGCCGTCGTGGTCGAAGTCGCCGGCCGGGCTGACATAAACCCACTCCAGCCCGGTGCCCTCGGTGCGCAACACCTCGAGCCCCGCCGCGTGCGCCAGGCAGAACGGCCGGAACTCGGCCGGAATCGAGTCGAGCACCGGGGTTCCGTCGGCGGCGGGCAGCAGAGCGGACAGCCCGACCGCGACCAGCCGGTCCACGCCGGCCTGCCGCAACCCGGTGACGAGAGCGCGAGCCGCACCGGTGAAGAACGCGTCCGGATCGGTGCCCTCGCCGTAGACCGCGGCCGCGTTGATCGCCGCGTCGTGCCCGGCGGCGAGGGCGGCGACGTCGGCCGCGCTCGTAACATCGCCGGCAACGACGTCCGGCGCCTCGCGGTAGCGCGCGGGATCGCGCACCACCGCGGTGACCTCGTGGCCGCGCCGCCGGGCCTCCGTGACCGCCTGCCGTCCGGCCCGGCCGCCCGCCCCGAAAATCACGATCTTGCTCATCGTGGGAATACCTCCTGGAGTGCTGATGCTCTGGAAGGTATCCAGGGGGCCGGTTCCCTCCGGGATACTGAGAGGAGACCGCGATGCCCGTGCGCCAGCCGTTGCCGCCCGACCTGTTCGAGGAGCTGTGCCCGTCCTCGCTGGTGCCGTTCCGGTTCGGGGACAAGTGGTCCGCCCTGGTGATCCGCTGCCTGGAAGACGGGCCGCGGCGGTTCTCCGAGCTGCGGGTGCCGCTGCCCCGCGTGACACCGAAGGTGCTGACCCAGACACTGCGCGGCCTCGAACGCTCCGGGCTGGTGTCCCGCACGGCGCATGCCGATCCCGCGCTGGGGGTCGAGTACGCGCTGACGCCGCTCGGCCGCAGCCTGCTGGAGCCGATGCAGGTGGTGTACGGGTGGGTCGCGGAGCATTGGGAGGAATTGCTGCTCGCTCAGGAGCGCTACGACGCACCGCCGCTGCGCAGCCCGGCGTAGGAAACCGCTTGCGCCAGCGCCTCCGCGTGCCGGGCGTCCGCCACCAGCAGCGCCGATTCCAGCGCCGCCGCGATCCATTCCACCGGCTGGTCGTGCACGCCGTCGTCGCCCAGTTCGCGGTAAGTGTCCACAACGGACAGCAGGGTTCCCTCCGCGCCCAGCCGCACTCCGGCGAGCAGCACGTGATGAGGCGCGGGCGGCCGCCACCGATTCGTCCACAGTGGAGGGATGCCGGTGTCGAGATAGTCCAGCAGCGCGCGTTCCGGCGTGTCCGGTGAACCCAGTTCCGCCGGATCGACCCGGGCGAGCACTGCCACTCGAGGCAATTCCCACAGGCCCAGCAGCAAATCCGAGACGGTGGCAGCGCTCCACTCCCCCAGCGCCGGAACCACCGCCAGCTTCTCCCCGGACAAGGTCCGGATCGCTGAAGCCAAACCTTCCAGCGAAGTACCCGCAGCGGTTTCATCGAACGGCACTGGGAGGCGGAAGTCGTTGCGGGACAACACACCTTCCGGACGGCTGGTCGATCCGCGCACCGTCCCGGCCGCGATCGCCACCTCGTCCTGGTCCGGCACCGCGATATCGGCCGCACGGAGGACCGCCAACCCGGCGAAGGCCGCCGCCAAGCCGTCCTTCTGCGGCAGTTCCGCCCGGGCCTCGGCGACCAGGCGCGCACCGCCGGGCAGCCAGTGGACGTCGGAAAGTCCCGTGTTCAGTACCGCCACAGATGCGCCGCCACGATCTCCTCGGGCACCCGCTCGGCGGCCCACGCCGCGTCCGAGGCGCGCACCGCGCGGAACGCGCCGAGCAGCTCGTCCCCCAGCGCCCCGGACACGCGCGGGTTCGCCAGCAGCGCAGTGTCCTGTTCGGACGGACTCGCCGGCAGCGGCAGCACCCCCGCGGTGTCCCGTTCCCCTTCGGTCCAGCTGCCCGGGTCCTCCCCGATCGGGTCCGGCAGGGCCGCCGAATCCTCGATTCCGGCCATCCCGGCCGCGAGCACGACGGCCAGCGCGAGATACGGGTTGGCCGATGCGTCCGACGTCTTCAGCTCGACGTTCGCGTGTTCCGTCCCGAGCAACGCCGTGCCCGGGATGTACCGCAGCGGCGCTTCGCGGTTCTCCACGCCCCAAAACGCATACGCGCCAGCGAAAAACCCGGGCCGCAACCGCATCGTCGAAGGCACGCTCGGCGCGGTGATCGCTGTCAGCGCGGGCAAATCCCGCAACAACCCGCCGAGGTAGGCCGCGCCGTCGCCTTCCGGAACACCGTCGCCAGTCAGGAGATTGCGGCCCTTGCGACGGACCGAAGTGTGCAGATGCCAGCCGTTTCCCGCGGCCCCGAGGCCGATCATCGGCGCGAAACTCGCCACGAGCCCGTGTGCGTGCGCGGCGGCGTGGATGGTCTGCCGGGCAAGCAGCTGATCGTCCGCCGCGGACACCGGATCTGTCGCCGCGAGCGACAATTCCAGCTGTGCCACGCCGTATTCCGCGTGCAGCTGGCCGATGTGCAGGCCGTTCGCGGCGAAATCGTGCAGCAGCGCGGCGATGAAGTCGTCCAAGGCGATCAGCGCGTGCGGACTGTACGCGGGGCCGCGGTGCCCCGGCGCGGACACGACGTCCTCGCTGCCTGCCGGCGCGACAGAGAATTCCAGCTCGTATCCGGCCCGGAATTCGAGGCCGCGCCGCGCCGCCTCGGCGACCTGTCGTTCCAAAACGGACCGTTGGCAGTACGGCCAGGGCGAACCGTCCGGGGCGAGCTGCCGCACCGGCGCCCAGGCGAGCGCAGGCTGTCCGGCGAGCCGGCGGAGCCGTTCGATGACCGGCACCAGCCGGATGTCGCCGGACGGCGTGCCGAGGCCGGAGTGCGCGTAGGTGATGGCGTCGTGGCTGTCGAAGACCGCGAACAGCGAGGTCGCGCCCACGCCGCGGACCGCCGCGTCGGCCAGCCCGCCGATCGGGACCACGCGCGAACGCGGGATGCCGTTGTTGTCCGCCCAGGCCAGGTGGACGCCGCTGACCCCCGCCGCGGCCAGGTCCTTCGCCGCCGCCGACGCCGCCTTGGTCATGGCACCTCCTCGGGCTCGGGATCAGTATCGCGGGCCGGGGCCGCCCGGGCCATCCGCGAGTGTTCACCCGGGCGGCTCAGCGACCGGCCCGGAGTCGTCCCGGCTGCGCAACGCCACTCCCGCGACGACGGCGAGCGTCCCGAGCGCTTCGACGACACTCGGCACCTGCGCGAGCACCAGGAACCCGACGACTCCCGCCGTCACCGGCAGCAACGCCAGCAACACCGCGAACCGAGCCTGCCCGAGCCGGCGCAGGACCACTTGGTCGAGCGCGTACGGCACCACGGTCGACAGCACGCCGACACCAATTCCGAGCAGCAGCATGCGTGGCGAAGCCCACACCTCCCCGGTGCCGAGCGCGAGCGGCGACAGCACGACGGTCGCCACCGCGAACCCGACCGCCAGCGAATCCAGCCCGTCCCCGCCGATCGCGACCCGCTTGCCGAGCACGATGTACCCCGCCCAAGCAGCCGCCGCGGCCAGCGCGAACACGACGCCGAGCGGACTGCCCGCGATGCGCACGTCCGCGATCGCGACCACCCCGACCGCCACCAGGACCAGCGCGATCAGGTCCCGCCGCGTCCGCGACCCGATCGCCGCCACGACGACCGGACCGGCGAACTCCAACGCGACCACCGTGCCCAGCGGCAGCCGCGCGATGGCCTCGTAGAAGACCACGTTCATCCCGGCCGTCACGACCCCGAAGGCGCCCGCGAGCAGCAGCCGCTTGCCCCGCCAGGCCGCTTTCGGCGGACGCCGCCACAGCAGCAGCACGACGGCCGCCCCGAGACAGCGCAGCCACGCAACCCCGGAGGGCGTGGCGTGCCCGAAGAGGTCGACCGCGATGGCCGCACCGGCATACATCGAAATTCCGCTGAGAACGAACAAGACCGGTGCCGGAATCGCGTTCACGCGTTTCCTGGAGAGTGCGATGCCCACCCCCGCATGGTGCCTGACCACGGAAAACCCGCCGCGCCGGGTGGTCTGGTCCTACGGAGTGGAACATCGTTGCGGCAACCGGGCTAATTCGGCGTGACGCACCTCCCACCGGCGCGGGAACACTTGCGGGCCGCGAAACGTCTGCAAGAGTGGAAGCACGAACACCGCGGAGCCAGAAGCGATCCCCGCCGAAGGCATCGAGACCGAAGTGGGCGTAGCTGGATCGAGGCACCGGGCGACCGGTGCCGGGACGGAGGGAGACCCCCATGACAACACCGACGCTCACCCGCCCCGAATTGACCGCAGCCGACCGATGCGACCGGTGCGGAGCAGCAGCTCAGGTACGCGCGGTCCTCAGCTCCGGAGGCGAGCTGCTCTTCTGCGGGCACCACGCCCGCGAGCACGAGGCCAAGCTCAAGGAACTGGCCGCGGAGATCCAGAAGTAAGTTCGCTCACCGACAGAAAGCTCCCCGGAGGCGGCAGGCGCGTGCGCTTGCCGCCTCCGGCGTTTTTCCGGCCCGAGGTGGCTGGGGTCGGCGCTCTTGGATTCTGCGCGCTCTGTGCCTTCGGGCTGGCGGCCTGCGGCGGTTTCCGGGTGAGGTAGGGGGTTGCCGCACTCACGTTGTGCGGCCTAGGCACCTCGCGGATTCGGCGCTTGAACCGGCCGGACCTGGCACGATGCCGTTGAGCACGTGCTGCCCCCAAGGCGCGCCACCCGGTCACCCAGCCGCTGTCCGTGAAGGGCTCCTTGAGGGAATCCAATTCCCTCAAGGAGCCCTTCACGGACCACAAAATCCCCGAACGCGCACCAGTGCACTCACCCAGGCGGGGCACCCAGCCCCCTCCCAGCACCCCGATACGAAGCCTCCCTGCGGTCTGGGGGTGCTTGTCAAGGCATCTTTCCCGCCTTGACAAGCACCCCCAGACCGTCAGCACAATCAGGCTTCGGGGTGCCCACCCGCACCCGAAAACCCCAGGTCACACCGTGTCCAGAACCACCTCGAAAGCCACCTCGGCCGCCCCCAGCAGCTTCACGTCCGCGCCCAGTGCCGAACTGACGATCCGGGTCCCGCCAACCGCCCGCGAGACCAGGCTCCGGCCCCGGACCTCGTCGGCGACCGACCGCATCACCGATTCCGGCAGCACCGTCAGCAGGTCCCCCAGCACCACCAGCTCCGGCCCGAGCAGGTTGACCACGTTGACCAGCCCCAGCGTGAGCCACTCCGCGTACTCCGCCAGCCGCTCCGAGGCAGCCGCGGGGGCGTGGCCCAGCTCCCGCAGTTCGACGAGGATCACTCCGCGAGGCGTGTCCTCCGGCAATCCCAGCGCCCGGCACAACGCCGCCTCGCCGATCTCGGTCTCCCAGCACCCGCGGCTCCCGCAGTAGCAAGCCCGCCCGCCGGGCCGGATCGCCATGTGCCCGATCTCGCCGACATACCCCGCGCCGCCGCGCAGCGAAGTGCCCTGCGAGATCACTCCGCCGCCGACGCCGACGTCCGCGGACACGTACACCGAATCCGACGACCCTCGCGCCGCCCCGCGCAGATGTTCGGCGACCGCGCCCAGCTCGGCGTCATTGGCCACCAGCACCGGGATCCGCAGCACCGCCGACAGCCGCTCGCCGAGCGCCACGTCGGTCCAGCGCAGGTTGGGCGCTTCGTGCACCAGCCCGTCCGCCCGCCGCACCACCCCGGGCACCGACACCCCGGCCGCCACCGGCTCCACGCCGAGGTCGCTCGCCAGCACCCGGGTCGACTCGATCACGTGCGTGATGACCTCGTCCGCGGTGCGCGTCCGGGCGTGCAGGTTCCAGCTGTTGCGCCCGAGGATCTGCCCGCCCAGCCCGACCAGCGCGATGGCCACGTGCTCGACCTGCACGTCGATCGCGAGCACCACCGCGGCGTGCGGCTGCGGCAGGACCAGGAGCGAGGGACGGCCCGCCCCTCGCCCTGGCCTCGGCACCTTCTCCTCGACCACGCCGGCCTCGGCGAGGCCGTCGACGAGGGTTTTGATGGTGCTCCGGTTGAGCCCCAGCTCGGTGGCCAAGGCAGCCCGCGTACTGGGCCCGCCGACGTGCAGCAAGCGCAGCAGGGTCGTGCGGTTGTGCCGGCGCACCTCGTCCGGGCGGGCGACGGGCGGGCTGCTCACCGGGTCATCTTCCCATCAGCCCTCAGCGGGCCGACGCCTCAGCCCGCCGTCGCGACAGCGCGTCGACGGTCGCGGCCAGCAAAAGCACCAGACCGGTGATGATGTTGACCACCGCGGCCTTCTGCTGGAGCAGGCCGAGCCCGTTGTTCACGATCGCCAGCACCGCGCCGCCGATCACCGCGTCCATGATCCGGCCCTTGCCGCCGAACAGCGACGTGCCGCCGATGACCGCGGCGCCGACCGCGAACAGCAGCGTGTTCAAGCCGCCGGACTGGCCGCTGACGGAGCCGACCTTCGACGAGTACACGATCGCGCCGATCGCCGCGAACGACGAGCTGATCACGAACACGCTGGTACGCAGCTTGGGCACGTTGATACCGGCGCGGCGCGCGGCTTCCTTGTTGCCGCCGACCGCGTACAGGTGCCGGCCGTACCGGGTGCGGTTGAGCACGTACGTGCCCGCCACCAGCAGGACCAGGATGATCGGCACCACGTACGGCACGCCGGCGATCACGACGAGGCTGTTCGGCGACCGGTTGATCGTGAGCAGGTAGGTCGCGACCGCCGCCACCAGCGCGACAGCGCCGACTTTGGCCAGCACGATCGGCGTCGGCTGCACCACGAGGCCGCGCTTCAGCCGGGAGAAATGCTGGCCCAGCGCGAGAAGCGCGTATCCGCCCGCCGCCACGACGAACAGGATCCAGCTGCCCGCCACCGAAAGGTTGCCGTTGGCGACCGCGTTGAGCGTGTCGCTGGTGCCGATCGGCAGCGTGCCGCCCTCGCCGACGAACTGCAGGATCACACCCTGCCACACGATGAACAACGCCAGCGTGACCACGAAGGACGGCATCCCGATCTTCGAGACCAGGAACCCGGTGATGCAGCCGATCGCGGTGCCGGTGCACACCGCGATGAGCATCTCGACCCACGCGTTCACCGGTGCGCCGACCAGGATCACCACGATGCCGACGAGCGAAATCGCCGCGCCCGCCCAGATTTTCTGCAGCAGCGCCAGCGCCACGGCCAGCACGAGCACCGCGAGGAACGTGATGAACACGCCGGTTCCCATGGAACCCAGCAAGTTTCCATTGTGGACGTAGTGCAGCGCCATCAGCGACGCGCAGACGCCGGACGCGGTGCCCGCGGACAGGTCGATCTCGCCGAGCAGGAGCACGAACACGATGCCCATCGCGATGATGGTCTGGCCCGCGCCCTGCTGCAGCAGGTTCGCGATGTTCTGCAGGGTGAAGAAGTCCCCGGACAGGGCGCTGAACAGGATCGCCAGCACGATCACGCCGAGCACGGCGGGAATCGAGCCGAGCTGGCCGTCCTTCATCCGGGCGAAGTAGTCCTTGATGGCCTCGCCGGTGGACATCGAGGTCGTGTCGATGCCGAAGTCGGCGATCGCGCCGGCGGGCGCGTCCGGCGTCTGCGGCTTCTCGGAAGTTTCGGTCATGGCGGGTTCTTTCTCGCTCACTGCACGACAGCTTCGGGACGGGCCAGGCCGAGGTCGCCCGATCGGCCCGCGGTGATGAGTTCGACGACCTGGCTGTGGGTCACTTCGCCGGTCTGGACCTCCGCGACCAGCCGGCCGAGGTACAGCACCGCGATCCGGTCCGCGACCTCGAACACGTCGGCCATGTTGTGGCTGATCAGCACCACGCCGAGGCCCTGTTCGGCCAGCCGGCGCACCAGGTCGAGCACCTGCTTGGTCTGCGCGACGCCGAGCGCGGCGGTCGGCTCGTCGAGGATGACGACTTTGCTGTTCCACAGGACCGATTTCGCGATCGCGACCGTCTGCCGCTGACCGCCGGACAGGGAGGAAACCAAGGTGCGGACCGATTTCACCGTGCGCACGCCGAGCGACGCCAGCGTCTCGCGCGCGGCCTTTTCCATGCTGGCCTCGTCGAGCAGCCAGCTGCTGCCGCGCTCACGGCCGAGGAACATGTTCTGCACGATGTCGAGGTTGTCGGCGAGCGCGAGGTCCTGGTACACGACCTCGATGCCGAGCCCGGCGGCGTCCTTGGGGCCGCGGATGTGCGCGTCCGCGCCGTTGAACCGCACCGATCCGGTGTCGTACGGGTGGATGCCCGCGATGCATTTGACCAAAGTGGACTTGCCGGCCCCGTTGTCGCCGACGAGCGCGGTCACTTCGCCCGCCCGCACGGCGAAGTCCACGTCGTGCAGGACGTGGACCGGGCCGAAGCTCTTGTTCAGGCCGGTGATGTCGAGAATGGGCTCGCTCATGGATTCGCTTGTCTCTCGCGTGGGTGCCGGGCCGGAACGCGTGTCGGGGGAACGCGTCCCGGCCCGGCTGCTCTTGGCGGGGTGGCTACGGCGTCAGGAGATGCCGTTTTCGGTGCACTTGGCGGCGAGGTCGCCGGTGCAGATGTCGGACGCCTTGACGTAGCCCTGCTGGACGACGGTCTTGATGTCCTTGATCGTGATCAGCTGCGGCTGCAGCAGCACCGACTTCAGGTCGCGGTTGTTCTTCGGGTCGTGCAGCTTGCCGGTCGCGATCGCGTCCGCGCCCGCCTTGTCGCCCTTGGCCAGCGCCGCGGCCAGCTTCGCGGTGTTCTCGGCCTCTTCCTTGATCGGCTTGAAGATCGTCAGCGTCTGGTCGCCGCGCAGGATCGCCTGCAGACCGGCCGCGGTCGCGTCCTGGCCGGTGACCGGGACCTTGCCGTTGAGGCCGTTCTTCTTCAGCACGGTGATCACCGCGCCGGCCAGTTCGTCGTTCGCCGCCAGGACGCCGTCGACCTTGCCGCCGACGCGGGTGAAGATCTGCTCGAAGGTGGTGCCGCCGACCTGGGCGTCCCAGTTGTCGATGGGCTGCTTCTGGACCAGGTTCAGGGCCTTGGAGTCATACAGCGGCTTGAGAATCTTGTCGTGCCCGTTGGCGAAGAGCGTCGCGTTGTTGTCCGTCGGCGCGCCCTCGATCTGCACGACGTTGGCGCCCGGCTTGCTCTTCAGCGCGTCGGCCAGGCCCTGCGCCTGGATCTCGCCGACCTTCTCGTTGTCGAACGAGACGTAGTAGTCGGCCGAACCGCCGAGGCTCGGACGGTCGTAGTCGATGACCGGGATGCCGGCCTGCTTGGCCTTGGCCTCGATCGCCGCGCCGACCGCCGGGTCGGACGGGGCGATGATCAGCACCTTGACGCCCTGGCTGATGAAGCCGTCGGCGAGGGTGGAGAACTTCTGGTTGTCGCCCTGGGCGTTCTGGATGTCGGCGCTGAAGCCCTGCGCGGACAGCGCGGCCTGCAGCATCGGCTTGTCGAACGCTTCCCAGCGGGCCGAAGTCGCGGTCTCCGGCAGGATCACGCCGACCTTGCCGCTGGCGCCGCCGCCCGCCGGGGCGGAGGCGGAGCTCTTGTTGTCCCCGGAGCTCCCGGAGCCCGCGCTGTTGGCGCCGCAGGCCGAAAGCGCCAGGCCGGCGCTCACCGTCGCGGCGAGGAGGGTAAGGGTTCTGGTGCGCATCCTCGTTCCTTCTCCGATCATGCTCGCGGGGTGATCGGGAGGGGTCCCCGTGCACCGTCGCAGATATGTTGTGGCCGACAACATATGCCGCGGAACGGCTCTGCGGAAGATGGCGGGATCGAGTAACCGACACCAAATGGACACGGTTCGGCAACGCAGCCCTAATATGCGCGGTGCGCTGACTGAGTGACCCCCGCCACGCACCGAGCGTAACGAGAACTTGTCCGGTCCTGTCCGGTCGCGCGGGCAGAGGCGCCCGTTCAGGCACCCGGATCGAACCGGACGAACCGTTGTACCAGGCGAAGGGGCGCACGACCACTGGCGTGCGCCCGTCGCTTCGCCTTCGGGACTACCAGGAGCGCAGCGTGACGATGCGCTCTTCCAGCTGCTCCACCGTCGCCATCGCGGTGGGCGGACCGCCGCACTGGCGGCGCAGTTCGTTGTGGATCGCGCCGTGCGGCTTCTTCGTGCGGTGGTGGTACACGCCGACGAGAGCGTTGAGTTCCTTGCGCAGCGCGCCGAGCCGTTCGGTCACCGACTGCGGCCGGGGCGCCGGCGCGGCCTGCTCCTCGACCTTCGGCTTGCGCTTCTTCTCGTCGGAGAGCTGCTCTTCCTGCCGCTTGCGCAGCAGCGCGCGGACCTGGTCCGGCTCCAGCAGGCCGGGAAGGCCGAGGTACTCCTGCTCCTCGTCGGTGCCGGAGAAGACCGCGGTGCCGAACGAGTTGCCGTCGTAGATGACCTGGTCGAGCTCGGCCGAGGCGTGCAGCGAGGTGAACGCCTTCTCCTCCTCGCCCGGTTCGTCCTCGGTGCGGTTGGCCTGGGCGAGCAGTTCGTCGTCCCAGCCTTCCTTCTCCCGGTGCGGTTTGCCGAGCACGTGGTCGCGCTGCGCCTCCAGCTCGCTGGCCAGCTCCAGCAGCACGGGCACGCTCGGCAGGAAGATGCTCGCCGTCTCGCCCTTTTTCCGGGCCCGCACGTAGCGGCCGATGGCCTGCGCGAAGAACAGCGGGGTGGACGCGCTGGTCGCGTACACGCCGACGGCCAGCCGCGGGACGTCGACGCCCTCGGACACCATCCGGACCGCGACGATCCAGCGTTCGTTGGTCTCGGAGAACTCCTTGATCCGCCCGGACGCCTTCGGGTCGTCGGACAGCACCAGCGTCGGCGTCTGGCCGCAGATCCGCTCGAGGATCTTGGCGTAGGCGCGCGCGGTTTCCTGGTCGGTGGCGATCACCAGGCCGCCCGCGTCCGGAATGCCCTGGCGCACCTGGCTGAGCCGGGTGTCGGCGGCCTGCAGCACCGCCGGGATCCACTCGCCCGCCGGGTCGAGCGCGGTGCGCCAGGCGCGCGCGTTCTGCTCCGCGGTGAGCGGCTCGCCCAGCCGCGCGGTGAACTCCTCGCCCGCGCTGGTGCGCCACGACGCCTCGCCGGAGTAGGCGAGGAACACGACCGGCCGGACCACGCCGTCGGCGAGGGCGTCGGAGTAGCCGTAGGAATGGTCGGCCTTGCTGCGCTGGAACCCGCCCGCGTCCGGTTCGTAGGTGACGAACGGGATGGCCGAGTCGTCGCTGCGGAACGGGGTGCCGGTGAGCGCCAGCCGGCGCACCGCCGGGGTGAACGCCTCGCGCGTCGCGTCGCCCCAGGACTTCGCGTCGCCGGCGTGGTGGATCTCGTCGAGGATCACCAGGGTCTTGCGGTTCTCCGTGCGCACCCGGTGCAGCGTGGGGTGCGCGGCGACCTGCGCGTAGGTGACCGCGACGCCGCGGTAGTCCGACGACGTGACACCGGTCGTGTTGCGGAAGTTCGAGTCGATCGGGATGCCCGCCGCCGCGGCCGAGGCCGCCCACTGGTGCTTCAGGTGCTCGGTCGGAGTCACGATGGTGACCGCCTCGACGGTGCGGTCCGACAGCAGCTCGGCGGCGATCCGGAGGCCGAAGACGGTCTTGCCCGCGCCCGGCGTCGCGACCGCGAGGAAGTCCTTCGGCTTGCTCGACAGGTACTTCGTGAGCGCTCGGCGCTGCCAGGCGCGCAGCGGGCGCGCGGTGGAGTCCGTCGCTGCGGGCGGCGCCCCGAGGACCGGCTGGGTCGTCTCGGACAAAACTCGGTTCACCCCCTCCTCGGGCCGCTCGGCGCGGCCGTGACGTGCGAAAACCCCCACTGTGGCACCGGCTTCGCCGCCGGGCGCCGCGATGAGGGCACGTCGGCCAGCTTACCTTCCGGGTCCGGCCGCGCCCGGCACCGCCACGGGTGGTGTCCTCCGACACGCCCCGTCTCGGCGGGGGTGACGAGCCAAAACCGCGCGCATGGACCATGCTGGAAGACACCATGGGCGAGGTGACACCGGGCGCCGGCGAGGCAGTGCCGGACGGCGAGGCAGTGCCGGAGAAGAGCGTGCCGGAGAAGACCGTGCGCAGGGGGCCGTGGCGGCTCCTCACCCGCACGCTCGCGAAAGCGTGGGACGGCAACATCTTCTCCGAGGCCGCCGAGGCGGCGTTCTGGCAGACGCTGTCGCTCCCGCCGCTGCTGCTCGGGCTGCTGGGCAGCGTCGGGTTCATCGGCGAGTGGTTCGGCCAGAACGTGGTCACCGCGGTGCACGACCGGATCATCACCTTCAGCCACACCATCTTCAGCGCGAACGCGGTGCAGGAGATCATCGAGCCGACGGTGAACAGCATCCTCACCGTCGGCAAGGGCGAGATCGTGTCCGTGGGCTTCGTCATCTCGCTGTGGGCGGGTTCGTCGGCGATGTCGTCGTTCGTCGACGCGATCACCGTCGCGCACGACCAGTACGGCGTCCGCAACGAGGTGTGGCAGCGGATTTTCGCGCTGCTGCTGTACCTGTGCGCGCTGATCGGGCTCGTGATCGGGCTGCCGTTGCTGGCGATCGGGCCGGATCTGCTGCCGGAGTTCTTCCCGGTCGACTGGCGTCCGACGGTCTCGTCATGGGTCGGCGCGCTCTACTACCCGGTGCTGGGCGTGATGATCGCGCTCGCGCTGACCACGCTGTACAAACTCGCGCTGCCGCGGCGGCTGCCCTGGCACCGCGGGCTGCCGGGCGCGATCCTGGCCGGCGTCGTGTTCCTGGTGTCGAGCATCGGCCTGCGGATCTACCTGAACTGGATCACCAAGACCGGCTACACCTACGGCGCGCTGGCCGCGCCGATCGCGTTCCTGCTGCTGATGTTCTTCATCGGCCTCGCGGTGGTCGGCGGCGCGTATTTCAACAGCGCGATCCAGGAGCTGTGGCCGGCGAAGGCGACGCGGCGGCAGCGGCGCAAGTGGCGGCGGCTGGAGATGGAACGAGCGAACGAGCGGATGCGGGCCGAGGAGGGCCGCCGGCTGTGGGACCGCACCACGATGCCGTTGCGGCGGCCGAAACGGCACTCCGAAGAAGACACGGCGGACCACGCTGAACCGAACGGCGCCGAGGTGAACCACAGCGAATCGGAGACCGTGCAGCTCGCCCGGCCCGAGCGGACCGACGAGCGGGCGGGTCCCCAGCCGTCGCCCGGCCCGGAACCGCGCCCGCACCGCCCGCAGCAGGGCTGAGGTCAGCCCTGGCGGAACCGCCACGTCTTGCTGTCGAAGGCGATGCAGACGCTCGGCGACATCACCACCACGCGCAGGGTTCCGTCGCGCTCGTCGTAGTCGATGCCCTCGACCTCGAAGTTGCCGCTGCAGCCGCTTTGCAGGGGCAATTGGCCGAGCGAGGTGACGTGCCCGGTGACGTCCGACCCGGAGACGGCGCCGGAGAGGTCGACCTGCAGCAGCGGTTTGGCGGTGCCGAAGAGGCTGCCGTCCGGGTCGTCGGAGGAGCACATCAGCCGGGTGGCCGAGACGAAATCGCAGCCCTGGACGTCGCGCACCTGGTGGTCGAGCCGGATCGCCGACGCGTACGGCAGGTTCTGGCCGGGATCGGTGGCCGCGACGCCGGGCATCGGGTAAACGAGCAGGCGGTCCATCGTGCCCCACTCGCCGGAGACGAGCCAGCGCGCGTCGGGCGACACGGCGGCGAACGAATTGTTGTTGGCTTCCCACGATTCCAGCGCGTGCTGGTAGTCGGCGCGGGAGCCGTCCGGGGCCTCGACGCGGAAGAGTTTCGCGCCGCGGTCGTCGCGCTGGTAGGGCTCGACGTACCAGCCCTTCGCCGACCCCGGGTCGCCGATGTGGTTCCAGCCCTTCGCGGCCAGCCCCGGGTCGACGGTGCCGATGCCGGTGTAGCGGATGGTGGTGCCGGACGGGCGCTCGACAGTGGCGAGGCCCTGGCTCTCGTCGAGCGGACGGGCCCGGTCGGAGCCGACGGCGGTCCATCCGGTCACCGCGTCCGCGGCGCCCGCCGCGACGGCGCTGAAGGCGGACAGCAGGACGACGAGGGAAAGCACGATCCCGGTAGCGCGCATGCGGGGACACTCCTGCGGGGAGGCGACTGGCCGGACTGAAGGTCTACCAGTTCCTCCCCGGGTGCACAGCCACCGAGTGAAGGATTTTCACCTTTGTTCCCGCGCACCGGGACGCGCGGGAAGGCCGCCGGGACGCGTCAGTCGTCGCCGCCGGGACGCAGGCCGTCGTAGATCTTCTTGCACTTGGGGCACACCGGGGACCCCGGCTTGGGCGACTTCGTGACCGGGAAGACCTCGCCGCAGAGCGCCACGACGTGCGTGCCCATGACCGCGCTCTCGGCGATCTTGTTCTTGCGCACGTAGTGGAACATTTTCGGCGAGTCGTCGTCGGTCGACTCGGTGCTGTCGGTCTCCGGCTTGGTCAGCGTTTCGGTGCTCACCCCACCATCATGCCTCAGCGCCGCGCCCGCGGTCATGCCCGGCTAGGCTCGTCTGACCTGCCAAGGGACCCTTCAGGAGCCCGGATGCCGCACGAGCCCGCACCCCGCTGGCACAGCTGCCTCGCCGGGCTCGGCGGCGACCACCGCGTCGGCCGCGACGCCTGGACCGAGCTGGAAACGCGCTACCGCGAACCGCACCGCCGCTACCACGACCTCGACCACGCCACGGCCGTCGCGCGCGACGCGGAGCAGCTGGCGGCCGACCTGCCGTTCCATGAACGCGCCGTCGTCGTGCTCGCCGCGTGGGCGCACGACGTGGTCTACGACGCTGTACCCGGCGAAGACGAGCGCCGCAGCGCGGAGTGGCTTCGCCGTTGGCTTACGCGCGCAGGGGTTGCCGACGCACACATCGACCGGGCCGAAGGTCTTGTCCTCGCTACCGCCGCCCACGAAGCCCCCGAAGACGACCTCGCCGCGGCCGCCCTCCTCGATGCCGACCTAGCCATCCTCGGCGCACCGCCCGCCGCGTACGGCGCGTACGTGAAGAAGGTGCGCGAGGAGTACGCGCGCTACCCCGACGGTGCCTGGGCAACCGGCCGCGCCGCCGTATTGGAGAGCCTTCTCGCGCGCCCCGCGCTGTACCTCACCGAAAGCGCCCGCTCACGCTGGGAGACGGCGGCGCGGCGAAATCTGCAGGCAGAGCTGACCCGATGCCGCGAGGTGCGCGGCGATCACAGATGATGTCCGTTCGTGACCACCCAGACCACTCCCCTGTTCGTCCACGAGGAAGTCGCCTCGGCGTTGCGCGACGGACACCCCGTCGTCGCCCTCGAGAGCACGATCCTTTCGCACGGCCTTCCCTACGGCCGGAACCTCGACGTCGGCCGCCGGATCGAGCAAACCGTCCGGGACGGCGGCGCTGTGCCGGCCACCATCGCCGTGCTGGACGGACGGCCGGTCATCGGCCTCTCCCCCGCCGAACTGGAGCGCGTCTGCGCCCCCGATGCCGGCTTGGACAAGCTGTCCCTGCGCGATCTGGGCCCCGCGGTCGGCCTCGGCCGCTCCGGCGCCACCACCGTCGCGGGCACCTCCGCGCTCGCCGCGGCGGCCGGAATCGGCGTCTTCGCCACCGGTGGCCTCGGCGGCGTGCACCTGGGCGCGGCGCAGAGCTGGGACGTCTCGGCAGACCTGGGCGTCCTCGCCAAGGTGCCGACCGTGGTCGTCTGCTCCGGCGTGAAGTCGGTCCTGGACATCCCCGCGACCCTGGAAGTGCTGGAAACGAATTCGGTGCCGGTCCTCGGCTACCGCACCGACGACTTCCCCGCCTTCTACCTCCGCTCGTCGGGGCACCCCGTTGGCTGGCGGGTACAGGACCCGCAACAGGCCGCCGCGGTGATCGCCGCGCACCGCCGCTACGCGAATTCCGGTGTCCTGCTGGCCAATCCGATCCCGGAAGAGTCCGAAATGGACCGTGCACTGCACGATCGCCTGCTGCGGGAGGGCCTGGCGAAACTGGCCGACGCGGACGTGCACGGCGCGGACGTGACTCCCGTGCTGCTGGAGCACTTCCACACCGCCAGCGAAGGCGTCAGCATCGACGCGAACGAAGCTTTGGTGCTGTCCAACGCCAAACTCGCCGCCGAAGTAGCGGTGGCCCTCTCGTGACCGGAATCGTAGTAGTGGGCGACGCGGGCTTGGACGTCGTCGCGCGACACGACCAGCCCCTCCCGCACGGCGGCGACGCCCGAGCCGCGATCCGCTTCACCGGCGGAGGCGCCGGAGCGAACACGGCCCTGTGGCTGCGTTCCCTTGGCGCGGAAACCACCTTGATCGCCCGAATCGGCGACGACTCGGGCGGCCGCCTGATCCGAGCCGAGCTGGAGGCCGCGGGCGTCCGTTGCGCGTTCGCGACCGACCCGGAAGCCCCGACCTGCTGTGTGGTCGTCCTGGTGGACGGAGAAGGCCAACGAAGCATGCTCGCCGACCGCGGCGCCAACAAACGCTTCGCCCCCGAGGACGTCACCCCAGCCGCCCTCGCCGGCTCCACCCACCTGCACCTGTCGGGCTATGTCCTGCTCGACCCGTCTTCGCGCCCCGCGGGCCTGGCCGCGCTCGCCGCCGCCAAGGAAGCCGGGCTGACCACGTCCGTGGACCCCCAAGCCGCCGCCCACATCCACGACCCGGCCGCTTTCCTGGACGACGTACGCGGCACCGACCTGCTCATGCCGAACACCGAGGAGTTAGTCGCCCTGACCGGCTCCTCCGACCCGTCCTCCGCCGAAGAGCTACTGGACACCGTCGGCGCGGTAGTGGTCACCGCCGGGCTGGACGGCGCGAGCTGGATCGACGCCACCGGCATCTCGACAGTCCCCGCAGTAGAAACCACCTGCGTCGACTCGACCGGCGCAGGCGACGCCTTCGACGCAGGCGTCCTCACCACCTGGCTGGCCGGAAAGTCCACAATGGACGTCCTGCGCACCGGCACCCAACTGGGCGCACTGGCAGTAAGCCGCATCGGCCCCCAACCCTGACCCACGTCCGTGAAGGGCTCCTTGAGGGAATCTGATTCCCTCAAGGAGCCCTTCACGGACCACCCGCAGCCGGAACGCGCCCCAACGCGGCATCGGGAGCGCCTCCGGACCCGCGAACCCCCGCACCAAGCCACCCGAGCCGCGCACCCCACCGCCAACCGCAGCCGCTGCACCCAAAATTCGAGGCACCCAGCCCCTCCCCCGCACCCCGATACGAAGCCTCCCTGCGGTCTTGGGGTGCTTGTCAAGGCACGCTTTCCCGCCTTGACAAGCACCCCAAGACCGTCAGCACAATCAAGCTTCGGGGTGCCCCACGCACGCCGGAGGGCGCAATGTCGCCGCCAGGCGACGAGCCGAGACCCCACAGCCGACTCACAGGAAGCACACATCGCGCCCACACCGTCGGAACGCACGCTCAGGTCATGAGTTCGCGCAGGAAATTCGCCGCCCGGTTCGGGCGCCGGTCGCTGCGCGCGAAACTCACGGTGTCCGTCGTCGTCCTGTTGTCCCTCGTCTGCTTGGTGATCGGCGTGATCAGCGAGTTCGCCCTCCGCGCGTTCCTGATGTCGCAGACCGACGCCCAGCTCTCCGCCGCGACCGCCCGTGCCCTGGACTTCGCCACTCACCCCGGCCCGCCCGGCGACGGGGAACGCAACCCGCTGGACGCCCCGGGACAAGGCGCGGGCACCGTCAACGCGCACTTCTCCCCCGAGGGCACGAACGGCACCGGCGGCTGGCTCTCCCAGCACGGCCAGCGCGTCACCCTCACCTCCGACGAACTGGCCGCCCTCCAAGACCTCCCCACCAACGGCCGCCCCTACACCCGCACCATCGGTTCCCTCGGCGACTACCGCCTCACCGCGTTCCCGGTCCCGGACGGCGTGGTCATCACCGGCGTGCCCCTGGCCCCGATGCAGCAAACCCTGCTGACCGTCGGCCTCATCCTCTTCGGCGTCGCCGCCGCCGGAGTCACCGGTGCCGCGTTCCTCGGCGCGTTCGCCGTCCGTCGCACGCTGCGTCCGCTGGAACGCGTCGCGGAGACCGCCTCCCGGGTCTCCGAACTCCCGCTGGACCGCGGCGACGTCGACCTGTCCGTCCGAGTCCCCGCCCAGGACACCGATCCGCGCACCGAGGTCGGCCAGGTCGGCGCGGCGCTGAACCACATGCTCGGCCACATCTCCTCCGCGCTCGAAGCCCGGCACGCCAGCGAACTGCGGGTCCGCCGCTTCGTCGCCGACGCCAGCCACGAGCTGCGCACCCCGCTCGCCGCGATCCGCGGGTACGCCGAACTCGCCGGGCGGTCGGACAGCCACGCCCCGCCGGACGTCGCGCACTCGATGTCCCGGATCGAGTCCGAGGCCGACCGGATGACCGCGCTCGTCGAGGACCTCCTCCTGCTCGCCCGCCTCGACGCGGGCCGCCCGCTCGACGTCGCCGAAGTCGACCTGACCCGGTTGGTCGCGGATGCGGTCGGCGACGCGCACGTGGCCGGCCCGCACCACGTCTGGCAGCTTTCGATGTCGGAGGAACCGATCCTCGTCCTGGGCGACGTCCAACGGCTGCACCAGGTTTTGGCGAACCTGCTCGCGAACGCCCGGGTCCACACACCGCCCGGCACGACAGTGGTCACCGCCCTCACGCGGTCCGCGGACGGCAGTGCCCTGGTCACCGTGACCGACGACGGCCCGGGCATTCCCGCGGAACTGCAGCCAGCGGTGTTCGAACGCTTCGCCCGCGGGGACTCGTCCCGGTCGCGGGCGGCCGGTTCGACCGGGCTGGGCCTGGCGATCGCCTCCGCGGTGCTGACCGCCCACCACGGCACGATCGCCATGCGCAGCCGCCCAGGCCAGACCGAATTCGCCGTGCGGCTGCCGGTCGTGGTCCCGGGTCCGCGGACGCCGGCCGGGGATGACCGCAAGTCCCACAGCGGGCACACAGGGTAGGCACATCCCGGCCCCAGGTCGTCCCGCGAGGCTGGCCGCATGACCGCAGTCGCGACCCAGCCAGCCGTTCCCGCCGCGCCGGTCGAGCGCGCCGAGCCACGGTGGGTGCGTCCCGCCCTCGTGCTGCTGCTCGTCGCCACCGCCGCGCTGTACCTGTGGGATCTCGGCGCGTCCGGCTGGGCCAACGCGTTCTACTCCGCCGCGGCGCAAGCCGGAACGCAGAGTTGGAAGGCGTTGTTCTTCGGCTCCACCGACGCGGCGAACGGCATCACCGTGGACAAGACGCCGGCCGCGCTCTGGGTGATGAGCCTGTCCGCACGGCTCTTCGGGGTGAACGCGTGGAGCATTCTCGTGCCGCAAGCCTTGATGGGTGTCGGCTCCACCTGGCTGCTCTACGCGACGGTCCGGCGCACTTCCGGGGCCGCGGCGGGATTGCTCGCCGGTTCGGTCCTCGCCCTCACCCCTGCCGCGGCCTTGATCTTCCGCTTCAACAATCCGGACGCGTTGCTGGTGCTGCTGCTCATCGCCGGGGCTTACGGCACGGTGCGCGCGATCGAGAAGGCCAGTCCGAAGTGGCTGGTTTTCGCGGGCGTGGCCATCGGATTCGGCTTCCTGGCGAAGATGCTGCAGGCGTTCCTCGTCCTGCCCGCTTTCGCGCTCGCCTACCTGGTGGCGGCACCGGCCGCCCTCGGCAAACGGCTCCTGCACTTGCTCGCCGGGCTGGCCGCGGTCGTGGTTTCCGCGGGCTGGTATCTCGCCGTCGTGGCGCTGTGGCCGGCCGCCGACCGGCCGTACATCGGCGGCTCGCAACACAACAGCCTGATTGAACTCGCCTTGGGCTACAACGGTTTCGGCCGCATCACCGGCGACGAAACCGGCAGCGTCGGCGGCAACCCGGGCGGAGGCTGGGGCAGCACCGGACTGTTCCGGTTGTTCGGCAGCGAAATGGCGGGCGGCATCGCGTGGCTGCTCCCCGCGGCGGTACTCGGGCTCGGCGCCGGCCTGTGGTTCACGCGTTACGCGCCGCGCACCGACCGCAGCCGCGCTTCCCTGCTTCTCTGGGGCGGCTGGCTGATCGTCACCGCCGCGGTGTTCAGCTTCATGGGCGGGATCATCCATCCCTACTACACCGTCGCCCTCGCCCCGGCGATCGCCGCGCTCGTCGGGACCGCGGCGGTCCAGTTGTGGCGCATCCGCGGCAATCCGGCCGCTGTCGGGTTTTTGAGCGGTGGGGTCGCACTGACCACGCTGACGAGTTACCTGCTGTTGAACGGTTCTTGGCAGCCATGGCTCGCCCCGACCGTGCTGATTCTCGGGCTCTTGGCCGCTGCCGCACTGTTTTTCGTTCCGCACTTCGGCCGGGTCGCCGCGGTGGCAGGCCTGGTCGTGCTGCTGCTCGGAAGCGGCGCGTACAGCCTCGCGACCGCGGCGACTCCGCACAGCGGCGCGATTCCGTCCGCCGGCCCGAACACCCGGCAAATGTTCGGCGGCGGCGGTTTGCTCGGCACCACCCTGCCGGGCGAGAACCTGACCGCCTTGCTGCAGAAGGCCGGCGACTACCGGTGGGCCGCGGCGACCGTCGGATCCAACAACGCCGCCGGATACCAGCTCGCCAGCGGAAAACCCGTGCTCGCCGTGGGCGGATTCAACGGCACCGACCCGTATCCGACGCTCGAGCAGTTCGAGCAGTACGTCCGGCAAGGGCAGATCCGCTACTTCCTCGGCGACGGCTTGGCCATGCGCGGTTCGAGCAGCGGAAGCGACGCCGCCGCCCGGATCGTCCAGTGGGTCGCCGATAACTGCCGAATGACCACAGTGGACGGAGTCTCCGTCTATGTCCTGACTGCCTGATTCCATGCCGTGCGGCCAAGATCACCCGAGCGGGCGTACGTCGCACAGCGCAGGCACAGGAACACCACAACGTGGCCAAAGCCCGGTCCACGACGGTGAACTCATGAACGCCACCGCCCCCTCCCGCAGCGGCGCCCCGCGGCCCGGGACGACTCCGGTCGGCCTCGGCGGCCCGCATCCCGTCCTCGACGTCGTCATCCCGGTCTACAACGAGGAAGCCGACCTCGAACCGTGCATCCGCAGACTGCGCGCGCATCTCGCCGAACGCGCCGGATACCCGTACCGGATCACCGTCGCGGACAACGCGAGCACCGACAAAACCCTTGCTGTGGCCGAAGAACTCGCTCGCGAATTCCCCGAGGTCGAGGTGCACCACCTGGACGAGAAGGGCCGCGGCCGCGCGCTGCGGGCCGTCTGGTCGTCCTCGGACGCCGCGGTGCTGGCCTATATGGACGTGGACCTCTCCACCGACCTGGCCGCGCTGGACCCGCTCGTCGCGCCGCTGTTGTCCGGACATTCGGACGTCGCGATCGGCAGCCGGCTCGCCCGCGGCGCCCGGGTGGTCCGCGGACCGAAGCGAGAGTTCATCTCCCGCTGCTACAACCTGATCCTTCGCGGCACGCTGGCGGCGAGATTCTCCGACGCGCAATGCGGCTTCAAGGCGATCCGCGCCGACGTCGCCCGCGCGCTGCTTCCCCACGTGCGCGACACCGGCTGGTTCTTCGACACCGAACTGCTCGTCCTCGCCCAGCGCGCCGGCCTGCGGATCCACGAGGTGCCGGTCGACTGGGTCGACGACCCGGATTCGTCGGTCGACCTCTTCGCGACCGCCGCCGCCGACCTCAAAGGCATCGCCCGGGTCACCCGCGCGACGCTCACCGGCGAGATCCCGGTGCGCCGGCTGCGCGAGCAGCTCGGCCGCGAACCGATCGGCGTGGAGGCCCCCGGGGTGTCCCCGAGCCTGGTCAAGCAACTCGTCCGGTTCGCCGCGGTCGGTGTCGCGAGCACGGTCGCGTACCTGCTGCTTTTCCTGCTGCTGCGGACCATGGTCGGCGCGCAGGCGGCCAACTTCACCGCACTGCTCGTCACCGCGATCGCGAACACCGCGGTGAACCGGCGGGTGACGTTCGGCGTCCGCGGCCGGGCCGGCGCCGGGCGGCATCAGTTCGAGGGGCTGCTCGTGTTCGGCCTCGGGCTGGCGCTGACCAGCGGGTCGCTCGCGCTGCTCAACCACACCACCCATCCCGGGCTCGTGCTGGAGACGACCGTGCTCGTGCTGGCGAATCTCGCCGCCACGGTGCTCCGGTTCCTCCTGCTGCGCGGCTGGGTCTTCAATCCGCGCCGAACCGCTACCGAGGAGTCGTCTTGAGCACTGTCCTGTCCGCCCGGCCCGCCGCCCCGGACGCGCCGGATCTCGCGACGCCGCGCTGGATCCGTCCGTCGGTGTTCGGTCTGCTGGCGCTCACCGCGGTCTTGTACTTCTGGGATCTCACCGCTTCCGGATTCGGCAACTCCTTCTACGCCGCGGCCGTGCAATCGGGCACGCAGAGCTTGAAGGCGTGGCTCTTCGGTTCGCTGGACGCCGGGAATGTGATCACTGTCGACAAACCGCCTGCCGCGCTGTGGGTGGGGACGGCTTTCGCACGGGTCTTCGGGTTTTCCAGCTTCACCGTGCTCGCCCCGCAGGCGCTGATGGGCGTCGGCGCGGTCGGGTTGCTGTACCTGACGGTGCGGCGGGTTTCCGGCCCGCTGCCCGGACTGCTGGCCGGGGCGATTCTCGCGCTGACGCCGGTCGCCGCGTTGATGTTCCGCTTCAACAACCCCGACGCGTTGCTGGTGCTCCTGCTGATCGCCGGTGCGTACTGCACGGTGCGCGCGGTCGAGAAGGCCAGCCCGCGATGGCTGGTTTTCGCTGGCGTGACAATCGGTTTCGGGTTCTTGACGAAGATGATGCAGGCGTTTCTCGTGCTGCCCGCCTTCGCGCTGGCGTACCTGATCGCCGCGCCGACCGGGTTGGGAAAACGGGTGCTGCACTTGGTGTGCGCCGGGGTCGCAGTGGTCGTGTCGGCGGGCTGGTTCGTGGCGCTGGTGGAGATCTGGCCTTCGGCTTCGCGGCCGTATATCGGCGGGTCGACCGGGAACAGTCTGCTGGAGCTGGCGCTCGGGTACAACGGGTTCGGGCGGATCTTCGGCGGGCAGGGCAACGGCTTCGGCGGTGGTGCCGGAGGCGGGATGGGCGGCGGGAACACCGCGTTCGGCGGCAGTTCCGGCCTCGGGCGGATGTTCGGCGCGAGCTTCGGCACCGAGGTCTCGTGGCTGCTGCCCGCCGCGCTGATCGGCCTGGTGGCCGGGCTGTGGTTCACCCGGCATGCCGCCCGCACCGACCGGACCCGGGCGTCGCTGGTGGTCTGGGGCGGATGGCTGCTCGTGACCGGGCTGGTGTTCAGCTTCATGAGCGGCACCGTGCACCCGTACTACGCGGTGCAGCTCGCGCCCGCGATCGCCGCGCTGGTCGCGATTTCCGGGCATGCGCTGTGGCGGGGCCGGGCGCATGCCGCGCCGCGGACGGTGCTGGGCGGGATGATCGCGGCGACCGCCGTGTGGGACTTCATCCTGCTTGACCGGACGCCGGACTGGTTTCCCGCGTTGCGGTGGGCGATCGTCGTGCTGGGGTTGCTGGTGAGCACGCTGGTGGTGGTCGGGGTGCCGCGGGTGCGGACCGTCTTGATCGGCCTCGCGGCGGCGGTCGTCGTGACGCTCGGGATCGGCACCGCCGGGTACGCCGTGGAGACGGTTTCCTTGCCGCACAGCGGTTCTATCCCGACTTCGGGTCCGCGTGCCAGCGGGATGGGCGGGTTCGGCGGCGGGATGGAGGAGGCCAGCGGATCCGTCGGCCAGTTGCTGGGCGGCACGACGACGAAGTGGGCCGCGGCGACGACCGGATCGCAGTCGGCGGCGAGCCTGGAACTGGCGAGCGGCAAGTCGGTGATCGGCATCGGCGGCTGGGACGGCAGCGATCCGGCCCCGACGCTGGAGGAGTTCAAGCAGTACGTCGCGGCGGGAGAAGTGGCGTACTACGTGGACGGCGGCCGGGGCGGCGGTCCCGGCGGCGGGTCGAACGACATCTCCGAGTGGGTGGCCGCGAATTTCCCCGCGATCACGGTCGGTGGCGAAACTGTCTATCAGCTCACCCGGTGAGTCGGGAAATCCTCAGCCTCTTCCCAGGAACGAGGCGCATTCTGGAGTCGTCCGAGGCGAACGTCCGGGAGGTCACGATGGCCGGATATCAACGCTGGCACACCGCGAGCGAGCAGGGGCCGCGCGAGCGCAATGCCGACGCGGTGAGCGCCTACGCGGCCGCCGGGGCGCCCGGCATCACCTTCGCGCTCGCCGACGGCGTCGGGGACGACCCCGGTGCCGGACGGGCCGCCCGGGTCGCCGCCGCGGCCGCCGCGCGCACTCCGGTCGAAGCCGGCCCGGTCAAGGCGATTCTGGCCGCGCAGCAAGCGGTTCAGCGGCTGGGCGGCACCGGAGACGCGGTTCTCGTGGTGGCGATGCCCTTCGCCGGCGGATACCGGATCGCCTGGGTCGGCGACGCGCGTGCGTACTCGTGGGACGGGTCGATGATCCACAAACTCACGCAGGACCACACGTTGGCGGAGTATTTCCGCTCGCGGCATCAGCCGTACTCGCCGCGGATGGAGCATGTGGTGACCACCAGTGTCCGGACGGCGAAGCCGGAAGAGATCGGCACGGCGGAAGCGCCGAGCGGCGGTCTCCTGCTCACCAGCGACGGCGTGCACAAGGTCCTGCCGCCCGCCACGATCGACGAGATCCTCGCCGACCCCGCCCGCGGCGCGTCGGCGTTGGTCGCGACCGCCATCGCCCTGGGCGGCCGCGACAACGCGACGGCGCTGTTCGTGGAAGCCCCGGACGTGGCCGCGCTGGCCACGGAGAGGTTTCCGACGGCCGCCTGAGCGAGGTCAGGCGCGCTCGCGTTTCAGGTTCCGGTACTCGCGGTAGACGAGCACGATGATCACCGCGTCGAGCGCCGCGAAGAACGGCAGCGCGATGGAGTGGGTTTCGAAGGCACGGTAGATCTCGTACACGACGAACGCCGCGAGCACGACCATCGCGACCGGGTAGGCGCGTACCCACTTGCGCGCGAGCGCCCACACGAGGCCGAGCTTGAGCAACCCGTGCGCCAGCAGGTACACGACGGCGAACGTCTTGGTGCCCCCTCCGGCGAAATGCTCGGCCGCGGTTTCCAGATGCCGCGCGAGCGTGCCGGAGGGGTCGCCAAGGAGGTCGCGGGTGATGACCGCGTTGACGAACCCGGTGACGGCTGTCGCGGGGATGAACGCCAGGATCAGCGCCCCGATCAGCTGAAGGCCCCCGTCGAGGCCTTTCAGGGTGATCGCGATCTTGAACAGCCGCTCGGTGGAACGGGTGGATGTCTCCTCGCTCATCGGTACAGGAAACCGGAAAAACCCGGACGGTGCTGGGTTGATGGCCGGGTTTCGAACGGGTGATCCGGTTTGCGTGGGCCTGCGACTTGGTCTCGGACGGCGGTTTCGGCTCGCGCGGGCTGGGACTCGATCTCGAACACCTGCTTCGGCTCGCGCCGACTGCGACTCGACCTCGGACCGCCGCTCCAGCTCGTGCGGGCTGCGACTCGATCTCGGACACCTGCTTCGGCTCGCACGGACTGCGGCTTCATCTAGGACGGCTGTTTCGGCTCGCACAGACGGCTGCTTGACCTCGAACGGCCGCACCAGCTCGCGCGGACTGCGCTTGACCTCGAACCGCTGCTCCGGCCCGTACGAACTGCGGCTCGACCTCGAACAGCCACTCCAGCTCCCACGGGACTGCGACTCGACCTCGAACTACTCCTCCGGCTCCCACGGATCGCGGCTTGGCCTCGGATGCGTTTTCGGTTCGCACACTCCGCGCCTCTGCCCTCGGCCCGGAACCCGGTAGTCGCGCCTCGCGGCTCCCAGCTGCAGACGAACCTGCCATGCTCGGACCTCGGCGCTATCCCTCTTTCACCGAGCAGCCTTCCCGCGCGCCCGCGGCACCTTCTTCCGGCCCACCGAGCCTGGTCCGCCGCCTGTTCTTCCGGCCCACCGAGCCCGGTCCACCGCCTGCCCAGCGTCCCCTTTCACTCCCTGAGCATGGCCGCACCGCCTTTGCTCTGGCATTCTGGGCACCGCGCGTACCGTTTCGTGTGATTGTGCGGGTCCTGCCCGAACACCGGGTAACACGCGGCTCCGCACAAGCCGAGGTAGACCGGCCCGCAGCGAAGCGGACGGCGTCCGACTTGATGCGCGAGCCGCGCCGCGTTCTCCGGCGTGCCCGCCTGCGGCAGCCAGCCGTGCGCGGGCAGGCTTGCCAGGACGACCTCGTTCAGGTGATCGGCCCGCCGGATCAACGCCCGGCCGAGGTCGAGGAGACGCTCGCCGAGGTCACGCACCGCGTCGGGGCGCGGGCATCGTTCGTCGAGCGCGCGGGTGAGGAAGGTGAGGTCCAGCGCGAGCGTGGCTTGCAGGTCACGGATCCAGCTGACCAGTTCGGGACCGGTGAGCCCGACTGCCGAACCGCGCTGTTCCGGCAACCTGCTCCAGTGTCCGGTCATGCGCTGCTCCCAGCGCCGCATGCCGCACCGCGCGCGCCCCGGAAACCGCCGCGCGCCACTCCCCAGCTCGATGCCAGTCCCGGCCCCAACGTCCCGCGCGCCCACGCCAACCCCGGCCCCGCCGCGGCCGACACCGTACTGCTCACGCCAGGCACCGTTGTTCCCTCGTGCGAGCTTCTCCCTTCTGGCGGCGCCATTCGTCCGCACAGTCAGGACACGTCGGGTCGAACCAGTGCCCGCCGAGTTGCGGCACGTCCCGGCGAGCGACCGTGACTTCGGCTCCGCACAGTGCGATGAACGTTTCCTCGGGTCGCGGCGCGAACGGCCCGTCCAGC
Organism: Amycolatopsis orientalis DSM 43388; assembly: GCF_000411975.1. Taxonomy (GTDB): domain Bacteria; phylum Actinomycetota; class Actinomycetes; order Mycobacteriales; family Pseudonocardiaceae; genus Amycolatopsis; species Amycolatopsis orientalis_D. The sequence continues at coordinate 47,097 of NZ_ASXG01000066.1, forward strand.
GCGTGCCGTTTTCCTTCTGCTTGCTGCCATCTGAACACCGGACTCCTCCCCTTGTGGTGCTTGGAGTCCCATTTGGGATGTCGCCGCCGCGTAACGCAAGCCCCCGTTCCGGGTGATCATCGGGACCAGGTTTTCCCTTGTGCCACCAGTATTTTCCGCACTCGCCCGGGACCGAACGCGGGTTACCGAGGGGTCGGGTGTCACCAGCTGGTGACACCCCGGAGGGCGGACGCCGCCGCGGTGGTTGCGGCACTCGTGCTGCTTCAGCGATGCGAGGCGCGGCAGCAAGCACGGGTGCCGCGAGGGGAAGAGCAGCGGCGGGCGTCCGGACGGGCATCACCTCGCTTTCAGGAGTGCGGTTGCCGCCATGACGGCTGTCGCCAAGCGCATACGCAACCCCCGCGCGCGGGTTGTCACCCGACAGTGGCGAGAAAAGCACGCACGCTGGGTTCGGCACGCCATGGCGGCGCTGTCGCGAGGGGGATTGAGCCGATGCGGCGCGGACCTGGGCACGCCCCCGGTGCCGGGCAGGAGCACGACCATGCATGGTCAACCACCCGCCGGGCCATGCCCCGCAATACGATCAACCAGCGCGGCCCGCCCGAACAGCGACAGCCCCGATCACGCCACCGTGGTGCGGCTGATCAGCACGTCAAGGCCAGGTCCCGCGAGGTCGTCCGCCGCCGCGCGGCGGCCGGCCAGGGCGAGCAGCAAGGCCTCCGCCGGGCCGCGGACTTCGATGCCGGTGCCGGTCGTCCAGTCCAGGTCGGTCGCGACCGCGCGCAATCCGGTCAGCCGGCGCGACACCCCGAGCGGCGGCGCGCGCAGCGAAAGTTCCAGCGCCCGGCGCAACCGCACCGCCGGGATCGTCCTCGGCAACCCCAGCGGGCGGCGGATGTCCTGCTGATGGATCAAGCCGTCGAGAAATCCGACCATCCCGCCGAATTTGCCCAGGCGCCGGCCGGGCTGCGGGTGCCGTCGCAGCACGCCGATCAGCTCCTCCGGCGCGCGCACCCGGTATTCGGCGAGGCCGATTTCGTTGGACCTTCTCAGCGACAGCCTCGCGCGGGCGAACCGCCGCGCCAGCTGGCGTCCGCTCAGTTCGTCGTAGCTCACGACATGGGCGACGACCGAGCGCACGTTCCAGCCGACACACAGCGTCGGGTGGTCCCATTGCTCTGGCGTGAGGGTCTCCAGGAAGTCCGCGAAGTCGGCGCGCTCTTCGCGAGCCAGCGTCCGTACGTCCATGCCCTCCCCTACCTGCGGCGGACACTCACCGTAGCAGCGCTCCACCGACGTTCGCCGGTTTGATCACAGCCGGGGACCCAAAGTGGAACTTCGCGTCTGTTCATCCGATCGGGTCGAATATGCGCCAGTGGATAACGTCCAGAATAGCCCGCCAGATCGCGACTACCTGTTCCCAAAACACCAGGAAGTCCGGTTGCGGCGAGGAATAATCCACCCCGGGTTAGCGCGATCGACAGTGGGCATGCAAAGATAGCGTTGCCGCAGGCAGGAAGGGTTAAAAGGGTGGAATATTCCATTCCTCGGACGCCCGCTGCAGCCACCGGAACCAGCTTCCCTCGATGCGGCCGGGGAACTGTGTTCCGAAACTTTTCCGGCGGATGAGAAAGGATGCACAATGACCGTTCCTGGCGCGGAAAATGCAGGCCAGGCATGCCGTCGGACAGAAAAGTCGGACCCCGGCGACGACAGACGGTATGCCGTCGCCTTGAGTCAACGCCCCAGCCGGGTGACCGTGACGTTCCACGAACCGGGCATGCCGCAGCCAGCACCGACGGCACCCTCGCCGCGGCCGAGCACGCGTCCGGCCTACCCGTCATGGAAGACGGCGCGGACGTTGGTCGAATTAGCCGCCGGGCTGCCGGGCGGCAGGACCCAGTCGGGGCAACTGATCGCGCTCCTGGTGCTCCTGCTCGCCGGGGCGACCGCGATCGTCTTCGCCACCGCCGGAGTCCCGGCCGGCCTGGCCACCGCGGGCGGGGTGGCCCTGGTGCACGTCGCGGGCGCTGTGCTCCGCAAGCGGTACACAGCGCGCCGGGACGCCTGACCACCCTCGAAGCGGACGCGGGCGGCGGCTCAGGGCCGCCCGCGTTCTGCCCTCCCGGTGCCCGGCTGGGCAGAGCCGGGCACCGGGAGACGAGGGGTTGCCGACTCGGGGATTTGGCCGCTCCGACCGGCGATGACGGGAAGACCGACGCCGGGGCTCGTCAGCGCGTGGAGAGGAAGGAGAGGAGGGGAGGGGAGCCGGGGTCGTTTCGCTCGGTCCGCGTTCCGCTCGATCCGCCTGGCCCGCTCGCTTGCTCGCTCAGGCTCAACCGCCGCGCTGGGCGATCAGCCTGATTCGGCCGCCAGCCTGGCCTTATTCCACCCGCCCAGCCCGCCTTCGCCACAACCCGCTCGGCTCGGCCCGGTTCCGTGCCGCGCGGCGCACCTCCACCTGACCCGCCCCGACTCCGCCCACCTCGACCTGACGCGACCCCACCGGCGCCCCGCCCTGCTCAACATAAAGCGGCTCGACTCGGCCCGGCATGGCACGTCCCCCGGCCCGGCAGCACACGACTCGGCTCGGAGACTCGGCGGCGCAGCTCGTTTCGCTTAACTCAGCCTCTGCCTCAGCTCGGCCCGGCACGATCCTTCGCTCGGCCCGACCGGTGACACCGCCTCGCACCATCCGGCCCCGCAGAAAACGACTCGGACTCGGGAGCGGCGCAGGTCGACTCGCCCGATTCGGCCTCCACCTCAGCTCGGCCCGCACAGCCCGGCCCGGCGCAACCCCCGCTCCGCGGGCCCGGCACAACCCCCGCTCCGCGGGCCCGACAGAACCCCGGCTCGGCTCGGCTCGGCTCGGCTCGGCTCGGCTCGGCTCGGCTCGGCTCGGCTCGGCTCG
>NZ_ASXG01000067.1 GCF_000411975.1 Amycolatopsis orientalis DSM 43388
TTTTTTCAAGCAGAAGACGGCATACGAGATCAGCCCTGTTCCCATACGGGCTGAAAGCTTCGGCGACAAGTCTTTTCCCATTGACGTATGTCCGAAAATGATGACGTCCGGATTCTCGCGTTCTATGATCGGCAACAAGGCTTGAACATAGCCGTCAGACGTATAGTTTTTCAAGAGCGGGTTTTCGGCTGTAAGCACTCTGTCAGCGCCGTAATGGATCAGTTCTGCCGCATGACTTGAAACGCTTTCACCGAACAGTACGCCGATCACCTCTCCCCCT
>NZ_ASXG01000068.1 GCF_000411975.1 Amycolatopsis orientalis DSM 43388
GGCGGGGCGGGGCGGGGCGGGGCGGGGCGGGGACAAGCTTCGGCCACGCAGTCCGAGCCACGCAATCCGGCGCCCAGCCACAGCAACGAGGACGCGCGAGTCTCCGTCACAGCCCGCTCGGCCGCGTGATCCGCCGAGGCAAAGGCATTCCCGCGTCACCCACCGCAGTGGGACATGCACCAACTGCCATCCTTGGCCGAGATCTACCGATCTCCGGGCATTTCTGGCAAAGTCCCGTTCCGCCCGAGCGGACGTGTGGACGTGTGGAGGTTGCCGATGGCCGGTCCTGCGACCGAAGGCGTCGCCCGGCATCGGTTGCCGGTGCGGAAGTTGTTCGCGGCCAGTGCGGGCAACGCGCTCGAGTGGTTCGACTGGACGATCTACGCGACCTTCAGCATCTACTTCGCCGGCGCGTTCTTCCCTCCTGGCAACGAAACGCTCGCGTTGATCAACACGTTCGCCACTTACGCGCTCGCGTTCTTCTTCCGGCCGCTCGGCGGCGTGCTGCTGGGGCGGTTCGCCGACGTGCACGGGCGCAAGCCCGCCATGATCCTCACTATTTCGCTGATGGCGGGCGGTTCGGTCGCGATCGGGGTGCTTCCCACGTTCGCGCAGGTCGGGTGGCTGGCTCCGATTCTCCTGCTGCTCGCGCGGATCGCGCAGGGGCTTTCGCTCGGCGGCGAGGTGTCCAACGCCTCCGCCTACCTCGGCGAGGTCGCGCCCAAGGAACGGCGCGGGCGCTACTCCTCGTTCTTCTACATCTCCACCGGGTCCGCCGTCCTGGTCGCGACGGTGCTCGGCTTCGTGCTCGCCCGCACCATGGACAAGGCGCACCTCACCTCGTTCGGCTGGCGGATTCCGTTCCTGCTCGGCGGAGTGCTCGGCCTGGTCGGGCTGTGGCTGCGCCGCAGTCTCGCGGAAACCGAGCTGTACCACGAGAAAAAGGAGACCGCGCGGCGAGTCAAGCGGCCGCTGCTCACCACGCTCACCCAGCATCCGCGGGCGGTCGGGCAGCTCATCGGGTTCTCGATGCTCTCGACCCTGTGCTACTACACCTTCTTCAGCGCCCTCACGTCCTTCGCCGTCAAGGGACGCGGCGCGAACGACGTCGACACCTTCCTCGCGCTGTCCATCGCGACCGCGCTCTTCGTCGTCCTCCAGTACCCGATGGGGGCGCTCGCCGACCGGTACGGGCGGCGGCCTCAGCTGCTCGTCTGGTCCGGGGCGACGGCGTTGGTGATCGTGCCGCTTTCCTACCTCGTGCGGCCCGGGTTCGGGAATCTGCTCATCGTGTTCTGCGTCGGCCTCGCGCTGTACACCGCGATGACCTCGCTCGCCCCGGCGATCATGAGCGAGCTCTTCCCCACCGAACTCCGCGGGCTCGGCATCGGCGCCTGGTACAACCTGACCGTCGCCGTGTTCGGCGGGACCGCGCCGCTCGTGCTCAGTGCGCTCTCCGCGGCGGGCGCGGCCACCGCGTTCTTCTGGTACGTCGCCGTCGGGGCGGCGATCGCGTTCTTCGTGATCCTCCGGATGCCCGAAACGAAGGGCAGCGAACTGCGGTAAAACCCGCTCGCGCGAGGTCGGTAGGCTTCACCGATCGACTACGCGAAGGAGGGACACCGTGCGCAAGCCCGAGGTTAGTGAGGAACTGGCCCGACGCGTGGTGGCCGCGCTCCGCCGCGCGTTCGACGTCGACCTCGACCCGTCCGCGGCGCTCATCGCGGTGTCCACTCGCGACGGTGTCGACTACCAGTGCAACCTGGCGATGAGCCTCGGCAAGCGGCTCGGCAAACCGCCGCGCGAGGTCGCGGCCGGGATCGTCGAGCACCTGGAACTGGACGGCGTCGCCGACCGGCCCGAGATCGCCGGGCCCGGCTTCCTGAACTTCGTGCTGCGCCGCGAATGGCTCGAGCAGCGCGTCGCCGAGCAGGCGCAAGACGACCGGCTCGGGGTTCCCACAGCCGAGCAGCCGCGCCGGGTCGCGCTCGACTACAGCAGTCCCAACGTCGCCAAGGAAATGCACGTCGGGCACCTGCGTTCCACGGTGATCGGCGACGCCATCAGCAGGCTGCTGCGGTTCGTCGGCCACGAAGTGCTGCCGCACAACCACCTCGGCGACTGGGGCACGCCGTTCGGCATGCTCATCGAGCACCACCTCGACGATCCGTCCGGCGAGCGCAGCGATCTCAACGCGTTTTACCAGGCCGCGCGCCGGAAATTCGACGCCGACGAGGCCTTCGCGACCCGTTCCCGCGAGCGCGTTGTGAAACTTCAGAGCGGCGACCCGGACACGCTCGCCTTCTGGCAGGAACTCGTCGACGAGTCGACAAGGCACTTCAACGCGGCCTACCGCCAGCTCGGCATCACGCTCACCGACGACGACATCTACGGCGAAAGCTTCTACAACCCGTACCTGGGCGAGGTCGTCGACGAACTCGAAGCCGACGGGCTCACCGAGGTCAGCGACGGCGCCGTCTGCGTGTTCCCCGAAGGCTTCACGAACCGCGAGGGCGACCGGCTCCCGCTGATCGTCCGCAAGCGCGACGGCGGCTACGGCTACGCGGCCACCGACCTCGCCACCATCCGGTACTGGACCGCCGAACGCGGCGCGACCGATCTGCTGTACGTCGTCGGCACCCCGCAGGCGCAGCACTTCGCGATGATCTTCGCGGTCGCCCGCGCGGCCGGATGGCTCGACGGCGTGCACGCCGAGCACATCGGGTTCGGCTCGATCCTCGGCACCGACGGCAAGGTGATGCGCACCCGCGCCGGCGAGACGGTCAAGCTCGCCAGCCTGCTCGACGAAGCGGTCGCGCAGGCCGCTGAAGTCGTTGCCGAGCGCAGTGAACTCAGCAAGGAAGAGCAGCAAGAGGTCGCGCGCGCCGTCGGAATCGGCGCGGTGAAGTACGCCGACCTCTCCAGCGACCGCGAACGCGACTACGTGTTCGACTGGGACCGCATGCTCGCGAAGGACGGCAACACGTCCGTCTACCTGCAGTACGCGCACGCGCGCATCGAGTCGATTCTCGCCAAGGCGGGCGAAACCGCCGAGAGCGCGCCAGTCGTGCTTCAAGAACCCGCGGAACGCGCGCTGGCGCTGACGCTGCTGCGGTTCAGCGAAGCGATCAGCGCGGCGACGTCCGCGTACGCGCCGCACAAGCTCTGTACGTACCTGTACGACACCGCTGTCACGTTCTCGCGCTTCTACGAGCAGTGCCCGGTGTTGACCGCGAATACGCCGGAGCTGCGCGCTTCGCGGGTACAGCTGGCGAAGCTCACGTCGCGCACGCTCGTGCAGGGCTTGGCGCTGCTCGGCATCGAAGCCCCGCGCCGCCTCTGAATCAAGGCCAGCTGTGGTCGGGCGCGTGGACCAATAGAGCGGGACCGGTCCCCGGCAGGTTCCGTAGCTCGGGCACGAGAGAGGGGAGAATCTCGTGTCCCGCAACGATCCCGACTACGCCCGCGCCCTCGTGCTGGTCGAGGAGGCGCGGTCCCGGCTGCGCGGCCCGATCCGCCGCGAACGACGGCGGCTGCGCTGGGAGCAGTGGCGCCGGCGGCCGTACTACCGCTTCGAACCGGACGGCAAGAAACCGCAGCTCGTGCACCTCGCCGGCCTCCGCGTCACTCCGCTGTGGACGACCGTCGCCACCGGGGTGTCCGACGTCGACGTGCGGTATCCGGTGACCGCGCGGCGTCGGTTCACGATCGGGTGGCGCTGGTTCGTGCGGCACGACTACGACGAGTTCCGCGTGCCCATCTCGCTGGTCGCCGACGCGAGCGGCCAGGCGGTGCTGATCGCGCCGGGCGGCCGGACGTACACCGCGGACGAGACCGGCTGGCAAACGCTGGCCGCTCTTCTGTACACGGAGTACGCCATGCCGCCGGGCGGACGCTGGTACGGCGCGGGCTGAGCTCAGCCGCGCAGCTTCCGCCGCAGGGAGAGGCCCGCTCCCAGCGCGGCCATCGACGCGCGCATCGCCCCGCGGCTGAACCGGCTCTCGGTCACGAACTGCCCAGCGCTCCGCAGCGAACCCCGCACCTGCGGGTACGCGTACCTCCGCATCTGTCGCTCGTAGTCGGCGACCGCAGCGGTCACGTCGCCGCCGCGGGAAAGGTTGCGGCACAACACTTGTGCGTCGCGCAGGGCGATGTTCGCGCCGATGCCGCGGAACGGCGTCATGCTGTGCACGGCGTCGCCGAGCAAGGTGACCGGACCGGTCTCCCACGCGCGAACGGGCACCGACGTGCGGATCGGCAGCATGGCCACCGTGGCGTCCAGCGAGTCCCGCACCACCCGGCTGAACGACGGATGCCAGGCGCGGATGCGGTCCAGGATCAGCGAGCGGAGCGCGGGAGCGTCCAGCTCGGCGAGGTCGGACGGGAAGTGCGCCGCCTTCGCGCCATAGGACCACATCACGTAGCTGCTGGTGTTGTCGAACAGCACCGGGTCGACGGTCGCGGTCTCGTCGTTCTCCGAAGCCGCCGAAAACTCGTGCGGCGCGGTGAACATCCCGCAGCCGGGAGGCGGCAGCACGAATGTCGGGGCCGTCGCCAGCCGTTGCGGGATGAGCGCGCGAGACTCGGCGGTCAACGGGAATTTGCCGATGACAGTGCGGATTCCGGTGTCCACCCGCTTCGCGTGCGGCAACAGCTGCGCGCGGATCCGGGAGTTCGCGCCGTCCGCGCCGACCACCAGGTCCGCTTCGGCGGTGGTGCCGTCGGCGAAGTGCAGCACGACGCCTTTGGCATCGGTCTCGTAGCGCACGAATTCCTTGTCGTACCAGAGAACTTCTTCCAGCCCGGACGACAGCACCTGGTGCATCGAAATCCGGCTGACCGAATGGTGCGCGGCGGCCGGGTCCTCGCTGGGCGGAGCGTCAAGGACCGCCAGCTCGCGCATCTGCTCGGTGACGAAACCGAAACTGCCCGTGCTTACCCCGGTGGTGGCCAGGAACTGGTCCCACGCCGCCGACGGGAGGCACTCGTGCAGCGCCGCGGAACCCATCGGCGCGATGTGCACCCGATAGCCCTGCAGCCGATCAGCCCGCGTGCGGCTGCGCTCGTAGACCGCCACCTGGAATCCGGCTCGCATCAGGCCGTGCGCCAGGCACAACCCGCCGGTGCCGCCGCCCACTACCGCCACCTTGATCTTCTTCACGGTCGTTCCCCTCTCGGTCGCCTGCTACCCATAATCATCCAGTCGGATAATTAAGTCAACCCACAGGATGATTAGCGGTCGGTTAGGCTGCCGAGGTGTCCGAAACCACCCCTCGCCGCGCCCCGCGCCCCGGTGAGCGCCAGCGCGACGCCGAACGCACAAAGGCCCGCATTTTCGAGGCGGCGAAAGCCGAATTCGGCGGCAAGGGGTACGCGGCCACGCGGGTCAGCGACATCGCCCAGCGCGCGGGAGTGAACAAACAACTGATCTCGTACTACTTCGGCGGCAAGGAAGGCCTGTACACCGAGGTCGCGAGCGAACCGTTCGCCGGGTTCTCCTCGATGACCACGACGGACCGGCCGCTCGCGGACGTGCTCGCGGACTTCGCCCGGAGCGGACTCTCCGACCCCGACCAGGCCCGGTTGTTCCTGCGGGAGAACATGGCCGAGGGCACTCCGAACGAAGCGGGGGCGGCGGCGCAGCGCGAATTCCTGCGGGGGCAGCTCGAGTACATGCGAGCCCGGCAGGAAGCGGGCGACTTCCCGTCCGATGTGGACCCCAAGACGTTTCTGCTGATGCTGATGGCGGCGGCGAGTGCGCCGACGTCGCTTCCCCGGATCGCGGAGGCGCTCACCGGGGAGGATCCGTCGTCAGAGTCCTTTGTGGAGTATTACGCGGAGCAGCTGGCTCGAGTGGCCCGGCATCTCGCGGGTTCCTAGCGGCGCAACGGGACGAGGTCGTCCGCGTGCACGACCTCCCGGCGATGCTCCACCGGAACCTCGTGACTCGACCGCCCGATCAACGCGGGCAACTCCCCCGCGTCGAATCCCACCACGCCCCGCGCCACCGGAACGTCCGCCGAATCCACCAGGTCGACAACGTCGCCCGCCTCGAATTCGCCCTCCAGGCCGGTGATTCCCGCCGCGAGCAGCGAGCGGCGGCGCAGGATCGCTCGTACCGCGCCGTCGTCCAGGCGGAGGCGGCCGGACGTGTCGGCGGCGTATCCGAGCCAGAAGCGGCGGGCCGACAAGCGGGTGTCGGCGGGTGCGAACGCGGTGCCGACGTTCGCCTCGCGCAACGCGTCTCCGGCATCGGCGGCAGCGGCCAGCAGCACCGGGATTCCGGCCCCGGCCGCAGTGCGCGCGGCGGAAAGCTTCGAGACCATGCCGCCGGTGCCGAGGCCCGACGACGACATCCCGACCGCGATGCCCTCCACATCGGACTCGCTGCGCACCTCGGCGATCTTGCGGGTCGCGCCGTCGCGCGGGTCTCCGTCGTACAGACCGTCCACATCGGACAGCAGGATCAGCGCGTCGGCGCCGACGAGGTGCGCCACGAGTGCGGCGAGCCGGTCGTTGTCGCCGAAGCGGATCTCTTGCGTGGCAACGGTGTCGTTCTCGTTCACGACCGGCACCGCGCCGAGCGCGAGCAGCCGGGAGAACGTGCGCTGGGCATTGCGGTAATGCGAGCGGCGGACGACATCGTCCGAAGTGAGCAGCACCTGGCCGACGGTCAGGGAATAGCGGCCGAACGACTCCGCGTACGCATGGGCCAGCGCGAGCTGCCCGACACTCGCCGCGGCCTGCTTCGTGGCCAGGTCGCGCGGACGCTTGCCCAGCTTCAACGGCGCGAGCCCGGCGCCGATCGCGCCCGAGGACACGAGGACGATCTGGGCGTCGCGGGCCACGCGGTCCGCGATGGCGTCGACCAGCGCGTCGAGCCTGGACACGTCGAGCCCGCTGCCCGCGGTTGTCAGTGCCGAGGAACCGACCTTGACGACCAGCCGGCGGGCCGCCGCGATCTCCTGGCGGGTGCCGCTCACCGGTCGCGCTCCGCCTGCTCCTCGTCCCCCCACACGTCGTCCAGCTCGGCGTCGACGGACGGGAGCTCTTCGTCGATCGGTTCGTCCTCTTCGCCGGTGCCGTCGCGGCGGATCCGGCGGGCTTCCTTGCGCTCGGACGCGCTGACCCGGTCGTTGCGCTCCAGCCGCACGTCCGTGCCGCGGCCGGACAGATGGACCGCGACGCCCGGCGTGGAGGGCTGCCATTCGAACTGGATGTCGCCGATGGTGACCGGGCTGCCCGGGCGGGCGCCGTTCTTCGCCAGCGCTTCCTCGACGCCGAGCCGGTTGAGCCGGTCCGCGAGGTAGCCGACGGCCTCGTCGTTGGCGAAGTTCGTCTGCCGGATCCACCGCTCCGGGCGCGGACCGCGGACGATGAACCCGCCTTCTTCCTCCGGATCGCGCTCGACGGTGAACCCGCTGTCGTCGATCGCGTGCGGACGCAGCACGATCTTCTCCGGCTCCAGCACCGGCTGCGCCTCGCGGTAGGCCTCGACGATCTCCGCCAGCGCGAAGCTCAGCTCCTTCAGGCCCTTGCGCGACGCGGTGGACACCTCGAAGACACGCAGCCCGCGAGCCTCCAGCTCGGGGCGCACGAACTCGGCCAGCTCGGCCGCTTCCGGGATGTCGATCTTGTTCAGCACGACGACGCGCGGCCGTTCCTCGAGCTTGCCGCCCAGCCCCGGCGTGTAGCGCGCCAGCTCCTCTTCGAGAGCGTCCACATCGGACAGCGGATCGCGGCCCGGCTCCAGCGTCGCGCAGTCGACCACGTGCACCAGCACGGCGCAGCGTTCGATGTGCCGCAGGAAGTCCAGGCCGAGCCCGCGGCCCTCGGACGCGCCCGGGATCAGGCCCGGCACGTCGGCCATGGTGAACACCGACGACCCGGCGGTGATGACGCCGAGGTTCGGCACGAGCGTGGTGAACGGGTAGTCGGCGATCTTCGGCTTCGCCGCGGACAGCACGGAGATCAGCGACGACTTGCCCGCTGACGGGAAACCGAGCAGGCCGACGTCGGCGACCGAACGCAGCTCCAGCACGAGGTTGCGGCTCTCGCCGGGCTCGCCGAGCAGCGCGAACCCCGGCGCCTTGCGAGCCTTCGAGGCGAGCGCGGCGTTGCCGAGGCCGCCGCGTCCGCCCTGCGCGGCGACGAACCGGGTGCCGGGAGTGGTGAGGTCGGCGAGGAGTTCGCCGTCCTCGGTGAACACGACCGTGCCCGGCGGGACCTTCATCTCCAGTCCCTCGCCGGCGGCGCCGTTGCGGTTGCTGCCCATGCCCATTTTGCCGTTGCCGGCGCGGGCGTGCGGGCGGAAGTGGAAGTCGAGGAGGGTGTGCACGTTGGCGTCCACGACCAGCGTCACGTCACCGCCGTTGCCGCCGTTGCCGCCGTCCGGGCCGCCGAGCGGCTTGAACTTTTCGCGGTGCACCGAGGCACAGCCGTTTCCCCCGTCCCCGGCGGTCAGATGGATGACCGCGCGGTCCACGAACCGGGACGCCATGGGTTTGCCTCACTTCACGTGCGAAAAAGTATCCGGACAAAAACGAACGAGGGGTGGCACCGGAGTATTCCGGCCCCACCCCTCGTTCGGAGGTTCTTATGCGCTGAAGCCGAAATCAGGCTTCTACTGGCACGATGTTGACCGTCTTGCGGCCGCGCTTCGAGCCGAACTCGACCGCACCGGCGGCGAGCGCGAACAGCGTGTCGTCGCCGCCACGGCCGACGTTCACGCCGGGGTGGAACTTGGTGCCCCGCTGGCGGATCAGGATCTCGCCCGCGTTCACCTCCTGGCCGCCGAAGCGCTTCACACCCAGTCGCTGGGCGTTCGAATCACGACCGTTGCGGGAGCTGGACGCACCCTTCTTGTGAGCCATCGCTCAAGCCCCTTCTGGAAAAGTTTCTGTTTCGAAGATCCGGAGAACTACTTGGAGATGCCGGTGACCTCGACGCGGGTCAGCTTCTGCCGGTGGCCCTGGCGCTTGTGGTAGCCGGTCTTGTTCTTGAACTTGTGGATCCGGATCTTCGGACCCTTGGTCTGCTCGACGACCTTGCCGGTGACCGAGACCTTCGCCAACGCGTCGGCGTCCGTGGTGACCTCGCCACCGTCCACGAACAGCACGGCGGGGAAGGTGTGCTCGGTGCCCGGCTCGCCCTCGAGCTTCTCGACCTCGACGACGTCGCCAACGGCAACCTTGTACTGCTTGCCGCCGGTCTTGACGATCGCGTACGCCGACACGGAAGTCTCCTGCATTACTCGACAATGGGTTAGGGGGCTGGCGCGGCCGGCCCGCCGGGAGGCGGTCCAGGTGCTCGCGCAGCGGCTCGTGCTTGCGACGAGCCGTACTACAGGTTACGGGAGGCCCCGGGCGCGGCTGCACCCGGGGTCCCCGTGGTGGATCAACTCTGGTCCGAAGCCTTCACCGGCGGCCCTGCCGGACGCGAAGCGGCGCGGCGCGGACGGCGCCGGGTGCTGCGCACGGCCGGGGCCGGAACGTCGACCTCGGGTTCTTCTCCCGAGTCCGCCTGGGCGGCTTCGGGCTGCTGGGTCTCCGCCTCCGGCGCGGGCTCGGGCCGCTGGACGGGGGCCGGAGCCTCTGCCTTTTCCGGCGCGGCGGCCTGCTCGACCTGCGGCTCGGCCGTCTCCTGCGCCGCGGCCTTCGGAGCCTCGGCGGGCTCCGCCGCGGCTTCCGGAGCGTGGTGCTCGTGCTTGGCCTTGGACGCGTTGGCCATCGCCTGCACCGCCGACACGACCGACTCGCGCTGCTCCGGAGTCGGGGCCGGGGCGGTCTGCTCCGGCTTGGGCTCGTGGTGCTGCTCCTCGCCCTTGCCGCGGCCGCGGGACCGCCGCGAGCCCTTGGTGTCGCCGCCATGACTGTGCCCGTTGTGACCGTTCCCGTTGCCTCCGCCGCCGGTGCGCTGCGGTTCGGTGGACACGACGACGCCGCGGCCCTTGCAGTGCTCGCACGGCGTGGAGAACGCCTCGAGCAGCCCGGTGCCGATCTTCTTGCGCGTCATCTGCACCAGGCCCAGCGACGTGACCTCGGCCACCTGGTGGCGCGTGCGGTCGCGGCCGAGGCATTCGGTGAGCCTGCGCAGCACCAGCTCGCGGTTGGACTCGAGCACCATGTCGATGAAGTCGATGACGATGATGCCGCCGATGTCCCGCAGCCGCAGCTGGCGGACGATCTCCTCCGCCGATTCCAGGTTGTTGCGGGTCACCGTCTCCTCGAGGTTGCCGCCCGAGCCGGTGAACTTGCCGGTGTTGACGTCGATGACGGTCATCGCCTCGGTGCGGTCGATGACCAGGTAGCCGCCCGAGGGCAGCCAGACCTTGCGGTCGAGCGCCTTGGTGATCTGCTCGTCGATCCGGTGGTCGGCGAACGCGTCGCCGGAGCCGGTGTAGCGCTTGAGCCGGTCGGTCAGGTCGGGCGCGACGTGCTGCACGTAGCCGTGGATGGTCTCCCACGCGGTCGAGCCCTGGACCTCCAGCTTCGCGAAGTCCTCGGTGAACAGGTCGCGCACGACCTTCACCAGCAGGTCCGGCTCCTCGTACAGCATGGTCGGGGCGCCGCCCTTCTTGGCGGACCCGGCCGAGGCCTTCTCCTTGATGACGTCCCACTGCGCCTTGAGCCGCTGGACGTCCCGGTCGAGCTCCTCCTCGCTGATGCCCTCCGAGGCGGTGCGGATGATGACGCCCGCGTCCTCCGGGACGATCCGCTTGAGGATGTCCTTGAGCCGCCGCCGCTCGTTCTCCGGCAGCTTGCGGGAGATGCCGGTGGCCCCGCCCGCGGGGACGTAGACGAGGAAGCGGCCGGGCAGCGAGATCTGCGTGGTCAGCCGGGCGCCCTTGTGCCCGACCGGGTCCTTGGTGACCTGCACCAGCACGCTGTCGCCGGTGGACAGCGCCTGCTCGATCTTGCGCGCCTTGCCTTCCAGGCCGGCGGCGTCCCAGTCGACCTCGCCCGCGTAGAGCACGGCGTTGCGGCCGCGGCCGATGTCGATGAACGCGGCCTCCATGCTGGGCAGCACGTTCTGGACGCGGCCGAGGTAGACGTTGCCGACGATCGAGCCGGTGCCCGACGACGTCACGAAGTGCTCGACCAGCACGCCGTCCTCGAGCACGGCGATCTGCGTGGAATCGCCCTTCTCGGCGACGACCATGGTGCGGTCGACCGACTCGCGGCGGGCCAGGAACTCGGCCTCGGACAGGATCGGGGCGCGGCGGCGGCCCGCCTCGCGGCCGTCGCGGCGGCGCTGGCGCTTGGCCTCCAGCCGCGTGGAGCCGCGGACGCTGCGCACCTCGTCGCGCGCCGGGCGCTCGGACTCGGCGGCCTTGGCCTGGCGGACGTGCGTGACGGTGTTCGGCGGGTCGTCGGTGCCGGTCGTCTCGGCCGCGTCGTCGTCCCCGCCCTTGCGGCGGCGGCGACGGCGGCGGCGCTTGCTGCCGCTCTCGGACTCGGCGTCGTCCTCGGACTCCGCCTCGGCTTCGGCCGCCTCGTCCGGCTTCTCGGTCTTGTCCTTGCCGTCCTTGGCCTGGGCCTGCTGGTCTTCGGAGGTTTCGTCCTCGTTCTCGGACTGGGCCTCGTCGCCGCCCTTGCCCCGGCCGCGTCCGCGACGGCCGCGACGGCGCCGGCGACGGCCGCCCGCCTCCTCGTTGTCCTCGTCGGGACGCTCGTCGCGGGCCTCGTCCGCGGTTTCGTCCTCGGCGGTGCGCTCGGCCTGCGCGGGAGCCTCGCCGACGCCGAACACCGGCTCGGGCTTGCTCCGCGTGGGCTGCGCGGGCTCGGGCGGCAGGAAGACCGGCGACGGCGCGGCGAAGACCGGCACGTGCACCGGGCCGCGGGCCGGGGTGGCCTGCTCGGCTTCCTGCTGCTCGGCCGGGATCGCGGGCGCGACGGCGCGGCGGGCACGACGGGTGCGGGTGCGCTTCTCGCCGGATTCCGGAGCGGCTTCCGGCTCGGCGGATTCCGCGGCGGACGGGCTGGCCGACCAGCTCGGGGCGGTCGCCTGGGCGGCGGCTTCCGAAGCGGTGCCCTGCTCAGCGGCGGTTTCCGAGGCAGCGGTCTCCGCAGGGTCGCCACTCGCCGGTGCGGCGGCTTCCGAGGCGCTGGGCTCGGACGAAGCAGCTCCGTCTGCTGCGACAGACTCCTGCGAGGTGCCTTCCGCGGCGCCGGCCTGCTCCGAAACAGCATCCGGCGCGGCAGCGGCGGCAGGGTCCGAGGCCGCGGTCTCGTGGGCAGCGTCTTGCGCGGCAGCGGTCTCCTGGACGGCGGCAGCCGGGGCGGCCTCGCCGTCCTGGGCTCCGGCCTGCTCGGCGGCTTCGTTCCCGGCGGTCGCGCCCTGCTCAGCGGTCTCGGCGGCCTCAGCGGTCTCAGTGCCCTCGGCGGTCTCGCCGGATCCGGCGGCCTCCGCGTCGAGGATGACCGCCACGCGGTGCGCGACCTCCTTGGTCACGCTCGACTGGGCGCTGCGGGGGCTCTCCCCCAGCTCGGCGAGCTTGCCGAGCAGGTCGCGGCTGCTCAGGCCGAGCAGCTTGGCGAGCGCGTGCACGCGGATGCGCGGCGGCAGCTCGCCCAGCCTGCTGGTCGTGGGTGCGGCGGTATTCCCGCCGGTCTGATCGGCGGGTGTGTCCGCGTTCGACATATGTCTCCTCCGCCCCCGGGCGCGTCAGCCGGTTCGCACCGGTGGTGACGCGGCCGCGCAGGGGCCCTTTCTGTTCCGTGCCCGCCGTGGTGGTGACCAGCGGCGGGAATCCTGCTGGCAGCCGCGCGGTCCGCCGGGTCGGCGGCCGCTCGGTTCCTGGTCTGCTCGGCGGGGTGCCGGCCTGCTCGCGACCCCCGGGCCACCCGCCACGACATCGACCTTGGCCCGGCCTCCCGGGGGCGACGCGCGTGGTGCCGGTCCGGCACTCCTCCGGGCCGCTCACGACGCGGGCGGGATGCCCGTCGGCGCAGCGGCCAACGCGAGTATCCCACACCCGGGGGGACACCCGGTGTAGTCGGTGTCCCGCGGCAGGCGCCCGGGCGTGCCGCGATCATGCACCCGGGCGAACTTCCGCGCTTCGCTTGTCGCGCCGGGCCCGGGGTGGTTAGCGTGCGGGCTCGGGCGCTCGCGCGGGCGCCCGGCAGAGCCCCGCACGCAGTGGGAGGTCCGGTGTCTGTGCTGGCGCGGCCGCTGCGCGCGGCCGTGTGCTCGCTGCTGGTCCTCGCCGGCTGCGCCGCGGTCTCCCCCGCCGCAGGCGCGAGTCCCGGATGCGCTTCCGGCGGCCGGACGGTGCGCTATGTCGTCGCGTTCGACCGCGGCACCCCGGAATCTTCCGCGCGCGAGCAGACGAGCGCGGGCTGCGGGCAGCTCGTCGGCTACTACCCACAGATTTCCGTGGCGGTCGTCACGTCCGCCGACCGGGACTTCGCGGACCGCCTCGGCCCGGAGCGGGCGTTCAGCGCGCAGGCCACCCGGGCGGCCGCCGAACAACCGGGCGCCGCCGCCCAGCCCGCGCGCGCCGAACTCCCGCTGAGCGACCCGGCGAGAGTGCCCGCCGCGGACCTGTCCGCGCAGCAGTGGGACATGAACCTGATCAACGCGCCGGCCGCGCACCAGGTCACCGAAGGCAGCCGCGCGGTGGTCGTCGGCGTGCTGGACTCCGGCGTCGACCCGCAGCACCCCGACCTCGCCGCCGCGATCGACCCGGCCGATTCGGCGGGCTGCCTCACCGGCGTCCCGGACCCGAGCCCGGCCGCGTGGCAGCCGACGACCTCGGCGCACGGCACGCACGTCGCGGGCGTCATCGCCGCGGCCGACGACCACAAGGGCATCACCGGCGTCGCGCCCGGCGTGCGGATCGCGTCGGTGAAGGTGATCGACGACCGCGGCTACGCCGATCCGGAAGCGGCGGTCTGCGGGATCATGTGGTCGGCGGCGCGGCACCTGCCGATCGCCAACAGCAGCTGGTTCGTGAACCCGTGGTCGCTGTCCTGCGTGCGCGGCAACGACCGCGGCGTGGTGCACGAGGTGCTGGCGCGGGCGGTGGAGTACGCGACTTCGCAGGGCACGCTGAACGTCGCCGCCGCGACCAACGAGGCGGTCGACCTCACGCCGTCCGCCCGCTCGGGTTCGCCGTCCGCCGCCGGGAAGTGCGAAGCGCTGCCCGCCGGGCTGCGCGACGTGGTGACCGCGTCGGCGATCAGCCCGGACCGGGTGAAGTCGGGCTACAGCTCCTACGGGCTCGGGGTGGTCGATGTCACCGCGCCGGGCGGCGACGACGACCGGTGCGTGGTTTCGACCGTGCCGGGCGGGTACGCGCCGATGTGCGGGACGTCGATGGCCGCGCCGCACGTCGCCGGCGTGCTGGCGTTGCTCAAGTCGGTGCATCCGACGTGGACGGCCGCCGAGCTGCGCCGCGCGCTGGACTCCCGCGCGACGCCGATGCCGTGCCCGGACAGCTACGACCTGACCGGCGACGGCGTCCAGGACGCCTACTGCTCCGGCTACGACGGATACAACGGCTTCTACGGCCACGGCCTCGTCGACGCCCGGTCCGCGGTCGCGCCCGCGCAGACCGGACTGCCCAACCCGGCCCGCTGACCGGCCCCCTCAGGTAAGCAGCAGTTTCGCGATCCTCCTTGTCGCGCCCCAGATCCCGATCGCGGCGAGCGCCAGCAGGTACGCCAGGTTGCCCAGCATGCTCCAGGAGAAGATGCCGGTCGAAAGCCCGCGCATCAGCTCGATCCCGTGGTAGAGCGGGAAGCAGCGGACCAGCCACTGCAGCGCCTCCGGGTACACCGTGATCGGGAAGAACGTGGTGGAGAACAAGAACATCGGCATCAGAACGAGCTGGATGTAGTCGAACTGCGACGTCGACTTCAGGAAGCTGACCAGCGCGATGCTGATGGCCGCGAACGCGAACGACACGAGCAGCGCGGCCGGCAGGAGCAGCAGCGCCCACCACGACGTCAGCAGTCCCATCACGCCGGTGACCGCCAGGAACGCGACCGAGTAGAGGCCGCCGCGGATCATCGCCCACCCGATCTCGCCGAGCGCGACGTCGAGCGGGCCGACCGGGGTGGCCAGCATCGCGTCGTAGGTTTTGGCATAGCGCAGCTTGAAGAACAGGTTGTAGGTGCACTCGAAGACCGCGCCGTTCATCGCCGACGACGCCAGCAGCGCGGGCGCGACGAACGCGACGTAGCTCATCGGCTGCCCGTCCGGCCCCGGGACGGTGGTGACCAGTTTGCCGAAACCGACCTGGAACGCGAGCAGATAGAACAACGGCTCGAGCGCGCCGGACGCGAGCATCGTCCACGACCGCCCGTAGACGGTGAGCGCGCGTTCGATCAGCGCGGTCGCCCGCCCGCTGTACATCCCTGCGGGCAGGACGCGGAGCAGAAGTCCGCGCCGCTGCGGGAGAATCGGGGCGCTTCGCAGTTCGGTCATCACGCCCTACCTTCATGACGTGCCGCCGGTCGTCCGGAATGATCGGTGGGCGCGGGCGGGATCGG
>NZ_ASXG01000070.1 GCF_000411975.1 Amycolatopsis orientalis DSM 43388
CTTTCCCGCCTTGACAAGCACCCCAAGACCGTCAGCACAATCAAGCTTCGGGGTGCCCCACCCCACTCACCCGACTGCAATGTCGCCCGCCAGGGCGACGAGCAGACCTCACAACCCCGCCAATCACAACCCCGCCACCCGATCCAAAAACCCCCGCTGCCCCTTGACAATCTTCTCCCGAGCCACCTCAAGAGAAAACCACTCCACCCGATCCACCTCAGGAAACTCCCGCATCACCCCGGACCGAGGCGGCCACTCCATCTCGAACACCCCCGGCACCACCTCCGCCGGATCAAGCTCCCCCTCCACCGCCCACGCGGTCACGACTTTCCCGGACTGCCGAACCTCCCCCAGCTCGACCCATTCCCCGTCCGGAACCGGCACCCCCAGCTCCTCGGCGAACTCCCGCCGAGCCGCCGCCTCCGCCGCTTCCCCGTCCTCGATCTCCCCTTTGGGCAACGACCAGGCAGCCGCGTCCTTCTTGGCCCAGAACGGCCCGCCCATGTGCGCGAGCAACACCTCGACGCCAGCCGCGCCCCGCCGATAAACCAGCACCCCAGCACTCCGCCTGACCACCATCCCCCCAGCCTGCCAGCCCCGCTGACCAGCCCGGACACCGCCACGGAAAAAACTTCCCGGCGACCTGTCGATCCCCGCCCGCCCGGTTCGACGCATGAGCAGTAAGGCACCGACAGCCACCGGAAGGACCCCGCGATGACCACGACGACCGCCCCCGAGATCGCCGCGACCCCCGCTAAGACCACCGTGACCGAGGCGACCAAGTCCCTGGCCGACCGAGCCCGCCCCACCGTCCTGGCCCTCTTCCGCGCCGTGGTCTCCGCCCTCTTCTTCTGCCACGGCCTGATCGGGTTCGGCTTCTTCGGCGGCATCGACAACGCAGGCGGCGGGTTCCCCTTCGGCCAGTGGCCGGGCTACTGGGCCAGCGTGATCGAGGTCGTCGGCGCGATCCTCGTCTTCGCCGGGCTCTTCACCCGGGTCTCCGCGATCGTGCTCTCCGGCGTGATGGCCTACGCCTACTTCACCGTGCACGCCCCGGAAGGCTTGCTCCCGCTGCACAACATGGGCGAGCCCGCCGCGCTGTACGCCTGGATCTTCCTCGCCATCGCCGTGGTCGGCCCGGGTGCGGTCTCCCTGGATCAGGTGCGCCGCCGATGAGGAACAGAGAGGCAGCACTACCTGGGGTTGCCGCTCACGAGCATCGCCCGCCCGAGCACGTGCTCCATCAACACCGTCAGCACCTGCTTGGTCGAATCCCGTTCCCGCGCGTCGCACAGCAGCAGCGGCACCTGCGGATCCAGATCCAGCGCCGCGCGCACTTCCTCGGTTCCGTACCGGTACGCGTCGTCGAAGCAGTTCACCCCGACCACGAACGGCGTCCCGCGCTGTTCGAAGAAATCCACTGCGGGGAAACAGGATTCGAGTCGCCGGGTATCCGCGAGCACCACCGCGCCGAGCGCGCCGTCGGCCAGTTCGTCCCACATGAACCAGAACCGGTCCTGCCCGGGCGTGCCGAACAGGTACAGGATCAGCTCGGGGTTGATGGTGATCCGGCCGAAGTCGAGCGCGACCGTCGTGGTGGTTTTGCCCTCCACTCCGGACAGGTCGTCCACGCCCTCGGACGCGGCGGTGATCACCTCTTCGGTGCGCAGCGGCGGCACCTCGCTGACCGAGCCGACCAGGGTGGTCTTGCCGACCCCGAAGCCGCCCGCGACGAGCACCTTCACCGCTTGCGCGGTCAGGGACCGGCGGGGCTCAGAGTTTCCGGATGCCATCGAGAACCGCCTGGAGTACGTGGGGGCTGGGGGCGTCGGTCACCGGCGTCGCGGTGCGGAACAGCACGAGGTTGCGTTCTATCAAATCGCTCAGCAGCACCTTCACCACCGGCAGCGGCAGGTCGACCCGCGCGGCCACCTCGGCGACCGAAACCGGGCGCTGGCATAGGGAAAGAATGCGTGCGTACTCCGGTTCGAGTCCGGGCGTCTCGCTCGCGGCGCGCAGCGCGACGACGAGCGTGATGAGGTCGAGCCCGCGGGTGTCGGACCGGGTCCGCCCGCCGGTGACGGCGTAGGACCGCACCAGCGGACCGGCCTCGTCCTCGTACCAGGACTCGCGGCCCCGCGCCGTCATGGCGAAGTCCGCTGGACCGCTCCGGCCCGCGGCGCCGCGGTGAGCACCGCACCGACCCGCTTGACCATCAGGTTCATCTCGTAGGCGACGAGCCCCATGTCCGCTTCGACCCCGGCCAGCAGCGCGAGGCAGGCGCCCCGCCCGGCCGCGGTGACGAACAGGAACGCGTGGTCCATCTCGACCATCGTCTGCCGCACGTTGCCGCCGCCGAAATGCCGTCCGGTGCCGCGGGCGAGGCTCTGGAACGCCGACGCGACCGCGGAAAGGTGCTCCGCGTCCGCCTCGGACAGATTGCCCGACCGGCCGATGAGCAGCCCGTCGGCGGAGAGCACCACCGCGCGGTCCGCGCCGGCGACCCGCTGCACGAGGTCGTCGAGCAGCCAGTCGAGCTCGTTGACTCCGTTGTTCGCCATCAGTCGCGATCTCCGTACCTGTTGTCGTGCCCCGGATCGGCCTCGCGGGCCCGCCGGGTGCCCTGCTGGAACGCGCTGAGCCGGGAGCGGGCCTGCTCCGGCGAATCCTCGCGGACTTCGCTGGATTCCGGGGCGGGGCGGTCGCCGCGGAGCTGCGGAACGAGGTTCTGCTGCCGGCGCCGCTGCGGCAGCGGCGGACGTCCGGGCGGACGCGGCGGCGCGGCCCGGCCGTTTTCGACCGCCGGACGCGGCGCTCGGCCGTGGTCCGCGGGCGGGCGCTGCTCGCGGTTCTGCGGCGGACGCGGCGGGCGAGCCGCCTCGGCCGCTGGCCGCGG
>NZ_ASXG01000071.1 GCF_000411975.1 Amycolatopsis orientalis DSM 43388
AGCCTGACTGCGCCGATGGTACTGCAACCGAAGGGTTGTGGGAGAGTAGGACACCGCCGAACTCAACCTGAAAGTCTGGGCCCCGGTTGAGAACCCCCGCTGGTTCTCCCGGGGCCCAGACTCATGTCCAGGCCCGCACGCCCCGCCGCCACGGCGCGGGTGTGCGGGCCCTGTGTCGTGTTCGGGTCACCGCGGGAGCCCGCGGCCTCGCACGGGGGAGGAGAAGACCAGCGAGGTGGTCGTCTCGCCGTAGCGTTGGGCCTTTTCCACGAAGTGCTCCAGCTCC
This sequence comes from Amycolatopsis orientalis DSM 43388, assembly GCF_000411975.1. Taxonomy (GTDB): domain Bacteria; phylum Actinomycetota; class Actinomycetes; order Mycobacteriales; family Pseudonocardiaceae; genus Amycolatopsis; species Amycolatopsis orientalis_D. The sequence goes on from NZ_ASXG01000071.1 coordinate 287, forward strand.
GCCGTCGTGCGGCAGTGCACGCGGAGCAGCCAGCACTCGTCGCCGGTGACGTGATCGGCGTCAGTGATCTCCGGCAGCGGCAGGATCGTCTCGCGGAAGCGCGGCCCGTCCAGGCTGCGAACCCGGACCCGCACCATCGCCTGGATCGGGCGGCCCAGCTTCTCCGGGTCGACGCACGCCGCGTAGCCCGTGATCACCCCACGCTGTTCCAGCCGGCGCACCCGCTCGGTCACCGCCGGCGCGGACAGCGAAACCCGGCGGCCGAGTTCCGAGAACGTCAGGCGGCCGTCGCTCTGGAGCAGCTCCAGCAGGTGCCGATCAACATCGTCCAGGTCCACTGCGGCACCCTCTCCGAAACTCCAAGCCACCACCCCGTCCAGACCAGGAAAACCCTGGCGAAGACAGCCGTACACCTGGATCTTCCCCTGTCCGGGACCAGCACCGGAACGGGAGGATCAACACCGTGAAACCTCGCATCCTCTCCCTTCCCCACGAACCCTCCAGCGCCGTCGACTACTTCGGGCGCGAACTCGCCTTCGAGGTCGACCCGGTCGACCTCGCCCAGGATCTCGTCGACGGACGCACCGACGGCTACGTCCTCGTCGAGACGCGCAGCCCAGGGGCGTACGCCGAAGCTCACCTGCCGGGCGCGATCTGCTTGCCGTACCGGGAAATCACCGAGGAAAGCACTCGCGACCTCGACCGGGACCTCGTCTACGTCTGCTACTGCGAGAGCATCTACTGCAACGCCGCCACCCAGGGCGCGTACCGGCTCGCGCGGCTCGGATTCACGGTGAAACGACTGTCCGGCGGCATCACGACCTGGCTCGCCCACGGCTATCCGACCGAGGCCGGGCAGCCCGTACCCTGGACGGCGTGACCCGTCTCCTCATCATCCAGCCCGATGCCAGCGATCCGATCGGCCCGCTCGGGGAGTGGCTCACCGAAGCCGGCGCCGAACTCGACGTGCGGCTGCCGCCGGAGCAGGAGCTGCCGTCGAGCCTCGACGGGTACGACGGGTTGGTCTGCCTCGGCGGCGGCATGGGTGCGCTCGACGACGCCAAGCACCCGTGGCTGGTCGACGTCCGGAAGCTGCTCGCCGCCGCGGCGGGGAAGGCCGTGCCGACGCTCGCGATCTGTCTCGGTGCGCAACTGCTCGCCGCGGCAACCGGCGGGCAGGTCGCGGAGGGCGAGTCCGGGCCCGAGGTCGGGCCGGGGCTCGTCTCCAAGAAGGACGCCGCGTGGGTCGATCCGCTCTTCGCGGACATGCCCTTCCTTCCGGACGTCCTGCAGTTCCACCGCGACGTGATCACCGTTCTGCCGCAGAGCGCCGAGCTGCTCGCGTCCACTCCGAAGTACCCGCACCAGGCGTACCGGATGAGCCGTTGTGTCTACGGTGTCCAGTTCCACATCGAGACCACGCCGGAAGTCGTCCGGGCTTGGGCACGAGCGGAGCCGGAAATGGCAGAACTCACCCGTCCGGGCGCGTTGGAGGACGAGACCCTGACCTCTGCGCACGCGGACATCGCCGAGACCTGGCGTCCGTTCGCGCGCCGGTTCGTCCAGTTGGCCGCCGGTCAGCTCGAGCCGGCTCCGGAAAGTCAACGTCAGTTGCCGTTGGCTTAACGGATGACGTCGGGATCACTTACGGCGCGTTAACGGTTCACCCAAACGGTCAGGTACCTTGCGAGAGGTATTTCCGTAGGGTTCGGAGGTCGGGGTGGACCCCTCGCTGCTCGTTGTCGTCGTGATCTGCACGGCGCTGGTTTTCGATTTCACCAACGGCTTCCACGACACGGCGAACGCGATGGCGACCTCGATCGCCACCGGAGCACTCCGGCCCCGCGTCGCCGTCGCGATCTCCGCGGTGCTGAACCTGGTCGGCGCGTTCCTGTCGGTCGAGGTCGCGAAAACGATTTCCAGCGGTCTCGTCGACGAGACGAGGATCGGGCCCGCCATCGTGTTCGGCGGGCTCATCGGGGCGATCGTCTGGAATCTCTTCACCTGGTACGTCGGCCTCCCGTCGAGTTCGTCGCACGCGCTGTTCGGCGGCCTGATCGGCGCGACCTGGGTGTCCGCGGGAGCGGACTCGGTGCACTTCGGCAAGATCGTGGACAAGGTGCTCGTGCCGGCCGCGGCGTCGCCGGTGATCGCGGGAGTGGCGGCGGCCGCGGTCACCTTCCTCGTTTACCGGTTCCTGGTGCGCAAGCGCGGCGGGCGCGGATTCCGAGTCGGACAAATCGTCTCCGCGTCGCTGGTATCGCTCGCACACGGCACCAACGACGCGCAGAAGACCATGGGTGTCATCACGCTGACACTCGTCGCGGCGGGCAGTCTCCCCGCCGGGTCCGCGCCGCCGGTCTGGGTGATCGTCAGTGCCGCGTCCGCGCTGGCGCTCGGCACGTACCTCGGCGGCTGGCGGATCACCCACACCCTCGGCAAGGGCCTCACCGACATCGAGGGCCCGCAGGGCTTTTCCGCGCAGACCAGCAGCGCGGTCGTGATCCTGCTGTCCTCGCACCTCGGCTTCCCGCTTTCCACCACGCACGTCTGCTCGGGCGGCATCATCGGCTCCGGCATCGGACGCCGCGAGGCTCCGGTGCGCTGGCGGATGGCCGGCCGGATGGTGCTCGCGTGGCTGTTCACGCTGCCCGCGGCGGCGATCGTCGGCGCGGTCGCGGGCAAGATCGCGTCGCTCGGCGATGCCGGGACCATCGGGGTCGGCGCCGCCGGCCTCCTCTTCGCCGGCGCGATTTACCTCCTGTCCCGGCGCAAGCCCGTCACCGCGCACAGCTTCCAGGTCCCCGAACCTTCTGCCGCGGACACCGAACCGGACCGCCTGGCTGCCTGAACCGGCCCGGGTCCGGCTACGGTGTGAGCGATGGCAGAACGCGCGCGGACCACAGCTTCGGCGGCCAGGTACGGCTTCACTGACACCCGGGCCGACGGTCAACTGCGCGCGGCGGGCTGGTGGACCGAAGGCGGACCCGCCGACGGTGCCACGGACGTCCTCCTCGCCCTTTCCCGTGCCGCGGATCCCGACCTCGCGCTGGCTGGGCTCGACCGCATCCGCGAGGCGGACGAACCCGGCTGGCTGGAGCTGGACCGCACGCTTCGCGAAAACCGCACCTTCCGCGGCCGGCTCCTGGGCGTGCTCGGCACCTCCACCGCGCTGGCGGATTTCCTCGTCGCCAACCCCGGCGAGTGGCGCTGCCTCGCCGACAACCGCTGCACCGACCCGGCGACGTTCGCCGACCGGCTGCTGGAGCGGGTTCGGCAGGACGACGGGACGTACCTCACCGGGACCGCGGCCGAGCAGGCGCTGCGCGGCGGGTACCGCGGGCTGCTGCTCGGCATCGCCGCCGCGGACCTCGGGCACCTCGTCGAGCCTGGGCTGGAACACCCGCAGTTCCGCGACGTAGCGAGCGAATTGACCACGCTCGCCGAGGCGGCGCTGCAGGCCGGGCTCGTCGTCGCCGAGCAGGAGGTCGGGGCGTCCGCCGAAGGCGCGCTCGCTGTGATCGCGATGGGCAAGACCGGCGGTCGCGAGCTGAACTACGTGAGCGACGTCGACGTCATCTTCGTCGGGGCCGGCGACCTTTCCGTCGCGACCCGGCTGGCCAGCACGATGATGCGGGTGGTCGGCAACGCGTGTTTCGAGGTCGACGCGGCACTGCGGCCGGAAGGCAAGAGCGGCGCGCTGGTGCGCACGCTCGAAGGGCACACCGCCTACTACCAGAAGTGGGCGAAGACCTGGGAGTTCCAGGCGTTGCTGAAGGCGCGTCCGGTGGCCGGCGACGCGGAGCTGGGCCGGCAGTACGCGGAGATGGTCGCGCCGATGGTGTGGTCGGCCGCGGACCGCGAGAACTTCGTGACCGAGGTCCAGCAGATGCGCCGGCGGGTGGAGGAACACGTCGCGTCGGAGCATCTCGAACGTGAACTTAAGCTCGGCCGCGGCGGGTTGCGTGACGTTGAATTCGCCGTGCAGCTGCTGCAACTCGTGCACGGCCGGGTCGATCCCGCACTGCGCTCACCGTCCACTTTGGAAGCTTTGGCGGCGCTCGGCGACGGCGGGTACGTCGGCCGAGCGGATGCCGCGGAGATGGGTTCGTCGTACGAGTTCCTGCGCACCGTCGAGCATCGGCTGCAGTTGCGCCGGTTGCGGCGGACACACCTGTTCCCGGCCGCGTCGGATACCGATGAACTGCGGATTCTCGCGCGTGCCTGCGGAATCCGGGCGGCTCGCGGGCGCAGCCAGGGCGAGGCGCTGTTGGCTGAGTTCCGTCGGCACGCGCAGGGGATCCGGCGACTGCACGAGAAGGTCTTCTACCGTCCGCTGCTGCAGTCGGTGGCGAATGTGCCGACAGAAGCGTTGAGGCTCACCACGAAGCAGGCCGCCAGCCGGCTGGCCGCGCTCGGGTATGCCGCGCCGGAAGGGGCGCTGCAGCACATCAAGGCGCTGACCTCCGGGGTGTCGCGGCGCGCGGCGATTCAGCAGGCGTTGCTGCCGGTGTTGCTCGATTGCCTCGCTGACACGCCAGATCCGGACGGCGGTCTGCTGTCGTATCGCAAGGTGTCGGAGGCGCTTCAGGACACGCCGTGGTACCTGCGGGTGCTGCGTGACGAGGGCACTGTCGTCGAGCGGCTGGCGTTCCTGCTCGGGACGTCGCATCTGGTTCCGGACCTGCTCGTCCGCGCGCCGGAAGTGTTGCAGCTGCTGGGAGATCCGGCCCGGCTGACCGGACGCACGCCCGCCGAAGTGGCGACCTCGCTTCGGGCCGCCGTACGCCGTCAGCCGGGGCTGAACGCTGCGGTCACTGCTGCTCGGTCGTTGCGTCGGCACGAGCTGCTTCGCGTCGCGTGCGCGGATTTGCTGGGCTTGCTGGACGTTCCGGCGGTCTGCGAAGCGCTGTCGAGCGTGTGGGTGGCGGTGTTGCAGGGAGCGTTGTCGGCGGCGTATCGGCAACGGCAGGCCGAACTGGGGCGTACTCCGGCGACGATCGCGGTCATCGGCATGGGGCGGCTCGGCGGGGCGGAACTGGGCTACGGCTCGGACGCCGATGTCCTCTTCGTCTGCGAGCCCGCCGAAGGGGTTTCGGACGGCGAGGCGGTGCGGTTCGCCTCGTCGGTCGCGGAGACGGTGCGGAAGATCCTCGGTGCGCCGAGTGCGGACCCGGCGCTGATCGTCGACGCGGATCTCCGGCCGGAAGGCCGCAGCGGGCCCCTGGTGCGGACGCTGGAGTCGTACCGGGCGTACTACCAGCGCTGGGGCGAGGTGTGGGAGTCGCAAGCGTTGCTGCGGGCCCGGTTCGTCGCCGGGGACGACGAGCTCGGCCAGCGGTTCATCGAGATGATCGACCCGCTGCGCTATCCGGAAGGCGGGCTCGACCCGACGGACGCGCGGGAGATCCGGCGGATCAAAGCCCGGGTGGAGACCGAACGGCTCCCGCGCGGAGCCGACCCGACGCGGCACACGAAGCTCGGCCGCGGCGGGCTCGCCGACGTCGAGTGGACCGTCCAGCTTCTGCAGTTGCAGCACGCGCACGAGGTGCCTGGCCTGCGGACGACATCGACGCTCGACGCGCTGAGTGCCTTGGCCGAGTCCGGTCTCGCCTCGGCGGAAGCCGCGGACTCGTTGCGGGAGGCCTGGCTGCTGGCGACACGCGTGCGCAACGCGACGATGCTGGTACGCGGCAAGGCAGCGGACGAGGTGCCCGGCAGCGGCCGCGACCTGGCCGCGGTGGCGCGCGTGTTCGGCTACTCAGTGGACGACGACCCCGGCGAGTTCCTCGACGCCTACCGCCGTGTGACGAGGCACGCGCACGCCGTGGTCGAGGAACTCTTCTACGACAATTAGCCTGGGCGTTGTGACCGACCGCGAACCGTTCCGCACCCGCATCAAGGTGCGTCACTACGAACTCGACACGTTAGGCCACCTGAACCACGCCGTGTACCACTCGTACGGCGAGGTTTCGCGGCTGGAAATCTTCGAAGCCGCAGGCGACGCGAACCTGCGCGAAGCGCGGCTCGCGCCGGTGCTGCTGGAATCGAACATCGTCTACCGGCGGGAACTGCGTGCCGGCGACGTGGTGGACGTGACCTGCGACGCCTCGTTCGGCGACGGCAAGGTGTTCTGGATGACCTCGCGCATCATCAAACTGGACGGGACGCTGTCGGCCGAGATCAAGTGCACGCTCGGGCTGATGGACCTCGAGAAGCGCAAGCTGGTGCCGGATCCGAAGGGGCACTTCGAGCGGGCCGGGATTGATCTGAAGGTGCTGTCCACTTCGGAGTGACTCTCAGACGCGAGCGGGCATCGGCGCCTCGTCCCGCAGGATCCGGTGGTAGAGAGTTCGCGAGGCCCGGCACGGCTCCACCCCGAGTTCGGAGCTCAGGACGCGTTTGGCTCGGTGGAACGTCTCAAGCGCCTCTGCCCGGCGGTGGATTCGGTGCAGCGCGCTCATCAGCTGCCGGTAGGAAGTCTCGTGCAGCGGGTACCGCCGGATCAGCTCGCGCAGCAACGGGATCGTCTCCCGCTCCCGGCCTTGCGCGTACCGGGCTTCCACGAACCGGGCTTCCACGAACATCTGCGCGCATTCCATGTGCAATTCGTCCAGCCAGCTGGTGTACACGTGACTCCTGGCACGGTGCTGGACGCGGTGCGGGCCTACCGGGAAGCGTTCCGGCCGTCCGAGGTGTTGTCGGAACCGTATGTCCTGGTCTCTGCCGACGTGGTCGTCGCCGCCGATGACGAGACTGCCCGCCGGTTGGCGTCGCCATACGGGCGCTGGGTGCTCAGCATCCGGTCGGGGCACGGCGCGATCCCGTTCCCCAGCCCGGACGAAGCCGCGGCGCACCGCTGGACTGATCAGGAACGGGAACTTGTCGCGGACCGCGTTTCGACCCAGTTCGCGGGCGTTCCGGAAGCGGTCGCGGAGAAGCTGGGCGCGCTCCGCCGCGCGACCGACGCGGACGAACTTCTGATCACCACGATCACGCACCGCCACGCCGACCGCGTCCGGAGCTACGAACTCCTGGCCCGCGCCTGGGAGAAGCAGGATTGGTGAAGCCGCGGCCGGCGTTTGGTGGAGGCGATGGCGAGCGAAGGCCGGTCAAACCGGCTGCGGCGCACCGCGCCCGACTGCGCGCAACAGCAGTTCCCGCAGGTGTTCCTGGTCGGCTGCAGTCAGTTCCCCGAGCGGTGACTCGAGAGACATCTCCTCCTGCAGGCGGGCGCGCTGTGCTTGCCCGTGGTCGGTGAGGACCAGCTGCTTCGCGCGCCGGTCGTGCGGGTGCGGGAGCCTTCGCACGAGGTCGAGCTTCTCCATTTTGTCGATCACGAACGTGATGTTCGACGGCTCGCACGACATCCGCTCGGCCAGCTGCCGCATCGTCAACGGCGCGCGCAGTTCGTGCAGCGCCATGGCCTGCGGTGCGGTCAAGCCGAGACTGGCGGCGCAGTCGTGCACATGGTCCTGGATTCGCCGGGACAGCTCGTTGACCAGCCCGCACAACTCGCGGGCGGAAAGCTCGGCGTTCGGTTCCCGGGTTCCCATGCGTCGAGTCTAACCCGGAACAACAGGCTTGAATACTTGCAGCTTTAAACATTCATGCTTTAACCTTATGCATCAGGATCTCCTCCTCGTTCTCACCTGAGAGGCATTGACCGATGACAGAAGGCCACGACACGGCCACGGCCGAGCCCGCCGCCGGTGCCGCCCCGCCCGGCGCCCCGCGGATGACGCCCCGGCAGCGGCTCATTCTGGCCGTATTGCTCGGGGCTCAGTTCATGATCGCCGTCGACTTCTCGATCCTCACCGTGTCTCTTCCGGTGATCGGCAACGAGCTGGGCTTCTCCCTCGGCGGGCTGCAGTGGATCTCCACCGCGTTCGCTCTCGCGTCGGCCGGGTTCATGCTGCTGTTCTCCCGGATCGGCGACCGCATCGGGCGCAGGCGGCTTTTCCTCGGCGGTCTCGCGCTGCTGACGCTCGGTTCGCTCGTCGGCGGGCTGGCGCCCAATCCGGCGATTCTCCTGGCCGCCCGCGTGTCGCAGGGTCTCGCCACGGCCGCGGTGATGCCGGCCGCGCTGGCGCTGCTCACCACGTCGTATCCGGAAGGCCCGCTGCGCAACCGCGCGCTGAGTTCCAACGGAGCGCTGCTGTCCCTTGGCTTCGCCGTCGGGGCTCTGCTGGGCGGTGTGCTCACTGATGTACTGAGCTGGCGCTGGAACTTTCTCGTCAACGTCCCGGTCGGCATCATCATCCTGATCTGCGCGCCGCTCGTCATCGCGCCGAGCCGCGGCGAGCAGGCGAAGCGGCTCGACCTGCCGGGCGCGATCACCGTTACGCTCGGCCTGCTCGCCTTGATCTACGGGCTGACCGGAGCGCAGACCAAGGGATGGGGCAGTGCGGAAACCCTGGTCACCCTGGCGATCGCGGCCGTGCTGCTGATCGGGTTCATTTTCATCGAACTGCGAGTCCCCGACCCGCTGGCCCCCTTGCGAGTGCTCACGCGGACGACGGTGAAGTGGGGCAACCTTGCCGGCCTGGTCACTTTGTCCATGCAAAGCGGGCTTTCCTTCCTGCTGACCCTGTACATGCAGGAAGTGCTGGGGCTCTCGGTCCTATCGACCGGCCTCGCGTTCGCGCTCGTCGGTCTCGGAGTGTTCTGCGGCGGCCTGCTGGCCCCCAAGGTGGTCGCGCGCTTCGGCCCTCGCGGCACGCTTCTGCTCGGCTTGGTCGTGCAGGGCATCGCGACCGGGGCGCTGTTCTTGATCGGCGAGCAAGCGGGCATCGGCATGACGATCCTGCTCGTCGGGTCAGCGATCGGCGGATTCGGTCACGTATGGGCAGTGGTGTCCTACACGATCACCGCGACGTCCGCGCTGCCTGACCGCGAGCAGGGGCTCGCCACCGCACTCACCTCGATGACGCAGCAGATCGGTTTCACCGTCGGCATTCCGGTCTTGAGCGCGATCGCGGCGGCACAGATCGGCGAGCCTTCCGCGGCGGAACGTCCGCACGCGATCCTCGGCGGCGTCACCTCCGCCATCCTCATCGACGGCCTGCTGTGCATCGCCGGCGCACTGTTGATCGGCTTCTTCCTGCGGGCCAAGCACATGGCGGCCGCGAAGTCCTGAACCCAGGCGATCCGATGCGGCCGTGCCTTTCCGGGCACGGCCGCGTCGTGTTGCCTCAGGCCCGCCGCATCCCGTGCCACACCAGGTCCACCACGCTCTCGGTCTCGGCCTTCCAATCTCCTTCCGGAGCAAGGAAAAACAGTCCGCCGAGGCCGCGCATCAGGGTTTCCGTTTTCAGGTCCGGGCGGATCGTGCCCGCTTCCGCGTTCGCCTCGCGCAGGGTGTCCAGCGCGGCGAGCATCCGCGCGTACGCCTGTGTCGGCAGTTCGCTCTGCGACGCGCGCAGCGCGTTGGCCAGCCCGCGTTTCGTCATCATGTAGTGCGCCAGGTAGTCCACGATCCAGACGCGCAACGCCTGATCGGGGGAATGGTTGGCGAGTAATTCGGGCACGATTTCGACGAGCTGGTTCACCTCGCGCTCGTAGACGGCCAGCACCAGCGACTCCGGCGTGGGGAAGTGCCGGTACACCGTGCCGACGCCGACGCCGGCTTCCTTGGCGACCGCGTTGAACGACACGTCTCCTGCCCGGCTCACGGTTTCGGCCGCCACCGCCAGGATCCGTTCGTGGTTGCGCCGGGTGTCCGCCCGTCGCGGGCTCACCGGCATCGCGCCTCCCGCGTTGCTTCGCCTGCCTGGCCTGGAGCTGCTCCAGCACCAGCTGGAGCAGCTCCACTTCGTTGCGTAGCGGATTCTAATCCGCTAGCCTCGGGCAAAGCGAGCCAAGCGGATGAATATCCGGTTTACCCCGGACGGCTCGCGTTCCCGAAGGGCCGTCACCACCACCATCACGCCGCAGGACGTCCGCCGCGGACGGACTGCGGGAAAGCGAACCCTACTGTGGACATTTCCCTTGAAGTCAATGGAAGAACCGAGCAGCTCAGCGTCGAACCGGGAGTGACCCTCCTGGACGCGCTGCGCGAGCGGCTGGGCATCACCGGCCCGAAGAAGGGCTGCGACCGCGGGCAGTGCGGTGCCTGCACCGTGCACGTCGACGGCAAGCCGGTGCTGTCCTGTCTCACTCTCGCGGCCGCCGTGCGCGGTCCCGTCACCACCGTCGAAGGACTGTCCACTGAGGACGAACTGCACCCGGTGCAGCGGGCGTTCGTGGACCAGGACGCGCTGCAGTGCGGGTTCTGCACGTCCGGGCAGGTGATGTCGGCGGTCGCCGCGGTGCGCGACGACGTCTCCGACGTCCGCGAGTTCATGTCCGGCAACCTGTGCCGGTGTTCGGCGTACCCGAACATCGTGCGCGCCGTGGAGCAGGCGAGGCAGGCCGATGCGACCGTTTGAGCTGACCGCACCCGCCACCGTCGAGGACGCGCTGGGCAGCGCCGGCACCTACCTGGCCGGCGGCACCACCCTGGTCGACCTGATGAAGCTCGACGTCCTCACGCCGCAACACGTGCTGGACATCAACGACCTGCCGCTGCGGGGCATCGACACCGCCGACGGCCTGCGTTTCGGCGCGCTGGAGCGGATGGGGGACATCGCGGCGCACCCGGGCGTGTACCCGGCGATCTCGCGCGCGCTGCTGCTCAGCGCGTCGCAGCAGCTGCGGAACATGGCCAGCATCGGCGGAAACCTGATGCAGCGCACGCGATGCTCGTACTTCCGCGATGTCGCGATGCCGTGCAACCGGCGCTCGCCGGGCAGCGGGTGTTCGGCGATCACCGGCGTCAACCGGATGCACGCGATCTTCGGCACCAGCGACTCCTGCGTGGCCACGCACGCCAGCGACGTCGCGGTCGCGCTGGTCGCGCTCGACGCGGAGGTCGTGCTGGCCGGGGCCGAGGGCACCCGGACGGTCGCGCTGGCCGACTTCTACCGGCAGCCGGGCGGCACCCCGGAAATCGAGCACGACCTGCGCCCCGGCGAGCTGATCACCGAGGTGCGCGTGCCGCGGCTCGACTGGGCGGAGAACTCGACGTACGTCAAGATCCGCGACCGGCAGTCGTACGAGTTCGCGCTGTGCTCGGCGGCGGTCGCGCTCGACGTGCGCGACGGAAAGATCGCCGACGCCCGCGTGGCGGCCGGCGGGGTCGGGACGGTGCCGTGGCGGCTGCCCGCCGTGGAAGAGGCGCTGCGCGGCGCGGAGCTGACCGAAGACGCTTTCGCCGCTGCCGCCGCGGTGGCCGCGGAAGGGGCGAAGCCGTTGTCCGGCAACGTGTTCAAGCCTTCGCTGCTGAAACGGACGATCGTCCGCGCGCTGCTCGAACTGACCGAAGGGAGCCGGGTATGAACGCGCGGCTGGACGCTCCGCGGAAAGTGACCGGCCAGGCCGATTACGCGCTGGACCGCACGTTCCCCGGCATGCTGTACGGGTACATCGTGCTCAGCACGATCGCGCACGGCGAGATCACCGCGATGGACGTGACCGCGGCGAAGAGCGCGCCCGGGGTCGTGAGCGTCTACAGCCCGTTCGACCCGCTCGAACTGCATCCGTTCAAGTCCCAGCTGATGGGGGACGTGTGGCTGCCGCTGCACGACCGGGACGTGGTGTTCTACGGGCAGCCGATCGGGCTGGTCGTCGCGGAGACGTTCGAGCAGGCCCGGGACGCGGCGGGGATGATCGAGGTCTCCTATCTGGAAAAGCCCGCGCTGACGTCGATGGAGGACGGGCTCGAGACCGCGGAGGACGCGCCGGAAAGCCGCGGCAGCGCGCCGTCGATCGAGGTGCTCGCCGACGGCGTCGAATCCATCGCGGACGCGTTGGCGCAGAGCCCGGTCGTCGTCTCGGAGACCTACCGCACCGCGACGCAGAACCACGCCGCGATGGAGCCGCATTCGGCGGTCGCGAAGTGGGACGGCGGCGAACTCACGCTGTACAGCGGAAACCAGGCCAGTTACCTGCAAGCCGTGGAAATGGCCGGGGTGCTGGGCATTGAGCCGTCGGCCGTGCACGCGGTGAACCCGTACGTGGGCGGGGCGTTCGGCGGCAAGGCGGGCACCTCGGCTCCGGCGATGCTGGCCTCGGCCGCCGCCCGGGCGCTCGACCGTCCGGTGAAATGCGCGCTCACCCGCGAGCAGGTGTTCACCGCGACCGCGAACCGGCCGGCGACGGTGCAGAAGATCGCGCTGGGGGCGGACCGCGACGGCACGCTGATCGCGGTGCAGCACGACTCCTGGTCGGCCACGTCGATGAGCCGGTCCTTCGTGGAGCCGACGTCGCACGGCACCTCCCGCGAGTGGTACGCGACGCAGAACCTGTCGATCAGCCAGAAGATGGTGCCGCTGCACATCCCGCCGGGCACGTTCATGCGCGCGCCGGGGGAGGCGTCGGGTTCGTTCGCGCTGGAAAGCGCCATCGACGAACTCGCGATCGCGCTCGACATGGACCCGATCGAACTGCGCAAGCGCAACAGCTCGCTCGCGCCTCCCGGCGTCGACCTGCAGTGGTCGAGCAAGCACCTCGACGAGTGCTACGAGATCGGGGCGCAGCGGTTCGGCTGGGCGAACCGGTCGCCGCGCGGGCACGTGGACGGCGACTGGCTCGTGGGCATGGGCACGGCGACCGCGATGTTCCCGGGGCTGCGCTTCCCGGCGACGGTCGAGCTCACGCTCAACGCGGACGGGACCGCGGACGTGTCCACCGGCGGGGCGGATCCGGGCACCGGGCTGCTCACCGTGCTGGCCACGATCGGGGCCGAATCGCTCGACATCGACCCGGAGCGCGTCACCCCGCATCTGGGCGACTCGCGGTTCGCGCCGGGCGGCATGTCCGGCGGTTCGACCGCGACCGCGAGCACCGGCACCGCGATCATGCTCGCGGCCACCGAACTGCTCGACGAACTGGTGGCGCTCGCCGCCGAGCCGGGCGCGCCGTTCGAGGGCGAGGTCGTCACGTATGCCGAGGGTTTGCTGCACGGCAACCACGGCACCATGCCGTTCGGCGAGCTGCTGCGCGCGATCGGCCGGGAATCCTTGTCCGCCAAGGGTTCCTCCGCCCCGGGCGAGGAGATGACGAAGCATTCGTTCAGCTCGTTCGGCGCGCAGTTCTGCGAGGTCCGGGTGCACCGGCTGACCCGCGAGGTCCGCGTGTCGAGGATGCTGGGCGTCTTCGACGGCGGCCGGATCATCAACCCGACGCAGGCGCGGAGCCAGTTGTCCGGCGGCATGATCTGGGGCGTGTCGGCGGCCCTGCACGAGGGGCTGGAAGTGGAGCCGAGCGGACGCCCGGCGAACGCGGACTTCGCGAGCTATCTGCTGCCGGTCAACGCCGACATCCCGGAGATCGACGTCCAGTTCGTCGAGTACCCGGACACGCTGCACAACGCGGTCGGAGCCCGCGGAGTCGGCGAGATCGGCGCGGTGGGCATGGCGGCCGCGGTGGCGAACGCCGTGTGCAACGCGACCGGGATCCGGGTGCGGAGCATTCCGATCATGATCGAGGATCTGCTGGTGGAGTGACCGGCCAGGGGGCGTCCGCGCGCGGACGCCCCCTGGCCGGGTCGCTCGGCGGGCGGTGGATCGGGCCCGCTAGACCTGTGCCGCGCCGCCGATGTCATCTCTGGTGCTGGCGAAGCCTCGCTTCACCGCACACCCCGGGCTGAACCGCCCGCAGCTGATGCGAACCCGTCGCGGGTTTCGGGAGCGGCTCAGCCGGGCAGCTGGGCCCCGTCCGGGAAGTCGGTGGACTGGCTCAGCTCGGCCCATTCCTGGATTTCCTTGTCGACCGCGGCGCGGCCGTTCGTGACGAGGCGGAGGGCGTCGGAACCGAGGACCAGGTGCGCGGGCGGGTTCGGCACGTCGAGGATGTGCAGCACCGCCTGCGCGGCCTTCTGCGGGTCGCCGAGCTGGTTGCCGTTGGCCGCGAGGCGGTGTTCGCGGATCGGGTTCATCACCTGGTCGTAGTCCGGCACGGAGCGTTCGGTGCGGACCATCGACCGGCCCGCCCAGTCGGTGCGGAACGAACCCGGCGCGACCGCGGTGACGTGCAGGCCGAACGGGGCGACCTCCTTGCCGACGGTTTCGAGAATGCCTTCGACGGCGTACTTGCTGCCTTGATAGAAGGACGTGCCCGGCACGGTGATCAGCCCGGCCATCGACGTGACGCCGAGGATGTGCCCGCGCCGCCGCTGCCGCAGATACGGCAGCACTGCCTTCACCGTCGCGACCACGCCGAATACGTTCACCTCGAACTGCGCGCGCAGCTCGGCCATTGTCGACTCTTCGAAGACGCCTTCGTGGCCGTAGCCGGCGTTGGCGATCACGACCTCGATCGGGCCCACCTCGGCCTCGATCTCGTCGACGGTCCGGAACACCGCGTCGTCGTCGGTGACATCAAGGATGCGCGCGAGGGATTTGCCGGGCTGGATCCGCTCGAACTCCGCGGCGTCGGCCTGCTTGCGCACGGTGCCGACGACGGTGTGACCTGCCTGGAGCGCGGCCTCGGCGAACGCCCGGCCGAGGCCCGAGCTGACGCCGGTGATCAGGAAGAGCTTGGTCATGCCCTGAACTCTACACCGTGTCGAGAAAAATCTGCACCGTGTCAAAAATAGTCGGAGTGATAGAACGTGCTGGTGGAAGACCGAGAACCCCGCCGCCGCCGGACGGCTCCGACCAAGGGCGACCTGCGTGAACGCGCGATTCTCGACGCGGCGGAGCAGCAGCTGAACACGACCGGCGGCGCGTGCATGACCGTCGCGACGATCGCGCAAGAGGCCGGGATCACCCGGGGTGCGCTCTACTTCTACTTCGGGTCCAAGAACGAGGTGCTCGCCGCGCTGGTCGAGCGAACGGTGACCAAGCTGCGCACCGAGGTCGACGCGGTGGACGCGGCCGCCGCGGTGCCCGGCGACGCCGTCCGGCAGGGGATCGAGCGGACCGCCCGGATGTGGCGTGCGCACGGAACGGTGATGCGCACGGCGGTCGAACTGTCGCCCTCGGTTCCGGCGATCGACCAGGCGTGGCGCTCGGCGGTCGTCGCACTCGCCGACACCATGAGCGGGGTGGCCGAGCGCGCCGGGCTGCCGTCCGAAACCGCGAAAGAGGTCGCCTCAGCGCTGGTCTGGATGACCGAACGCGTCTTTTATCAGGCGTTTGTCGCGGACAGTTCGCTGGACGACGCCGCCGCGACGCTGACTCGGGTGTGGCTGGCGGCGCTCGGCCTCCCGAGCTAGCCCGCGGCGGGGTTGCGGGGCCGGTCGAGGTCGTGCCCGTGCGGACCAGGCGGGGGCGACATTGGGGCAACGATGGCTCTCCGCCGAACTTCGGAGCAACGTCATTCTCTGCTTCGCGTCTTGGGGTTTAGAGATTCGCCAAAAGACACGGGGAGCAGGAAATGGGATTCACCGCGATGAAGTCGATGAAGCTGGTCATGGTCGGCGGGGCGGTCGCCGCGACCGCATTGCTTTCCGCGTGCAGCGGAAACAACGTCGACGGAAACGGTTCCGCGGCGAAGGGCATTTCCGAGGCAGCGGCGGTCAAGCCGAACCCGCAGGGCGGTTCGGCCGGTGCGGCGGCCACCTCGGCCACCTCGGACGGTGATGTCAACTGCAGCAAGCTCGGCGGACAGGTGGGTCCGGCGGGCGGCAAGCAAATGGATCTGATCGCGGTGCAAAGCGCCAACGGAAGCATTCCCGGCTGCGTCGAAGCGTTCAATGTGATGACGAAGTACTACGAATTGGCCCCGACACAGGGCGAAGGTCCCGGCCATCGCGTTCTCGGCATTGAAGGGCACTGGGATTGCGCATTGGGCGCGGAAGAAGAATTCGCGCAGGGTGTGGTGAACTGCGGCAAGGACGGCGGCACCGAATTCATGATCAAGACCGCACCGGCCTCCGGCGGCGCCGGTCAGCCCGCCGTCCCGACGCGCCGCTTCCCGAACACGACGCAGACCGTGCAGTTCACCGGCTTCGACCGCTCGGTCAACATGGCTCAGTTCCAGCTGATCACCTGGAAGAACGGCGGCCCGGACGACGGCAAGTTCGTTCCCGCCGACTCCAAGACCTACCGCCTCCCGGTGAGCAAGACCGCGCAGGTCTTCGGCGCGGCGGAACTGTGCCCGGCCGGCGAGGTCTCCCTCGACTCGCAGGGCCGCGGCACGAACCCGTGCACCGAGCAGGCGCTGATGGAGTCGCTGACCGGGCCGAGCCCGCTGCACGCCGAGATCCACGTCGACAAGAACGACACCATCGATGTCGTCAAGGAGCTTTACCGCCCCTGAGCGGACCAGTGACGCGAACCGGCGGCCAGGAACACCCCCCGGC
Source organism: Amycolatopsis orientalis DSM 43388 (assembly GCF_000411975.1). Lineage (GTDB taxonomy): Bacteria > Actinomycetota > Actinomycetes > Mycobacteriales > Pseudonocardiaceae > Amycolatopsis > Amycolatopsis orientalis_D. Next base: position 16,635 of record NZ_ASXG01000071.1, read on the forward strand.
CGCCGGTTCGCGTTACGCGTCGAGTTTCTTCTGCCCGGCGTCGTAACTTCGCAACGCAGCACCCACGGCCGCAGCGACCGTGATCTCGTAGACCTCGTCCTCCTGGTATTTCGTGGTCAGCTCGGCGAAATCGGCGTCGGTGAGCCGGTACGACGCGTCACGGACCTTCTCCGCGAACGGCTGCAACGGCGCGGGCAGGCCGTCCCCGGTCGCCGCTGCGCCGCGGAGCGCCTGGTCGGTCACCGCGGGCGCGGCGAACACCGAATACCGCATGTTCTCCACCGGATCCGCATGCGTGCCCGCCGGGCCGCCGGCGAGCAAGAAACCGGGGAACCGGTAGCCGAACCGGTGCAGGGCCCGGGTTCCGCTCTCCAGCTGGCCCTCGCGCAGCACGAAACCGAACGCGTTCGCGAGCCGGTTCACGATGTTCCACACCAGATTCACCCGCAGCGCTTCCCGGATCGCCGCGGACGGCAGATCCGGCACCACGATCTGGTCCGGATACAGGGTGACGGTCTCCAAGAACGCCCGAATCGTACGTACCTCGGGCCGTGCCTCGTCCGGCCGGGCCGGGTCGATCTCGCCGTGCCCGGCGATGCGGGTCAGCTCCGCGTGCGAGTCGATGCAGAACGGGCACTCGTGCAGCAACGCCGTGGACATGGCGAGGAATTCGCGTTCCCCGGCGGTCCAGTACGACGGCCCGCGCATCACCGGCGCGGTCAATTCCAGCAGTGGCCGGGTGAGAAAACCGGGCCGGTACAGCAGCATCTTCACGATGTCCGGCGGCTGTTTCGACGTGATCGACAGGAACAGCCGGGCCCGCAGGCGATGTCCGTTGTCGAGAATGGACAGTCTCATCAGGACTCCAAAGTGGCTAAGCGGCCAGCGAGGAAGCGCCGGTCGGCTGGGTTGACGGCGAGTTCGTGGGCGCGCCGGTACGCGGTCATCGCCTCGGTCGTACGGCCGAGACGGCGGAGCAGATCGGCGCGCGCGGCGTGCAGCAAGTGATACCGGTCAAGCCCTTCGATGCCGTCGATGAGCGCCAACCCTTCTTCCGGGCTCGTGGCCATGGCGACCGCGACGGCGTGGTTCAACGCGACCACCGGCGACGGATTCATTTCGCACAACCGTTGATACAGCGCGGCAATCGCGGCCCAATCCGTGTCCGCCGCCGAACGAGACTGCGCGTGCTGAACGGCAATGGCGGCTTGCAGTTGATACGGCCCAGGCGTCTCGAAGCGCAACGCGCGATCGAGCAGCCCGATCGCTTCGGTGATTTCGCCGTGGTCCCAACGACTTCGGTCCTGGTCCTCGAGCAGCACGACGGCACCGTCTGGCGTGTAGCGCGCGTCGGTCCGCGAATCGTGCACGAGCAGCAGCGAAACCAGGCCGAGCGCTTCCGGTTCGTCCGGCATGAGCGTCGCGACCAGCTTCGCCAACCGGATCGCTTCCTGTTGCAGCTCCCGGTGTTCCGGTGCGGTGTAGCCTTGGGTGAAGATCAAATACAGCACCGCCAAAACCCCGGACAGCCGCTCGGGCAGCAGATGATCGGCCGGGACGGCGAGACTGATCCCGGCGTCGCGGATCTTGCGTTTGGCCCGCACCAGCCGCTGCGCCAGCGTTGCCTCGCTCACCAGGAACGTCCGCGCGATCTGTCCCGCGGTCAGCCCGGCCACCGCCTGCAACGTCAACGCGACGCGGGCTTCCTCGGCGAGGGCGGGGTGACAGCAGGTGAAGATGAGGCTGAGCCGTTCGTCGCCGATCGCGAGCAGGCTGTCCTCGGACGGGTCCACCGCGGCCTCCGGCTGCTCCCCGAGCTGAGCGAGTTTCTCCATACCGCGGCGGGCGCGCCGGAGCCGGTCGATCGCGCTGTTGCGAGCGGCGGTCAGCAGCCATGCCACCGGGTCGTCCGGCGGCTGGTCGCCCCAGGCACGCAGGGCGAGCGCGCACGCGTCCTGAAGCGCGTCCTCGGCGAGTTCGAAGTCGCCGAGGACGCGGACCAGCGCCGCGAGCATCCGGGCGCGGTGCTCGCGGTAGGCCTCCCGCAGCAGCGCCGCCGTCATGCCTGGTGAGACAGTCCGGGCACCCCGGCGACCGGCCGCACCTCGATCGTGCCGACTTCGGCCATCGGGCACAGCGCGGCGAGTTCGAGGGCTTCGTCGAGATCGCGGCAGTCGAGGACGTAGACGCCCCCGAGATGCTCGTGGGTCTCCAGGAACGGCCCGTCGGTGATCAGCGTCTTCCCCTCGCGGACGCTGACCGTGGTCGCGGTGTGCTCGCCCTGCAGCGGGTGGCCGGACACGAACACTCCCCGCCGGCGGCATTCGTCGGCGAACGCGTTCACCCTGGCCAGCGCCTCCGGGAAGGCCGGATCGCCGGGTTCGGGACGGTCGCAGTTGTAGATCACCAGCAGGTACAGCATATGTCCTCCGAGGGCCGGTCCGGCGTCGTCGCAGTGGAAGACGAATGCGTCGACCGTAACTCGACAGCCCGGGCCGGGCTTCTCGGAAAATTCCCGGAGAACGGAGAACGGCGGGCCCGGGGGAGCCCGCCGTTCTCCTCAGGAGGGGATCAGCCCTTCTGCCACAACGCGGGCGCGTTGGGCGGCTCCCAGCCCGGCTGGGCGGTGTGGGCCTGCAGGCACACGTAGCCGACCCCGTTGAACGTGACCCGCGTGCCGGCGGGGTACGACGTGCCCGCCGCCCAGGACGTCCCGCCGGGCTGCCCGGTCGGCGTCGTCGTGGGACTGCCGGTCGGCGTCTGCTGGACGTTGAGCACGAAGTCGAACGCGGCCTCCTTGGCGTTGTTCGGGGCGTCGCGGACGGTCATCAGCAGCCGCGAGTCGAAGATCGTGTCGGTGTTGTTCCGCGGCTCGCCCGGGAAGTACAGCTGGGTCGTGAGGATCGGCTCCCCGGGCGCCTGCACCTTGACGTGGATGTGCCGGGTCCGGCCGGGGTAGAGGCCGGGCACGATCGTGGTCAGCTTGAACTCGCCGAGGTCGTTCGTGTACTGGTGACCGCGGAAGGTATAGCCGACGTTGTCGTACGCGCCGTTCACGTCCGCCTGCCAGAAGTCCAGCAGGGCGCGGCCGATCGGCTGGCAGGACAGCCCGAACACGTACCCGCTCACGGTGAGCCGCTGGCCCGGGGTGTTGTCGTCGACGAGCACGCTGCGCTCGGGGGAGTCCGGCTTGAAGTACGGGCCCTCGGTCTGGTCGATCGTCGGTTCGTCGCCGTCGTGGCAGTACGGGGTCGGCGCGACCTTCTGCCCGCCGGCGAAGTTCGTGCGGGCCAACGCCGGACCGCCGACGAGCGCGACCGGCGCGGCGACTCCGGCGGCGAGCGCGGCCTTCAGCACTGTCTTGCGGCTGAACTTTCTGTCTTCGTCCATGCCTGCTCCTCGGTGGGGGCTCGGGATTCCCCTCGACGGTAAGGAGAAGATCAGCCCGCAGCGATGGACGGAGTCCCGCAGTCGTGGTGAATCTTCGGGGCGGTGTCGCCGGTGCGGCGGAATCCGCCGGGGCTCAACCCGGTTTCGCGCCGGAAGAACCGGCAAAAGTAGGCTGGATCGGCGAATCCCACGCGGCTCGCCACCTGCCGCACGGACAGATTCGTCCGCAGCAGGAACCGTTTCGCCTCCTGCGTTCGGGCCTCGCGCACCAATTCCGCCGCGGTGCGCCCGGTCGCTGCCTTGACGGCCTCGGTGAGGTAGCCGGGCGTGACGCCGAGCCGTTCGGCATGCGCGCGCACCGACCACAGCCCCAGCTCCGATTTTTCCGCCTGCTGCGCGAATTCCGCCGCTACCGCGCGAGCGCGGGCAGGTGCCGGCGCGGAGGGAATCCCGGGCAGCCGTCCGGCGCGCACGATCAGCACGTGCAGCAGGGCGCGCAGCACCGATTCGGCGTCCTCGCCGCCGCGGCGGTACTCCTCTTCCAGCTCAGTGATCAGCCGCGCGGTCCGGTCGTGTTCGGCGCGGTCCAGCCGCAGCCAAGGCCGTTCGCGCAGCCGGCGCAGGGTTTCGCGGTCGGCCGGATGGTCGAAGAGGAAATCGTCGGTGAACAGCACGACCGATCCGGCGAGTTCGCTCGCCTCCCAGTGGTGCACCTGGCCCGGGGTGACGACGCCGAGGTGCGGCGGGCTCAGTTCCCACCGCGTCAGGTCGACCACGTGCGCGCCGGTCCCTCCGGTGACGAGCACGATTTCGTAAAACGTGTGCCGGTGCGGGAATTCCGCTCTCGACAACGGGCCGACCGCGTCGAAAGAGCCGACCGCGAACGGCACCGCGTCCGGTGCCGGCACCTCGAGCCGGTGCAGCGGAAGTTCCCCGGGCTTGACCGGTCGGCAGCACATTCCCGGGGGCACCGTCGTCCCTCGCATCAGTCCGTCCTTTTCGCCGGTTTCGGAACGAAAAGTCTAGACCAATTTCGCCGCGGGCACCTCCGCCGGAAGTATCAGTACCGTGCCGGATGGTTACTGATCCGACCGCCGTCACGGCCGATGACTTCGCCGCGACGGTCCCGGGCCTTCTTTTGGCCGGATCAGTAACTCGGCGGAGTGACGCTCACAAGGAAGCGGGCGGCGGTCCGGCCGTCGTTGCGGAAGCGGTGCGGAATGCTCGAATCGAAGTGGCAGCTGTCGCCGGTCTTGAGCACGTGCGTCTGCTCGCCGACCTGGACGGTCAGCCGTCCGGCGATCACCACCACGCATTCCTCGGACGGATGCGAGCGCAGTTCGTCGGACGAGACCCCGCCGGGTTCCAGCACGCCTTCGAGCACCTCGAGCTTCGCGCCGCCCGGCGACGCGCGGGTGTAGGTGATCGCGTGGTGCGGCGAGGAGATCCGGTACCGGTCTTCGTGCCGGATCACCGCGACGGTCTCCTCCTCCGGCTCCTGGAACAGGCTGAACAGCGGGATGTCGAGCACCTCGGCGATCCGCCGCATGGTTTCCAGGCTGGGGTCGGTGACGCCCCGCTCGACCTGGCTGATCAATCCGGTCGACACCCCCGCCTGGTCGGCGAGCTGGCGCACGGTCAGCCCGCGCAAGGTGCGGAACTCGCGGATCCTCGTCAAGGTCACCCGATCATTATCGTCGAACAGCGCTCCGGCGCAGGTCACCAACCTCGACGGGTTCCACTAGGCGGTCCCAGCGCTTTTTCGTTGCTGTGCGCGGCGAGGAGCACGGAAAACGCAGTGCGAACGAGAACGCCCACGTACATCGCAGTTGCCGGGCCGAATCGGTCCGCTCGTGGCGGAAGAGTCGCCGCGCCTCCCGCCCGCGTGAAGACCCGCTCGTCTCGTGATTGACTGGCCACCATGGCCGTGTTCCCGCATCCGTGTGCTCGGGGTCCGCTGTGACCTCCGAACCGGCTGCGGCCACCCGTCCGCGCAACCGCAAGCAGCTCATCGTCGAGGCGGCGGGCCGCGCCTTCAGCGAACGCGGGTATCACGCGGCGTCCATGGAGGAGATCGCCGCCGCCGTCGGGATCACCGCGGCGGCGCTGTACCGGCATTTCCCGAACAAGTACGCCCTGTTCACCGAGTGCGCGAACGTGATGGCAGACCGCCTCGTCGCCGCCCTCGACGCGGTGCCGCCGGACGCACCCGCCTCGGAGGTCCTCCGCCCGCTCGCCCGGGTCACGGTCGCCCACCGCGAGTCCGGCGGCCTGTACCGCTGGGAAGCGCGCTACCTCGAGCGAGCCGACCGGCGCGTCCTGAGTGCGAAATTCGCCCACGTCGTCTCGCGCGTGCGGGATGTGGTGCAGCCGGCTCGGGACGCGGACCTCCGTGCCGTGGCCGCACTCGGCGCGATCGGCTCGATCACCATGCACCGCACGTCGATCGCACATCACCGAGCCGAGAACCTGCTCACCGAATCCGCCCTGCGCCTCGCCACCTCGACGACCACCCCGGACGCGCCGGTCGTGGAGCTGCCCGCCCAACCGGTCCCGCGAACCCGCCGCGCGCAAATCCTCGCCGCCGCCGTGCCGTTGTTCGAACGCGACGGATTCGCCACCGTCACGAACGCCCGAATCGCCGAGGCCGTGGGTCTGGTGCCTTCGGCTCTCTACCGCCATTTTCCCAACAAAGCCGAAATCCTGGCCGCCGCGTGCCTGCAAGCCGCCGGGCTGCTGTCGCAAGCCGTGGAACAGAACCTGCACGGCATCACTGGCGCGCAAGCCCTTCCCGCACTCGCCGCGACCTATGTGGCGTACAGCTTCGAACACACCGCTTTGACCAACGTCGCCGCCGCCGAACTAGGCGGCTTGCCCGCTGCGTTGCAACGCCCGCTCATCCTCGCCCAACGCGAGCACATCGCGGTGTGGGAACAACAACTCCGCCTGGCCCGCCCAGACCTGGACGCGCACCAAGCCCGCGTACTGGTGCACGCGGGCTTCGGCGCGGTAGTCGAAACCGGTCGGCGGCTGCGGTGGGAGGACGCCCCCGGCCACCGCGCCGCCGTCACCGCTCTGCTGCTGAGCGCACTGGGATTTTAAGCGCCCGGCCGATTCGCGGTGGGGAGCGTGATCGGCGTCTGCGTCGGCGAGGTCCCGTTGTTGAGGTACAGCATCGAAATGCCGCGCACGAATTGGTCGAAGAGATAAAAACTGCCCGGCATGATCTTGGACGTCCCTTCGCGAAACGCCACATACGCGGGCCATTCGATCCGCACCAACGCCGCCTGTGCGTAGTCCCGGGGAAGTCCGAGCCAATCGCCGATCTGGTCATTGAGCAGATATCGCACCAATTCGTTGACGAACCCGGAATCGAGCCCGAGCGTCGGGTCCTCGATGTAGCCGAGCAACGTCTTCGCCAGGCTGACCCCTTCCTCGGTCCGCGCGAGCACCGGCCACAACATCTGCTGCGCCTGTGCTTCCGCGTCCGCCCACGTCCGCGGAATGAACTGTTCCTGCACCCCAAGCAGATACAGCGCGACCTGCCAGGCGTGCAGATCCGCGTCCTGCTCCGCGGCGGACAACGCGATGTGCCACTTGAGCATGTTGCTGCGCGCGAAGGTCGCCACGGAATGGAACGTACGCAGAATGTCGCCGTTGCTGATCGGCTTGGGCTGATCAGCACCCGACTGGTACTTCGCCGACGTCGGCAGCAAATTCCGCACCGCGGCGTGCACGAGTCGAGTCTTGTTGGCCGTGACGACGAAATGCCCGTCCGGTGCCCAGGCTTTGGAATTGTGCAGGTCGTATCCGAAGGTGAACGTCTTCGCCGCCCGCTGCTTCATGTCCGCGCCGCCAGCCGACCAGTAAACCGCCCGCGCCTCCCGCGGAATGACGGTGCTCATGATCCCGCTGCCGAGCGTCTCCGAGACGAACAGATAACTGCTCAACCGGGTATACAGCTTCTCCGACGCGGCCAGCTTGGCCGGATCCGCCCACGGCGGCAGCTTGTTGACCTGCTGCAGATACGCCACCAGGTAATCCGGCATGCCAGCGGGCAACGGCGCGTCGTTGTCGATCCAGCTCTCCCACGCCTGATTGACCGCCGGCACCTTGCCCTCGGCCAGCAACGCCTTGGCGACCGCGTCCGCCTTGTCGTCCCACACCTGGAACGGATCCGCTCCCGTGCCGCTTCCGGCGATGGACCCCCTGCTCGACCACGCCCACGCAGTGCCCGAGGAGCCCGCAACACCCGCGATGCCCAACGCCGCGCCGAGGGTCAGCACCTTCCTTCTGCTGAGATTCTCCATGTACTTGTCTGCCTCTCTGGTAGGCGTCGTTGCCATCCCATCACCGGCCAGGGGCTGCTCGCCGCCCCCTGTCGACAGTCTCGGAAGAAGTGATTTCTCATTAACATAACGGCACCGGATGCCTGGTGGCAAGAGGTGTCTCCGCTCCGGATGGGCGGGGTGGTCGATCGCCGTTCAGGCGCAACAACCTTCGGACTTCGCGAAGGTCGGCGAAGCCGCCTTGACCGTGTAAACCTCCCACGGCTCCCCGCCAGGCCCATGTACCCACACCTTGTCCTGCACGGCGTAGCAACAGGTCGTGTTGTCCTCGGTCAGCGTCTCCAGGCCCTCCCCGGTGAGACGTTCGCTGGCCTCGTTGACCTGATCTGTCGATTCGACCTCAACACCGAGGTGATCCAGGACAGTCGCCTGCCCGGGCTCGCCTTCCAGAAGGACGAGCTTGAGCGCGGGCTCGGCGACGGCGAAGTTGGCGTATCTCGGCCGGAGCTTGGCTGGCTCGACACCGAAGAGCTTTGCGTAGAAGTCGATCGAATCAGCCAGGTCTCCGACCCGAAGAGCGAGCTGAACTCGGGACATCCGTACTCCTTGAATAGATAGTTATCGAAACAAGAAGCATCTAGATTGCTGTCTAGGTAGATGACTGTCAAGATAGACGTATGTCGAAGCAACTCGCGCTGGCCGTGATCAGCGCATGCTGCACCCCGTTGACGCGCGAGCCGTTGAGCGAGGATCAGGCCGCGGAGCTGGCGAAGCTGTTCAAAGCGATGTCCGACCCGGTGCGGCTGCGCCTGCTGTCGCTGATCGCGTCTCACGCCGGCGGGGAAGCCTGCGTATGCGACTTGACCGACGCCTTCGATCTGACCGGCCCGACGATCTCCCATCACCTCAAGGTGCTGCGCGAATCCGGGCTGATCGCCGGGGAACGGCGTGGCACGTGGGTCTACTACCGCGTCTACCCGGAGGTCCTGGCCCGGCTCTCGGCCGTGCTGGTCCCCGGCAGTGCGGAGGCGCACGCGTGACGGCGGAAACCGGCGTGGTCGGCAAGCTGTCCACTGTGGACCGATTCCTTCCGGTGTGGATCGCCGCCGCGATGGTGCTCGGGCTGCTGGCCGGCCGGTGGATTCCCGGCCTGGGCGGAGTGCTGAACGCGGTTTCGGTCGACGGGATCTCGTTGCCGATCGCCCTCGGACTGCTCGTGATGATGTACCCGGTGCTGGCGAAAGTCCGCTACGACCGGCTCGGCGGCGTGACCGGCGACCGGCGGCTGCTGTGGCCCTCGCTGGTGCTGAACTGGCTGATCGGCCCGGCGCTGATGTTCGCGCTCGCCTGGCTGTTGCTGCCCGACCTGCCGGAGTACCGGACCGGGCTGGTCATCGTCGGGCTCGCCCGCTGCATCGCGATGGTGATCATCTGGAACGACCTGGCCCGCGGCGACCGGGAAGCCGCGGCCGTGCTGGTCGCGCTGAACTCGGTGTTCCAGGTCGTCATGTTCGGCGTCCTCGGCTGGTTCTACCTCTCCGTGCTGCCCGGCTGGCTCGGCCTGCCGCAGGCCGGGCTCACCGTTTCCGCGTGGCAGATCGCCAAGAGCGTGCTGGTGTTCCTGGGCGTCCCGCTGCTCGCCGGCTACCTTTCCCGCCGGCTGGGCGAACGCGCGAAGGGCCGCACCTGGTACGAATCCCGGCTCCTGCCCAAGATCGGCCCGATTGCGCTGTACGGGCTGCTGTTCACCATCGTGGTCCTGTTCGCCTTGCAGGGCGACCAGATCACCAGTCGCCCGCTCGACGTCGCCCGGATCGCCCTGCCGCTGCTGGTCTACTTCGGACTCATGTGGGCCGGTTCCTACGCGGTCGGCAAGGCGATCGGCCTGTCGTACGAGCGGACCACCACCCTGGCCTTCACCGCCGCGGGCAACAACTTCGAACTCGCCATCGCCGTCGCGATCGCCACCTTCGGTGCCACGAGCGGCCAAGCGCTCGCCGGAGTCGTCGGTCCGCTCATCGAAGTCCCAGTGCTCGTCGCCCTCGTCTACGTGTCCCTCGCGCTTCGGCACCGGTTCGTGACCGCTGGGGTCTCGCCATGACCATCCCCGAAGTGCTCTTCGTCTGCGTCCACAACGCCGGACGCTCGCAGATGGCGGCCGGACTGCTGCACCACCACGCGCGCGGCAGAGTACGGGTCCGCTCCGCCGGATCCGCACCAGCCGACACCATCAACCCCGCGGCCGTCGCAGTCATGGCCGAACTCGGCATCGACCTGTCTCGCGAATTCCCGAAACCCCTCACCGTTGAGGGAGTTCAAGCGGCCGACGTCGTGATCACCATGGGCTGCGGCGACGCCTGCCCGGTCTTCCCGGGCAAGCGCTACCTCGACTGGCAACTCGACGACCCAGCCGGCCTCCCGATCGAGCAGGTCCGCCCCATCCGCGACGAGATCGACCGACGGGTCCGCGCGCTGCTCGCCGAACTGGTCGGATGAGCCCGAAGAACGGCAAACGGCCGGCTCCGCACGAGAAGCGGAACCGGCCGTTTGAGGAGACCGGCCAGCAGACGGCCCGGAGCGGACCGAAAGCGGCATTTCACCAGGTCAAACCCGGCTCGGATCACACGGCGTAGGTCTGTCACCCCCGGCGCTGACCTGCGGTACGCCGCCCAGTTTTACCCCTTCTGACCTGCTGGCTAGCGGTTGTCGTCGGTCGTTCATGGTCAACCGTCGCCGACGTCTGACGGCCTGGAGGGTCCTTCCCACACCTGTCCGCTTGGCAGCGAGGTGAGGCTGGCCGTCTTCACGGACCAACTTCGGATTGCCCGCCGCGGTATTTCGCCGGTGCTGTCGCAGTCGGTGATCGGCCGGGGCGTCGAGTCAGGTAGATGTGCCAGTGGTATGCCGCGTTTGGGACGAGGAGCGCGATAAAGATCCATGAGGTCCAGTGGCCCACGAACACGGCCAGAGCCAGCCACATGAGAACGCCCCACGTGCAGGCGATAGCGCAAGCGAGAACCCACCTTCGATGCCATCGACTGAGCTGGGCTGGGTAGCCGCCTATCCATCGCCGTCGGTCCACTCGCGGAGTTTTCCACGTTGCCCGCCCGGAGCAAAGAGCCGCCGAGAAGGCCGTCCGCTGTGGTCGTTCGTGGACGGGGCGGCGTAACAGGACAGGGAGGGTGGGCGACTTGGCGTTGATGTCCGCGCTTTGCCGGTAGCGACCGTAGCCCGCGCACTCTACGAGCGGGTGTTCCGCCGGAAGGGTGCCGCGTGAGGCGGCTGGCGCGCAAAAAAAAGGACGGCGGTCGGGGAATCCCCTCGACCGCCGTCCTGTGTCTTGGTGGTCGTCACCGGCTGACCTTTGCCGGCCTGGTGACGGCCTGGCGGGCGCTTCGGCCAGTGAAATGCCTGGTCAAAGCGCCGCGCCGATCACACGTCGTAGTACAGCGAGAACTCGTACGGGTGCGGGCGAAGCCGCAGCGGGTCGATTTCGTTTTCGCGCTTGTACTGGATCCACGTCTCGATCACGTCCGGCGTGAAGACGCCGCCCTCGAGCAGGTAGTCGTGGTCCTGCTCCAGGGTGTCCAGCACGGTGCCCAGGTCGCCCGGGACCAGCTTGACGTTCTTGGCCTCCTCGGGCGGCAGCTCGTAGAGGTCCTTGTCGATCGGCTCCGGCGGCTCGATCTTGTTCTTGATGCCGTCGAGCCCGGCCATCATCATCGCGGAGAACGCCAGGTACGGGTTGCCCGACGAGTCCGGGCAGCGGAACTCGGCGCGCTTGGCCTTCGCGTTGTTGCCGGTGATCGGGATGCGGACGCAGGCGGAGCGGTTGCGCTGCGAGTACACCAGCGAAACCGGGGCCTCGAAGCCCGGCACCAGGCGGTGGTAGGAGTTCACCGTCGGGTTGGTGAAGGCCAGCAGGCTCGGCGCGTGCTTGAGCAGACCGCCGATGTAGTGCCGCGCCGTGTCGGACAGGCCCGCGTAGCCGGACTCGTCGTGGAACAGCGGCTGGCCGTCCTTCCACAGCGACTGGTGGCAGTGCATGCCCGAGCCGTTGTCGCCGGCGAGCGGCTTCGGCATGAACGTCGCGGTCTTGCCCGCGGCGAACACCGTGTTCTTCACGATGTACTTGAACAGCTGCAGGTCGTCAGCAGCGTGCAGCAGCGTGTTGAACTTGTAGTTGATCTCCGTCTGGCCGGCGGTGCCCACCTCGTGGTGCGCGCGCTCGATCTCGAAGCCGGAGTTCTGCAGCTGGCGGACGATGTCGTCGCGCAGGTCGGCGAAGTGGTCGACCGGCGGGACGGGGAAGTAGCCGCCCTTGAACCGGGTCTTGTAACCCTGGTTGCCGCCCTCGGTGTCGGCACCGGTGTTCCACCAGCCCTCGATCGAGTCGATTTCGTGGAACGACAGGTGCTCGGCGTCCTCGAAGCGGACCGAGTCGAAGATGTAGAACTCCGCCTCCGGGCCGAAGTACACGTTGTCGGCGACGCCGTACTCCGAGATGTACTGCTCGGCCTTGCGCGCGATGTTGCGCGGGTCGCGGCTGTAGGCCTCACGGGTGAACGGGTCGTGCACGAAGAAGTTCAGCGAGAGCGTCTTCGCCTTGCGGAACGGGTCGATCCGCGCCGTCTCGGGGTCCGGCAGCAGCAGCATGTCGGACTCGTGGATCGACTGGAAACCGCGCACCGAGGAGCCGTCGAAGGCGAGACCCTCTTCGTACGCCTCCAGGTCGAACGCCTTCGCGGGCACCGTGAAGTGCTGCATGACGCCCGGCAGGTCGCAGAACCTGACGTCGATGGACTCCACCTTCTCATCTGCGATGAGGCGCTGAATGTCGTCTGGAGTAGTGGGCACCCTCGGTGACTCCTTCTCGTTCGTTACCGGCGGCTGTACTCTCTTCGGCTCACGCTAAGAGGGCGGTGTTGCCCGACCGTCACCCGAATGTTTCGCCGGTGTTAACGGGTTGCCGTCGCCGCCCAGTCGACCAGGCCGGATGTGGTCCGCGCCACCGGCATACCCTGGACGGGTGGCGAGATGGACGGGTGAATGGCTGCCGGGCACGGGCGACGGCTCGACCGCGGCGGGTCCGCGCGAGGCCCCGAAGTGGCGCGGCGAGTCGCTGGGCCTGCCCGAATCCGGCGTGGGCGCGGTGGCCGGCGGCGGTCCGCGCTTCCTCGCGCTCGTGCTCGACCTGGTGCTCGCTTCCCTGATCACGGCCCTGTTCGTACGCTACGACCTGCAGAACGCCGCCGCGATGCAGACGTTCAACCTCTGGGCGGGCGCGGTCTGGGCGGTCATCACTGTCATCCCGGTCACGTTCTTCGGCTTCACCCCCGGCATGGCGGCCCTGGGCATCCGGGTGGCCCGCCTGGACGGGGCGGCGATGGTCGGCGCGTGGCGAGCGCTGGTGCGGATGGTGCTGACCGCGCTGCTGCTCCCGCCGCTCGTGCGCAACGCCGACGGCCGCAACTGGCTCGACCGTGCCACGAACACCGTCGTCATCCGGATGCGCTGACGACTCGCCGCGTTGATTCGAACGCAAAGAACCCCCGGCCGCGACCAGGCCGGGGGTTCTCGACGTTTCCGGCAGCGTCAGCGACGGCGGATGGTGCGCTGCACGTTCCGCATCTTCGCGCCCGCGGGCATCGGGCCCTTCGGCATCGCCGCGCCGCGCGAACCGAGGGCGGCCAGCTTCGCTTCGAGGGCGTCGACCTGGGCCGGCTTGAGGTTGCGCGGCAGCTTCGCCAGGTGCGACTGCAGCTTCTTGAGCGGAACCTGCTTTTCTTCGTGGCCGATCGTCACGTCGTAGATCGGGGTGTCGCCGACCAGCCGCGACACGCGCTTCTTCTCCTGCGCGAGCAGGCTCTTCACCCGGTGCGGGGCGCCTTCGGCCACGAGGATCACGCCGGGGTGGCCGAGCACGCGGTGGACGGCGTCGAGCTGGGTCGTCGCGGCGACGGTCGGCGTGACCTTCCACTTGCCGCGCATGTTCTCCAGCGCCCAGGCGCCGGCACCGGGCTGGCCGTCGGCCTTCCCGTAGACCGTGCGCTGCACGCGCCTGCCGAAGATGATCACAGCGAGCAGGATGCCGAGCACGATGCCCAGCGGCAGCAGCGTCCACTGGATGCCGAAGATGAACCCGATGCCGAACAGCACACCGGCGACCACCACGATCGAACCGACCATCCAGGGGATGAGCATCGGGTCTTCGCGGCGCTGCATCTTGAACGCTTCGAACAGCTGCCCGCGCCGGGCCTTGCTCGCCGCGCGCTTTTCCCGCTTGGCCTGCTTGGCCGCTTCCTTGTCCTGCTTGCCCGCCATATGACCAGGATACGGCCGCGTGCCCGGCCGGGAATCTGTCGGCCCCCTCTGCGAGGATCGCGGGGTGGCCATCGCATCGTCTCCCCAGAGCCGGCAGAGCCGCGCGAACCTGCTTGACGGGCTTGATCCCGAACAGCGCGCCGCCGCGGCGGCCCCCCGCGGCCCGGTGTGCGTCCTCGCCGGCGCGGGCACCGGAAAGACCCGCACGATCACGCACCGCATCGCCCACCTGGTCCGATCGGGCCACGTCGCGGCCGGGCAGGTGCTGGCCGTCACCTTCACCACGCGCGCGGCGGGGGAGATGCGCACTCGGCTGCGCGGCCTCGGGGTCGACGCGGCGCAGGCGCTGACCTTCCACGCCGCCGCCCGCCGTCAGCTCCGTTACTTCTGGCCGCGGGTCGTCGGCGACCGGCCGTGGGACCTGATCGACAACAAGTTCCGGCTCGTCGCCCAGGCCGCCCAGCGCGTCCGGTTGAGCACCGAGACCGAGGTGCTGCGCGACCTGGCGAGCGAGATCGAGTGGAGCAAGGCGTCGCTCGTCTCGCCGGACGACTACCCAGCGGTCGCCGCGAGGACGCAGCGCGACACTCCCGCGCCGGTCGCGCAGGTCGCCGAGGTCTACCGGTGGTACGAGGAGCTGAAGACGAACGCGCAGGTCCTCGACTTCGACGACCTGCTCCTGCAGACCACCGCGGTGCTCGAGAAGCACGAGGCGGTCGCGGCCGAGTTCCGCGACCGGTACCGCTGCTTCGTGGTCGACGAGTACCAGGACGTCACGCCGCTCCAGCAGCGGCTGCTCGACGCGTGGCTCGGCGGGCGCGACGACCTCACCGTCGTCGGCGACGCCAACCAGACCATCTACTCCTTCGGCGGCGCCTCGCCGAAGTCGCTGCTGGAGTTCACGCGGCGGTTCCCGGAGGCGACCGTCGTGCGCCTCGAACGCGACTACCGGTCCACGCCGCAGGTCGTCGCGCTCGCGAACCGCGTGATCGGCGCCGCGCGCGGGCGTCCGGCCGGGTCGCGGCTCAAGCTCATCGGCCAGCGTCCGGACGGTCCGGAGCCGCGGTTCGCCGAGTACGAGGACGAGGCCGCCGAAGCCAGCGCGGTCGCGCGGCGGGTCCGCGAACTGCTCGACGCGGACGTGCCGGCGAGCGAGATCGCGGTGTTGTTCCGGGTGAACGCGCAGTCGGAGGCGTACGAGCAGGCGCTCACCGAAGCCGGGATCCCGTACCTGGTCCGCGGCGGCGAGCGGTTCTTCCAGCGCACCGAGGTACGGCAGGCGATGGCGGCGCTGCGCACTGCGTCAATGGAACCCACCTCGCTGGAGCTGGTCACGGCGGTGCGTTCGGTGCTCGCGCGAGTCGGCCTGACCGAACAACCGCCGTCCGGCGGAGCGGCGAAGGAGCGATGGGACGCGCTGCTGGCGCTGGTCGAGTTGGCCGAGGAACTGGCGGCGTCGGTCCAAGACGCGGACCTGCCACGGTTCGTCGCGGAACTCGAACAGCGCGCGGCAGCGCAGCACCCGCCGACGGTCGAAGGTGTCACGCTCGCCTCGCTGCACGCGGCGAAGGGGCTGGAGTGGGACGCGGTGTTTCTCGTCGGGCTGTCCGAAGGAACGATGCCGATCCTGCACGCGGACGGCGACGACGCCGCGATCGAAGAGGAACGACGGCTGTTCTACGTCGGCGTCACGCGGGCCCGGGTGCACCTGTCACTGTCGTGGTCGCTCTCGCGCGGTCCGGGCCGGGGACGCAACCGGCGGCGGTCGCGGTTCCTGTACGGGCTGATCCCGGAGGACCACCCGGCCGCGCGCATCGCCCGCTCGCAGCAGGTGGCGAAGCCCGGGTCGAACGTCGCCCGCTGCCGGCTGTGCGGCGGTCCGCTGGTGCAGACCATGGAGGTCAAGCTGGGGCGGTGCGGGAAGTGCCCGTCCACAGTGGATGAGGAACTGCTGCAGAAGCTGAAGGCGTGGCGCGGGGAGCGTTCGCGGGAGTTGAAGGTCCCGGCGTTCGTCGTGTTCACTGACGCGACGCTGATGGCGATCGCCGAGCAGCGGCCGACCGACGACGGCGCGCTGGTGTCGATCTCCGGGATCGGCGCGACGAAGCTGGAGCGGTTCGGCGCGGAGGTGCTCGACGTCGTCCGGTCGTCGATGCGATCTTGACCGCGTCTTCGCGGTGATCGGTGCGGCGAACCTGCAGCTCGGAGGCGATCTTCAGCTTTTCGGCAGAGATTTGGGAAAATAAGTTGCCCCGGTTGCGCCGGGGCGCATAACCTGCGTAGGCACCCGGGCGAGAGCCCGGTCTGGGGATGAACACGACGGTTGCCGCTTCGAGCGGCGCAGTCCGACAGAAGAAAGGCGGTGCCGGTGAAATGATCAGCAATCTGAAACTCGCGTTCCCTGGCACCGGTCTGTCTCTGTGCATGACCGCCGACGCCCCGCGCCAGGGCACCGGTGTGTCCACGTTCGCGCACATCGACGGAACGCGTCGTCACATGGACGGACTGCGTCGCATCGAGCGCAACGGGGCCCCGGTCGGCATCACTCTCGCGAGCGCCGCCGTTGTTGCCGCGTACCCGCAGGTTGATGTCGATCTGCCGACCATCAAGCAGTTCCGTGTTCCGTTGTCGATACGGGAGCGAAGTTCCTGACCTGCGTCAGGACTCAAGGCTCACGAAGGCCGCGGAACCGGTAACCGGATCCGCGGCCTTCGTGTTTTTTTGGCTGCACAACGAGAAGGAACAAGTTGTCCAGTTCGATCGCCCACCGCCACACCACCACCGCACCGCAAAGGAGCACGGAAATGTCATCCGCCATCGCCCTCGCCGAGGGCCCCTTAGCCGAAGGGTTCGACATCGGCGACCTGCTCGAAGGGGTCGCCGAACCGGAACTCCCCTGCCGCTCGCGCGACGCGGACCTCTGGTTCGCCGAATCGCCCGCGGAACTCGAGCGGGCCAAGGCGTTCTGCGCCGGCTGCCCGGTCCGCGAGGCCTGCCTCGCGGGTGCACTCGCCCGGCGTGAGCCGTGGGGTGTCTGGGGAGGCGAAATCTTCGAGCGCGGCGCGGTGATCGCGCGCAAGCGGCCCCGTGGCCGTCCGCGCAAGAACGCCGCTCTCGAACCCGCCGCCGCGGCCCGGAGCGCAGCCGCATGACCGTCGACCTCATCACCACGCGCGATTTCGAGGCCCGCACCGGAAAACCGGTCCGCGTACAGCCGAAACCCAAGCAGAACAAGCTTCAGGAGACCACGAAGATGTTGCTTCACGAAGAACTGTCCCGAGCGCGAATACGGGACCTGATATCCGAACACGAAGCCCAACGCCCGTGGCGCAAGGCGCGAGCCGCGCGCCGCTGGTCACGGGTAGCCCGCTGGGCGGCCAGCCGAGCGGAGCGATACCAGCCACCGAACTAATCGCGGAACCGGCAGGCCCGGGGTTCCTCCCGAGCTCTTGCCTGACCGGCCGCTTCGTCCGGCAGCCGTTGCCTGCGACCAAGATTGCCTCCAGTCCTGGCCGGCAGGTACCGGCTGCCCGGGCTCGGCTCCCTGCCCCGATTCCGCGCGGCCCGGGTTGCGCGGCATCGAGGCAGCTCGGGTCGCCTGTCGGCGCGACCGGGTCCGTCGAGAGCACGACTTCGCTGGAACGAGCCTGGAAGGTCCGTCGGGGGACAGCCCAGGCTCGTTCTCGTGCGTGAACCGTGGGCAGGTGTTCAATGAGCCCGTGTCCGGACATACGCACGACCACATCGACTGGGCTGACCGGCTGGCTCTCCTCCGCGCAGCCGACACCCTCGACGCTCCCGCCCACGCCGCCATCGCCGCACGCCTGGCCGCGAAACTCCCCGCCAACCCGACGGTGCTCGACCTAGGCTGCGGAGCCGGCGGCATGAGCACCCACTTCGCCCGCGCCTTGGCCGCCCAAAACGGCGGCACCATCGTCCTGGTCGACGCGACACCCGAACTCCTGCACGAGGCCGAGCGCACCGTACGCGCCGCCGCGCATCCGGGTAACGGCCATGCTGCGCTGCCTGGTGGCCATCCCGCGGCAGCCGACGCGATGGTCGAAGTCCGCGCGATCGTCGCCGACCTCGCCGACCAGGCTTTGCCCGACCTGCTGCCCGCCGCGGATCTCGTATGGGCATCACGCGTCGTGCATCACCTTCCGGATCAACAGGCCGCGATTGGCGCGCTTACCGCGATCGTGCGGCCGGGCGGCGTCGTCGCACTCGCCGAGGGCGGGTTGTCGTTTTCTTGCCTCCCTTGGGATCTGGGACTCGGCCGACCCGGCTTGGAGGACCGGTTGCAAGCCGCGCAGGCGGAATGGTTCGTCGGGATGCGAGAGGGCATCGACGGCGCCGTGCCGATGCCTTACGGCTGGCCAGTCGCGCTGGAACGCGCCGGTCTCGCCGAGGTCAGCTCCTTCAGCGCACTCGTGGACCACCCCGCGCCGGGCCCAGACGGGCTCGCTGACTACGTGCACCACCACCTTTCCCGTCTCGCCACCCACGGCGCAGACCATCTCTCGGACGAAGACCGCGCGACACTGGCCGCCCTGCTGGACCCGGGCAGCCCCCACTACCTCGGCAACCGCCGAGACCTCTTCCTGCTCGGCGCGCGCACCGTCCACCACGGACGCCGACCATGACCGAGCCCGCCCCCACCTGCTCCCGGTGCGGCCGAGCACGCGCCACCGAAACCGACCCGCTCGCGGCCCTGGCCTGGGTAAGCACCAAGGAAAACGGCGACCAGCGCTGGCTCTGCCCAGACTGCGCGCGCAACCACGTTAGGGACATCGAAGGCAAGCTGCCCGACGAGTACTGGTAGCCAGTCCGCGTCGCGTACGTAGGGAAACCCAGCACTGCGCCGCTCGATGATCCCCGCGACGCAGTGCTGGGTTTGCCCAGCTGCGCACTGAGATGGCTGCACCACGACGAGAAGCCCCTCTACGGCCCGCGAGCGGAACCGGCGCTGCCCCGCGAATGGAACCGGTGCTGTCTTGCGAGCGGAACCGGTGCTGCCCCGCGAGCGGAACCGGTGCTGCCTCGCGAGCGGAACCGGTGCTGCCTCGCGAATGGAACGGTGCTGCCTCGCGAGCGGAACCGGCGCGGCCTCGCGAATGGAACGGTGCTGCCTCGCGAGCGGAACCGGCGCGGCCTCGCGAACGAGGCCCGCCGCAGTCTGCGATCGGAGTTGGCCGGGCCAGTGCCAGTAGCTACTCGCCGGATGCCGACGACTGCGCCACTCCTCGGAAGCGCGTAACCACTCTCCGGCCACGACTCCGTGGCGTGCGGTTCAAGACGCCCCTCGCGACCATTCGTGCGATGACATCCTGATGCATGGCGACGCTTTCCCCGCAGAGCCCGATGAGAGCCCGGTTTCCGCAGCGCCTTTCCTCAGATTCGGATCATGCGGCATTCCCTGTCTTGTAGACCGCGCGCACTTTGGGGCGGGGTGTGCGCGCCGCGTGGCGGTAGGCGTTCAGGAGTTCTGTGCTCATCTCCTCCGGAGATTCCCGGAGTTGGCGTGGGGTGCACCGAAACAGCACGGTGCCGGTCGCGGCCAAGGCCAGGTGGCTGAAATCTTCGGGGCCTGCTGAGGTGCGGTAGCGCCAGGCCAGGCCGATTTCGTCCCACCACGCGTCCGCGGTGCCTAGCCGGCGGCCGCGGCGGTCGCAGACTGCGACGTTCCATTGCGGGGTGGGCAGCGGGGTTCGCTGGAGGACCCGGAGGGCTTGTCCGTGCGCGAAGGTTTCTTGGTCGTCGAGGTTGCGCAGGACTGTCCGTACGGCTGCCGAGCCGCGCTGGTTGCCGGTGTTCAGTACGGTCGTCAGCTCGGCGCGGTCCGCTAATCCCCAATACAGCGGCAGCGAAACCAGTCTTGCGATCTCGTCCGGATCGTTTTCCCGCCGGGCAAGGTCCAAGGCGGCGCGGGCGGCGCTGGCGTAGGGCAGGCCGTCGATCAGGATCGCTTTGGGCATTCGGGCGGTGCGGTAGGTAATGACGCTCGGTTCGTTGGCCGGCCTTCGGTTGTGCGGCACCAGAAGATGGATCTCCGGAGTCCGCGGATGGCTGATTCCGTGCGCGCACAACGCATCCGTGCCCGTGATGACGGTTCCGGGACCGAACCGGGCAACGGCTGCGTGCAGGAGTTCTTCTCGGCTCGGAGGTTTGTCGTGCACGAGGTACACGCCGGAGTACACCTGTCGCCACGGTCCGCCCGGGCCGGAGAGCTGGGCGGCTCTTCGGTCGGAGATTCCGGCGACGCGCAGGTGCCGGCGATGGAGTACGCCGTGCGAAACGTAGTCACCGAAAGCGAGCGAGTCAGTGCTTGTGGTAGTCGTCATGTCTTGAGAATGACGCCTTGATCAACTGCGCGGAACGACCCCGCGCAATCTGTGGACAACTCCGCGTTGTTGTCCTTCCTTGTGGATAACTCAGGCGGCGAACCCGGGCTGCCAGCGTTCCACGATGCCGCGAGCGGGGATTTCGGCGTCGAGTTGGCAGAGAATGCCCGTCGAGCCCGCCGTGACCCGGTGGATCATCAGGTACTCCGGCGGCAGGTTCAGCGAGCGGCCGACGTGGAAGTCGTTGCTGCGCGAATCGCCGACGCGGCCCGCCTGTCGTTGCATCCAGCGGCGCGTGAAGTGGAACGTCGGCTCGGCCAGCGGCTCGGTGAACGGCGCGAGATAGGCCAGCACCTCGTCCGCTTCCAGCGGAGAATCTGCCCGCACGAAACGGTTTTCGCGCAACAACCGCATCAGTTCCTCGGAGTGGCCGTCCAGGGCGAGCCGAGTGATCTCGCCCAAATGCCGCGGGATTCCGTGCGGCAGCTTCGCGACACCGCCGAAGTCGATCACGCACAGCCTGCCGTCGCTGGTGAGCATGAAGTTGCCGGGATGCGGGTCGGAGTGCAGCAGGTGCGCCCGCGCCGGAGACGAGTAGTGGAACTCCGCGAGCAGCCGGCCGCAGAGGTTGCGGGTGGCCGGATCGCCGTCCGAGATGATCTTGGCCAGCGGGGTTCCGGTGGCCCATTCGCTGACCACGACCTTCGGTGCGCTCGCCACGACGCGCGGGATCAGGAACTCGGGGTCGCCCTCGAACGCTTTCGCGAACGCGCGCTGGTTGTCGGCTTCGGCGAGGTAGTCGAGTTCCTCGTCCATCCGCTCGGCCAGCTCCGCGAGCAGCGGTTTCACGTCGGTTCCGGGCACGAACGCCTGGAACAGCCTGCTGAAGCGCTGCAACTGGCGCAGGTCGCTGCGCAGCGCCTCGTCCGCGCCCGGGTACTGGACCTTGACCGCGACTTCGCGACCGTCGTGCCAGGTCGCGCGGTGCACCTGGCCGATGCTCGCCGAGGCGGCCGGCTCGTCGTCGAAGTGCGCGAACCGTCCGACCCAGGATCGGCCCAGCTGCTCAGCGAGGACGCGGTGGGTCTGGCGGGCAGGCATCGGCGGCGCGGCCGACTGCAGCTTCGTGAGCGCCTCTCGGTACGGCTGTGCCATGTCATCCGGCACGGCGGCCTCGAACACGCTCAGTGCCTGGCCGAACTTCATCGCGCCGCCCTTGAGCGTGCCCAGCACCTCGAACAGCTGCTCCGCGGCCTTGGCCGAGAGCGTCGCGCTCACCTGCTCAGCGCTCTGCCCCGCCAGCCGCTTGCCCCAGCCGCCCACGGCTCGTCCAGCGATCCCGAGCGGAAGGCTGGCCAGCTTCGCCGTACGGGCGGCACCGCGGCGGGGCATGGCGGAATCGCGGTCTCCGGTGCGGTCGCGAAAGTCGGTCACTCTCCGATTCTGCCTTGGCGAGCGCGACGCCCGCAGCCTGCTGACGGCACCCAGGTGTGTCCTACGTCTCCTGCAGCACCTCCTCGGGAGCCTCTTCCGGACCTTCCTCGACGGGGACCGGTGCTCCGCAGCCGCAGTCCGGGTGCGGTTCCCAGTCCCGGCGGTGCACTTTCCCGTCGAAGTTGTCGATCTCCAGCGTCGCGTTCCAGGTCGGCGGCGGCGTTTCGCTCGGAGACAGCAGCCGCATCGCCTGCGCGACGGCGAGCGAGGCGCACGCGTGCACCGCGCCGAGATCAGCCCGCGGAATCCGGCCGACCAGCTGCGTCGCGATCCGTGGCCACGACAGATCCTCGTCGGTCCGGTGCAGGTCACAGCAGCGGAGGCAGGCGCTGCGGCCAGGCACCACGAGCGGCCCGACGATGCCCGTGCCCTCGCACACCCGGACCGGCAGGTGCGAGGTGGCCGAGTCGACCAGTTCGGCCACCTCTTCGGGTGGCGGGACGAGGGTGTCGGTGAGCAGCACGAGGTCGGGGAGGCGGCGCTGGTTGCGGGCGGTGATGACGTCCGGCGCGACTCGAGCGACGACGGTCCGGATCGCGCGCTGCCTGGGCTGGCCCAGCTCCGCGGGGGTGAACCCGGAACCGAGATCGGCTTCGGTGACGGTGCCGGACGCGCGGATGTCGAGGTGCCCGACTCCGGACGTCGCGAGTAGCGCGGCGACGGCCACGGCGATCCGCCCGCTGCCGTGGACCGCGATGAGGCTTTGGGCACGACGATCGGTGAGCGCTGGCTGATAGTGCCGGGCACGCAGCGACCACAAGCCGGTCTCAACCCGTTTCGCGTTCTTCTTCGCCGCTTCGGTGACCAAACCGAGCGCGGCCAGTTGTTTGAGCAGCAGATGGAACTGGTCGCGGTGTTCGCCTACAGCGAGCAGGACATCCTCGAGCCCGCGCCGGCCGTCGAGCCTGCGGACGTTGTCGACGATCGCCGGCGGCAGGCCGTTGGCGATGATGCCGTGACGGGGGTCGAGGCCGAACTGGATCTCGTTGTCGTCGCGTTCGAGCACGTGGATGCCCGGAAGCAACGTCGGGTACGCCGGGAGGAGCACGTCCGGCGGCGGAACACTGGACAGGGTCATGCGGTCAGCTTGGCAGCTCCGGAACTCCACTCATGGGTGAGAAGCTGAGTTGTCCACAGGGAAATCTTGTTGTGGACAAGTCTGGGCTGTGACCTTTCGGCGCTCCAAGTTGTCGGTGCTGAGCCTTACCGTTGTCGAGTGGTCGAAGCACGGATGCCCTCCCTGAGAGGCAGGGGCGAGAAAGCCCCGTCGGACACTTCTCAACACAAGGTCGAGGTGCGGCGCAGCCAGCGCAGGCACCGGACGGTCACCGCGTACTGGAATGACGACACCCTGGTCGTCCTCATCCCGGCACGGATGACGCGCGAAGAAGAGAAACACTGGGTCGCGGAGATGGAGCGCAGGCTGCTGCGCTCAGGAGGACGGAAGACAGCGCCGCCCAAGGCGTCGGACGCGGCGTTGCTGGCGCGCTGTGCCGTGCTCGGGGCGAAGTACCTGGACGGCAAAGCGTTGCCGGCCAGCGTGCGATGGGTGCCGCCGATGCGGACCAGGTGGGCGTCGTGCACGCCGGTGGACGCGACCATCCGGGTCAGCGACCGGCTCCAGCGGGTGCCGCAATGGGTGCTGGACTACGTGCTGGTCCACGAGCTGGCGCACCTGCGGGAGCCGGGGCACGACGCGGCGTTCTGGGCGCTGGTGAACCGGTATCCGAAGACGGAACGGGCGATCGGGTACCTGGAAGGGCTTTCGGCGGCGGCTGGGTGGGGGATTTCGGAGGAGGACTGAGTTGGTGGCCTGCCCGGCTGCCTCGGGGAGGGGTGGCTGGGGGAGTGGGGTCTGCTGGGCGGGTGAGGAGAAGCGGGGGATGGGCTGGCGGCTGTGGTGGGTTTCGCCGTGGGAGGGAGCTGGTGGGCAGGCCGGGGGCCACTTGAGGAGGGGCGCGTGGGCGGTCGCGGCTGGGAGGAGCCGCGTGCGGGCCTGGTGGGGCAAGCCGCGGAAGGTAGCTGCTCGTGGGGTGTGGTCGAGGGTCGTGGCTGGGAGGAGCCGCGTGGGGTGCTGGTGGGAGAAGCTGCGGAAAGGTAGTTGCTCGCGAGGTGCGGTGGACGGGCGTGGCAGCGAGGAGCCGCGAGAGGTGCGGGTGGGAGAAGCCGCGCAAGGTAGCTGCTCGCGAGGTGTGGTGAAGGACCGTGGTGGGGCGAGGTCGTGGCTGGGAGGAGCTGCGTCAGGTCGTAATGAGAGACGTCGCGGAAGGTAGCCGCTCGCGAGGTGCGGGTGGAGGCCGTGGGTGGAGTCGTGCGGAGGCAGTGGCTGGGAAGAGCTGCGGGAGGCAGGGGCGGATGGACCGTGTGGAAGGAACCTGCGTGGGGAGCGCGGGCAGTGAGTCCTGGGCGGATGTTGGCTGCACAAACGCCGCGCGGACCGGCTCAACCAGGTGAGACGGTCCGCGCGGGGATCTAGACGGGCGGGGTGGGAGACGACCAGGCGGTCTTAGGAAGGCGAGTTGCCTTCGTCCTTCTTCCCCTCGTCCTCCGGAGCCTTGTCGGACGAGGAACCGGCGTCCCCGGAGTCCTTGGCCTCCCTAGCCTCCCGCTCGGCCTTCTCCGTGCGTTCCAGCTCCGCGATCGGGTCGAGGTCGGCGTCGAGAGCCGCCGGTTCGGAGATCCGGTCGGCGAAGTCCAGAGGCTCGTCCAGGTCCTCGGCGGTCGGCATCAGGTCCGGGTGGGACCAGAGGCTGTCGCGCTTTTCCAGGCCGTGGCGGTCTCCGACGAGCTTCCAGAGGGACGACGCGGCGCGCATCCGGCGCGGGCGCAGTTCGAGGCCCACCAGGGTCGCGAAGGTCTGCTCGGCCGGGCCGCCGGTCGCGCGGCGGCGGCGGAGGGTTTCGCGCAGCGCCTCGGCTCCGGGCAGACGGTCGCCGATGGCCTCGGCCACCACGACGTCCACCCAGCCTTCCACCAGGGCCAGCAGGGTTTCCAGGCGCTTCAGCGCGGCCTGCTGCTCCGGCGTGGTCTGCGGTTCCAGCAGGCCGGACGACATCGCTTCCTCGATGCTCGCCGGGTTCGCCGGGTCGATGCTTCCGGCCAGCGACTCCAGCGCGGAGGTGTCGACGGTGATCCCGCGGGCGAACTCCTCGACCGTCGCGAGCAGGCGCTGCCGCAGCCACGGCACGTGTGCGAACAGCCGCTGGTGCGCGGCCTCGCGCGCGGCCAGGAACACCAGCACCTCGCTGGCCGGCAGCTCCAGGCCCTCGGTGAACTTCTCGATGTTCGCCGGCAGCAGCGCCGACGTCGTGGCCGGGCCGAGCGGCAAGCCGACCTCGGTCGACGTGAGCACTTCCTGCGCGAGCTGCGCCAGGGCGTTGCCGAGCTGGGAGCCGAACGCCATCCCGCCCATCTGGCCCATCATCGACAGCAGCGGGCCCGCCGCCTGCTTGGCCTCCTCGGGCAGCGCCTGCATCCACGCCCCGGACACCTGCTGCGCCACCGGATCGCACAGCCGCTGCCAAGTCGGCAGCGTCTTCTCGACCCAGGTGCGCGCCGACCACGACACCGTCGAGGTCGCGCCCGCGGGAAGGATCGTCGCCGCGTCGAGCCACAGTTCCGCCAGGTGGGCGGCGTCGCGGACGGCGGTGGCGGAGTCGCCGCCGCTCTCGGACGTGAAGCCGATCTTGGCGTCGTCCCGTCCGCTCAGGTTCTGGAGTGCGATCTGCTTCGCCAGGTCGTAGTTGACCGGCCCGCTCGACGAGCCCGCCTGGCTCAGCATCTGGCCCAGCTGGCTCAGCATCTGCCCGAGCTGGTTGAACGCCTCGGCTCCGCCGGGCTGGCCCGGGTTCGAGGGGTCGTTGTCGCCTCGCTTGTCGGGATCGGGCGGTCCGAAGCCGAACGGGGGATTGCTCATAGCTCCACCGTACGCGGGTACGACCCGCCTCAGCGCGTCAACCGTGGCCTTCACCGGGAAGCGAACACAGTCACCGTACGCTGTCGCTCGTGACAAAACCGGACGAGGACACCGCGAACCAGTCCCGCCGCGCCGAACCGTCGCGCGCGCCGGCCCGCAGCGACCGGCGGATGACCCGCCGCGGATGGACGATGCTGGTCAGCGGCGTGCTGTTCCTGGTGTTCGTCGTGGCCGGGTTCCTGGTGCAGGTGCCGTACGTCGCGATCAGCCCCGGACCCACCTACGACACCCTCGGCCGCGACGCCGCGGGCAACCCGGTGATCCAGGTCAAGGGACAGCAGACCTACGGCACCAGCGGCGAACTGCGGATGACCACCGTCTCGCTCAACGACGGCATCAACCTCTTCACCGCGCTCGGCCTCTGGGCCAGCGGGCGCTACGCGCTCGCGCCGCGCGAGGAGTACTACAAGCCCGGCGAGACGAACGAGCAGGTCAAGCAGGAGAACATCCAGCAGCTGCAGAACTCGCAGAGCAACGCCCAGGTCGCCGCGCTGCGCCACCTCGGCTACCCGGTGCAGGTCGTCGCGAAGCAGATCGTGTCCGGCAGCCCGGCCGACCACATCCTCGCCCCGGGCGACAAGCTCGTCGCGGTCAACGGCAAGCAGGTGCACGAGGCGGGCGAGGTCGCCGCGTCGATCGCCAACACCAAGCCGGGCGACACCGTCCAGGTCACCTTCCAGCATCTCGGCCAGCCGGAACGCACCGTGCCGGTCACGCTCGCCCAGCGCGACGACCGCACCCAGGGCTTCCTCGGCCTGACCGCCGTCGACCGCGCGGTCGCGCCGTTCTCCGTCGACATCTCGCTGCAGGACGTCGGCGGACCGTCGGCCGGGCTGATGTTCACCCTCGCGATCATCGACCGGCTCACCCCGCCCGGGAAACCGGGCAGCGACCTCGCGGGCGGCAGGCACATCGCGGGCACCGGAGAGATCAGCGAAACCGGTCAGGTCGGGCCGATCGGCGGGATCTCGTTCAAGGTCGTCGGGGCGAAGGAAGCGGGTGCGACCGACTTCCTCGTCCCCGAGCACAACTGCGCCGAGGCGAAGTCGGCCGCGCCGGAAGGGCTCAACCTGATCAAGGTGTCCACCCTGGACGACGCGCTCCAGCAGCTGGACAACCTGAAGGCCGGTCGCCCGACGGCGCACTGCTGACCTGGTCAGCCGAACTCGCTGGTCACCGCGAGGCCGACGCGCCGCAGGACGTCGACGATGCTCGCCGTGGTGCCGGGGGAACCGGCGGCGAGCCAGCGACGCAGCACCTCGGTGGTCCCCGCGACCACGAGCACGAACGCCGTCCGGGCGTCCGGATCGTCCTCGTGCCCGGGGAGCAGGAGGCTGACGAGAAGATCGGCGAACTCGGTGTAGGCCTCGCCGCGGCGTTGTTCCAAGACCGGCTGGTGGTTCGCTTCCACCCACAACCGGCTCACCCGGGGATCGGTCGCGATGGCCTCCACGGTGGCGGTGACCAGCCGGGTCATCCGCTCCTCCGCGGACGCGGGAGCATCCTCCAGAGCCGTCTCCAATGCTGCCCGGACGGCCTCGAAAACCCCGGTCAGCACTGCGGTCAAGAGCGTCTCGCGGTCCGCGAAGCTCTCGTAGAAATAGCGCTTCGACAGGCCTGCCCGCCGGCAGACGAGGTCCACCGTCGTTTCGGCGACCCCGACCTCGCCGACCACGTCGAGCCCTGCCTCCAGGAGCTGGTTCCGGCGCTGGCGGCGGCGGTCTTCGGCACTGACGCCGCGGTAGGGGCGGACTACTTCAGGCACCGGGCCATCTTGACACACGCGCGTTCCTAGTTGATAGTCGGCAGAATCAGGAACGCTGACGTTCTTACTTAGTCCGGAGGCATCATGAGCGGACTTGCCGGCGGGCGCGGCCTCGCCGCGGCCATCGCCGCCCTCGACCCGGTACGGGACAACGAGGCGATCACCCACCTCAGCCTGGGCGTCCGGTACGGCGACGCGATGTTCGTGCACGGTGCCTACACGGTCGCGTTCGCCCGCCAGGTCGCTTCGCCGTCGATCGCGCGGATCGTCTACCGCACGGGCACCGGCGACATGATGCGGAACGTCCGGCGGCGCAACGACCACACGCTCGTCTTCTTCGGCGAGATGATCCGGCACGGGCACAGCAGCGAAGCCGGCCGCCGGGTGATCGACCGGATGGAGGAGATCCACGCCCGGTTCGGGATCACCGGCGAGGACAAGCTGTTCACGCTCGGGTCGCTGATCTTCGAGCCGGGCCGGATCCTCGGCGAGCTGGGACTGGAGGTCTTCACCGAGGCCGAGGACCTGGCGCATTACTGCTTCTGGCGGGGCGTCGGCGAGTACCTGGGCCTGGACATCCCGCCCAGTCGGCAGGAGTTCCTGAACTGGATCCACGGCTACGAAGAGCGGCTCGGCTTCACCGACGGCGGCCGCGCCCTCGTCGAGCAGCTGTTCGTCGACTGGCGTCGCTGGTTTCCCGGACCCGCGCGCCGGCTCGCCGCGCCGAGTCTGCTGCTCCTCATGGGCAGGCAGCTGCGCGAGATCCATCGGTTGCCCGAGCCGCCCGCCACGGTGCGGCGAGCCGGGCCGCGCCTGGTGTCGGCGTACCTCGGCTTCCAAGGGAGCCGTCCGCACCGCACCGGCAGATCATGGTCCGACCACTTCGTCGACCCGCACGCGGGCGTGGTCGACATCGCCCGCTACGGGCATCGGCCGCTTCGGAAACCTCGCCCGGTTTCCGAAGCGGCGGAATGAACCGCCGCCTCGGTCCGCCGCTCAGGGCTGCAAGGTCGTCTTCAGCGCTTCCACCAGATTCGGCGCGAGATCCGGGCTTTCCACCAGTTCGTCGACCGCGTCCTCGTTCTCGTCGCCCGGCTGGACGCCGCGCAGCCGCATGACGCAGGCCGCGTCGCCTTCGCGCAGGACGGCGGCGACCAGCCGGGCCTCGGTGCGGCGCGGGTGGTCCGCGGCGGCGCGGCGGAGGCTTTCGGCGTCCGCTTCGGCGATTCCTTCGAGTTCCGCCTCCGCGTCCGGCGGCAGCACGATGATCTCCTGCGCCAGCGCGCAGCCGACCACGATCTCCGGCCACGCGATCCGGCCAAGCGATTCGGCGAGATCGCCCTCCGGCAGCGCCTCCTGGGCCACCGGCGTCAGCGGGTTCGCCCGGTCGAGCTGACCGGCCAGCTCGGGCTGTTCGTCCAGCAGCGCCGCGGTCGGCACCAGCGCGAACAACTGCGGCGGCTGGTTCCAGCCCGCGGCCGCGACGAACTCTTCGACTTCCCGGGCCAGCCCGGCGACAGGGTGGGCGGCAGACGGCTCACTCGGTGGCATGGCGACCATCGTGTCAGGCGTCCCCGCGACGCGCCGCGCGTGCCCGGTTTGGGCGGTCCCGGGAACTCGCGACACCATCCGTAGAGTTAGAGGTCACGGGGGACACCGCTGCCCCCCGGAGAACGTGTTCACGAAGACAGGAGCGTTGCCGTGGCGACTCGGCCCCCGGTGAGCCTGAAGCTGTCCCGGCGCAGCCGGATCCTTCTCATCATCGCCGCGGTGATCGTGCTGGCCCTGCTGGCCGGCGTCCGGTTGCTCGACACCTACGTGGACTGGCTGTGGTTCGGCGAACTGCAGGCCCGCTCGGTCTTCACCACGGAGCTGGTCACTCGCGTCGTGCTCTTCCTCGCGGTCGGGCTGCTGGTCGGCGGGGCGCTCGCGGTCAGCCTGCTGATCGCCTACCGGACCCGCCCGGTGTTCGTGCCGGTGTCCGGCCGCGACGATCCGCTGTCGCGCTACCGCTCGGTGATCGTCAGCCGGATCCGGCTGTTCGGCATCGGCATCCCGGTGCTCACCGGCGTCATCTCCGGCGCGTCGGCGACCGGGGACTGGCAGACGATCCAGCTGTTCCTCAACGGCACCTCGTTCGGGCAGAAAGACCCCGAGTTCGGCATCGACCTCGGCTTCTACGCGTTCTCCCTGCCGTTCGTGAACTGGCTGCTCGGCTGGCTGTTCGTCGCTGTCGTCGTCTCGTTCTTCGGCGCGCTGATCGCGCACTACATCTTCGGCGGCATCCGGCTCGCCGGCCGCGGCGGCCAGCTGGCCGGCCCGACGCGCGCGCAGCTCGCGATCACCGTCGGGATCTTCGTGCTGCTGAAGGCGGTCGAGTACTTCTTCGACCGGTACAACCTGCTGCTGTCCGACCGGAACATGCCGCTGTTCAACGGCGCCACCTACACCGACCTCAACGCGGTGCTCCCGGCGAAGCTGATCCTGCTGTGCATTTCGGTGATCTGCGCGATCGCGTTCTTCGCCGGCGCGTTCCTGCGGAATCTGCAGCTGCCGGCGATTTCGCTGGTCCTGCTGATCCTCTCCGGCGTGCTCGTCGGCGTCGCCTGGCCGGCGATTCTCGACCAGTTCTCGGTCAAGCCGAACGCCAACGAAAAGGAAGCGACGTCGATCCAGCGCAACATGGACGCGACGCGCGCGGCGTACGGCCTCGCCAACGTGAAATACGAGCAGTACCCGGGCAAGACCGACACCACCGCGGACGCGGTGAAGGCCGACACCGGCACGGTCTCCAACATCCGGCTGCTCGACCCGAACATCCTCAGCGACACCTTCACTCAGCGCGTCGGCCGCGAGAACTTCTACGGCTTCCCGTCCAAGCTGGACATCGACCGGTACACCATCGGCGGCACCACGCAGGACTACATCGTGGCCGCCAAGGAAATGAAGACCGACGGGCTCACCGGCAACCAGAACAACTGGATCAACAAGCACATGGTCTACACGCACGGCAACGGCTTCGTGGCCGCGCCGGCGAACACGATCGACCGTGCGGTGAAGGATTCCAACTCCGACGGCGGCTACCCGATCGCCACCACGAGCGACACCACCAACCCCACCGGAGCCGGCTCGATCAACGGCCAGCCGGGCATCAAGGTCGACCAGCCGCGGATCTACTACGGCGAGCTGACCAACCAGTCCGACTACGCGATCGTCGGCGGCACCCCGGGCAAGGCCCCGGGCGAGTACGACACCGACGCCCAGCGCGGCTACCTCTACCAGGGCAAGGGCGGCGTCTCGCTCGACAACTGGTTCAACCGGCTGATGTTCGCCGCCGAATACCGCGAACCGAAAATCCTCTTCTCCGACGCCATCGGCGACGGCTCGAAGATCATGTACAACCGCGAACCGCGCGACCGCGTCGCGAAGGTGGCCCCGTGGCTCACCCTCGACGGCGACCCGTACCCCGCGGTGGTCAACGGCCGCATCCAGTGGATCGTCGACGGCTACACCACGCTCGACAACTACCCGTACGCCCAGCAGACGCAGCTCGGCGAAGCGACCAACGACTCGCTCAACGGCGTCACCAAACAGGCGAACAACTCGATCAATTACATCCGCAACTCGGTGAAGGCGACCGTCGACGCGTTCGACGGCACCGTCACGCTGTATTCGATCGACGACAACGAACCCGTCCTCAAGGCATGGGAGAAGGTCTTCCCGGGCATGGTGAAACCCAGCTCGGCGATCTCGCCGGAACTGCGCTCGCACTTCCGCTACCCCGAGGACCTGTTCAAAGTCCAGCGCGAACTGCTCGCCCGCTACCACGTCGACAGCCCGCAGGAATTCTATGCGCAGCAGGCGTTCTGGAGCGTCCCGCAGGACCCGACCGAGGACGGCAGCTCCACCACCGCCGGATCGAACGTCGCCAACCAGCCCGGGTACTACGTCCTCGCCGACGCGGCGGGCGAAGGCAGGCCGACCTTCCAGCTGACCAGCGCCCTCACCGGCCTGCAACGGCAATACCTTTCCGCCTGGATGTCCGTTTCCTCGGATCCGCAGGACTACGGCACCATCCGCGTCCTGAAACTGCCCCCGGCCAGCGGAGCGAACCAGGTCGACGGACCCGTCCAGGTGCAAAACCGGTTCCAGAGCGACCCCCGCGTCGCCCAAGACCGGACCTTGCTGAACAACCCCAACGTCATCCCCATCTACGGCAACCTGATCACCCTGCCGGTCGCGGACGGATTCCTGTACGTCGAACCCGTCTACATCCGCCAGCGCAACCAGCTCAGCTATCCGCAGCTGGCGCGCGTGCTCGTCTCCTACGGAGCCAAGATCGGCTTCGCGTCCACCCTCAACGAGGCACTCGACCAAGTCTTCGGCAAGGGCACCGGCGCGGCCGCCACCACCCCGAAGGAAGGCGAACCCGGCACCACGACCACCACCCCGCCGACCACCAGCACCACCGCGCCGCCGCCCAGCACGGGCGGCAGCAACCCGGCCATGGACAAGGCAGTCGCCGACATCCAAGCCGCGCTCGCCAAGCTCAAAGCGGCACAACAGTCAGGCAACTTCGCCGACCAAGGCGCGGCGCTCCAAGCCCTCGACGCCGCCACCAAGGAGTACAACTCCGCCAAACCGACCACCCCGCCGCCCAGCAGCGGACCGCAATCCCAGCCCGGCGGGTGACCTCGGTTACGTAACCGGCACCTGCTTTGCGCCCGCTGGAAACCCAGGCGTAAAATAGGTGCCACGACGCGGGGTGGAGCAGCTCGGTAGCTCGCTGGGCTCATAACCCAGAGGTCGCAGGTTCAAATCCTGTCCCCGCTACGCAGATACAAAGCCGGGGCTCGTGCGGATGCACGGGCCCCGGCTTTTTTGTGCGCCATTCGGCCGTCGCTCGGGTGGTGGTTGCGGCGCGGTGATCGTTTCGGCAGTGGTTGCGGAGCGTGGCAGAGTCTACTGTGGACATACCTGCGGACTGGGCTGTTAGAGGGGTTGCCGCTGGCCACAATGGACTGATTCGTGACCACTGTGGACACAGCGGCGGATAAGTGGGACCGTAGAGGGGTGTCCGAATTGAATGCAACCGCCGCCGCTCTGCTCGGTCTGCTCCACGACGGCCCCGCCACCGGCGGGCAGCTCGTCTCGGGCGCCGACGAGCGCTTCGGCGCCTTCTTCAGCGTCACCCGCAGCCAGGTCTACCGCGAGCTCCCGGCGCTCTCGAAAGAGGGCCTCGTCCGGCTCGGCAAGCAGGGACCCCGTTCGAGCCAGCAGTACGTGCTCACCGCGGCAGGCAAGAAGGCCTTCAAGACGTGGCTCACGTCCGAGGCCGGACCCGACCACCTGCGCAGCCCGCTCATCCTGCGGCTCGTGCACGCCGGCTCCCTGACCGCCAAACAGCGCGGCGCCCTGCTCGACAGCGCCCGCGCCACCTACCAGGCGCAGCTCGAGGAGGCCAAGAACGCCACCAAGGCCGCCGACGGCCCCTACGCCAAGGCGGTCGCCGAGTTCGCCCAGGCGCAGGCCAAGGCCGCCCTGAAGCTGCTCGACTCGATCCCGCAGGCCTGAGCGCCGCCCCGGCCCCACGACCGGTTCGCGACCGGTCGTGGGTTTTGCCGTAACCTTGTCCGACGTGAGCGATGAGTTCGATGCGGCACTGAAGGACCTGACCGGCAAGCTGACGCAGATCGAGTCGGTGATGGACCTCGAAGCGCTGCGTGCGCAGGTCGCCGAGCTCGAGGAGCAGGCGTCCAGCCCCACCCTCTGGGACAACGTCGAGGAAGCCCAGAAGGTCACCAGCCAGCTGTCCCACCGGCAGGCCGAGCTGCGCCGCGTCTCCGAACTGCGCCAGCGCCTCGACGACCTCGGCGTCCTGTACGAGCTCGCCGCCGACGAAGGCGACACCAGCAGCATGACCGAGGCCGAGGGCGACCTCGCCGACCTCGCCAAGGACATCGACGCGCTCGAAGTCCGCACCCTGCTGTCCGGCGAATACGACGACCGCAACGCCGTCGTCAACATCCGCTCCGAAGCCGGCGGCGTCGACGCGGCCGACTTCGCCGAAATGCTGCTCCGGATGTACCTGCGCTGGGCGGAACGCCACGGCTACCCGACCGACGTCTTCGACATCTCCTACGCCGAAGAAGCCGGCATCAAGTCCGCCACCTTCAAGGTGACCGCCCCGTACGTCTACGGCACCCTCTCGGTCGAACAAGGCACCCACCGCCTCGTCCGGATCTCGCCGTTCGACAACCAGAGCCGCCGGCAGACGTCCTTCGCGCACGTCGAGGTGCTGCCCGAGGTCGAGGAAGTCGACCACGTCGACATCCCGGAAAAAGACATCCGCGTCGACGTGTACCGCTCGTCCGGCCCCGGCGGCCAGAGCGTCAACACGACCGACTCCGCGGTCCGCCTCACCCACATCCCCACCGGCATCGTCGTCTCCTGCCAGAACGAGAAATCGCAGCTGCAGAACAAGGCGGCCGCGATGAAGGTCCTCCAGGCGCGCCTCCTTCAGCGCAAAAAAGAGGAGGAACGGGCCGAAATGGACGCGCTCAAGGACGGCGGCTCCAGCTGGGGCAACCAGATGCGCTCCTACGTGCTGCACCCGTACCAGATGGTGAAGGACCTGCGGACCGAGTTCGAGGTCGGCAACCCGAGCGCGGTGCTCGACGGCGACATCGACGGCTTCCTCGAGGCCGGGATCCGCTGGCGCAAGCAGGCGAACGCGGCCTGACCTCCCCCGGGCGGCGGCGGAACGAGGCGAGGGTCACCCAAGGCACCGGCAACCCGGGCTTAACGGGGCCCATGGGTAGTATGCCGAACCGTGATCCGGCTCGAAGAGGTTTCCAAGGTCTACAAGACCTCGACCCGTCCCGCCCTCGAACGGGTGTCGGTCGAGATCGACAAGGGTGAGTTCGTCTTCCTCATCGGCCCGTCCGGTTCCGGGAAGTCGACGTTCCTGCGGCTGCTGCTGCGCGAGGAAGTGCCCTCCAAGGGACGGGTCATGGTGTCGAACTTCGACGTCGCCAAGCTCGCCCGGCGCAGGGTCCCCCGCCTGCGCCAGACCATCGGTTGCGTGTTCCAGGACTTCCGGCTGCTGGCCAACAAAACCGTCGCGGAAAACGTCGCGTTCGCCCTCGAGGTCATCGGGAAACCGCGGCCCACGATCCGCAAGGTCGTGCCCGAGGTGCTCGAGCTCGTCGGCCTCGAAGGCAAGGCCGACCGGCTGCCCAACGAGCTCTCCGGCGGCGAGCAGCAACGCGTCGCGATCGCCCGCGCGTTCGTGAACCGCCCGCTCGTCCTGCTCGCCGACGAGCCCACCGGGAACCTCGACCCGGACACCAGCCAGGACATCATGCTGCTGCTGGAGCGCATCAACCGCACCGGCACCACCGTGCTGATGGCCACGCACGACCATTCCATCGTGGACTCGATGCGGCGGCGGGTCGTCGAACTGCAGCTCGGTCGCGTGATCCGCGACGACGCCCGGGGCGTCTACGGCATCGGCCGCTGACGCCCACCGCCCCCGCCCCTTCCCGCCCCGAACCAAGGAATCACCAGAGCGATGCGTGCCAGTTTCGTCTTCAGCGAGGTCGTCACCGGTTTGCGCCGGAACGTCACGATGACCATCGCGATGATCCTCACCACCGCGGTCTCGCTCGCCATGCTCGGCGGCGGTCTGCTCGCCGTGCGCACGATCGACAAGATGAAGGCGAACTTCCTCGCCGAAGTCGAGGTTTCGGTCTCGCTGGTCGACGACGTGAGCGCGAACGACAAGAACTGCACGCAGGCGCTCTGCAACGGGCTCCGCCAGTCGCTGCAGAACAACCCCGGCGTCGAATCGGTCGTCTACGAGAACCGCGACCAGGCCTACGACCGGTTCAAGAAGATCTTCGCGAGCCAGCCCGAGCTGCTCGAGCTGACCGGTCCCGAGGCGCTGCCCGCGTCGCTGCAGGTGAAGCTGAAGGACCCGGACCGGTCCGACGCGATCATCAAGCAGTACACCGGCCAGCCCGGCGTCAAGAAGGTCGACGACCAGAAGAAATTCCTCGACCGCGTCTTCAACGTCTTCAACGGCGTCCGGAACATCGCGTTCGTGATGGCGCTCATCATGGCCGTCGCCGCCCTCCTGCTGATCGCGAACACCATTCAGGTCTCGGCGTTCACGAGGCGGACGGAAGTCGGCATCATGCGCCTGGTGGGCGCGACACGCTGGTATACCCAGCTGCCGTTCCTCTTGGAGGCGGTGGTCGCCGGCACGGTCGGCGCCGTGCTCGGGGTGGTGTTCCTGCTGCTGACGAAGCTGTCCTTCCTCGACACGGTCTTCACCGGCGAAGTGTTCCCGCAGATCACCACGCTCGAGGTGCTGTTCCCGGTCGCGCCGATCTTGCTCGCGGTGTCGATCGTGATCTCGGCGATCACCGGATACGTCACGCTGCGGCTGTACGTGCGCCACTAGCCGCTCTTCTTCGCACCCCGAACCGCCCGGTGAACCTCTTCGCCGGGCGGTTCGTGCGTTTCAGCCGCCTTCGCCCAGCACCTTGACCGCGCGCGCCAAGAGCGCACGCAGCCGCTCTTCCTCTTCCGGCTCGAACTCCGCGGACAACCGCGCCTCGACCGCGAGCGCGGCTTCGTTCGCCTTGCGGAAGACGGCGTGCCCCGACCGCGTCAAGCGAGCGATGAGCACCTGTGCGTGCACCTCCGACGGGGTGCGCTCGACCAGGTTCTTCGACTCCAAAGTGGACAACAGGGACGTCATGCTCTGCGGCGTCACGCAGCACACCCGGGCCAGCTGCGCCCCGGACAGCGGCGCGACCGACAACGCGTGCATCGCCGCGTACTGCGGAACCGACAGGCCGAACGGCTTGAGCACGCGGCCTTTCTCCGCCATCAAGGCCACTTCGGCGCGCTTGAGGTGAGTGCCGAGCCGCGGGTCCAGCTTCTCCGCGATCCGCTCTTCGACGCCCATTGCGACCTCCTAGCTCGTCTCCAAACTATCAGCCTTCGAACATGGCCTCGGCCCCTGCGACTTGACATCAGGGTGCGAACGCTGCTTCGATCTTTGGTGTATATCAGACTTCGAATGGTTTGAGTGGGGAGTCCATGGGGGTCATCGCCGCGCCGCGGCGGGTCAAGCCCGGTCTCACGTTGTTCGCGGTATGCGCGGCGATCGTGCTGGTCCCGGTCACCGCGACCGGTGCGTCGCTCGCGCTGCCCGACATCAGCGGCAGCCTCGCCACCAGCCTCTCGTCCGCGCAGTGGGTGGTGAACGCGTTCTTCCTGACCTTCGCCAGCTTCATGGCGATCACCGGTTCGCTGGCCGATCTCACCGGTCGGCGGAGGATGTTCGCCGCCGGCATCGGGCTGTTCTGCGCCGCGATGCTGGTGGCGGCGTGCGCGCCGTCGATCGGGGTGCTGATTGCCGCCAGGGTCGTCGCCGGGATCGGTGCGGCCTGCGTGATCACCGGCGGCAGCGCGCTGCTCGCGCACACCTTCGAGGGAGCCGCGCGGGCGCGGGCGTTCGGCCTGTTCGGCACGGCGATCGGGCTCGGTCTGGCATTCGGTCCGCTGGCCGCCGGGGTGCTGGTGACCTCGCTGGGCGGGTGGCGGATGTTCTTCGGCGTCGCCGCGGTGGTGCTGCTGCCGTTGCTGGGGGTGGTGCCGAAGCTGGCCGAATCGAAGGACGCGCATCCGGCCGGTCCGGACTGGCCGGGTGCGCTCGCCTTCACTCTTGGGCTGTCGTTGTTCGTGCTCGCGCTGGTCGAAGGCCCGGAACTCGGCTGGGACAGTCCGCTGGTGCTGGGCTCCTTCGCCGGGTTCGCGGTCCTGCTGGCCGGGTTCGTGGCGCTCGAACGGCGCGCGGAACACCCGATGATCGACGTGTCGCTGTTCGCTCAGCCGCGATTCCTGGCGATTTGCGCGATGCCGGTGCTGCTGGCCTTCGGGTTCGTAGCGCTGCTGATCGCGCTTCCGGCGTACTTCATGGCGGTCGACGGAATGAGCGCGCTCTCCGCCGGTCTGCTGCTGATGCTGCTCACCGGGCCGACGCTGGTCGTGCCCGTCGTGGTGAGCTCGATCGCGCACTGGGTGTCGCAGCGGCTGCTGCTGGTGGCGACCCTGCTGCTCGTCGCGGTCGGAGCGTCCTGGCTGACCGTGGTGCACCCGGGCGCGGAAACCGGGGAGATCGCCGGACCGCTGCTGTGCATCGGGGCCGGGTTCGGCGTTTCGCTGGCGATTCTCGACGGGGCCGCGGTGTCGTCGGTGGAACCGGCTCGGGCCGGGATGGCGGCGGGCGTGTTCAACACGATGCGGCTGGGCGGGGAATCCGTGTCGATCGCCGTGCTGGGCTCGCTGCTCGCCGCGGTGACCCAGTCCCGGCTCGGGTCCGGGCTGGGTCCGGACCGGGCGGGCGCGATCACCGCGAAGCTGCTGCAAGGGGAACAAATCGGCGGTGCACCGGCGGCTGCTGCGTACACGAGCGCACTGCACGTCGGGCTTTGGACCATCGCCGCGATATCGACGCTCGGCGCGATCGCGGTCGGGCTGCTTACCAAGGATGGGGAAACGGCATGAGTGCACGGGTTTGGCTGATCACGGGGGCTTCGTCGGGGTTCGGCCGGGAGCTGGCGGTCGCCGCGCTGGCGGCCGGGGACACCGTGGCGGCGGCGGTACGGCGTCCGGAATCGGTCGCTGACCTGGTCGCGAGCGCACCGGACCGGATCTCGGCAGTGCGGCTCGACGTGACCGACGAGGCGCGGATCGAGCCGGCGGTGGCCGAGGTGCTCGACCGGTACGGCCGGATCGACGTGCTGGTCAACAACGCGGGCCGGGGACTCATCGGAGCGGCCGAGGAAGTCGCTGCGGCCGAGCTGCGGGCCTTGATGGACCTCAACTTCTTCGGCCCGGTCGCGCTGACCAAGGCCGTGCAGCCGCACCTGCGGGAGCGGGGCAGCGGCGCGATCGTGCAGATGAGCAGCCAGGCCGGGCGCTTCGCGTTCGGCGGCGTCAGCGCGTACGCCTCGACCAAGTTCGCGCTCGAAGGCTGGTCGGAGGCGCTGGCGGAGGAACTCGCGCCGTGGGGCGTCCACGTGCTGATCGTCGAGCCGGGCGCCTTCCGCACGGCGTTCAACGAGCCGGGAGTGCTGCTGTTCACCGAGGAGGGCGGGGCATACCGCGAGCAGCTCGGGCCGATCCGCACCCAGCTGGCCGAGGTGGCCGGCCGGCAGCCGGGCGACCCGGTCAAGGCCGCCGAAGCGATCCTCGCCGCGCTGGCCGCCGAACGTCCTCCGCTGCGGCTCGCGCTGGGCACGGACGCGGCGGACAACGTCGCGGCCAGTTACGAGCGCGGGCAGGCCGAGCTCGCGGCGTGGGAAAAGGTCGCCCGGAGCACTGACTTCGCCGGGTGACCGGCCGGAAACCGGCGTGCTTGATCACCTGGGCGCCACGTAAACTGGCGGGTATGCCCAAGGAACGTGGACAGAAGGTCATCGCGTCGAACCGCAAGGCTCGGCACGACTACTCCATCCTGGACACCTATGAGGCCGGGATGGTGCTGCAGGGCACGGAGGTCAAAAGCCTCCGGGCCGGCAAAGCCTCCCTTGTGGACGCGTTCGCGACGGTGGACGACGGCGAGGTGTGGCTGCGCAACGTCCACATCCCCGAGTACACGCAGGGCACCTGGACCAACCACATGCCGCGGCGCACGCGGAAGCTGCTGCTGCACCGGCGGGAGATCGAACGGCTCATCGGCAAGACCAAGGAAAGCGGTCTCTCGCTGGTGCCGCTGTCGATGTACTTCAAGGACGGCAAGGTCAAGGTCGAAATCGCGCTGGCCCGAGGCAAGAAGGCCTACGACAAGCGGCAGACGCTGGCCAAACGCGACGCGCAGAAGGACATCAGCCGCGCGATGGGCCGGGCGTTGAAGGGCCGGTTCACGGAGTGAGCCCAGGGCCGGCCACCGACGCCGACGTCCCGGGCTGGATCGCCGGGCTCGGTCTCGACGGGATCGTCGACCTGCACGTCCACTTCCTGCCGAAGCCGGTGCTGGACAAGGTGTGGGCTTATTTCGACCGCGCCGAGCAGCATTACGGCACGCCGTGGCCGATCCACTACCGCACGCCGGAGACGGAGCGGATCGAAACGCTGCGCGCGCTGGGCGTGAAAACGTTCGCGCCGCTGGTGTACCCGCACAAGCCGGGCATGGCGGAGTGGCTCACGTCGTGGGCGCTGGAGTTCGCCGAGCAGGTGCCGGAAGCGGTGCCCACCGGCACGTTCTACCCGGAGCCGGGCGCGGCGTCCTCAGTGGACAGTGCGTTGCGCGCGGGAGCCCGGTGTTTCAAGGCGCACGTGCAGGTCGGGGCTTACGACCCGCGGGACGAACTGCTCGACGCGGTGTGGGGCTCGCTGTCCGACGCGGGCGTGCCGGCGGTGATCCACTGTGGACACGGGCCGTTGCGCGGCGATTTCACCGGACTCGAGGTGTTCGAGGAAGTCCTGCGACGGCATCCTCGCCTCACCGCCGTCCTCGCGCACGCGGCGATGCCCCAGTTCACCACCGCGTTCGAGCTGATGGCCCGCTACCCGCGAGTGCATCTCGACACCACGATGGTCGGCGTGCCGTTCGCGGAGGCGATGTCGCCGTTGCCGCCGGACTGGACGGCCCGGCTGGCGGAGGTCGCCGACCGCGTGGTCCTCGGCACCGACTTCCCGAACATTCCGTACTCCTACGCGACACAGCTGCGGGCGATCGCCGGCTGGGCGGCCGACGATCGCCTTGGCGAGCCGTTCCTGCGAGCGGTGCTGCACGACACCCCCGCGAAGCTGCTCAGCGTTTGACCGCCACCAGCTCGCGGTCCCGCGTCAGCGACACCTGACGTCCGGCCAGCGCGTACCCGGCCGCGACCAACGCCACCCACGGCACCGGGCCGGTCAGCAGGGTGTCGTTCAGCGGGGCGAACCCGTGCGCGGCCAGGCCGAGCAGGCCACCCGAGGCGAGCAGGCCCGCCAGCACCAGTTGCGGCGTCCGAGCGGTCACGACGAGGCCGTCCGGCTGCGTTTCGAAGCGCTCGAACAGGCGCAGCAGACCCAGCAACACCGCGCCGCACACGGCGAACCAGGCGGGTGCCATCAGGAACCACAGCGACGAACCCGGGGCGGGCGTCGAGTAGCCGAGGCCGAACACCGTCACTCCGGAGACCACGACCAGCGCCGGCATGTGCCACAGGTAGACCGACATGAACCGCGGGCTGAGCCAGCTGAGCGCCGCGGTGACGCGGGGGAGCGAGACGAGCTTGTCGCGGAAGGCCAGCAGGAAGCCGATTTGACCGAGCCCCAGGAACAGCAGCAGCACGGTGGGCGGGCTCATGTTGGACACCGGCGCACCGGGCATGCCGATCATGCTCGCCGGGTACGGACCGAACGCGACCATCAGCGCCGTCACCCCGAAACCGGCGGCGGACACGGCGAGCGCGGCGCGGCGGCTGACCGAGCCGAGGCGGCCTTCGACGTAGTGGAACCCGAGCTGGTGCACGGCGACCCAGACGATGACGGCGTTGGCGTAGCCGATCAGGCCGAGGTCGGAAAAGCGGGCTACGTCAACGAGAACGCCCAATCCGGCGAGCACTGCCGGAACGGCGAGTCCCCAGCGTCGGTGGGCGGCGACCATGAGCGGGGTGAGCAGCACGGTGAGCAGATAGACCGAGAGGAACCACAGCAGTTGCGCGGCGATCGCACCGGCCACCTGGACCGGTTGCGGTGGAACTCCCATGCCCCGCAACAGATCCGGCACGACGAGCCACACCGCCATCAGCGGCAGCACCGGAACGAGCAGCCGGCGCACGCGTCCGGCGAACCAGGCGCGGGTGGATTCCGCGCGGCGCAAGGAGATCAGGTTCGCCGCGCCGCCCGCGAAGAAGATCAACGGCATCACCTGCGACGCCCAGGTGATCAGCCACCAGCCGGGAGTCGCGAGCGCGTTGCCGGTGGCAAGAGTGTTGCCGGAGAAGGAAAGCACCGGCATCGTCCAGTGCTGCGCGACCACCGCGAGGATGGCTCCGGCGCGTACTACGTCCAGAAATCTGTCCCGGGTCGCCCTGGTGCCGCGGGTCCGCAGCTGGCTCGTCGTCATGCTGAAGAGCCTGTCGGTTTCCAGGCTCGCGAACAGCGGTGCAGACCACCGAAAACGGGGTCGGGGCAGCAGGAAGCGAAAGGTGGGGTTTGCCCTACCGCGGGGGCTCGTGAGTGGCTATGCCGGTTCTAACCGGCGTAAACACTCACGAGAGAGTGTCCGGCTCCGGTTCGGATTCGTGCGCCTGCACCCGGTACGCCCAGCCGTCCTCGGT
The DNA here is from genome assembly GCF_000411975.1 of Amycolatopsis orientalis DSM 43388. Taxonomy (GTDB): domain Bacteria; phylum Actinomycetota; class Actinomycetes; order Mycobacteriales; family Pseudonocardiaceae; genus Amycolatopsis; species Amycolatopsis orientalis_D. Next base: position 58,562 of record NZ_ASXG01000071.1, read on the forward strand.
GAGCCCGAGTTCGTACCGCGTCTCGATTTTCGGACCGCCGTGCAGGTGGATGTGGCGCACGATCGTGCCCGGAACCGGTTCCTCGTCGGCGAGTTCCTGCACCCGGCCGTCGAGCGGGCCGCCGAAGAAGCGGACGCTGCGGTCGGACATCGGATTCTCCTCGCTCGGTTCGGGCGGCATCAGTCCATGGTAGGCGAGGGACCCGGCGCGAGGCTGCCGTCAGTTCGAGTGAGGGTGCTAACGGCCCAGGTAGGTCAGGACCGCGCGGACCCGGCGGTGTTCCTCGGAACTGGCCTCGAGGCCGAGCTTCGAGAAGATGTTGCCGATGTGCTTCTCGACCGCGCCGTGCGACACGACCAGCGAGTTCGCGATGGCGTTGTTGGACAGTCCCTGGGCCATCAGGCCGAGCACCTCGGACTCGCGCGCGGTGAGCGAATCCAGCGGGTTGCGGCGGCCCCGGGCCATCAGCTGGGCGATGACGTCCGGGTCGATCGCGGTGCCGCCGTCCGCGACACGCCGTACCGCGTCGAGGAACTCGTCCACGTCGGCGACGCGCTCTTTCAGCAGGTAGCCGACGCCTCCGGCGCCACCGGACAGCAGCTCGACGGCGTAGCTCTCCTCGACGTATTGCGACAGCACGAGCACCGGCAGGCCGGCGACCTCCTTGCGGGCGGCCAGTGCGGCGCGCAAGCCCTCGTCGGTGAACGTCGGCGGCATCCGGACGTCGACAATCGCCAGGTCAGGGCGGTGCTCGGTGATCGCGCCGAGCAGGTCGTCGCCGTTGTCGACCGCGGCGACGGTCTCGATGCCCTCGTCGGCGAGCAATCGGGTGACCCCAGCCCGAAGCAGCACGGCGTCTTCGGCGATCACTACCCGCATCAAGGCCCCCAGGTCCGTGAGTGAAAAGCTCCCGGCAGCTATTCACTCACGAACGGGTCACCATTGACACGGCAGGTCCGCTCTGATGACCGTCGGCCCGCCGACCGGGCTCACGACGGTGATCACGCCGTCGATGGTCGCGGCTCGGTCGGCCAGCCCGGCAAGCCCGCCGCCAGGGCGAACCTCCGCGCCGCCGTGGCCGTTGTCGGTGATCTCGGCGATGACATGCGTGTCCGAGCGCCACACCTTCACCGTCGCCTCGGTGGCACCGGAGTGCTTGGCGATGTTGGTGAGGGTCTCGCCGACGATGAAGTACGCCGTGGTCTCGACTGCGGCCGGCGGGCGAGGCTCGACGTCGACGTGCACGTCCACCGGGATCGGCGACTTCGCGGCCTGCGCGGACAGGGCTGCGTCGAGACCGCGGTCGCCCAGCACGGCGGGGTAGATGCCGCGAGCGAGGTCGCGCAGTTCGGAAACGGCGAGCTTGGCGTCCGAATGGGCCTCGTCGATCAGCTCGCGCACCGCGTTCGGGTCGTGGTCGAACTTCGACTTCGCCCGGCCGAGGCTCATCGCGACGGCCACCAGCCGCTGCTGCGCGCCGTCGTGCAGGTCCCGCTCGATCCGGCGGCGTTCGGCTTCGGCGGCGTCGACGCCCCGAGCCCGCGACGCCTGCAGGTGTTCGGCCTTCTTTTCGAGCTTCTTGGTGCGGTTCGGGCCCAGCAGCGACAGCGCCAGGTTCCCGTGCAGCCAGCCCAGCCACGGAGTGACCCAGATCGCCATCGGCAGCAGCACGATCGACGCCAGCGCGATCGGCAGCTCGACGATCGACAGCGGGAACGCGATCATCAGGTAGGCCAGGTCGCGCCACGTCGTCGGGTCGGAAAGCCGGGTGAGCCAGCGGCGGGTCAGCGGCTGCCCGTCCAGCGGCAGCCGCTCGACCGGCCCGAGCGGGGTGCCGAGCATCCGGCGGGCCCAGCGCCGCTCCAGGTCGCCCGACCAGCGGATGAACCCGGTGACGGCCAGCAGGATCGGGAAGCCGATCCAGATGATGAGGGTCGCGGTGCCGACCGTCGCGCCGACCACGATGAGGACGAACTGCAGCAGGCGCAGCACGAACGACGGGATCAGGTACCCGATCGTGCGAGCCGGATGCGGGCGAGGGTGCTCCGGAGGCGGGTCTTGCGAAGTCATCCGGCCACCGTGATCCTGTCGAGCTCGTTCCACGAGCGCTCCATGCGCCGCCGCTGAGCGACCGTGGGCCGCAGGAACCCGGCCGCGAACGCGGCGTGCAAGGCCGCCAGGCCCTTGGTCAGGGCCACGGCGATCGCGGCGAACAGCACCCCCAGCGCCGCCCACGGCAGCGCGGCCACCGTCGAGTCGACGACGAACCACTGCACATCGTAGCTCGGGAAGGCGTAGACGCCGTCCGGAAGGAAGCGGTAGTAGATCGGCAGCGCGACGAGGCCCAAGCTGACCGCCCACACCGTCACGACCAGCACGAACTCCACCAGGCCGAGCGGGAAGAGCAGGAACAGGTAGGACAGGTCGCGCCAGGTCGCCGGGTCCTTCACCCGGGTCAGCCAGCGCTGCTTCTGCCCCGAGGGCGGCAACGGCAGATACGGATCGTCGACATACACGTCCAGCAGCGCGAATACCCGTCCCCGCTCGACCCGCCCCGCGGTCCGCGCGAACAGGACGAGCAGCCCGAGCAGCGGCACGCCCAGCCACACGACGAGCGTCCCCAGCCCCGCCGACCCCAGCGTCACGATGAGCGTGAACGAGAGGATGCCGAGAGGCAGGTTGAGCAGCAGATACGCCAACGCCCCGCCCAACGGCGGAGTGCGGCGCCCAAACCTGCGACCGGCGGGCACGGTGACCATGGCGGGGCTCCCTCACTGCGGAAACTGACCTGCTCAGCATGGCCGGGCGGGTCGAGGGCAACCAGGGGGCGAGCGGGCATCTTGGAGGTGGGGACAGCCCTACCCCGGGGCTGGCCGGGGCCCGGCCTGGGCCTGGCCGAGGCCGGAATTATCCGGTTGCCGGACGCGTTATGATGGGTGAGTTAAGAACACCTACAAGGGGGTGAACGGTTTCGACTCTGGACGTTGAATCAAGGGAAGCGTGCCGGTGCAGGCGAGAGACCACCGCAAGCGTCATCGCAACCTAATAAGCGCCAAGGCCAATAGCCAGCGCGACTTCGCTCTCGCTGCCTGATCGCAGTAGAGCAAGTCTGTCGGCCCGGGGTCGCCTCCGACCCGGTCGCCGGCATCAGCTAGGAGGCTCACCTCCAGTCCCGGCCACGGGGCCTGGCAGGGAAGCAAACAGTGGCTGGGCCCGTCACTTCAGCTTGTTCGCGTGACTGAAGGGGTCAAGCAGAGACACAGCGGACTGCGCACGGAGAAGCCTTGAGGATGCGCTAGAGGACCCGGGTTCAATTCCCGGCACCTCCACTCGATTCGCGGGAGAGCCCTGCCACGCTTGCGCGTTGGCCAGGGCTCTTCTTCGTATCTGCCTTGGGGGTCGGACCCCCAAACCCCCGCCAGGGGGCTGCGCCCCCTGGACCCCCATCGTGGTGGTTTCGTTGGGTGGGGCGGGTGTCGTTGGCTGGGTGGTTGGTGGGTGGGGGTGGGGTGCTGCG
>NZ_ASXG01000072.1 GCF_000411975.1 Amycolatopsis orientalis DSM 43388
AGCACCCCAAGACCGCAGGGAGGCTTCGTATCGGGGTGCGGGGGAGGGGCTGGGTGCCTCGATGGGTGGGGGCGGCGGGTGCGGTTTTCGGGGTGAGGGGTGCCGCGATGCCGCGTTGGGTGTGTGGGAGCGGCGAATGCTGTGTTCGGTGCGTCGGGCTGACCGGGCAGGGGGGCCGTGAAGGGCTCCTTGAGGGAATCTAGGTTCGTGAAGGGGCCCCTCACGGACGAACGCAAAGGGTCAGCCAGGCAAGGGGAGTGCGTGGGTCAGTTGGTGGAGAGCTGGCGTTTCACCTCGGCGGCGACGCGGGAGCCTTCGGCGCGGCCCGCGATTTTCGGCTGCACTGCTTTCATCACCGCGCCCATTCCGGCCATTCCGGAGGCGCCGGTCTCCGTCACTGCCTCGGTGACCAGGGCGCGCAGCTCGTCGTCCGAGAGTTGGGCGGGCAGGTAGGCCGTGAGGACCTCTGCTTCGGCTCGTTCGCGTTCCGCGGAGTCCGCGCGGCCTGCCTTGTCGAAGGCTTCGGCGGCGTCGCGGCGTTTCTTCACCTCTCGGGTGATGATTTTCAGTATCTCGTCGTCGGAGAGTTCGCGGGCGCTGTCGCCGGCGGTTTCTTCGTAGCCGATCGCCGAGAGCGTCAGCCGCAGCGTTGCCGAGCGCAGCTGGTCCCGGGCCTTGATCGCGGTCGTCAGGTCGTCGTGCAGGGTCGCTTTCAGCGTGGTCATATCCCCGATCCTGGCGCCCGCCGCGGCTGGCTGCCCGCGCCGCGCCGCCGGCGAGGGGGTCTTCTAGACTCGCTTCCGATGTCCGACCAGCCTGAAATCCCCTTTTCGCTCCCGGAGGTGCGGTGATGCGTCTCGTTTTCGCCGGCACCCCGGAGCCTGCCGTGCCGTCGTTGCGCGCGTTGATCGAGTCCGAGCGGCACGAGGTCGTCGCGGTCGTCACGCGGCCCGACGCCCAGGCCGGGCGCGGCCGCAAGGTGTCGCGGTCCCCGGTGGGCACGCTCGCCGACGAGCACGGCATCGAGGTGCTCACTCCCGCGCGCGCCGGTGACCCGGCGTTTCTCGCCCGGCTGCGCGAGCTGGCGCCGGACGTTTGCCCGGTCGTCGCGTACGGGGCGCTGCTGCCGCAGTCCGCGCTCGACATTCCGGCGCACGGCTGGGTCAATCTGCACTTCTCGCTGCTGCCCGCCTGGCGTGGTGCGGCGCCGGTGCAGGCGGCGATCCGGGCCGGGGACGAAATGACCGGCGCGTCGACCTTCCGGATCGTGAAGGAACTCGACGCGGGGCCGGTGTTCGGCGTGGTGACCGAGCCGATCGGCCCGGAGGACACGGCGGGCGCGCTGCTCGGCAGGCTCGCCGAATCCGGGGCCAACCTGCTGGTGTCCACCGTGGACGGCATCGAGGACGGCACGCTCCGCGCGGTCGAGCAACCGGCCGAGGGCATGAGCTACGCGCCGAAGGTGACCGTCGAGGACGCGCGCGTGTCGTTCGCCGACCCGGCTTCCGCGGTCGACCGGCACATCCGTTCGGTGACGCCGGATCCCGGCGCGTGGGCGGAATTCCGCGGCGAGCGGTTCAAGCTGGGGCCGGTCACCGTGCTCGACGAACCCGGTCCGCGGCCGGGCGAGCTGGTGGTCGAGCGCAAGCGCGTGCTCGTGGGCACGGCGACGAAACCGGTGCGGCTGGGCGAGGTCCAGGCCGCCGGCAAGAAACGGATGGCGGCCACCGACTGGGCGCGCGGCACGAGGATCGACGAAGGAGAGCGCCTCCAGTGAGCGAGCGTGGAGAACGGCGGCCGTCGCGGCCGCAGCGGGGCCGTCCGGCACCGCGCAAACAGGGACCGCGTCGTCCGCCGGAGATCGACCCGGCCCGCCAGGTCGCGTTCGACGTGCTGCGCGCTGTCCGCGAGAAGGACGCGTACGCCAACCTCGTCCTGCCGCAGTTGCTGCGGGAACGTCGGGTAGGCGGCCGCGACGCCGCGCTGGCCACCGAGCTGACCTACGGCGCGGCCCGCGCGCAGGGCCTGCTCGACGCGGTGATCGCCGCGTGCGCCGACCGGCCGATCGAGAAGACCGACCCGGTCGTGCTCGACGCGCTGCGGCTCGGCGTCTACCAGCTGCTGCGCACCCGGATCCCGGAGCACGCCTCCGTAGGGTCCACTGTGGACCTCGTGCGCGCCGAAGCCGGTTCGTGGGCAACGGGATTCGCCAACGCCATCCTGCGCGCGGTGTCCACAAAGGACGAAGCGCAGTGGCTCGACGAACTGGCTCCGGACGAGGCGGCCGACCCGATCGGCGCGTACGCGCTCCGCACCGCGCACCCGCGCTGGGTCGCCCGGTCGTTCGCGGAAGCGTTGGGGGACAAGGGCGCTGAGCTGAAAGCCGCCCTCGAAGCCGACGACGCCCGCCCCGCGGTGCACCTGGTCGCGCGTCCCGGAGAAATCAGCGCCGACGAACTGGCCGCCATCACCGGCGGCGACCTCGCGCCGTACTCGCCCTACGGCGTGCACCTGCCGGCCGGCGCGGGCGACCCCGCCGACGCGGAACCGGTGCGCGAGCGCTTGGCCGCGGTGCAGGACGAAGGCAGTCAGCTGTGCGCCATCGCCGTGAGCAAGGCTCCGCTGGAAGGCTCCGACGAGCGCTGGCTGGACCTCTGCGCGGGTCCCGGCGGCAAAGCGGCGCTGCTGGGCGCACTGGCCAAGGTCAGCGGCGCGCACGTGGACGCCGTCGAGAAGGCTCCGCACCGCGCCCGCCTGATCGAGAACGCGACCGAAGGCCTGCCGGTCACCGTGCACGTCGCGGACGGCCGCGAATCCGGCCTCGAACCGGGCTACGACCGGATCCTGGTCGACGCCCCGTGCAGCGGCCTCGGTGCGTTGCGCCGCCGCCCCGAAGCCCGGTGGCGACGCAAGCCGTCGGACGTCGCGGACCTCACCAAGCTGCAGGGCGAACTGCTGATGGCGGCGCTGGACCTGGTGCGCCCGGGCGGCATCGTCGCGTACGTCGTCTGCTCGCCGCATCTGGCCGAAACCGAAGGAGTGGTAGGCGAAACCGCCCGCCGGACCAAGTCGGAGATCGTCGACGCCCGCGAGTTCTTCCCCGGAGTCCCGCAGCTCGGCGACGGCCCGTACGTCCAGCTGTGGCCGCACCGACACGGCACCGACGCGATGTTCTGCGCGGTGCTGCGCAAACCGTGACGGATCTAGGCCTGGTCGCCAGCTCGTGCGGCGGATTGGACACCCGGTTCACCGACGAGCTGGCGAAACCAGCGGCCGCCCGAGGCTGGCGGCTGGCCATCACCCTCACGCCGACCGCCTGGAACTGGCTGAAAGCGACCGGCGGCCTGGGCGAACTCGAAGCCACGACGGACCTTCCGGTGCGCAGCGCCTCCCGGCTGCCCGGCGAACCGCGCCCGCATCCGGACCCGAAGGTCTTCCTCTTCGCGCCCGCATCGGCGAACTCGGTGGCGAAGCTGGCCCTGGGCATCGCCGACAATCAAGCACTCACACTCCTCGGCGATGTCCTTGGCACACCAGGAATCACCCTCGTCGTGGCCTACCAGATCCAGGACACCCGGGTGCACCACCCAGCCTGGCAGCGCCACCTGGACACCCTCGCCAAAGCAGGCGTCCGCCTGCACCGCCTGGACCCAAGACGCCCGTGGTCAGAACCCCTGGACCTGCTGCCCTCGCCCGCCTGACCTCGTAGCGCCCAGCCCTGACCCGGCCGCACTCGCGCACCCGACATCGAGGCACCCAGACCCGGCCCCGCACCCCGATACGAAGCCTCCCGTCAGCACAATCAGGCTTCGGGGTGCCCCACGCCACTCACCGGGGCGCAATGTCGCCCGCCAGGGCGACGAGCCGTCAACCGTCAGCGCAGCCGAAGCGCCCTCTTCACCGTCCCGAACAAATCAGTCTGATTAGTCAGCCCCACAACATTCGCCGCCTGCGGCCCATAAGCCGCGATCCGCACCTGCGTCCCGGTGTGCTCCATCGAAGACCCGGGCAGCGCAGTCCCGTAATTGAGGGTCATGTTCGCCCCCTCATTGGTGATCAACGTGGCAGTCTGCCCAGGCGTCTTAGCATCGTTGGACACGATCTGACTGGTGTGCCCGTGGTCCGCGGTCACCACCACGAGCGTGTCGGGGTGGCTGCGCGCATAAGCAAGCCCAGCCGCCACCGCGGCGTCGAAATCGATTGTCTCGCCGATCTGCCCGCAGGGGTCGGCCGCGTGGTCCTGCTTGTCGATCGAGGCACCCTCGACCTGCAGGAAGAAGCCCTTGGTGCTCCGCCGGTCGTCGAGCAGCTGCAACGCCTTCTGCGTCTGCGCCAGAAGCTTCGGCTGCGTCTTCGGCAGCACCGGGTTCGCGGTGCAGCGGGCCGGCGCGGTGCCGCCCTGCGTCGCCTTCGGGCCGGTCCAGTTGACCGGCAGGTTGCCCGGCGCGAACAGCCCCAGCAGCGGCTTGCCCGGCTGGGCCTTGGCGAGGTCGTCGGCGGTGTCGACCACGGTGTACCCGGCGGCCTTGGCCTGCTCCAGGACCGGCTTGCCCTTGAACTGCCCGGCGGTCGCCAACTGGGCGAAGTACTTCGCGCCGCCGCCGAGGAGGACGTCCGGGCGGGTCTGCACGAGCTGCTCGGAGATCGAGCCCGCGCCGCCGTTCTCCTTGGCGTTCCGCGCGCACTTCCTGGTCGTCTCGTCCGGGCCCTTGCAGTCGCGGTCGACGACGTGCGCGCCGAGCACGGCCGGGGTCGCGTCCTGGACCTCGGCGGTGGTCACGTCGCCGGTGCGCAGGCCGCTGCGCTTGGCGAGTTCGAGCAGCGTCGGGACCGGGTTGCCGTAGGCGTCCACGGAAATCGCGCCGTTGTAGGTCTTCGTGCCGGTCGCCCATCCGGTGCCGGACGCCGCGGAGTCGGTCACGTAGTCCGGCTTGGCCGGGTTGCCCTTCTCGACCGCGTAGGTGGTGTAGTCGCCGGTCAGCGGGAACTCGTCCATCGCGAGCCGGCCGGCCGCGCCGCGCTCGTAGTTGCGCGCCGAGGTGATCTCGGACTGGCCCATGCCGTCGCCGATGAACAGGATGACGTTGCGCGCGTGCCCGCCCTGGATCGCCTGGCGGATCTCCTGCGTGCGGTCGCCCGAACCGGCCGAAGCGGTGCGCGCGCCCTGGTCGTCCTGGTTGCCCTGCGCGGCGATCGCGACCGGGGCGGCGGCGACCAGCGCGACGCCGAGCGCGCCCGCGGTCAGCCACTTGCGGCGGCCTGCCAAGACCGTTCTCATGGTTCTCCTCGATGTGCCACTCATCCGGAATTTCCGAACATGACCCATTAGTGCTCGCTGATGTGTTCGACACGGATCATCCGGATGAGCGCCCGGTGTCCGGAAAGCGAACTCCGGTGCGGTCACGGCCGGTGAACAGCGGGGAACCGGGCCCTCTTACACTCGGCTCGTGGCTTCACCTCTCATCGCACCCAGCATCCTGTCCGCCGACTTCGCCAAGCTCGGCGAGGAGATCGCGGCCGTCGCGCACCCCGGGGACACCCGGGCGGACTGGGTGCACGTGGACGTCATGGACGCGCACTTCGTGCCCAACCTGACCCTCGGCCTGCCGGTGGTCCAGTCGCTGCTGAAATCCACTGACCTGCCGCTCGACTGCCACCTGATGATCGACGATCCGGACCGCTGGGCGATCGGCTACGCCGAGGCCGGCGCGTACAACGTCACGGTGCACGTCGAAGCTGCCGCGGACCCGGTCATGCTGGCCAAGAACCTGCGTGCCGCGGGGGCGAAGGCGGGGCTGTCGATCAAGCCGGGCACGCCGCTCGAACCGCACGTGGAAACCCTCAAGCACTACGACACGCTGCTGGTCATGTCGGTCGAACCGGGCTTCGGCGGGCAGTCGTTCATCGCCGACGTGCTGGAGAAGGTGCGCACCGCGCGCCGGCTGGTCGACACCGGGCACCTCAAGCTGGTCGTCGAGATCGACGGCGGGATCAACTCCGACACCATCGAACAGGCCGCCGAAGCGGGCGTCGACTGCTTCGTCGCGGGCTCGGCCGTGTACGGGGCCGAGGACCCGGGCCGCGCCGTCGCCGCCCTGCGCGAGCAGGCCGCCCGCCTCCGCGTCAGCTGACCTTCGGCCCGGGGAGCCCCCGGGCCCGGGCGGGTGTTGGATGGAGGGGCCACCGAAGGCGGTGGCCGGGCGAGGAGGCAGCAGTGTTCACGGGAATTGTCGAAGAGGTCGGCGAGGTCACCGCGGTCGAGCAGCTCACCGACGCGGCTCGGCTCACCGTGCGCGGACCGCTGGTCACCTCTGACGCGGCCCACGGCGATTCGATCGCGGTCAGCGGCGTCTGCCTGACCGTCGTCACCGTCTCCGGCGGCGAGTTCACCGTCGATGTGGTGAACGAAACACTCCAGCGTTCGAGCCTCGCGAAGGTGGCCGTCGGCGACGCGGTGAACCTCGAGCGCGCCACCCCGGCGGGCGGACGGCTCGGCGGGCACATCATGCAGGGCCACGTGGACGGCACCGGCGTCTTCCTCTCCCGCGACGAACGCGGCGTGACGACGTTCTCCCTGCCCCCGGCCCTGTCTCGGTACGTCGTGGAGAAGGGGTCGATCGCCGTCGACGGCGTTTCGCTCACCGTCGCGAGCATCGCCGAGGACCGGTTTTCGGTCGCATTGATCCCCACCACCCTCGAGGCGACGACGCTGGGCAGGCGGGAAGAAGGCGACCACGTGAACCTCGAAGTGGACGTCGTAGCGAAGTACGTGGAGAAGCTCACTGCGCCACACGTGGCGGCGAACGCGCACAATGTGTGACATCCACCCGGCGGCGGCAGCGAAGGAGCACCCGTGAGCGAGACGAAGGCGGCCGAGCCGCAGACCGGATGGACCCCGTGCGGAGCAGGCGCGGCGGTCGACGTGGACGCCATCGAGGCCGCGATCGCGGACATCGCCGCCGGGCGGGCGGTGGTCGTCGTGGACGACGAGGACCGCGAGAACGAGGGCGACCTCATCTTCGCCGCCGAGAAGGCGACGCCGGAGCTGCTCGCGTTCATGGTGCGCTACACCTCGGGCTACGTGTGCGTCGCGCTCACCGAGAACGAGGCGGACCGGCTCGACCTGCCGCCGATGTACCACACGAACCAGGACCAGCGCGGCACCGCGTACAGCGTCACGGTCGACGCGGCCGAAGGCATCACCACCGGCATTTCCGCCGCGGACCGCGCGCACACCACGCGGCTGCTGGCCAACCCGGAAGCCACCGCGAAGGACTTCCGCCGCCCCGGGCACGTGGTCCCGTTGCGCGCCAAGGAAGGCGGCGTGCTGCGCCGTCCGGGGCACACCGAGGCCGCGGTGGACCTGGCCCGGCTCGCCGGACTGCACCCGGCGGGCGTGCTCTGCGAGATCGTGTCGCAGAAGGACGAGGGCGACATGGCCCGGCGCGACGAGCTGGAAGTGTTCGCCGCCGACCACGACCTCAAGATCATCTCGATCGCGGAGCTGATCGCCTACCGGCGGCGCACCGAAAAGCAGGTCGAACGCGTCGCGGAGGCGCGGATCCCGCTGGCCGCGGGCACGTTCCGCGCGGTCGGGTACGACAGCCTGCTCGACGGGATCGAGCACGTCGCCTTCGTGTACGGCGAAATCGGCGACGGCGAGGACATCCTGGTCCGGGTGCACTCCGAATGCCTCACCGGCGACGTCTTCGGCTCGCTGCGCTGCGACTGCGGCCCGCAGCTGGACGCCGCGCTGCAGAAGGTGGCCGACGAGGGCCGCGGCGTCGTGCTGTACATCCGCGGGCACGAGGGCCGCGGCATCGGCCTGCTGCACAAACTGCAGGCCTACCAGCTGCAGGACGCGGGCGCGGACACCGTCGACGCGAACCTGGCGCTGGGCGTTCCGGCGGACGCGCGCGACTACGGCACCGGCGCGCAGATCCTGTGCGACCTCGGCGTCCGGTCGATGCGGCTGCTCACGAACAACCCGGCGAAGCGGGTCGGCCTCGAGGGCTACGGCCTGCGCGTCACCGGACGGGTCGCGCTGCCGATCTCGCCGAACCCGGAGAACCTGCGGTACCTGCGCACCAAGCGCGACCGGATGGGGCACGACCTCAGCCAGCTCGAGCACTACGACCAGGTCGGCGCGACCGACCAGGGCACCGAGGAGGACACCACGCGATGAGCGGCGAGGGGCGGCCGGACACCGCGCTCGACCTGCGCGACTGCAAGTCCCTGCGGCTGGCGGTCGTCGCGACGCGGTGGAACGCGAAGATCACCGACGTGCTGCTGGAGCGCGCGCTCGCCGCGGCGAAGGACGCCGAGCTGGAGGAAGAGCCCACGGTGATCCGCGTGGCGGGTGCGGTGGAGCTTCCGGTCGCGGCGCAGGCGCTGGCGCGCAACCACGACGCGGTCGTGGCGCTGGGCGTCGTGATCCGCGGCGGCACCCCGCACTTCGAGTACGTGTGCGACGCGGTCACCGCCGGCCTCACCCGGGTGGCGCTCGACGAGAGCACCCCGGTCGGCAACGGCGTGCTGACCTGCGACACCGAGCAGCAGGCGCTGGACCGCTCCGGCATGCCCGGCTCCGTGGAGGACAAAGGCTACGAAGCGGCCGTGGCGGCGCTCGACACCGCGCACGTGCTGCGCGGCCTGGGCAAGCCGTGGACCGAGCGGGGATTCGTGTGAGCGTGATGACCGAGCAGCAGACCACTCTGGTGATCCGGCCGCGCCGGGCGCTGATCATGTGCAGCGTGCTGGCGGTGGCGCTGCTCGCGGCGTTCGTGGTGGTCGCGGTCCTGCTGCGCAACTCGCACACCGGCGTCGTGTTCGAGACGTCGGACCAGGTCGCGATGATCGGCATCGGCATCGCACTGGCGGCGGGCACGATGCTGTTCGGCAACGCCCGGGTCCGAGCGGACGCGACGGGCATCGAGGTCCGCAACGTCCTGGCGCGGCGGGTGTTCACCTGGGACCAGGTGCTGTCGATCAGTTTCCCGGACGGCGCCTCGTGGGCGCGCCTGGAGTTGCCGGACGACGAGTACTTCTCGGTGATGGCCGTGCAGGCGGTGGACCGCGAACGTGCGGTGACGGCGGTCCGGGCACTGCGGAAGCTGCACCGGGCCGCGACCGGGGCCTGACTCCCTAGAGGTCCAGGTCCACGACGATCGGGGCGTGGTCGGACGGCCCCTTGCCCTTGCGGGCTTCGCGGTCCACGTAGGAATCGGTGACGGCCTTCGCGAAAACCGTGTTCCCGTAGACGAGGTCGATGCGCATTCCCTTGTTGTTGGGGAAATTCCCGGCGCGGTAGTCCCAGTACGTGAACGGGTGGTCGTACTTCAGCGGCCGCGGGAAGACATCGGACAGCCCGGCGTCGCGGAGCTTCTTCAGCGCGGCCCGCTCGGGTTCGGTGACGTGCGTGGACTCGGCGAACAGCGAGATGTCCCAGACGTCTTCGTCGGTGGGCGCGACGTTGAAATCGCCGAGCACCGCGAACGGGCGCGCGTGCCGCAGCTCTTCGCCGACGAGGTCGCTGAGTTTCTCGAGCCACTCGAGTTTGTAGGCGTAGTGCGGGTTTTGCGGCTCGCGCCCGTTCGGCACGTACACCGACCACAGCCGGATCCCGCCGCACGTCGCGCCGATCGCGCGCGCCTCGGCCTGCCCGTCGAAGCCCGGTTCGCCCGGCAGCCCGCGCACCACGTCGTCGAGGCCGATCTTCGAGAGGATCCCGACGCCGTTCCACCGCCCCAGCCCGTACGCGGCGACCTCGTATCCGCGCGCGACGATCTCGTCGGCCGGGAAGGCTTCGGTGGTGTTCTTGAGTTCCTGCAGGCACAGCACGTCCGGCGCGGTGCGGTCGAGCCAGTCGAGCACGCGCGGCAGCCGGGGAACGATGGAGTTCACGTTCCAGGTGGCGACGCGGACGGTCATGGCTGCTCCCTGATCGTTCGGCGGGTCGGCGAAGCTCTACGCTACGGCAGGCTCGTTGCCTCCGGTAAAGAGGGAGAAGCCGTGGCGGACCTCAGAGTCACCTACGACCGGACGGTCGATGCGGCCTACGTCTATTTCGTGGCCCCGGGCGATCCCGCCAAGTCGGCGTACATGTACGCCTGCGACGAGGACGCCGTCGGCGGAATGATCAATCTCGACTTCGGCGAGAGCGGGCAGCTGGTGGGCGTCGAAGTCCTGGCCGCGAGCACCAAGCTGCCCCGGTACCTGCTGGACTCGGCGGAGCAGCTCGGCTGAGAGAACGAAGCAGCCGCCTTCTCGCGCCCCGCACCCGGGGTCTCACGGAAACTGTCGGACCCTCGCCATACAGTGGGGCACGTGGCTGATCCGACCACCTACCGACCTCAGCCGGGGAGCATCCCGGACTCGCCTGGCGTCTACAAGTTCCGCGACGACGCCAAGCGGGTCATCTACGTCGGCAAAGCGAAGAGCCTGCGCAGCAGGCTGAACTCGTACTTCGCCGACCTGTCCGGCCTGCATCCGCGCACGCGGCAGATGGTCACCACCGCGGCGAGCGTCGAGTGGACCGTGGTCGGCACCGAGGTCGAGGCGCTCCAGCTGGAGTACAACTGGATCAAGGAATTCGACCCCCGGTTCAACGTCCGCTACCGCGACGACAAGAGCTATCCGGTCCTCGCGGTCACGCTGAACGAGGAATTCCCCCGGCTGCACGTCTACCGCGGCGCGCGCAAGAAGGGCGTCCGCTACTTCGGGCCGTACTCGCACGCGTGGGCGATCCGCGAGACGCTCGACCTGCTCCTGCGCGTTTTCCCCGCCCGCACCTGTTCCGCGGGAGTCTTCCGCCGGCACGGGCAGATCGGGCGGCCGTGTCTGCTCGGCTACATCGACAAGTGCTCGGCCCCGTGCGTCGGCCGGGTGACCGCCGAGGAGCACCGGGCGATCGTCGAGGACTTCTGCGACTTCCTCGCCGGCCGCACGGACGCGATGGTGAAGCGGCTCGAACGCGAGATGGCGCAGGCGTCGGAGGAGCTGGAGTTCGAGCGCGCCGCGCGGCTGCGGGACGACCTGGGCGCATTGCGGCGTGCGATGGAAAAACAGGCCGTGGTGTTCGGCGACGGCACGGACGCCGACGTAGTCGCCTTCGCGCACGACGAACTGGAGGCGGCCGTCCAGGTGTTCCACGTGCGCGGCGGGCGGGTGCGCGGGCAGCGGGGCTGGGTGATCGACAAGGCCGAGGAAATGGACGTCCCGGCGCTGGTCGACCACTTCCTCACCCAGTTCTACGGCGAGGAATCCGATCGCGCGGGCCGCGACGACGTCGAGACCGGTCCGGTCGTCCCGCGCGAGGTGCTGGTGCCGGAGCTGCCCGCGGACGCCGACGCGGTCGCCGAATGGCTGTCCGGTCTGCGCGGTTCGCGGGTGCGGCTGCGGGTCGCGCAGCGCGGCGACAAGAAGGCGCTCGCGGAAACGGTGGAGCGCAACGCCAAGGAAGCGTTCACCCAGCACAAGCTGCGCCGCGCGGGCGATCTCACCGCGCGGTCCGCGGCACTGCAGGAACTCCAGGACTACCTGGCGCTCGACAGCGCGCCGCTGCGCATCGAGTGCATCGACATCAGCCACATCCAGGGCAGCGACGTCGTGGCGTCGCTGGTGGTGTTCGAGGACGGGCTGCCGCGCAAGTCCGAGTACCGCAAGTTCGCGCTGCGCGAGGCGGCGACCGAGGGCGACGTCGCGTCCATCGCCGAGGTCGTGCGGCGGCGGTTCTACCGGTACCTCAAGGAAACGGCCGAAAACGCGGCCGAGGCAACGGAAACCGCTCCGGAAGCCGCTTCCGACGGCGAGGAACCGGGGGACGAGGCGGTCCGGCCGGTGCGCGCCGGGATCGATCCGGAGACCGGCCGCCCGCGCAAGTTCGCATACCCGCCGAACCTGCTGGTCGTCGACGGCGCGGGCCCGCAGGCCACCGCGGCCGCGGACGTGCTCGCGGAACTGGGCATCACCGACATCGCAGTCGTCGGGCTCGCGAAGCGGCTCGAAGAGGTGTGGCTGCCCGGAGAGCCGGACCCGATGATCCTGCCGCGCACGTCCGACGCGCTCTATCTGCTGCAGCGGCTGCGCGACGAGGCGCACCGGTTCGCCATTCGCTACCACCGCGAAAAGCGCGCCAAACGCATGCAGGCGTCCGAATTGGACAGTGTGCCCGGACTCGGGCAGGCTCGGCGCACCGCGCTGATCAAGCACTTCGGCTCGGTGAAGAAGCTCAAACAGGCCCGGGTCGAGGAAATCGAAGCGGTGCCCGGTTTCGGCAGGCGCACTGCCGAGGCCGTGGTGGCGGCACTGGCCGGGGAGACCGGCGCCGCACCGCGGGCAGTACCGGGAGGGGACCAGGGGTCGTGATCGGGAAGGAAGCACACGTGAGTGCGGAAGAGGAAAAACGAGGCAGCGGGATGGAGGTCGCGGTCGTCTCCGGCCTCTCCGGCGCGGGCCGCTCCACGGCGGCGAAATGCCTGGAGGACCTCGGCTGGTTCGTGGTCGACAACCTGCCGCCGGAGCTGATCGCCACCATGGTCGAGCTCGGCGCGCAGGCGCGGGGCGCGATCACGAAGGTGGCGGTGGTGATGGACGTGCGGTCGCGCGCGTTCACCGACGACCTGGCCTCGGTGATCAAGGACCTGGACGCGCGAGGGTACAAACCGCGCGTGCTGTTCCTGGAGGCCACCGACGCGGTGCTGGTGCGCCGCTTCGAATCGGTCCGCCGCGGCCACCCGATGCAGGGCGACGGCAGGCTCGCCGACGGCATCACCGCCGAGCGCAAGCTGCTTTCGCCGCTGCGCGAGGAGGCCGACCTGGTGCTCGACACGTCCGCGCTGTCGGTGCACGACCTGCGCGCGAAGATCGAGGACGCGTTCGGTTCCGAGGCCAGCACGCAGACCCGCGTCACCGTGCTGTCGTTCGGCTACAAGTACGGTTTGCCGATGGACGCCGACCTGGTGATGGACGTGCGGTTCCTGCCGAACCCGTTCTGGATCCCGGAGCTGCGCGAGCACACCGGCCTCGACGGCGAGGTGCGCAACTACGTGCTGTCGCAGGAAGGCGCCGAGGAATTCCTCGACCGCTACCACCAGCTGCTGCGGCTCATCGGCGCGGGCTACAAGCGCGAGGGCAAGCGGTACCTGACGCTCGCGGTCGGCTGCACCGGCGGCAAGCACCGCAGCGTCGCGATCTCCGAGGAACTCGCCCAGAGACTGTCCAATGAGGACGGCATGGCAGTAAAGGTGGTGCACCGGGATCTTGGCCGGGAGTGACGTGCGCGCGGTGGCGCTGGGCGGAGGACACGGGCTGCACGCGACGTTGACCGCGCTCCGGCGGATCACCCGCGCCGTCACGGCGGTGGTGACGGTGGCCGACGACGGCGGGTCGTCCGGCAGGCTGCGGCGCGAACTGGGGCTGCTGCCGCCGGGCGACCTGCGCCAGGCGTTCGCCGCCTTCGCCGCGGAGGACGGCGGGCGGCTGTGGGCGGAGGTGTTCCAGCACCGCTTCGGCGGCGACGGCGCGCTCGCCGGGCACGCCGTCGGCAACCTGCTGCTCGCCGGGCTGTTCGAGGTGCTCGGCGACCCGGTGGCCGCGCTCGACGAGGCGAGCAGGCTGATGGGCATCTCCGGCCGGGTGCTGCCGATGTCGCCGGAGCCGCTGGAGATCGAGGGCGAGGTCAGCGGCCTGGACAGCGAGGACCCGGACGCGATCCGGCGCATCCGCGGCCAGGTCGCGGTCGCCAGCACGCCCGGCCAGGTGCACCGCATCTCGCTGCACCCGGCCGGACGCCAGGAACGCCCGCCGCGCGGCTGCCCGGAGGCGATCGAGGCGGTGCTGGCGGCGGACGTCGTGTTCCTCGGCCCCGGCTCGTGGTTCACCAGCGTGCTGCCGCATCTCCTGGTCCCGGATCTGCACGACGCGCTCGTCCGCACGACGGCGACGAAGGTCGTCGTGCTGAACTTGGTCCCCCAACCGGGGGAAACCGGCGGATTCTCCCCGGAGCGGCATTTGGACGTACTCTTCGAACACGCGCCCGCGCTGCGGGTCGACGCCGTCGTCGCGGACCGTGATTCCGTCCCTGACCCGGCAAGCCTGCGCCGGGCGGCCGAACGCCTCGGAGCCAGGGCCTGCCTGGGGGCGGTGGCCGACCCGGTCGTGGCGGGACGGCATGATCCTGGTGCGCTCGCCCAGTGCATGCGAGAGGCATTGGGCCTCGGCGGGGAGCACTGTGGGTGACGGCGGGCGCGCAGCGAAAGGCAGGAGGGGCAGTACATGGCGATGACCGCCGCGGTGAAGGACGAACTGAGCCGGCTCGAGATCACGAAGATCGGGCCGCGCCGGGCGGAGGTCGCGTCGCTGCTTCGCTTCGCGGGCGGCCTGCACATCGTGGCCGGCCGGGTGGTGGTCGAGGCGGAGCTGGACACGGGTTCGGTCGCGCGGCGGCTGCGCAAGGAGATCCACGAGCTCTACGGGCACCATTCGGACGTGCACGTGATCACCGCGAGCGGCGGCCTGCGCAAGGGGACGCGGTACGTCGTGCGCGTGGTGAAGGACGGCGAGGGCCTGGCGCGCCAGACCGGGTTGATCGACCAGCGCGGACGCCCCGTGCGCGGCCTGCCCGCCGCCGTGGTGTCCGGCGGAGTGGCCGACGCCGAAGCGGCCTGGCGCGGCGCCTTCCTGGCCCACGGCTCGCTGACCGAGCCGGGCCGCTCGTCGTCCCTGGAAGTGACCTGCCCCGGCCCGGAAGCGGCCCTGGCCCTGGTCGGCGCTGCCCGGCGGATGGGCATCCAGGCGAAGTCCCGCGAGGTCCGGGGAGCGGACCGGGTCGTGGTCCGCGACGGCGACGCGATCGGCGCCCTGCTGACCCGCCTGGGCGCGCACACGAGCGTGCTGCAGTGGGAAGAACGCCGGATGCGCCGCGAGGTCCGGGCGACTGCCAACCGCCTCGCGAACTTCGACGACGCGAACCTCCGCCGCTCGGCCCGAGCCGCGGTCGCCGCGGCCGCGAGGGTGGAGCGAGCCCTGGAGATCCTCGGCGACACCGCCCCGGACCACCTGCTCGCCGCCGGCCGCCTGCGCTTGTCGAACCGCCAGGCGTCCCTCGAGGAACTCGGCCAGCTGTCCGACCCGCAAATGACGAAAGACGCGGTAGCTGGCCGGATCCGGCGGCTCCTCGCGATGGCGGACAAGCGGGCGAAGGAACTGAACATCCCGGACACCGAATCGGCGGTCACCCCGGAAATGCTGGAAGAAGAAGCCTGACCCCTGCTGGCGGCCGGGCTTGCCGAGGCCCTTCCCGGCGGCTTGCCGCGCGTGGCTGCCCAGCGCTGTGGGCTGGAGCCATGGCCAGTCACCTTGTGCGGGATGAGACGGCCTCGGCCGATGCGCGGGCTTGCCAGGGGAGCGGGGGGATCGTGCGTGTTTGCGCCGGTTCTTACCGGCGCCACCACTCACGACGGTCCGGACCGCCGAGCGTCGTAGCTTGGCAGCCCGCCTGAACCGGCTGCGGCCGGGCACTGCGAGGCACACTCCGCCAGCCGACTAGGCGGAGGAGAAACGGCCCCCGAGTCTCCGCGGGTGGGTTCGTGGGGAGAAGTGGCCGCCGTCAACCCGTCGGCGGGTTGGCCGCGGGAAATGCGCACCCTCATGCGCCGCCCAGCGACTAGGCGGGGCGAAGCGGCTCCTGAGGCTCCGCGGGTGGGCGAGCGGGGAGGAAGTGCCGTGGCCAGCTTGTTGGTGGGTTGGTGAGGGAGTGTGCGCTCTGAGGCTCGCTGGGCGGGCGAAGCGGTTCCTGAGGCTCCACGGGTGGGCGAGCGGGAGGGCGCCGTAGCCGACTTGTTGGTGGGTTGGCTGCGGGAAGTGCGCGTTCTGAGGCTCGCTGGGCGAAGCGGCTTCTGAGGTTTCGCGTGTGGGTTGATGGGGAGGGGGTGCCGCGGTCAGCTTGTTGGTGGGTTGGCGAGGGGAGTGTGCGTGCTGAGGCTCGCTGGGCTGGTGGGCGAAGCGGTTTCTGAGGTTCGCGAGCGGGGCGGAGTGCCGCGGCCAGCTCGTTGGTGGGTTGGTAAGCGGAGTGCGCGCTCGGAGCCCCGCTGGGCGGGGTGAAACGGGCTGGTGGAGAAGTGCCTGCCGGGTGAGTTGGCGAGAGAAGTTCGCATCCCAGTCCGGCGGGACGGCCAGGCGGGGGAGAAGCATCCGCCAAGCCCCACCTGACCGGCCTGACCGGTGCCGCGTCGAGCGTGGGCGCGAGGCTCGTGGATGCCGGTGAGAACCAGCACAAACCCCACGACGGCACACCCGCCCGAAGACCCCCCAGCGCTATCCGAGCCCGGCGCCATCCCAGCGTCCCGCGAGCGTTCCGTTGCGACTTCCGCAGCAACTCCCCACTCCACTCTGCGCATTCCGTCGCACTCCCCGAAAACGACCGCCCGCCCCGAAGCCCGCCCGCCACGACTTCGTCCACAATGGACAAATCACCCCCGCCGCCCCGCCGGATTCGCTACCGTAGGGGGCATGATCGATCTGCCGCTCTCCGCTCTTGAACTCGCGCTGGTCGAAGCCGGGCAGTCGGCCGCGGCGGCGCTCGAGCCGCTCGGCTCCGTCGCGCGGCGGCTGGACGACCTCGGCTACCGCCGGCTCTGGTTCGCCGAGCATCACGGTTCCCCGGCGATCGCCAGCGCCTCCCCGCAGGTGCTCGCGGCGCACGCGGGCGCGGTCACGTCCCGGGTCCGGGTCGGGTCCGGCGGGGTGCTCGCGCCCAACCACGCGCCGTTCGCGTTGGCGGAGCAGTTCGGGACGCTGTCCGCGCTCACCGGCGGGCGGGTCGATCTCGGGGTCGGCCGCGGGCCCGGTGCGCTCGATCCGGTGATCATCCGCGCGTTGCGCCGCGGAGCCGAGCCGGCTCAGGAAGCCGACTACCACGCCGACGTCGACGAGCTTCTGCAGCATCTCGGCAGCGACAAGGTGCTCCCGGGCGGAGTGACCGTGCCGGAGCCGTGGCTGCTCAGCTCCAGTCCGGCGGGTGCGGAGGTCGCCGCCGAGCGCGGGTTGCCGATCGCGTTCGCGCATCACATCCGGCCGGACAACACCGCCGCCTCGCTGGAGCGGTACCGGGAGAAGTTCCAGCCCTCGAAGTGGCGTTCCGAACCGTACGTGCTGCTGTGTGTCGAGACGATCTGCGCGGACACCGAGGCTGAGGCCGAATACCTGTCCGGGCCGATGAACGTGCTCAAATCCCACCTGCTCGCCGGCGGCGGGGGAGACCAGCCGATGCTCACGCCGGAGGAAGCCGCTGGTTACGAGATCGCGCCGGAGATGGTTCCGCAGCTCGAGCAATTCCGCGCGGCGCAGGCGTACGGCGAACGGGAGCAGGTCCAGGCGCGGCTGGCGGAGCTGGGGAAGCAGACCGGTGCGGACGAAATCATGGTCACGGTCCCGGTTTTCGACGCGAAGGCCCGCGTCCGCTGTTATGAACTGGTGAAAGAATGAGGTGCGGCAGGGGTGACCGGCGCCGCTCCGGTCACCCCTGCCGCGGCTTATCCGGCGAGCGCCGCGCCGGGGAACTTCAGCTGCACCACCACGTTGTCGATGGTGTCCGGCGTGCCGCCGAGCTTGTCGTTGTTCGTCGAGGTCACCCACAGATGCCCGTCGGGGGTCTTGGTCACCGAGCGCAGCCGGCCCCAGCGGCCAGAGAACACCGCCGACACATCGCCGACGCTGTCGCCCTTGATCTGCGTGACGAACAGCTGTTTGCCGGTCACCGCCGCGATGTAGATCCAGTCGTTCACGATCTCGATGCCCGACGGTCCGGCCTGCGAGGTCGGCCACGTCTTCTTCGGCGCGATCGTCCCCTTGCAGTCGCCGATCGTGCCCTCGCAGGCTGACCAGCCGTAGTTGCCGCCCTTCTGGATCAGGTTCAGCTCGTCCTGGCTGCTCTCGCCGAATTCCGACGACCACAGCCGCCCCTGCGAATCCCAGGCCAGGCCCTGCGGATTGCGGTGCCCGTAGCTCCAGACGTACCGCGCGTTGCCGCCGGTGGCGTAGAACGGGTTGTCGCTCGGCGCGGAACCGTCCGGGTTGAGCCGCAGGATCTTGCCGTTGAGCGAACTCTTGTTCTGCGCGTTGGCTTTGACCTTCGCGTCGCCGACGGTGGCGTACAGCTTGCCGTCCGGGCCGAATGCGATCCGGCCGCCGTTGTGGTACTGGTTCTTCGCCATCCCGGTCAGCACCGGAGTGGTGGTCTTCGACAGCGTGGTGCCGTCGTAGGTGACCTTCACGATCCGGTTGTCGCTCGAGGACGTGTGGTACAGGTACACCGCGTGGTCGGTGTTCCACTGCGGCGAAATCGCCAGCCCGAGCAGCCCGCCCTCGCCGTTCGTGGTGACCACGCCGGGGATCTTGCCGAGCGTCGTCTTCTCGCCGTCCGGGGTGATCTGCAGCAGTTCGAACCGGTCCCGTTCGGTCACCAAGGCGTTGCCGTTCGGCAGGAAACCGACCGACCAGCCGAGGTCGACCTTCGCGATGTCCTTGTCGTACGAGGGGATTCCGCCGCCCGCGCCGCTGCTGCCGGTGGTCTTCGCGGTGACCGCATTGCTCGCCGCGGACGTGTTTCCGTTGGGGTCACGCGCTTTCACGGTGAACGTGTACGACGTGTTCGGCTTGAGGTCGGTGACGGTCGCCGAAGTCTGCGTCGTGGTCGAGACGACGTCCTTGCCCTGATACACGTCGTAGCTCGCGATCGAGCCGCTGTCGTCGGTGGAAGCCTTCCAGGACAACGAAATGCTGTCCGAAGTGCTGCCGGTGACCTTCAGCGAACCCGGCACGCTCGGCGGGGTTTTGTCGTCGCTGGGCGGGGTTTTCACGCCGACGACGTTGCTCGGCTGGGACGGGTTGCCCGCCGCGTCGTAGGCGATCACCGAGATGTCGTACGACGTGTTCGGCGTCAGCTGGTCGACGGTCGCCGACGTGGTCTTGCCGTCCACGACCTTGAGCGTGTTGCCGCCGCGGTTGATCTCGTACCGCGTGACGCCGACGTTGTCCGTCGCCGGATCCCACCGGAAATCCGCCGCGGTGGGCCGGATGTTCGACACCTGGAAGTTCTTCGGCGGCGTCGGCGGTTCGGTGTCGACCGGGGCGCTGAAGCTGTCGGTGATCTTGTCGGTGTTGGGCCCGCCGTTCGCGGACGCCGAAACGGTGCGCACATGGTTGACGCCCGCAGTGAGCTGGACCGTCGCGGCGACGGTCTTCCAGGTCGTCCAGGAACCGGTGCTGGGGAAGGAAACCGTGCCTTTGTCGCCGCCGTCGACCACGAGCTTCATCGGCCGGTCGTCGGAAGTCCCGTTGGCGTAGCGGAAAGTCAGCGTGTGCGTGCCGGCTTGTGCCGCGTTGACCGAATAGTCGGCGTAGCTGCCGACGACGTTGTCGAAGTCCACGAATCCCTTGCCGGAGTAGCCGGCGTGGTTCGTGGCGATCTTGGCCTGGGAAAGCGTCGCGTCCTCGGACTCGTAGTCCCCGGTGGCCGCGGTGGCGGTCACGGGGGCCAGCAGTGCGCAGCCGAGCGCGGTCGCCGCGGTACCGGCGAACAGCGCGCTCAACGTCGAGCGTCGTGCCACGGGGGCCTCCTGCGTGAGGGGGATCGGGGCGGCGGCGGGGGAGAGAACGTCTTCGTTAGGAAACTTTCCTATTTATCGGGAGAGATCACACACCCTCGACGGGGGTGGTGTCAATAGTGCGATCGCAGCATCACGCTCCGCAGTCGTGACCGCGGAGCGCGAAGAGAATGGACCGGCCGGTCAGAACCCTGCGATGTCCGCCCGTGCGATCACTTTGGTGATCCTCGCCCGGACGAGGGATTCTTCCGGGACCGCGTTGCGCTTGCCGTAGGCCGGGCCGTTCTCCTCGCCCATGTACCGCGCGCCGAGCCGGGTGGCCCACTCCAGCATTTCGTCGAGGTCGTGGTGCAGTTCCGCTTCTGCGGTGAACTGGACGTAGGAGAACGGCGGCCGCTGGTCGTCGACGGCGAGCGAGAGCCGCGGGTCGCGGCGCAGGGCCTTGCCTTTGAGCGTGTCGGTGCCGGTGGTGAAGATCAGTTCGTCGCCGTTCGGGCCCTCGTTCAGCAAGAACCACACGGGCGTGACGACCGGGGCGCCGTTGGCCCGCACGATCCCCAGCATCCCGGTCCGCGTGCCCTCGCTCGCGAACTTCCACCACTCCGCCCTGGCCATCTCCCGCATGCCGGCCACGCTAGCCGTCCGCGTGTGCGGGCGCTCGGCCGGGCCGACTAGCCTGACCTGCTGTGCGATACGACGAGATGGGCGCCGCGGGGCTCGCCGACGAGGGGCTGACCCGTCGGCTGAAGGCGCTCGCCTGCACCGCGCCGTTGCACGACCTCGACGCGCGCAAGGCGAAGCTCGACTGGGCCGACGCCACGGTGTACCAGATGGCCGAGATCGCGCTGCACACGATCGACCAGGTCACCATCGCGATGGACTTCGACACCGGGGCCGGGCACGACCAGGTGATCGACCGGCTGCTGCCCTTCATCTCGCTGCAGGCGCCGTCGCGGACGCCGGAAGAGCACGTGCGCGTGGCCAAGTGGGTGCTGGACAACCTGATCAACGTCGGCACCACCGACCGCGGCTTCCGGCGCGTGTACGGCTCGCTCGGCCCCGGCGGCTACCAGCGCCGCCAGTTCGACTTCAAGCTGCTCGTCGAACTCGCCGCCCCGGACGGCGAGGTGTACCTGCGCGCCACCGACGAGGCGATCAACGTGCTGGTCGGCGCGCTGGACACGGACGTCGAATCAGCGCAGATCGCGGCCGAGGTGAAGCTGGAGAACCTGATCAACCGCGGCCGCCTCGCCGACGCGAAGCTCGCCGCGGAGCAGGCGCGCTACCGCACCGTGCAGTACGGCGAGACGCTGCGCGCGAAGCTCGACGCGACCCGCCGCGACGTGCGCGCGGTCGACTGGGAACAGGAGGTGCCGGAGCTGATCGAATCGGCGCTCGGGCACATCGAGTCCCGGTTCCGAGCGGAGAACGCGATCCTGAAGAACATCACCACCGCGCGCGACGAATCCGAGGACCCCGACCACAAGCGCCGCGCGGCCGAGCTGGTCGACATCGTCGCCGACTGCATCCGGCGGCACACCCGGCTCCAGTCGCGGCTGGCCGACGCCGGTGCGGTCTTCCGCGCCGAACAGGACCGCCAGCAGTTCTCCGGACCGCCGCAGCGCGCCACTATCGACCTGTTCGGCCAGCTCCTGATGCCGACGCTCGGGATGCCGCTCGCCGACGCCACCGCGCCCGCGGAGCACTTCTTCCACGCCGTCGCCGGGATCGCGACGCCGGTCGTGCCGTCGCTGTCCTCGCTCGTGTCGCTGCTGCTGCGGCCCGCCCCGGAGCGCGACCAGCTGGTCGGCGAGGTGCCGGAACCGGAGCTGGTGCCCGCCGAGGCGACCGACCGGTTCGGCGACGACGTGTGGCGGCTCGCCGACGAACTGCTCGACCTGCCCGACGTGCCGCGCCGGCTGTCCGGGCTGCTGGAGGACGCGCGCCGATCCGGGCAGCCGAACCTGGCGTCCCTGGTCGCGCTGCGTGCCCTGCACGCTTACAGTCCCGAGGTCGGCGCGGCGCGCCGGCAGGGGGAACGCCACGTGCTGCTCGCCGTCGACGACGGCACTCTGCTCGACGACCCGGAGTTCGGCGGGGCCGACCTGCTGCTGTCCACCGCGGAGGTCGAACGAGCGGACGACGAGACCGAGGAGGTCGCCTGATGCCGGTGACGCACACGAGCGTCGACGCCGAGGCCGCCGCGCGCCTCGTCGCGTTCGGGATGCGCCCGAAGCAGCTCCCCGCCCGCGACGTCGTGTACGGCGAGCTGGTGCGCCGTTACAGCGAGGACAACGCGTTCAAGGCGCTCACGCACGCGGTCGCGTCCGGGCTCGGGCTGATGGTGCTCGAGGTGACCCAGCAGGCCGGATGCGTGCTCGCGGCCACCGACGAGTCCGTCTTCGAGATCAAGATGGACAGCTACGCGCGGCAAGCCAAGATCCGCGAGCGGCGCGAGACGGAAAAGGTGCTGCACGGCCTGATCCACCTCGCGACGGCCGCGCTCGGCTATCCGCGCCCGGACGACCTGGCCAACGACACCTACATCGGCCGCGTCAGCGTCGAGCAGGTAGACGCGATGGTCCGCGAAGCGGCGCGCGTGCTCGACGAGCGGGCGCAGCTGGCCGAGGCGAACAACGACCCGCTGGCCG
Source organism: Amycolatopsis orientalis DSM 43388 (assembly GCF_000411975.1). Taxonomy (GTDB): domain Bacteria; phylum Actinomycetota; class Actinomycetes; order Mycobacteriales; family Pseudonocardiaceae; genus Amycolatopsis; species Amycolatopsis orientalis_D. Next base: position 22,256 of record NZ_ASXG01000072.1, read on the forward strand.
ACGCGCCGGAGCTGGAGCAGGCGTGGCGCGCGTACGCTCGTCGTCCGGCCGCGGCGGCGACGAAGGACGGCCGGATGGCGGCGGACACCACGCGCGGCATGGTGTCGCGCGCGCTGCGATTCCTTGCCGACCAAGGCTTTTTGGTGCCGGTGAGCGACGAACAGGGCGGCACTTACCGCACGACGCCGCGGTATCAGATCCAGGTGCGCGAGCTGGCCGCGGACGCCGCGTTCGACGATCTGCTCGCGCTCGACGTCGTCGCGGTCGCCGGACCGGGGGGAACGCTGCGCGCGACGGCCTCGGACACGCTGCAGTAAGAGGGGAAACGGATGTACGAGCTTTCGCGGGTCCGCCTGCATTCGGTGGGCCCGGCGGGCGCCCGGTACCAGGACGTGGTACTGGACTTCAGCGGCGTCGGGGCGACGATCACCGCGCCGAAGCAGGACGCGCTGTTCTCCGCGGGCATCCACGCCGGCGGACCGGTGCGCCGCCCGTCTCCGGCGAGCGTGCTGTTCCTGGAGAACGGCGGCGGCAAGTCCGTGCTGATCAAGCTGATCTTCTCGGTGATGCTGCCCGGGCGGCGCCAGGTCGTCGGCACCACCAGCACGAAGGTGCTGGAGAAGTTCGTGACGGCCAAGGACGTCGCGCACGTGGTGCTGGAATGGCTGCACGTCGAGACCGGCCAGCGGGTGATCACCGGCAAGGTGTCGGAGTGGCGCGGGCACGTGACGTCCGCGGACTCGGAGAACCTCGTCGACTCCTGGTACTGCTTCCGCCCGACCGCCGAGCTCGGCCTCGATTCGCTGCCGCTGACCGAGGACGGCCGGCTGCTCACCATGTCCGGGTTCCACGACCGGATCGCGAGCGCGGCGATGGCCGAACCGGAGCTGGAGCTGTTCTGGACGCGCCGGCACCACGAGTGGACCGGACGGCTCGACCAGCTCGGCCTGGACACCGAACTGTTCCGCTACCAGCGCGCGATGAACGCGGGCGAGGGCGAGGCCGCCGACGCGTTCCAGTTCTCCACCGACGAAGCGTTCGTGGAGTTCCTGCTGCGCGCGGTGCTGTCCGAGGACGAGCCGAAGGACCTCGCCGAGGTCGTGTCGACGTATGCGAACAACCTCGCGCAGCGCGGCGATCTGATGGCGGAGAAGGAATTCGTCGAAGGCGCGCTGGAACTGCTCGGTCCGCTGGCCGAGGAGGAAAGCGTGGCCGCGGCTTCGCGGCGGATCGCCGAATCCGCGCGGGAGGACCTCAGCAAGCTGGCCGGGCGGATCCACGCGCGCGACGAGCTGGAGAACGCGCGGTTGTCGGGGCTGGAAGAGCACGTCGAGGAGGTGCGGACCGCGGAAAAGCTCGCCGAGGGCGACCATCGGCGGCTGACCGCGGGCGTCACCGAGCTGCGGCGGCTGGTCGCGGTGCTGCGGCTGGAAGAAGCGCAGCTCGAACGCGAGCGCGTCGACGGCGAGCTGGCCGAGGCGAAGACGCAGGCCGAAGCGTGGCGCGAGACCGCGACTGTGCTGAACCGGTTGAACGCGGCGCGCAAGGCGAAAGACCTGCGTGAGCTGGTCGGAAACCGCGAGGAGAAGGCGAAACCGGCGTTGGCCGCGCGGGACGCGGCGGCGGTCGCGCTGGGGCGTGGTTTGCTCGCGCTGGCGCGGGATGCGCAGCGGCAAGCGGACAAGGCCGAGGCGCACGCGGACGCGTTGCGTGCCGAGGCGGAAAAGGCGCAAACCGAGCGGGACGAGGCGGCGAACCTGGCTGCTGGCCGTCGAGCCGAGGCACGCGGGTTGTCGTCGCGGATCGCCGAACTGCGCGAGGAAATCTCCGAGTCCGTCCGAAGCGGACTGTTGCCGTCCGGAGCGGACGTGGCGGAAGCGGCCCGGGCGGCGCGGGCGGAAGCCGAGGCCGCGGCGGCGGAATCCGTTCGCCGGGAACAGGAACTCGACCGGGTCGGCGAGGATCTGCAAGCGGCGCAGCGCTCGGTGAACGAGGCGCACCAGCTCGCCGGGTCCACTCAGGACCGTCTCGTGCGCGCGGCCGAAGACCTCGAACGCGCGCACCGGCGGACCGACGCGCTGGCCGCGGAACCGCGGTTGATGGAGCTGCTCGGCGCGGACGACGTCAAGCTCGAGAGCGACCTTCCGGTGCTGCTGCAGCGATTGCGTGACGCGAGCGCGGCGGTCGAGAAGGAACAGACCGCGCTGCGGATGGAGGAGCAGGCCGACGAGCGGGCGCTGGCCGCGCTCGGGTCGGGCGGGCTGCTGCCGCCGCCGGAGGACGTGCAGGCCGCGCTGGACGCGTTGGAACAGGCCGGAATCACCGCGTGGTCGGGCTGGCGGTATCTGTCCAAACTGGACTCCGTGCGGCGCGCCGAAGTGCTGGAGCGGATGCCGCAGCTCGTCGCCGGAGTGCTGCTGAACGACGCGGCGCAGGTGAAGCGGGCGCGGGAGGTGCTGGAGTCTTCGCGGCTGCTGCCGAGTGCGGTCGTCGCGGTCGGGACCACGGACGCGTTCCAGACGGCGGATGTTCCGGCCGCGGCAGGCGTCGAGTTCCTGGTGCCGCCGAACCCGGCGATGTACGACGAGGAAGCCGCCGACACCGAGCGGGAAGCCGTGGCGCAGCGGCACGCGGAACGGCAGCGCCGGCTGGAACAGCTGTCGGAGTCGCTCGCCGCCGATGGCGCACTGACCTGGAAGCTCACGACCTGGCGCGAGGACTATCCGGCCGGTGCGATCGGGACGCTCGCCGAGCAGGCCGAAAGCGCTCGCGTCGCCCGGGAGACCGCGCAGACCGCGCTCGCGCAGGCCGAAGCGGAATTCGCCCGGTTGAGCGAAAAAGCCGCTGCGCTGCGCGAGCGTGTTCCGGCGTTGCGGACCGCGGCCGCCGAAGCCGAGGAGAAGGCGCGCCGGCTCGGTGAACTCGCCACGAGGGCGGCGCGCGTCGCGGAGTGGACCGAAGAGGTCGAGCGGGCCACGGAAATCGCGGAACGCGCGGAGACGTCGGCGGCTGAGGCGTCGGCCCGGGCGGCGCGGTTGCGGGAGCAGGCGGCGGAGGAGCAGCGGACCGCTGACGGACACCGTCGCACCGTCACCACCGCGCGGTCCGAGCTGGCTGAGGTGCCGGGTGCGGCCGAGCTGCCGGAGGACGTCGAAGCGCCTTCGGAACCGGTGGACGCGTTGCGGCGCACCTTCGCGTCGGCTTCGGAGGCGTACGCGAAGGTCGAGGTCGGCAGCGATCTCCGCGCCGAGCTGGAGCAGGCTGAATCCGCCGAAGCCGCGGCGTCGTCCGCCTTGGAAGCGCTGGACGAAGAGGTCCGGGTGCGCGCGGCGGCGCTGCTGGAGACGCCCGACGGATCGGACGCTTCCACCCGGGCGGCGGCGCTGGCGCGGGCGCGGCGGGTTGTCGACGCGCTGGAGGAAGAACGCACCGAGGCGATCGGTCTGGTGTCGACGCGGCGGGCCGAGCTGGACGTGCTGCCCCTGCAGACCGGCGTCGCCTCTCCGGCCGAGCGGCCGCGCGACATCGAGCACGGCCTCGAACTGATCGACGCGGCCTCGCTGGAAGTGTCCGCGGCGGCCCGGAAATGGGAGGAGCTGCAGGAACGCCGAGCCGCCGCGGAAGCGACGCTCGACGCGGCGAAGGCTTCGGCGTCCGGCTTCGGATTGCTGTCGGAATCGTTGGCGCACTTGCGTTCGGAGGAGCCCGCGGAGCCCTACGACGGCGACGTCGAGTCCGCGCGGACCCGGTACAACCAGCTCAACACCGTCCTGAACGACGCGCAGGCGGCAGCCGATTCCGGCGATCGCCGGGTGCGCGCCGCGGCGGACCAGCTGGCGCAGTACGCGACCGAAAAACGCTTCGAAAAACTCAGCACACCGGTACGGCAGCAGGTGATTTCCGTGAAGCGGGACCAGCTTCCCGCGCATGCGGCGGAATGGAGCGAGGCGCTGCGCCCCCGGCTGCGGACGCTCACCGACGACCTCGCGCAGATCGACCGGCACCGCGGCGGCATCATCACGCGGCTGCAGGGCATGGTCGAAGGCGCGTTGCGCACCCTGCGGTCGGCGCAGCGGGTGTCGCGGCTGCCGGACGGGCTCGGCGACTGGTCCGGCCAGGAGTTCCTGCGGATCCGGTTCACCGAGCTGGAAGACCATGTGCTGGCGGAAAAACTGGGCGAGGTCGTCGACGAGGCAGCCGCGGGCAAGACCGCCGACGGCCGCGACGTGAAGCGCGACGGCCTGTCGCTGGTGCTGCGCGGGGTGCACGTCGCCGCGCCCAAGGGGTACCGGGTCGACATGCTCAAACCGGACTCCGTGCTGCGCACCGAACGCCAGCGGGTGTCGGAAATCCGCGACGTGTTCTCCGGCGGCCAGCAGCTGACCGCGGCGATCATCCTGTACTGCACGCTCGCCGCGCTGCGCGCCAACAACCGGGGCAAGGCGCGGAACCGGCATTCGGGCGTGCTGTTCCTGGACAACCCGATCGGCCGCGCTTCCGCCGGATACCTGCTGGAACTGCAGCGGGCCGTGGCGGAGGCGCTGGGCGTGCAGCTGATCTACACGACGGGCCTCTTCGACGCGGGCGCGCTGGCGGAATTCCCGCTGATCGTGCGGCTGCGCAACGACGCGGACCTGCGGGCCGGGCGGAAGTACCTGTCGGTGGACGCGACGATCCGGAACTCCCTCGACGACCTCGGGGACCCCGACGGGGTGGCCCGGCTTTCGGCGACGCGGATGTTCAGCCGCACAACGTCTTCCCCGTCGGCGGAGTTTCCTTCGGAGGAGGAGCAACCGGCCTGATCGTGGGGTGCTCCGTGAGTCCACAGTGGACAGACTGCTCTTTCCGGCAGGCATTGCGGCCGGGAGTCGCCTCGAACCTTTGGCGCGGCAGGGAGCCACTTCGAACCTTTGGCGTGCCCGGGAGTCACCTAGAACCTTTGGCGTGCCCGGGAGTCACCTAGAACCTTTGGCGTGCCCGGCGGTCCTAGGCTAGGCGCGGCAAGGGCATCCGCTGTTCGACGCACCGGTGGGACCCGGCCCGCCTCGTCGTCGCCGCATCTTCCGCCGAGGCGCGTTGCCGGGCCGGTCGCCTCGGCCTTCCCGCGCTGGTCCTGGTCACGATCTGCTGCACTGGCCTTGCTCCGCCGCCCCGGTCGCCGCTTCCGCGGCCAGGCGGCTTTTTGTTTTCCAAGCTTCTGACCAGCGCAGATGAGTTTTTTGTCGGACCTGCCTGGTAAGAATCGGGTCGTGAAGATGACCCTCGCCCAACGCCGGGCCCGCCTCGGCGTCCGCCACCGCCTAGCGGCCCGGGCGACGACCGTCGAGGAAGCAGTCGACGGCGTCGTCGCGCTGCACGCCACCGATCCCGCTTCGGTGTACCTGTCCGCGTGGGCCCGCGTGCACGCGATGTCGGTCGCCGACGTCGAGGACGCGCTGTACACCCGACGCACCCTCCTGCGCATCCTCGGCATGCGGCGCACGGTTTTCGTCACCGACCTCGCCACGGCTGGTTTGGTGCAGGCCGCGTGTTCGTACGACATCGCCGCCCGCCAACGACGTCTGCTGGAAAAGCAGCTGGGCACTCAGGGACATCCGGAGAACGTGCCGCGTCCCGGCGAATGGCTGGACGAGGTGATGGCGAGCGTCGAAAAAGCCTTGCGCGCCAGAGGCTCGGCAACCGCCCAGCAGCTGGCGGACGACGAACCGCGCCTGCGTCAGCAACTGGTGATGGCGAAGGGAAAGCCGTACGAGTCGACGGGCAACGTCACCAGCCGGGTGCTGTTCCAGCTGGCCGCGGAAGGCCGCATCGTGCGAGGCCGCCCGCGGGGGAGTTGGCAGAGCACGCAGTACCACTGGTCCCCGCTGACTGATTGGCTGGCTGGGCAAGCGGGTCGCTCCGAGCGCAGAGCCACTGGGCAGTCAGGTCGCGTTGCCTCTGGCGCTGCTGAACAGCCGAACCACTCGGCCCCCGGCACTCTCCCCGGACCCAGCCGTCCCGGCACCTTCGCCTGGCCCGGACTCTCCGAGGACGAAGCCCGAGCCGCGCTGGCGCGGAGATGGCTATACGCCTTCGGCCCGGCTCCAGTCACCGACCTCCGCTGGTGGACCGGCTGGACGGCAGTCCAGACGAAAAAGGCACTGACCGCCATCGCCCCCGCCGAGGTCGACCTGGACGGCGAACCGGCCCTCGCCCTGCCCGACGACCTGGCCCCCGTCGCCGCGCCCGAGCCGTGGATCGCCCTGCTCCCTGCCCTGGACCCGACCGCCATGGGCTGGCAGTCCCGGGACTGGTACGTCGGCTCGCACCGCTCCGCGCTGTTCGACCGCAGCGGCAACATCGGCCCGACAGTCTGGAGCGACGGCCGGATCGTCGGAGCCTGGGGCCACCGCCCGTCCGGAGAAGTCGCGGTCCGCCTGCTGGAGGACATCGGTTCCGAGAAAGCCGCCGCAGTGGACGCCGAGGCGGCCAGGCTGAGCGAATGGCTGGGGGAGGCGCGAGTAGTGCCGAAGTTCCGGACCCCGGCGGAGAAGGAGCTGGCCGGATAGCAACCAGCACCGTGCCAACCTGACCAGCGGCACGCGGCAGATGGCAGCTGGACGGTTCAACTGACTGCCAGTCTCGCGGCCACGCCGCCAGCGCTCGGGACAACTGGCAGCCCGGCCTGCCACGCCTCGGCCTGCCGAACCCCGGGCATGCCACCCCGGGCCTGCCGTACCCCGCCTTGCCGGACCGCGGATTCGCCGCATCCCGGCTGGCCATACCCCGGGCTTGCCGTACCGCAGGCTTGCCGCAGTTCGGCCTGCCGTCCCCGCCGCGCTCAGGCGTGCCGCATCCTGCGTTGCCGTACCCCGGGCTTGCCGCAGCCCGGCTAGCCGGACCGCTCCGCCGGGCCCGGTCTGCCGTGCGGCTGCCCGGCCCCGGCGAGGTGCCGGGTGTCTGCCGCGTCCTGGTCTGGCGTGTGGCTGCTCGGCCCGGCGAAGTGTGAGGTGTCTGTCGCGCGCCGGTGTGGCGTGCGGCTGCCGGGCTTCGCGAAGTGCCGTGCCTGGTCTGGCGTGCGGCTGCTTGGCCCGGCGAAGTGCGGGGTGTCTGTCGCGCTCCGGTCTGGCGTGCGGCTGCTCGGCCCGGGCGAAGTGCGGGGTGTCTGTCGCGCTCCGGCCTGGCGTGCAGCTGCCTGGCCCGGCGAAGTGCCGGGTGTCGGCCGTGCCCGGTCTGGCTTGCAGCTGCTCGGCCCGGCGAAGTGCCAGGCGTCTGCCGCGCCCGGCCAGCCGCGCGACCGCCCAGGCCCCGCAAAGCGCGCGGCGTCTCCGGCGCAAACTGCCCCAACCGCGCTGCCCCGGCACCCGTCTCGAACCACCGCCGCGGCCGTCCTCCGCCCGCGCTCCAGCCGGACCCCGCCGAGGAGCCCCGGCGAAACCGTCCCGACAGCGTGAACCGGCGCACCAATACCGATCAAGCGAGTGGTCCGCTCCCGCCCTCGAAGCCCGGGGGAGCGCCCGCCCCGTTTCCGTCGCTCACCCGGCTGAGCTGGGTTCTTAATCGATTCTTGACGTCTCCCGGCAGTGGTGGAAGTCTCGTCAGGGCAGTCCGGGGCAACGGGGCCCGCACGCTAGGGTTGCACCGATTCCGGAAGTCGCAGAAGTCGTCCGGGGCGGGCGCCCCGGGGAACTTCCGCAGTGACCAACTTCAGCGGCCGGCGGCCGCCGCGCCGCCGCCGTGATCAACACCAGAGGAGTGGCAGCAGTGACCGTTCGCGTAGGTGTCAACGGCTTCGGCCGGATCGGCCGCAACTTCTTCCGTGCCGTGAAGGCGAGCGGTCACGACATCGAGGTCGTCGCGTTCAACGACCTCGGCGACGTCGCGACCATGGCCCACCTGCTCAAGTACGACTCGATCCTCGGCCGCTTCCCGGGCGAGGTCAGCGTCAGCGACGAGGGCATCGTCGTCGACGGCAAGACCATCAAGGCCCTCGCCGAGCGCGACCCGGCGAACCTGCCCTGGGGCGACCTGGGCGTGGACGTCGTCGTCGAGTCGACCGGCTTCTTCACCAACGCCGACGCCGCCAAGGCGCACATCGCCGGCGGCGCGAAGAAGGTCATCATCTCCGCGCCGGCCAAGGGCGAGGACCTGACCGTCGTCCTCGGCGTGAACGACGACAAGTACGACGGCTCGCAGACGATCATCTCGAACGCGTCCTGCACCACCAACTGCCTCGGCCCGCTGGCCAAGGTCCTCAACGACGCCTTCGGCATCGAGCAGGGCCTGATGACCACGATCCACGCCTACACCCAGGACCAGAACCTGCAGGACGGCCCGCACAAGGACCTGCGCCGCGCCCGCGCCGCCGCCCTGAACGTCGTCCCGGCCTCGACCGGCGCGGCCAAGGCGATCGGCCTCGTGCTGCCGGAGCTGCTCGGCAAGCTGGACGGCTACGCGCTGCGCGTCCCGGTCCCGACCGGCTCGGCCACCGACCTCACCGTCACCCTGAAGAAGTCGGCCACCGTCGACGAGATCAACGCTGCGTACCAGGCCGCCGCCGAGGGCCCGCTGGCCGGCATCCTGCGCTACTCGGTCGACCCGATCGTGTCCTCGGACATCGTCACCGACCCGGCCTCCTGCATCTACGACTCGCCGCTCACCAAGGTGATCGGCAACCAGGTCAAGGTCGTCGGCTGGTACGACAACGAGTGGGGCTACTCCAACCGCCTCGCCGACCTGATCAAGCTCGTCGGCTCGAAGCTCTGAGCCGGATGAGCGTCAAGAACCTCGACGACCTGCTGGGCGAGGGCGTTCAGGGCCGGTACGTACTCGTGCGTTCCGACCTGAACGTCCCGCTCGACGAGTCGGCCATCACCGACGACGGACGGGTCCGGGCCGCGCTGCCGACGATCAAGAAGCTCGCCGACGCGGGCGCGAAGGTCGTCGTCACCGCGCACCTCGGCCGCCCCAAGGGCGAACCGGACCCGAAGTTCACGCTCGCGCCGGTCGCGAAGCGGCTGGGCGAACTGCTCGGCTCCGAGGTCCCGCTGGCCGGCGACCTCGTCGGCGAGTCGGCGAAGGCGCTGGTCGCCGGACTGGCCGACGGCGGCGTCGTGCTGCTGGAGAACGTGCGCTTCGACGCGCGCGAGACCAGCAAGGACGCGGTCGACCGTTCCGAGCTGGCGGCCGAGCTGGCCGCGCTGGTGCCGGGCGGGGCGTTCGTCTCCGACGGCTTCGGCGTCGTGCACCGCAAGCAGGCCTCGGTCTACGAGATCGCCGCGGTGCTCCCGGCGTATGCGGGCGGCCTCGTGCTGGCCGAGCTGGACGTGCTGAAGAAGCTCACCGACGACGTCAAGCGGCCGTACGTGGTCGCGCTCGGCGGCTCGAAGGTGTCCGACAAGCTCGGCGTCATCGCGAACCTGCTCACCAAGGTCGACCGGCTGCTCATCGGCGGCGGCATGGCGTACACGTTCCTCAAGGCCAAGGGCTACGAGGTCGGTGCCTCGCTGCTGCAGGAAGACCAGCTGGACCAGGTCAAGGGCTTCCTCGCCGAGGCGGAGAAGCGCGGCGTCGAACTGGTGCTGCCGGTCGACGTGCTCGCGGCCGAAGGCTTCGCCGCCGACGCGCCGCACGAGGCCGTCGACGTCACCGCCATCCCGGCCGACCGCATGGGCCTCGACATCGGCCCGCGCAGCGCCGAGCTGTTCGCGCAGAAGCTCGCCGACGCGGCGACCGTCTTCTGGAACGGCCCGATGGGCGTCTTCGAATTCGAGGCGTTCGCCGGCGGCACCCGCGCGGTGGCCGAGGCGCTCGTGAAGAGCGACGCGTTCACCGTGGTCGGCGGCGGCGACTCGGCCGCCGCGGTGCGGCAGCTCGGTCTTCCCGAGGACGGCTTCTCGCACATCTCCACCGGCGGCGGCGCCTCGCTGGAGTACCTGGAAGGCAAGGAGCTGCCCGGCGTGGCGGCGCTGGAGGGGAAGAACTAAGTGGCACGCAAGCCCCTGGTGGCAGGCAACTGGAAGATGAACCTCAACCACCTCGAGGCCATCGCCCTGGTGCAGAAGATCGCCTTCGCGCTGCCGGAGAAGTACTACGCGAAGGTGGACGTGGCCGTGCTGCCGCCGTTCACCGACATCCGCAGCGTGCAGACCCTGGTCGACGCCGACAAGCTCTCCCTAACCTACGGTGCGCAGGACCTGTCGCCGCACGACTCGGGCGCCTACACCGGCGACATCTCCGGCCCGATGCTGGCGAAGCTGGGCTGCAGCTTCGTCACCGTCGGCCACTCGGAGCGGCGCGCGATCCACGGCGAGACCGACGAGCTGGTCAACAAGAAGGTCAAGGCCGCGCTCAAGCACGGCATCACGCCGATCCTGTGCGTGGGCGAGGAGCTCGAGGTCCGCGAGGCCGGCGAGCACCTCGAGCACACCCGCAACCAGCTGGTCGAGGGCCTCAAGGGGCTCAAGGCCGAGCAGGTGCAGGCCGTGGTGGTCGCGTACGAGCCGGTGTGGGCCATCGGCACCGGCAAGGTCGCGACCGCCGCCGACGCCGAAGAGGTCTGCAAATCCCTGCGCGGGACGCTCTCGGAGAAGTACGGCGACGAGGTCGCCACCGCGGTCCGGGTGCTCTACGGCGGCTCGGTGAAGTCCGGGAACGTCTCCGAGCTGGTGGCCGCGGACAACATCGACGGGGCGCTGGTCGGCGGCGCGAGCCTCGACGGCGAGGAGTTCACCAAGCTCTGCGCGCTCGCCGCCGGTGGCCCGCTGCCCTGATCGTGGGCACTACCGGGTAGCCTGTGTGTTCGGTCCGTCACTAGAGCAGTGGACGAGTCCAGGGGTACGGTGAAGATCCGCACGCCGCGTGCGGTCCGGCCGTACCCCTGCATGCTCAGACAAGCACAGAGGATGACATGAAGCTGTTCCTGCAAATCCTGTTGATCGCCTCCAGCGTGCTGCTGGTGGTGGCCGTGCTGCTGCACCGCGGCCGGGGCGGCGGCCTGTCGTCGCTGTTCGGCGGGGGGATGCAGTCGAGTCTCGCGGGATCCAGCGTCGCCGAGAAGAACCTCGACCGGATCACGCTGCTGCTCGGGGCCATCTGGCTGATCAGCATCGTGGGTCTCGGCCTCCTGCTCAAGGTCTGACCGGGTCCCCGGAAGGGGACTTGCGATCGGCGTGCCTATTGGGGGGCGCGCCGCCGATTCCAACGGGTGAGGATTCATGGTTGGCGGTAACGCGATTCGCGGCACCCGCGTGGGTGCCGGTCCTTCGGGCGAATCGGAGCGGGGTGAATCGGCGCCACGGCGCCGGGTGTCGTATTGGTGCGCGAACGGGCACGAGGCTCGCCCGTCGTTCGCGATGGACGCGGAAATCCCCGACGAATGGGACTGCCCGCGCTGCGGGCTCCCGGGCGGTCAGGACGAACAGAATCCGCCCGCCGCGCCTCGTACCGAGCCGTACAAGACGCATCTGGCTTACGTGAAGGAACGCCGCAGCGACGCCGACGGCGAGGCCATCCTCGCTGAAGCGCTCGAGCGCCTCCGCCAGCGCCGCGAATTGATCTGAGGCACGGCTTACTCCGGGACCACCGGCTTCCCGTCCGAGAGGGCGAGGGCCGGTGGTTTTTTAGTTCCCGGGGGCTGCCGGGATCTCCCGGGGTCGGCCGGGGAGGTCGCGGGCCGGGTGGTCTGGACCTCGCCGGAGAGGTCCAGACCTCTGTTGAGGGCGGGCGATTCGGCGAGGCGGTTCTGCACGGTGGCGGGGTTGGTCGGCGAGGCGAGGCGGGCTCGGCTAGGTCGGCAGGGCTCGGCAGGGCGCGGGGTGATTCGGCGAGGCGGTTTTGCACGGTGGTGGGGTTGGTCGGGGAGGCGTGGCGAGGTGGGCACGGCGAGGTCGGCTCGGCTCGGCAGGGTGCCGGGAGGGTCGGCAGGGCGGTTTTGTGTGGGCCGGGGTTGGTCGGCGCTGCTAGCTGGGCTCGGCCCGACACGCCGCTGGGCGGGTTGGCAAGGCGGTCCTGCCCGGTGGGGCGGGGCTGTTCGGCACGGCGAGGTGGGCTCGGCCCGGCCGGGCCCTGGACGGGTCGGCAGAGCGGCTCCCGTAAGGGTGCGGCGATCAGTTCCGTCCGGCTGGAGCAGGGGCCGGTCAGATGGTCCGGACCTTTGGGCGGATGGTTCAGACCTGACTGGGGCAGGCGGCTGGTCTGAACCTGTGGTGGCCGGGGGAGAGCGAGGTTGGCTGGTGAGTGCGGATGCCGGTTTTAACCAGCACACGCACTCACCACCGGTTCAGCGGTCCAGCGGATACCGGGCCCGCACCCGGAATCCGCCGTCTTCCGTGCCGGAGGTTTCGAAGCTTCCGCCCAGCAGGCGGGCGCGTTCGGCGAGTCCGGTGAGGCCGTGGCCGCCTGACGGGAATGCTTCTCCGGCGCGGCAGGCGCGGGCGTTCTCGACCTCGATGTCCAGTGCGCCGCTCGCCGCGTGGATGCGGATCGTGGCTGTCGCGCCGGGGGCGTGTTTGTGGACGTTCGTCAGGCATTCCTGCACCGTCCGGTACGCCGCCGCCGAGACCTGGCTCGGCAGGGTGTCCGGGAGTTGCTCGACGGTCAGCTGCACCGGGACGTCCGACGTGCGGATCAGGTGGTCCAGTTCTCCTATCCCGGGCCGCGGGCCGTCGTCGCCGGAGCCCGAGCGCAGGACGCTCACCAGCGAGCGCAGTTCCTCCAGCGTCCGCGTCGACAGCTGGCGGATGACCTGCGCCGTCTCCAGCGCCGGGCCCTCCTTGGCCTGTGCCTGCAGCGCGCCGGCCTGCATGGCGATCAGCGTGATCTGGTGGGACACCACGTCGTGCATCTCCCGGGCCAGCCGGGCGCGTTCCTCGGCGCGGACCGCGTCGGCGTGGAAGCGGCGTTCGCGGTCGCGGCTCTTCGCCAGTTCGGCCAGTTTCGCCGAGATCTCCGCGCGCGCCCCGATCAGCAGGCCGATCGCGATCGGCATTCCGGCCACCAGGACGCCGTAGATGCCGTCGAGGACATGTTCCCGCCAGCTCAGGTCCGCGAACTCCGACAGCGGCCACCGCACGAACCGGCAGGTGAACACCAGCCCCGCGCCGACCCAGGTCTGCCAGTGCAGCTGCCGCCGCGTAGCGAGCATGCCCAGGTTGATCATCGACGCGAGCTGCGCCCAGCCGGCGAAGAACCCCGGCACCGCGGCGAGCACCGCGAGGAACGGGAAACGCCGCCGCACCACGACCGCGAGGCACGCGGCGGCCGAGAGGTAGAGCGAATACGGCTGTGCTTTCGGCGGCACGACGAGCCAGACGTCGAGCACCGCCAGCAGCACGACCACCGCTTCGACGGCGATGGTCGCGACGAGGGGTTTCCGGAACACGGCGAACGCTCCGGTCAGGCTGGCGCGCCGGGCTCGTCGGGCGGCTCCGGCGGCGGAGCTGCTCATCGAGATGCCCGGAATCGAGAGTCCCTCAGTGCTCATCGCGGCGACCCCATTCGTCTTGTGGACTTGGTGATGAGATGCTCCGGCCACCCGATCGGGACGCGCGGCGGTGAACAAATGTGCGGATGCTAACGGGAACGTGTGTGTTGACGGTAAGTTTCACCCAGAGTGGTTTTTGTGGTGTTCTAATCTCCACAACTGCTCCAACAGGATGAACGATGCGCAGGTGATGTCACCTTGTGTCGATCACATCACCTTATGTTCACCATACGGCGGTTCCCGCATACTGGTGAGCCGCTTTTTGGCGGAGTGTCAGTTGCTCCATTTGCCGCCCAGGTCGAGGCAGGGTCCGCGCCACGCGTACAGGGGAGAGATCACCCGTGCGGGTGGGTGGGAAGTGTCGCTGCGCAGTCGAAGGGCACCGCGTCGCGGGCGAGCACGAGGCGGTGGCCGGGCAGGCGGCGACTTACGCGGGAGCCTCCGCAGTCGCGACGAGGACTGCGCGGCCGAGCGTGGTGAAGCCAAGGACGGCGGGCGTCGCGGCGGCCGAGAAGCCGATTGACGTGACATCCAGGACGAAGCAGCGGTGCTCGCCGTACCCGGCGGGCGTTGCCGCGATGAAGCGCGCGACATCCGCGTCGCCGCGCATTGGGAAAGCGCGCTCGGCCGGAGCCGATGTTGTCGTCCGACAGCTCGGCGACGGTCGTGCTCGTGGCGGTGAAGGTCGGAATCGGTACCCTATCGGCAAGATAATCGATGATTTGGCAGATTGTCTATCCTCTCGGCATGAAGCAAATGCTGTCCGAGCAGATCTACGACCGGGTCCGCGACGCGATCATGCGCGGCGAGGTCGAGCCGGGGCAGGCGCTGAAACCGCAGGAACTGGCGGCGCGGTACGAGGTCAGCCTCGCCGTGGTGCGGGAGGCGCTGGTCCGGCTGGTCGGAGAGGGACTGGCGGAACGGCTGGCGAACCGCGGCTTCGCCGTGCCCACACTGGCTGATCGGCGGTGGCAGGAGATCATCGAAGCGCGGCGGACGGTCGAGCCCGCGATGCTGCGGCTGTCCGTCGCGCGCGGAGACCTGGAATGGGAGACCCGGGTGCGCGCGGCGGGGCACCGGCTCGCCCGGACGCCGATGTACGTGCCGGAGGAAGGCAGCTACTACTCCGCGGCTTGGGCGGAGGCGCACCGCCTGTTCCACCGCACGCTGCTCGACGGCTGCGGGAACGCGGTGCTGCTGGAGAGTTTCGACCGGATGTGGACGGCGAGCGAACTGGCCCGGCGGTGGACGGTGCACCCGGCGTACCGGCTGCCGGTGGAGGACGTGCTCGCCCAGCACGAGGGACTGGAACGGGCCGTGCTGAGCCGGGATCCGGAGGAGGCGGCGAGGCTGCTGACGGACCACTTGACGGCGACCGCGGCGGTGCTGACCGGTGCGGAGAAGACGGGGAAGTAGCGGATTCCTTTGCTGCGCAAGGAAAGACCGGTGCCGCGCTGGGGGGCACGAAAGAGGTGCTGACGGATCGCTCGCGGCGGCGTTGATCGGTCCGATGCCGCAGAGGGCTCGGGAACGCGAAGGTCAAGCACTCCCAGCCGCCTTGTCTCGCAACGAAAAAGGCTCCCCACGCACCACGCGCGAGGAGCCTTTCCCGACAACCGTCCTACTCGGCAGGCGGCTGGTACACCTTCGTCAGCTTCCCGGCCGCCTCGCGGTCCAGGAGCCACAGGGTCCGCCGGTAGCCGCGGGCTCCCGAAACCGGGATCTGCGTTTCCGGCGCGCCGGCCAGTGCTTGCGCGACCGCGTCCGCCTTGGCGGTTCCTGCGGTCATCAGCCAGACCTCGCGGGCACGGCGGATGGCGGGCAGGGTCAGCGACACGCGCGTCGGCGGGGGCTTCGGGCAGTCGCGGACCGGCACCACCGAGCGCCGCGTTTCGCGTACCTCGGCGGTTTCCGGGAACAGCGACGCCGTGTGGCCCTCGCCGCCCAGGCCGAGCAGCATGATGTCGAACTCCGGCACGTCCGCGCCGGGGCCCGCCGCGTCGGAGAGGACCTTCGCGTAGGCCTCGGCGGCCGCGTCGACGTCGTCGCCGAATTCGCCGTCCGACGGGGCCATCGCGTGCACTCGCTCGGGAGCCAGCGGCACGTGGTCGAGCAGGGCTTCGCGCGCGCCCTTCTCGTTGCGCTCGTCCGAATCCGCCGGGACGAACCGTTCGTCGCCCCAGTAGACGTCCAGCCGCGACCAGTCGATCGCGTCCCGCGCGCTCGATTCCCGCAGTTCGCGCAGCACGGCGATGCCGGTGCCGCCGCCGGTGAGCACCACCGACGCGGCACCGCGGGCCGCCTGCACGTCGACGATCCGGGTCACCAGCCGGGCCGCGGCGGCCGCGGCCAGCAGGTCCGGGTTTTCGTAGACGACGACCTCGGTCCGGCTCATGACGTGCTCTTTTCCGCCGTCTTGCGGCCGGTCGCCTTCGGCTTCGCCGCCGCCGCGGGCTTGGCGGCGGTCTTGGCCGGAGCCTTCGCAGCCGCGGGCTTGGACCCGTTGGACGCGGCGATCTTGTGCAGCCCGTGCAGCGCCGCCTCGTAGATCTCGTCCGGGTCGAGCCGCCGCAGTTCCTCCACGAGGCACTCCGGGTTGCTGCGCCGCTGCAACGCGATCCGCCGCGTCGGCTGGCCCGGCTGGGTCAGCGTGCCGACCCGCCCGTCCGGCCGCGTCAGCTCCACCGCGCCCGACTTCCGCTCCAGCTTCACCGAGATGATGCCCTGCGCGCTCGAGCTCTTGACCCGGTGCACCGGGGCCTTGAGGTACTCGGCGAGCCAGCCGGCGAGCAGTTCGGTCGACGGCGAATCGGCCTCGCCGGTCACCGTCGCGCTCGTGATCTTCTCGTACGGCGGCAGGTCCAGCGCCGACACCAGCTGCGCCCGCCAGCGGGTCAGCCGCGTCCACGCCAGGTCGGTGTCACCCTCCACATAGGACTTCGCGCGGGTGCTGAGAGCCCTTATCGGGTTCTTTTCCGCGGCGGAGTCGGTGATCCGCCGCTGCGCCAGCTGGCCGAGCGGGTCCTCCGCGGGGGCCTTCGGGCCGACGCCCGGCCACCAGGTGACGATCGGCGCGTCCGGCAGCAGCAGCGGCACCACGGCGCTCTGCCCCTGCGCGGCCAGCGGGCCGTACAGCCGCAGCACGATGACCTCGCTCGCGCCGGCGTCGCCGCCGACGCGGATCTGGCCGTCGATCCGCGGCGCGGCCGTGCGCGCGCCCTTCGCCACGACGATCACCCGCGACGGGTGCTCCCGGCTCGCGTCGTTCGCGGCCTCGATGGCGTCCTCGAGCTTGGCGTCGTCGTCCGCGACGATCACCAGCGTCAGCACCCGGCCGAGCGCGACCTGGCCGCCCTGCTCGCGGATCTCCACCAGTTTCTTGTTCAGCGCCGACGTCGTGGTCGACGGCAGGTCGATGATCACGGACGCCTCCAGTGCCTGCCGGTACGCTCCAGCATTTCGTCAGCCGACTTCGGTCCCCAGCTGCCCGGCGCGTACTGCTCCGGCGCGGTGCCGAGCTTGGCCCAGTGCGCCAGCACCGGGTCGAGGATTTCCCACGACAGCTCGACTTCCTCGTTCACCGGGAACAGCGACGGCTCGCCCAGCAGCACGTCCAGGATCAGCCGCTCGTAGGCCTCCGGAGACGACTCGGTGAACGCGTGGCCGTAGCCGAAGTCCATCGTGACGTCGCGGACCTCCATCGTGGTCCCCGGCACCTTCGACCCGAACCGCAATGTGATGCCCTCGTCCGGCTGCACGCGGATGACCAGCGCGTTCTGCCCCAGCTCCTCGGTGGAGGTGGAGTCGAACGGCAGGTGCGGCGCGCGCTTGAACACGACCGCGATCTCGGTGACCCGGCGGCCGAGCCGCTTGCCGGTGCGCAGGTAGAACGGCACGCCCGCCCAGCGGCGGTTCTGCACCTCCAGCGTCACCGCGGCGTACGTCTCGGTCTTCGAGTCCTTCGCGAATCCGGCTTCCTGCAGCAGCCCCGGCACCTTCGTGCCGCCCTGCCAGCCGCCCGCGTACTGCCCGCGCGCGGTGGTCTCGTCGAGCGGCAGCATCGGCTTGGTCGCGGCCAGCACCTTCGCCTTCTCCGCGCGCAGCGCCTTCGGCTCGAACGACAGCGGTTCGTCCATCGCGGTGAAGGCGAGCAGCTGCAGCAGGTGGTTCTGGATGACGTCGCGCGCGGCGCCGATCCCGTCGTAGTACCCCGCGCGGCCGCCGAGGCCGATGTCCTCGGCCATGGTGATCTGCACGTGGTCGATGAAGTTCGCGTTCCAGATCGGCTCGAACAGCTGGTTCGCGAACCGCAGCGCCAGGATGTTCTGCACCGTCTCCTTGCCGAGGTAGTGGTCGATGCGGAACACCGACTCCTCGGGGAAGACGTCGTTCACGATCGCGTTGAGCTCCCGGGCGCTCTTGAGATCGTGGCCGAACGGCTTCTCGATGACCACGCGCCGCCAGGTGTTCTCGTCGGCCTGCGCGAGGCCCGAGCGCGCCAGCTGCTTGGTCACCACCGGGAACGCGCCCGGCGGGATCGACAGGTAGAACGCGGTGTTGCCGCCGGTGCCGCGTTCCTCGTCCAGTTCGCGCACGGTCTTCGCGAGCCGGTCGAAGGCCTCGTCGTCGTCGAAAGTGCCCTGGACGAACCGGATTCCTTCGGCGAGCCGGTTCCACACCGACTCCTTGAACGGCGTCCGCGCGTGCTCGCGCACCGAATCGTGCACCAGCTCGCCGAAGTCCTGGTGCTCCCAGTCCCGGCGGGCGAAGCCGACCAGCGAGAACCCGGCGGGCAGCAGCCCGCGGTGCGCGAGGTCGTAAATGGCCGGCATCAGCTTCTTGCGCGCCAGGTCGCCGGTGACGCCGAAGATCACCAGGCTCGACGGCCCGGCGATCCGCGGCAGCCGCTTGTCGCGGGGGTCCCGCAGCGGGTTGCGCCAGGTGGTCACTGAGCGGCCTCCTGCACTGCCCGGACGAGCTCGGCGAGCCCGGCGGCGCGGTCGGTCAGGTGCAGCCGCAGCACCGGACGCCCGTGCTCGGCGAGCACCTGGCCGTCGCCGAGCGCCTGCGCGTGCTGGAGCTGCCCCAGCGTGTACGGGCGGTCGGGCACCGGCAGGTCTTCGCCGACGGCTCCGGTGATCTGCAGGAAGCTGCCGTTCTGGTGACCGCCCTTGTGGTACTGCCCGGTGGAGTGCAGGAACCGCGGGCCCCAGCCGAACGTGGTCTGCACGCCGGTGCGCTTGGCGATTTCCGCGCGCAGCAAGGAAGTCGACGCGTCGTCCAGCCGGTCGAGGTACGCCTGCACCGCGATGTACCCGCCGTCGGCCACCGAACCGAAGAACGCGCGCAGCACGTCGGCGAGCTTGCCGTCCGTGGAAACCCCTTCGCTGCCGAAGACTTCGACCGCACCGTCCACAGTGGCCGGTTCCTCGCCGCCCTTCAGCTTCTCCGGGTCGTCCAGCAGCGCGCGCGCCGCCTTCTTCGCCGCTTCGACGTCCGGCTGGTCGAACGGGTTGATCCCGATCAGCCGTCCGACGAGCGCGGTCGCGAACTCCCACAGCAGGAACTGCGCGCCGAGCGGGCCGGTCACCGAGATCTGCGCCGCGCCTTCCGGGGCTCCGATCGCGACCGCGGTCGCGTCCTTGCCGTGGCCGGCGAAGCCGGGCGCTTCCGGGCTCTCGACGGCCACCGGCAGCAGGCCGGTGCCGAGCTTGCCGGTGGATTCGGCGATCAGCTGCTCGGCCCAGTCCGGGAAGCCCTTGATCCCGGATCCGGTGTCGGCCAGCACGACCTTCTCCGCGCCCGCCTCGTGCGCCGCGCCCCACGCCGCGGCCAGCTGCACGGCGGGGTTCTCGGCGGTGTCCTCGGCGAGCGTTTCCGCCACCGACGCGGCCTGGTCGAGCAGCCGCGCGACGTCCGCGCCCGCGAGACCGGCCGGCACGAGGCCGAACGCGGTCAGCGCGGAGTAACGGCCGCCGACGTGCGGGTCGGCCAGGAAGGTCTTGCGGTAGCCCTCTTTCTCCGCCAGTTCGGAGAACGGGGAGCCGGGATCGGTGACGACGACGATGCGCCGCGCCGCGTCGATCCCGGCGTCCGCGAACGCCTTGGCGAAAATCCGCCGGTGGCTGTCGGTCTCGACGGTGCCGCCGGACTTCGACGACACCACGACGACGGTGCGCTCGAGGTCGCCCGCGAGCGCGTCGGCCACCTGGCCGGGGTCGGTCGTGTCGAGCACCGTGAGCGGGACGCCGGCGGTGGCGGTGATGACCTCCGGCGCGAGCGACGAGCCGCCCATGCCGGCGAGCACCACGCGGTCCACGCCCTCGCTGCGCAGTTCCGCGCGCAGCGACTCGATTTCCCCGATCAACGGACGCGACGACTTGTGCAACGTCGTCCAGGACAATCGGATCGACGCTTCGGACTCGGCGTCCGGACCCCACAGCGTGGGGTCCTGGGCGGCGAGCTTGGCAGCGGCGCCGTCGGCGGCCAGCCGCTGCGCCAGCGGCGCTGCCTTTTCTGCCAGTTCGGCGTCGACGATCACGACGCCGGTTTCGTCCCCGCTCATGGTCTCTGGTTCAGCCCCTCGCTTTGTTCAGCTGCCCGGTCACCGTGTCCAGCAGTTCCTGCCAGGACTTCTCGAACTTCTCGACGCCCTCGGTCTCCAGCGTGCGGAACACGTCCGGCACGTCGATCCCGGCCGCCGACAGCTTGTCGAAGATCGCCTGCGCCTGCTCGCCCTTTCCGGAAACCGTGTCGCCGGTGATCTCGGCGTGGTCGGCGACCGCGTCCATGGTCTTCTCGGGCATCGTGTTCACGACGTCCTTGACCACCAGCTGGTCGACGTACCGGGTGTCGGAGTAGGCCGGGTCCTTCACACCGGTGGAGGCCCACAGCGGACGCTGCGCGTTCGCGCCCGCCTCGGCGAGCGCCTTCCACCGGTCGGTGGCGAACAGCTTCTCGAAGGCGTCGTACGCGAGCCGCGCGTTGGCGATGGCCGCCTCGCCCAGCAGCGCCTTGGCCTCGTCGGTGCCGATCGCGTTCAGCCGCTTGTCGACCTCGCTGTCCACGCGGGACACGAAGAACGACGCGACCGAGTGGATGCCCTTGAGGTCGTGGCCGTTGGCCTTCGCCTGCTCCAAGCCGGCGAAGAAGGCCTTGATGACGGCCTCGTAGCGCTCGACGGAGAAGATCAGCGTGACGTTGACGCTGATGCCCTCGGCGAGCACCGCGGTGATCGCGGGCAGGCCCTCTTCGGTCGCCGGGATCTTGATCATCACGTTCGGCCGGTCGACGGTCTTCCACAGGTCCTTGGCCTCGGCCACCGTCTTGTCGGTGTCCTTCGCCAGGCGCGGGTCCACCTCGATGGACACGCGGCCGTCGACGCCGTTCGTGGCGTTGTACACGTCGCGGAACAGGTCCGCGGCGTTGCGCACGTCGGTGGTGGTCAGCTCCCGGACGGTGCCGTCGAGGTCCGCGCCGCGCGCGGCGAGGTCGTTGACCTGCTCGTCGTAGGCGGCGCCGTTCGACAGCGCGTTCGCGAAGATGGTCGGGTTGGTGGTCACGCCGACGACGTGCTTGTCGCGGATGAGCCCGGCGAGGTTGCCCGAGTTCAGGCGCTCGCGCGAAAGGTCGTCCAGCCAGATCGAGACGCCAGCTTCGGACAGCTGCCCGAGTCGGTCAGTGCTCATGATTGCGCTCCTCTCAGTTCTTGGTGTTGGCGATCGAGCGGCGCGCGGCGTCGACCACGGCTTCGGCGGTGAAGCCGAACTCGCGGAACAGCGTCGCGGCGTCGGCCGAGGCTCCGTAGTGCTCGATCGACACGTTTTCGCCGGCGTCGCCGGTGAAGCGCTGCCACGGCATCGCGATCCCGGCCTCGACCGAGACGCGGGCCTTGACCGTCGGCGGCAGGACGGCGTCCTTGTAGTCCTGGTCCTGCGCGTCGAACCACTCGACGCACGGCATCGACACGACGCTGGTCGGGATGCCGTCGGCCTCGAGCGTCTTGCGCGCCTCGACGGCCAGCTGGACCTCGGAACCGGTGGCGATCAGCAGGACCTCCGGGGTGCCGTTGGACGCCTCGGCCAGCACGTAGCCGCCCTTCTTGACGCCCTCGGCGTTGGTGCCCTCCAGCACCGGCACGTTCTGCCGGGTCAGCGCGAAGCCGGACGGGTGGTGCACGTCCTCCAGCACGGCCTTCCACGCGTAGGCGGTCTCGTTGGCGTCCGCCGGGCGGACGACGTTGAGGCCGGGGATGGCGCGCAGCGCGGCGATCTGCTCGATCGGCTGGTGCGTCGGGCCGTCCTCGCCGAGGCCGATCGAGTCGTGCGTCCACACGTAGATGACCGGGGCCTTCATCAGCGCGGCGAGCCGGACCGGCGGGCGCATGTAGTCGGAGAAGGTGAGGAAGGTCGCGCCGTAGGGCCGGGTGCCGCCGTGCAGCGCGATGCCGTTGAGGATCGAGCCCATCGCGTGCTCGCGGATGCCGAAGTGCAGCGTGCGGCCGTACGGGTTGGTCTTCCACATGTCGGTGCCGGCCTCGGCCGGGCCGAACGAGTCGGCGCCCTTCATGGTGGTGTTGTTGCTTTCCGCGAGGTCCGCGGAACCGCCCCACAGCTCGGGCAGCGGCTCGGCCAGCGCGTTGAGCACCTCGCCGGAGGCCTTGCGGGTGGCGATGCCCTTGGCGTCCGGCTCCCACGTCGGCAGGTTGTCCGCGAAGCCCTCGGGCAGCGTGCGGGTGGACAGCCGGTCGGCCAGCTTCTTGCGCTCCGGGTTCGCCGCGGCCCACGCCTCGAAGCGCTCCTGCCATTCGGCGCGCAGCTTCTCGCCGCGCTCGACGGCCTGGCGGGTGTGCGCGAGCACCGCGTCCTCGACGGCGAAGTTCTTCTCCGGGTCGAAGCCCAGCGCCTTCTTGACGCCGGCGACCTCTTCCGCGCCCAGCGCCGCGCCGTGCGCCTTGCCGGTGTTCATCTTCGTCGGGGCCGGGTAGCCGATGATCGTGCGCAGCTGGATGAACGACGGGCGCTCGGTCTCGGCCTGCGCCGCCTTGATGGCCGCCTCGATCGCCACGACGTCCTCGCCGCCCTCGACGGTCTGCACGTGCCAGCCGTAGGCCTCGTACCGCTTCGCGACGTCCTCGGACAGCGCGATGTTGGTGTCGTCCTCGATGGAGATCTTGTTGTCGTCGTAGAAGACGATCAGGTTGCCCAGCTCCTGGCGGCCCGCGATGGACGAGGCCTCGGAGGTGACGCCCTCTTCGATGTCGCCGTCGGAGGCGATCACGTAGATGTGGTGGTCGAAGATGCTCTCGCCGGGGGCGGCGTCCGGGTCCAGCAGGCCGCGCTCGCGGCGGGCGGCCATCGCCATGCCGACCGCGTTCGCCAGGCCCTGGCCCAGCGGGCCGGTGGTGGTCTCGACGCCCTTGGTGTGCCGGTACTCCGGGTGGCCCGGGGTCTTGGAGCCCCAGCGGCGCAGCTGCTCGAGGTCTTCCAGCTCGAGGCCGAACCCGGCCAGGTACAGCTGGATGTAGAGGGTCAGGCTGGAGTGCCCGGCGGAGAGCACGAACCGGTCGCGGGCCGGCCACTCCGGGTCGGCCGGGTCGTGCCGCATGGTGCGCTGGAACAGCGTGTACGCCAGCGGCGCCAGGCTCATCGCAGTGCCCGGGTGCCCGCTGCCGCAGTTCTCGACGGCGTCCGCGGCCAGGACGCGGGCGGTGTCTACGGCGCGGGTGTCGGTCTCGGTCCAGTCGGCCGGCACGTTGCGCCGGAGCAAGGGGTTGGTCTCGCTGCTAGAGGTTTCGGACACTGAACTCGAACTCCTGCGTCGGTGAAGTGGTGGCTGTATTCCGTGCGTGCCGCTCAAGTGCTGCGGTGTGCGCCCTCAGTTATCTCAATCGATCCCGAAGGGACGATATTCCTGCTGACGGCGCTGTGCAGGCGGAGCGAGCGGCCCGACGGTGCCACCCTAGTGCGTACGCGTGCGCGCGAGCGCGGGCGAGCACCCTGCGGGTGAGGTGATCCTGCCCGCCTGTCGCTGTCGGACTACCCGCCGCGGGCGGTCCCGACTCCTCGCGGCCCGCGGCGGCGGACGTGACGGACGGAACACCGCCGGGCGTGTCCCGGACCCGCGGGCGTCGGGCCGGTCCGTCACGTCTAACATCGATCGCGGGCCAGGCACGGAAGTTCTCCAGGAGTTCCGCTTCTTTCTTCCGGGCCGCCCGGCCCAGGACTGACTCAGGGAGAGAAATGTCGTTGGTGAACGCTGCGCACGGACGCAGTGAAGACACCAGCGCCGTACCCCCGGACGGCGGACGGCCGAGCGGGGCCCGGCGAAGCTTCCGCCAGGTGGCCGGCGCGTACGCCGCGCTGGCGAAGCCGCGCGTGATCGAGCTTCTCCTCGTCACCACGATCCCCGCGATGTTCCTCGCCGGGCGCGAGGTGCCGAACCCGTGGCTGGTGGTCGCGACGCTGGTCGGCGGCACCATGGCCGCGGGCAGCGCGAACGCGCTCAACTGCGTGATCGACAGCGACATCGACAAGGTCATGAACCGCACCAAGCGGCGGCCGCTGGTGAAGGACGCGGTGCCGCGGCGCAACGCGCTGGTCTTCGGCCTGGTCCTGGGCCTCGCCTCGTTCGCCGTGCTGTACTTCACGGTGAACCTGCTGGCGGCGGTCCTCGCGATCGCGACCATCCTGTTCTACATCTTCGTCTACACCCTGGGCCTCAAGCGGCGGACGTCGCAGAACGTGGTCTGGGGCGGGGCGGCGGGCTGCATGCCGGTGCTGATCGGCTGGGTCGCGGTCACCGGAACCGTGCAGTGGCCCGCGTTCGTGATGTTCGGCGTGATCTTCTTCTGGACCCCGCCGCACACCTGGGCGCTGGGCATGAAGTACCGCGACGACTACGAGCGCGCGGGCGTGCCGATGCTCCCGGTCGTCGCGACCGCCGAGCACGTGGCCCGGCAGATCGTCATCTACTCGTGGGTGATGGTCGCCTGGACGCTGCTGCTGCTTCCGGTCACCAGCTGGCTGTACGCGACGTTCGCGATCCTCGCCGGCGGCTGGTTCCTCTTCTACGCCCACCGGCTGCAGGCCGCCGTGCACCGCGGCGAGGAGACCAAGCCGATGGCGCTGTTCCATCGCTCGAACACGTACCTGATGATCGTGTTCGTCGCGCTGGCGGTCGACTCGGCGATCGGCTTGCCGGTCCTCGGCCTTCCTTTCTGACCCGTTCCCACCCGTTTCGCGCCGGGCAGGAATGGCCCGGGATCCTCGCCGGTTGCACTCTTCCGGCCCCGATCCCGACCTGAAAGCAGGAGCTTTCCTTGCCCGAGGAACCGGCCTACGAAGCCGAGCTGCGCCGCGAGCAGGCCTACACCGACGCCTTGTTCGCGAAGCTCGATTCCGAACGCGCCCAGGCCCAGCGCCGCCTGGACGAGACGCTGCGCCAGACCGGCGGGACGCCGCAGGCGCGCACCGAACGCGAAGCCGCCACGACCCTGTACAGCGACCGGCTGGCCCAGCTCGGCTCGGTCGAGCAGGGCTTGTGCTTCGGGCGGCTGGACTTCGTGCCCGGCAGCAGCGAGGAGGAGACCGCCTACATCGGGCGGCTCGGGCTGTTCGACGAGGACGACGACTACCGGCCGCTGCTGATCGACTGGCGCGCGCCGGTCGCGCGGCCGTTCTACCTCGCCACCGCCGCGTCGCCGGACGGGGTGCGCCGCCGCCGGCACCTGCGTTCGCTGAGCCGGCGCGTCACCGGATTCGACGACGAGATCCTCGACCTCACCGCCGCTGACCAGGGCCAGGACCTCGGGCTCGCCGGGGAAGCCGCGTTGCTGGCCGCGCTGGAGCGCCGCCGGACCGGCGAAATGGCCGACATCGTCGCCACCATCCAGGCCGAGCAGGACCGGATCATCCGCGCGCCGCTCGGCGGGGTGATGGTGGTGCAGGGCGCGCCGGGCACCGGAAAGACCGCGGTCGCGCTGCACCGCGCGGCGTACCTGCTCTACACGCACCGCCAGCAGCTGACCACGCGCGGCGTGCTGGTCGTCGGCCCGAACTCGACCTTCCTGCGTTACATCGGCCAGGTGCTGCCGTCGCTCGGCGAGACCGGCGTGCTGCTGTCGACCATCGGGCAGCTGTGGCCGGGGCTGGACGCGGACGGCGTCGACAGCCCGGAAGCGGCCGAGGTGAAGGGCCGGCTGGTGATGACCGAGGTGCTCGCCAAGGCGGTCCGGGATCGGCAAGGTGTACCCGATCCGGTGATCGAAATCGAGCACGAACGCGAGATCCTCAAGCTCGACCGGAAGACCTGCGCGCAAGCCCGTGCCCGGGCCCGGCGTTCGCGGCGGCCGCACAACCTCGCGCGGCGGCTGTTCGTGTCCGACGTGCTCGACGCGCTCACCCGGCAGGCCGCGCGCTCGCTGGGCGAGGACCTGCTGGACGCGCAGGACGTCCAGGACATCCGCGCCGAGCTGGCCTCGAGCCCGGCAGTGGCCGCGGCGCTGGACTCGTTGTGGCCGAAGCTGACCCCGGCGGGCTTGCTCGACGACCTGTTCGCCGATCGCGAACACCTCGACCGCGCGGCCGGCGAACTGCTGTCCGAAGAGGACCGGAAGCATCTGGAAAGCGGCCGCGACGCGAAGTGGACGCCCGCCGACGTGCCGCTGCTGGACGAATTGGCGGAGCTGCTCGGCAACGACGACTCCGAGGAACAGGCGGAGCAGAAGCGCCGGGAACGCGTCGAGCGCGCGTATGCCGAGGGCGTGCTGGACATCCTCGAACAGGACGAGGAAATCCAGGACGAGGAGATCCTGCGGGTGTCCGACGTCCTGGACGCCGAGTTGTTCGCCGAACGCCAGCAAGCGCGCAGCGAACTGACCGCGGCGCAGCGGGCCGCGCAGGACCGGACCTGGACGTTCGGGCACGTGATCGTGGACGAGGCGCAGGAACTGTCCGCGATGGACTGGCGGCTGCTGATGCGCCGGACGCCGAACCGGTCGATGACGCTGGTCGGCGACGTCGCGCAGACCGGGGCCGCCGGGGGAGCGCGGACGTGGGACGAGGTGCTCTCGCCGTACGTCGCGGACCGCTGGCGGCTCGAGCAGCTGACGGTGAACTACCGGACCCCGGCGGAGATCATGGCGGTGGCGGCGGGCGTGCTCGCCGAACTCGACGTGGATCTGGCCGCGCCCGCGTCGGTGCGCGAGACCGGGGTGCCGCCGTGGGGCGTGAAGGTCGATTCGCTGGAGGAGGAACTGCCTTCGCTGGTGGACGCGGAACTGTCCGCTGTGGACGGTGGCACGGTCGCGGTGCTGGTGCCGGGCGGCCGGTTCGACGAGGTGCGGAAGCTGCTGCCGGAGGACGAGCGGCTGAGCGTGCTGACTGTCGACCGCGCCAAGGGGCTGGAGTTCGACGGCGTCGTGCTGGTGTCGCCGGACGAGATCGTGGCGGGCTCGGCGCGCGGGCTCAACGACCTGTACGTGGCGCTGACCCGGGCGACGCAACGGCTCGGCGTGGTGCGGACTGGTCCGGCGGTCCCTGCTCTCGGCGGCCTTGGCTGATCTTCCGGCATGCAGAAATTCGGCAGGACAGCCGTTCTCGGTGTGTGCGTGGCAGTCGCCGTGTTCGGCCTCTCGGCCTGCGGCGGCGAAAGCAACGCGGCTCCGGCGGCCCCGACCCGCGAATGCACCGCGGACGACATCAAGACCACCGGGAACTTCGGGCAGGTCCCCACGATCACCATCCCGGACGGCTGCGCTCCGCCGAAGAAGCTGCTCACCAAGGACCTCTCCGCGGGCACCGGGAAGGCCGCGGCCGCCGGGTCGAAGCTGTCCATGAACTACCTGGTCGTCACCTGGTCGAACAAGAAGAAGCTGGACAGCTCGTTCGACCGCGGCGAGCCGTTCGGCCTCGATCTCGGGGCCGGCCAGGTGATCGAGGGCTGGGACCAGGGTCTCGTCGGCGTCAAACAGGGCGGGCGGCGGCTGATGATCATCCCGCCCGCCCTGGCGTACAAGGACGGCGGCCGCGGCATCGCGCCCAACGAGACGCTGGTGTTCGTGACCGACGCTCTTTCGGTTTCCTGAGCGCCGCGCTGTCGGTTCCTGAATCAGGGGAGCAGCAGCAGCTTCCCGGTCGTCCGACGTCCCTGCAGGTCCTCGTGGGCCTTGCGGGCGTCGGCGAGCGGGTAGCGGCCGCCGATGCGGACGTTCAGCGAACCGTCCTGCACGGCGGCGAACAGTTCGCGGGCGCGCCAGTCGAGTTCCTCGCGGGTGCGCAGGTAGTGGGCGAGAGTCGGGCGGGTCAGGAAGAGCGAACCGCCGGAGTTGAGCCGCTGCGGGTCGATCGGCGGCACCGGGCCGCTGGCCGCGCCGAACAGCGCCAGCGTGCCGCGGATCTTGAGGCTGGCGAGGCTGCCGTCCACGGTGCTCTTGCCGACCCCGTCGTAGACCACCGCGACGCCTTCGCCGTTGGTCAGCTCGCGGGTCACGGCGGCGAAGTCCTCGCGGTCGTAGCGGATCACGTGGTCCGCGCCCGCGCCGCGGGCCAGTTCGGCTTTCTCGTCGGTGGACACCGTGGCCAGCACGCGCGCGCCGCGGGCTTTCGCCAGCTGCACCAGCAGCAACCCGACGCCGCCGGCGGCCGCGTGGACGAGGATGTCGTCGCCTGCTTTGACTTCGTAGGTCGAGCGCACCAGGTAGTGCGCGGTCATGCCCTGCAGCATCGTGGCCGCGGCGAGCTCGTCCGACACTCCTTCGGGCACCTTCACCGTTTCGCTGGCCGGGACCACCGCGCGCTGGGCGTAGCTGCCGAGCACGCCCTGCCAGGCCACGTGGTCGCCGGGGGCGAATTCGGTGACGCCCTCGCCGATCTCCACGACCGTGCCCGCGCCTTCGGATCCGAGCACGAACGGCAGATCGATCGGGTAGATGCCCTGGCGCTGATAGGTGTCGATGTAGTTGACGCCCGCCGCGGCGAGTTCGACCAGCAGTTCGCCCGGACCTGGCGGGCCGGGCTCGATCTCGGCCAGTTCCAGCACTTCCGGTCCGCCGGTCCGGGTCACCTGCACTGCGGTCGGCATGGTTCCTCCTCGAGATGTGCGCGTCCGTCGTCCACTATGGCCGAGAACACGGTGGGGCCGCGGGGGCGGGGGTCTCGGGTTAAGCTCCGGACGTGGCTGAGGAGACCGAAAACACGCCGACCGCGCCGACTGCCCGCCAGCTGGCGACCGCTCGCGACTTCGTGGCCCGGCACGGCAAACCGGCGCGCGCCGTGGTCGAGAACATCGGCATCGCCGGTGCGCGGGTCGTGCTCGTGGGCCCGGACGGGGCGATGGGCGACGTGCTGGTCGCCGGGGTCGAGACCGGGACCGCGCTGGTCGAGCAGGTCGACGACCTCGAGGCCGCGGAATGGGACAGCGAGACCGTGAAGACGGTCAAAATCGGCGCCGCGCACCGGCGCAAGATGGCCGGGCCGCGAGCGGGCCGGTGACCCGCCCGGCGATTTTCGTCGGCTGCGCCGCGCTGCCCGAGGGCGACGGCGACGAGGCCGCGGTGCTGCCCGCGCTCGCGGACCTCGGCTTCTCCGTGAGCTGGGCGGCCTGGGATTCGGACGCCGACTTCGCCTCGGCGGACCTCGTCGTGCTGCGCGCCGCCTGGGACTATCCGGAACGCCGCGACGAGTTCCTCAGCTGGTGCGAGACTGTGCCAGGCCTGAGCAATCCGGCCGCGGTCGTGCGGTGGAACACGGACAAGACGTACCTCGGCGAACTGCTCGACGCGGGCGTGCCGACGGTGCCGGTCGAGATCGTGCCGCCGGGGGAGAAGCCGCGGTGGCCGAAGAAGCCGTTCGTGGTGAAGCCCTCGGTGGGCGCGGGCGGCCGCGGGGCCGCCCGGTTCTCCGCGCCCGGCTCGGACGCGGAGCAGCACCTGCGCACGTTGCACGACGACGGGCGGACGGCTTTGGTCCAGCCGTATCAGTCCAGTGTGGACGCTCAGGGCGAGATCGCGGTGACGTATTTCGGCGGCGTTTATTCGCACGCCTTCACCAAATTCGCGCCGCTGGAGTCCGCAATGGACAGTTCCGGGCTGTACCGGGAGGAGCGGCTCGCGGCCGCCGTTCCGGCCCCGGAAGTGCGCGCGGTGGCGGAGGACGCGCTGGACGCGGCTTGCGGGCTGCTCGGGATCCTGCGGGCGGAACTCCTGTACGCGCGCGTGGACCTGGTCCGCGGGGACGACGGCCGCCCACTGGTGCTGGAACTGGAGCTGACTGAGCCGTCGCTGGGTTTCCGGTATGCGGACGCGGGTGCGCCGCTCCGGTTCGCGTCTGCGATGCGGCAGCAACTCGCCTAGTCCTGCCCCGGCAATGCTTAATGGTCCGTGAAGGGCTCCTTGCGGGAATCTGATTCCCTCAAGGAGCCCTTCACGGACGGTCAGCCGGGCTGCACGCGTTTGGCGGCAAGTCGCTCTGCGCGGGGCCAGCGGACGTCGGTTGCCCAGCCGAGGCGTTCGAAGGCCCAGATCACCCGCGCCGAGACGTCTACCTGGCCGCGCAGTACGCCGTGGCGGGCGCAGGTCGGGTCGGCGTGGTGGGAGTTGTGCCACGACTCGCCCATGGACAGCAGGGCCAGCGGCCAGAAGTTCGCCGCGCGGTCGCGGCTGGCGAACGGGCGGTCGCCGATCAGGTGGCACACCGAGTTCACCGACCAGGTCACGTGGTGCAGGAACGCGATCCGCACCAGCCCGGCCCAGAAGAACGCCGTCAGCGCGCCCTGCCAGGTGCCGCTGAACGCCCAGCCGAGCGCGGCGGGCAGGGCGAGGCTGAGGGTGATCCACAGCCAGAAGAACCGGTTCACCAGGCGCAGGTCGCGGTCGCCGACGAGGTCCGGGGCGAAGCGGTCGGCGTTGGTCACCTCGCGCTGGAACATCCAGCCCATGTGCGCGTGCCAGAACCCGCGCAGCAGCGCCGCGGGCGACGTGCCGAACAGCCACGGCGAATGCGGATCGCCCTCGCGGTCGGAGAACGCGTGGTGGCGGCGGTGGCTCGCGACCCAGAAAATCACCGAACCCTGCACCGCCATGCTGCCCGCGATGGCGAGCGCGATCCGCAGCGGACGGCCCGCTTTGAACGCGCCGTGCGTGAAGTAGCGGTGGTACCCGACGGTCACGCCGAGGGTGGCGAGCACGTAGAAAACGGTCGCGAGGATCAGGTCGGTCCAGCCGATGCCCCATCCCCACAGCAGCGGCACGGCGGCGATCAGCGCGGCGAACGGCACGAGCAGGAACGTCTTGAGCACGAGCATTTCGGCGGTCCCGCGACGGCCGGAGAGAAGGGGTTTCGCGGCACGGGCAGGGGCGGTCGGCATGGCGGCACCTCGGGCTTTTCGGAAAGCCGGACGGCGACGACGGTAAGCCGCGGACCTGTCCGCCGGGCCGACGCTTAGTTACGCCTGGATGACCGTCAGCTCGCGGTGGCGAGTTCCCGCTTCTCCGCCGGCTCCAGCGACGTGACCGGGCCGCGGTCGCGGGTGCCCGTCCACAGCACCGCCGTCACGACGATCACGAGCGCCGACCCCAGCACGTGGAACGACACCATCGCCTCGGGCACGCCCAGCGCGTACTGCACCGTCCCGAGAACGCCCTGCAGCAGCGCGACGATCCACACCCAGCTGTAGCGCTGCCACACGCTCTTCGGCGCGCCGACCCGCATGAGCGTGAGCCCGAAGACGCCGAGCACGACGAGGTACGCGATCAGCAACCCGCTGTGGATCCGGGCCAGCTGCTCGATCGGGGCGTCGAGCCGGTGGGTGTTGACGTCGCCGCCGTGCGGGCCGGCTCCGGTGACGGTCGTGCCGGCGATCAGCACCGCCCACATCAGCACCGTCAGCAGCACCAGCATCTGCCGTCCCAGCTTCGGGACCAGCGGGCGCGCGGGTTCGTCGCCTTCGCGGAACGCCTTCAGCAGCAGCACCGCCAGCCACACGAGCGGCGTGGAGGCGAGGAAGTGGATCGCGACCGTCCACCATTCCAGTTTCGCCAGCACGGTCAGGCCGCCGATGACCGCCTGCAGCACGACGCCGCCGGGCATCGTCCAGGCGAGCTTCACCAGCCGCTTGCGCTCCGGGTGGTCGATCTGGATCCGCCACGCGGTGAGCACCGCCAGCGCCGCCACCACGATCACGACGCCGGTCAGCATCCGGTTGGAGAACTCGATCCACTGGGTGAGCGCGTCGATCCCGGAGTGCCGCACCGGGACCAGGCTGCCCGCGACGCACTGCGGCCAGGTCGGGCACCCGAGCCCGGACCCGGTCACCCGCACCACGGACCCGGTGACGCCGATGCCTGCCTGCGTGACCACCGCGGCGATCCCGACGCCGCGCTGGACCCCGGCGGACGGATACGGCAGGCGGGCGATCAAACTGCGAAGGGACACGCCGAAAGAATACTCGCGCGCGTTTTCCGCGGTTCACGCGGCGGTATTCTTCCGCCCGGATTTGCCAGCGTGCGCAAGGAATCGGGTGCGGCGGCGGTCACATTTCCCGGGGATTTCCGTGCGGTGCTCCGGAAATCGGCGGGTGAGATTCAGGTGAGTTTCGTCGTCCGGGTCGCCAAGGCTCCGGCCGCCGCGGCCCATACCAGCAGCACCGCCGCCGGTCCGACCGGGAACTGGCCGTCCACCAGTGCCGCGCGCATGCCTTCGGCCAGCGCGCCCGACGGCAGCAGCGACACCACGAGCCCGACCCCGGACGGCAGCGCCGACGGGGCCAGCAGGATCCCGCCCGCGAGCAGCAGCACGAACCACACGATGTTCGCCAGCGCCAGCACGGCTTCCGCTCGCAGCGCACCGCCCAGCAGCACGCCCAGCGCGCCGAACGCCAGCGTTCCCAGCACCAGCAGCACGACCGCGGAGCCGATCCCGGCGGCCGACGGCGACCAGCCCAGGAACGCCGCCACCACGCCGAGCACGATCGACTGCAGCACCACCACGACCAGCGCCGCCACCACCCGTCCGGCCACCAGCAGCCAGCGCGGCAGCGCCGTCGCCGAAAGCCGCTTCAGCACGCCGTACCGCCGGTCGAAGCCGAGCGCGATCGCCTGCCCGGTGAACGCCGACGACATCACCGCCAGCGCGAGGATCCGCGGCGTCATCCAGTCCACTTTGGACGTCGAGCCGAGCTGGCTCGCGGGCAGGATGTCCAGCAGGCTCAGGCCGATCAGCAGGGCGAGCGGGATGATCAGGGTGAGCAGCAGCTGCTCGCCGTGCCGCAGGGTCAGCGCGGCCTCGACGCGCGCGTGCGTGCGCAGCATCTTGCCGAGCGAGCCGCGGCCGGGCGCGGGGGCGAAAGTGCCCGCGGGGAACGGAGAACTCATGCGCGCAGCTCCCGTCCGGTGAGTTCGAGGAACACTTCTTCGAGCGTCCGCCGTCCGACTTGCAGTTGTTCGGGCAGCACGCCCTGCTGCGCGCACCAGGCGGTGACGGCGGAGACCACCTGCGGGTCGACCGCGCCCTCCACCAGGTACGAGCCGGGCGCGGTTTCGCTGACCCGGTACCCCTCCGGCAGCGCGGCTTCGAGCAGCGTCGTGTCGAGTTTCGTGCGGGCGCGGAACCGCAGCTGCGCCGCCTCGCCCGCTTCCAGCGTCAGCGAATGCGGCGTGCCTTCGACGACCACCTTGCCGTGGTCGACGATCACCACCTGGTCGGCCAGCGTTTCCGCTTCCTCCATCAGGTGGGTGGTGAGCAGGACGCTCACGCCGTCCGCGCGCAGGGCCGCGAGCAGGTCCCAGACCAGCCGCCGCGCCTGCGGGTCCATCCCGGCGGTGGGCTCGTCCAGGAACACCAGCTCCGGGCGGCCGACGAGCGCGCACGCCAGCGAAAGCCGTTGCTGCTGCCCGCCGGAGAGCCGCTTGAACGGCGTCCGCTTCGCGCCGGCCAGCCCGAGCACGTCGAGCAGCCAGGCCGGATCGTGCGGGTTCGCCGCGCAGGAAGCGACCAGCCGCAGCATTTCCTCCGCGCGCACGCCCGGGTACGCGCCGCCGCCCTGGGGCATGATGCCGACGCGCGGGCGGAGCCGGGAGCTGTCCGCGACGGGGTCGAGGCCGAGCACGCGCACCTGGCCCGCGTCAGGTCTGCGGAAACCCTCGCAAATCTCGACAGTGGTCGTTTTTCCGGCGCCGTTCGGCCCGAGCAGGGCCAGCAGGGAACCACGCTCCATGCGCAGGTCGATGCCGTCGACCGCGGTGGTGGAGCCGTAGCTTTTCGCCAAGCCGGAGATCTCGACGGCGGGGTTGTCCACAACGGCTCACGATACGACGTCAGCGGGCGCGCGCGGTGCCGGGGACGCCGGAGGTGTCCTGGACAACAGCAGCGGCGAAACGCGGTACACGATCGCGAGGCCGCCGAGCGTCACCAGTGCGGCCGCGCCGTAGGCCCACGGCAGGATGTAGGAGCGGCCGTCGAAGGTGCCGCCGGTGGGCGGCAGCAGGAACGGCAGCCCGGCGCTGATGACCGTGGCGACCACCCGGAACCGCGACGTCCCGGCCGCCGCGGCGAGCGGGATCACCGCCCACAGCAGGTACCAGGGCTGGAGGTTGATCTGCAGGATCATCGCCGCGCCCAGCGAAACGCCGAGGCCGATGATCGGCCGGTAGCGCCATTTGAAGCTGGCCCACAGGAATTTGACCGTGATCACCGCGGTGATCGCGTTGCCGAGCGTGCCGAGGATCGGCACCAGCGCGTCGGTGTGGTTGCCGAGCCCGAGCGAGATGCCGAGGACGCCGCTGAGGTTCGCGATCTCCGCGGTGGGGGAGATGAACGACCGCACCAGCGCCGGCGTGCTCGCGGTGGCGGCGATCCAGCCGAAGCCGAGCCCGGTGCCGAGGCAGATGGCGACCATCACGACCCCGAACAGCAGCGCCATCGGCGCGCCCGCCCGGACCAGGTCCTTCAGCCGGCCGTGCCATCGGCGCGCGACCATCACCGAAAGGAACGGCAACGCCAGCACGGCCGGGATTTTCACGGTGGCGCCGACGGTGATGATGACGACGCCGAGCGCGATGAACAGCAGTTCGCCCTTCGCCAGCGGCGGCGGGCTGTCGCCCTTCACCCGCACCGGCAGCCGCCGGATGCCGATCTCCAGCCCGGCCACCATGAGCCCGATGGCCAGCGAATCGTTGTGCGCGCCGGCGACGAAATGGAAGATCAGCAACGGGTTCGCCGCGCCGAGCCACAGCGCGGTGGCCGGCTGCACGCCGAACCGCCGGGCCAGCCGCGGCACCGCCCACACGATCAGCAGCACCCCGACCATCGCGAGACCGCGCTGCAGCAGCACGCCGGCCACGATGTTGTTGCCGCCGACCGGAGCGAGCCAGCCGCCGAGCCGCAGCAGCAGCGGCCCGTACGGGGCGGGCGTCTCGCGCCAGATGTTGGTGACGCCCGCGGTCAGCGGGTCCGCGACGCCGAGCGCCTGCGCCGGGCCCAGCTGGTAGGGGTCCATGCCGCGGTGCACGATCTCGCTCTGCGCGAGGTAGCTGTAGACGTCGCGGGAGAACAGCGGCGGGATCAGCAGCAGTGGCGCGACCCACATCGCGACGGTGCGGGCGAGCTGGCCGCTGGTGGCCAGCCGCGCGCTCGCCGGACGGGCGAACCGGGCGAGCATCAGCCAGCTCAGCACCAGGATGCCCATCCCGGAGAACGCGATCGCCAGCGAGACCGTGGGGATCCGGATGAACAGCCGCAGCACCGGAAGGTCCTGCACCGGGTTGATCACCGGCGCGGCCCCGGCCCCCAGCGAGCCGAGCGCGAGGAACAGCGAGCCGACGGTGCCGAAGCGGCGGACCACGTCGAGGCCGCGGGTCTCGGCGGCGTTCAGCGGATCGGTGCGGCGCGGGCCGACCGGGGACGGCGCGGGCACGGCGGCGGGAGCGTCGCCGGAATAGTCCGGTTCCGCGGCCCGTTGGTCCGGGTGTTCGCCGACTGCCACGCCCGGAAGCGTATCGAGCCCGGTTCGGGCCTGGTATCGAGCCGTTCGGTCCCTCGCGCCGGGACCGATCGCTCCCGGTACGGGCCGGCGAGAGCGGATTCGCGGACCGGCGGGCACGGGCGGGCCGCTCCGGTGTCGCGTGAGTCAGGTCACTGGGCGACGCCCCGCCTTTGCCCGGGGGCCGGAAATAAGACACACTTGTGTTGTGAAAAAGAACGGGACGGTCGGCGAGGGGCGCGGCGAGCAGCCGCGCGCCGCGGCTGTCGGCGTTCCCGTGCAGGTCAGCGCCGCGAACGTGGCCGAGGGCCGCACCCGGCACGAGGTCGCCCGGCTGCTGCTGGAGCAGGGCCCGATGACCGCAGCGGTGGTCGCCGAGCAGCTCGGCATCAGCCCGACGGCGATCCGCCGGCACCTCGACGCGCTGCAGGCCGACGGCGAGGCCGAGACCCGCGACGCCCCGCGCAAGGGCCCGCGCGGCCGCGGCCGCCCGGCCAAGCTGTTCCTGCTCACCGAGGCGGGCCGGGCCCGGTTCGGGCACGCCTACGACGACCTCGCGGTGTCGGCCATCCGCTTCCTCGCCGAGCACGCCGGCCCGGACGCGGTGCGCGCGTTCGCCGAGCGCCGGGTCGAGGGACTGGTCGGGCCGCACCGGCAGGCGATCACCGGATCGGCTGATCCGGTCGTACGCGCCGAGGCCCTCGCGACCGCGCTGAGCAGGGAGGGCTACGCTGCCTCGACCCGCCAGGTCGGCGCGGGAACCCCGGTCGCCCACGCAGGCGCGCAGCTCTGCCAGCACCACTGCCCGGTCGCGCACGTCGCCGCGGAATTCCCGCAGCTGTGCGAGGCCGAGACGGAAGCGTTCGCGAAGCTGCTGGGCACCCACGTCCAGCGGCTGGCGACCATCGCGCGCGGAGACAACGCGTGCACCACACACGTACCCGCCGGACCGGCGGGTATCCCGGCCCATCCCGAGCCGGACCGCACGACGCCCGGAAAAGCGGCTCCTCCGCCGGAAGGGCACGCACCACGGATCCCGAATGGAGGGAAACCCGCATGACTGCCGCTGCCGAGCAGCGCACTCCCACCACCGAGCCGTTGAGCCAGGAAGAGACCATCGCGTCCCTTGGCAAATACGCCTTCGGCTGGGCGGACTCCGACGAGGCGGGCGCCAGCGCGCGCCGCGGCCTGAACGAGGATGTCGTCCGCGACATCTCCGCCAAGAAGTCCGAGCCCGAGTGGATGCGCGACGCCCGATTGAAGGCGCTCAAGCTGTTCGACCTCAAGCCGATGCCGAACTGGGGCGCCGACCTGTCGGGGATCGACTTCGACAACATCAAGTACTTCGTGCGGTCCACCGAGAAGCAGGCGGCCAGCTGGGAAGACCTGCCCGAGGACATCAAGAACACCTACGACAAGCTGGGCATCCCCGAGGCGGAGAAGCAGCGCCTCGTGGCCGGCGTCGCCGCGCAGTACGAGTCCGAGGTCGTCTACCACCAGATCCGCGAGGACCTGGAGGAGCAGGGCGTGCTGTTCCTGGACACCGACACCGCGCTCAAGGAGCACCCGGAGATCTTCCAGGAGTACTTCGGCTCCGTGATCCCGGCCGGCGACAACAAGTTCTCCGCGCTGAACACGGCGGTGTGGTCCGGCGGCTCGTTCATCTACGTGCCGAAGGGCGTGCACGTCGAGATCCCGCTGCAGGCCTACTTCCGGATCAACACCGAGAACATGGGCCAGTTCGAGCGGACGCTGATCATCGTCGACGAGGACGCCTACGTCCACTACGTCGAGGGCTGCACCGCGCCGATCTACCAGTCGGACTCGCTGCACTCCGCGGTCGTCGAGATCATCGTGAAGAAGGGCGCCCGCTGCCGCTACACGACGATCCAGAACTGGTCGAACAACGTCTACAACCTGGTCACCAAGCGCGCCAAGTGCGAAGAGGGCGCGACCATGGAGTGGGTCGACGGCAACATCGGCTCCAAGGTGACCATGAAGTACCCGTCGGTCTTCCTGATGGGCGAGCACGCCAAGGGCGAGGTCCTCTCGGTCGCGTTCGCGGGCGAGGGCCAGCACCAGGACGCCGGGGCGAAGATGGAGCACCTCGCGCCGCACACGTCCTCGACCATCGTGTCGAAGTCGGTCGCGCGCGGCGGCGGCCGCACGTCCTACCGCGGCCTGGTCAAGGTCGCCAAGCGGGCGCACCACTCGCGCTCCAGCGTGGTCTGCGACGCCCTGCTGGTGGACACCATCTCGCGGTCGGACACGTACCCGTACGTGGACATCCGCAACGACGAGGTGTCCATGGGCCACGAGGCCACCGTGTCCAAGGTCAGCGAAGAGCAGCTGTTCTACCTGATGTCCCGCGGCCTGGCCGAGGACGAGGCCATGGCGATGATCGTGCGCGGGTTCGTCGAGCCGATCGCGCGCGAGCTGCCGATGGAGTACGCGCTCGAGCTGAACCGCCTGATCGAGCTGCAGATGGAAGGGTCCGTCGGCTAAATGTCCGTGGCAGAGAACAACGTTTCCGAAGCCATCCGCGAGGGGGCCGTCGTCCCGGCGGCCTCCCGCGCGGAGCGGTTCACTTCTTACGACGTCGAGGCCTTCGAGGTCCCCGGCGGCCGTGAGGAGAACTGGCGCTTCACGCCGATGAAGCGCCTG
The DNA here is from genome assembly GCF_000411975.1 of Amycolatopsis orientalis DSM 43388. GTDB lineage: Bacteria > Actinomycetota > Actinomycetes > Mycobacteriales > Pseudonocardiaceae > Amycolatopsis > Amycolatopsis orientalis_D. The sequence goes on from NZ_ASXG01000072.1 coordinate 60,357, forward strand.
CGCGGCCTGCACGACGGGTCCGCCGTCGCTTCCGGCGAGATCACGCTGGAGACCGAGGCCGCGCCGGAGCTGAAGATCGAGACCGTCGGCCGCGACGACGCCCGCCTCGGCGAGGCGGGCGTGCCCAGCGACCGCATCGCGGCGCAGGCGTACTCGTCCTTCGCCAAGGCCACGATCGTCACCGTGCCGAAGGAGACCGAGGCGTCGAAGCCGTCGGTGCTGCGGGTGCACGGCCCGGGCGAGGGCAAGGTCGCCTACGGCCACCTGCAGGTGCGCGCCGAGGCGTTCGCCAGCGCGGTGATCGTGCTCGACCACGTCGGCTCCGGCACCTACGCGGACAACGTCGAGTTCGTCATCGGCGACTCGGCCAAGATCACCGTCGTCAGCGTCCAGGACTGGGCCGACGACGCGGTGCACGTGTCCGAGCAGCACCTGCGGCTGGGCCGCGACGCGACGCTCAAGCACACCGTGGTCACCCTCGGCGGCGACCTGGTGCGCGTGTCGCCCACGGCGACCTTCGCCGACCGCGGCGGCGACGTCGAGATGCTCGGCCTGTACTTCGCCGACGCCGGCCAGCACCAGGAACACCGGCTGTTCGTGGACCACGCGGTGCCGAACTGCAAGTCCAACGTGATGTACAAGGGCGCCCTGCAGGGCGACGACGCGCACACGGTGTGGATCGGCGACGTGCTGATCCGGGCGGCCGCCGAGGCCACCGACACCTACGAGCTGAACCGCAACCTCGTGCTCACCCCCGGCGCGCGCGCCGACTCGGTGCCGAACCTCGAGATCGAGACCGGCGAGATCGAGGGCGCGGGCCACGCGAGCGCCACGGGAAGGTTTGACGACGAGCAGTTGTTCTACCTCCAGTCGCGCGGGATCGGCGAGGAGGCCGCGCGGCGGCTGGTCGTGCGCGGGTTCTTCCACGAGATCCTGGCCCGCATCGGCGTGCCGGAGGTGCGCGAGCGCCTCGAGGCCGCGATCGAGGCCGAGCTCGAAGCCGTGGGCGCCTGAGCCCGTCGTCCGTCCACTTCAGACTCTTTAGGAACAGCAGAATGGCTACCCTGGAAATCAAGGACCTGCACGCTTCGGTGACCACCGAAGACGGAGCCAAGGAGATCCTCAAGGGCGTCAACCTGACCATCCGGTCCGGCGAGACGCACGCGATCATGGGCCCGAACGGCTCCGGCAAGTCCACCCTGTCCTACGCGATCGCCGGCCACCCGAAGTACACGGTGACCTCCGGCGAGGTGCTGCTGGACGGCGAGAACGTGCTCGAGATGAGCGTCGACGAGCGCGCCCGCGCCGGCCTCTTCCTCGCCATGCAGTACCCGGTCGAGGTGCCCGGCGTCTCGATGTCGAACTTCCTGCGCACCGCTGCCACCGCGGTCCGGGGCGAGGCTCCCAAGCTGCGCCACTGGGTCAAGGAGGTCAAGGAGGAGATGGGCAAGCTCGGCATCTCCCAGGAATTCGCCGAGCGCTCGGTGAACGAGGGCTTCTCCGGCGGCGAGAAGAAGCGCCACGAGATCCTGCAGCTGGCGCTGCTCAAGCCGAAGTTCGCCATCCTCGACGAGACCGACTCCGGCCTCGACGTCGACGCGCTGCGCGTCGTGTCCGAGGGCGTCAACGAGTACAAGGCGGGCAACGAGGTCGGCGTCATGCTGATCACGCACTACACCCGCATCCTGCGGCACATCACGCCGGACTTCGTGCACGTCTTCGCCGACGGCAAGATCGTCGAGTCCGGCGGCCGCGAGCTGGCCGACGAGCTGGAGGAGAACGGCTACGTCAAGTACGTCGGCTCTCCCGAGCCGGCCAAGGCCTGACGCTTCCCGCGCCCCGTTCCCGACGACACCGCGAGAGAGGAGTTGGCTCGATGACCACCACGGCTTCGAACAGCCCGACCAACTCTGTTCCCCTTGACGTGGCGGCACTGCGTGCCGACTTCCCGATCCTGACGCGCACCGTGCGCGACGGGAAACCCTTGGTGTACCTCGACTCCGGAGCGACTTCGCAACGGCCGGTGCAGGTGCTCGACGCGGAACGGCGGTACGTGTTCACGTCGAACTCGGCCGTGCACCGCGGCGCGCACCAGCTGTCCGAAGAGGCCACCGACGCCTACGAATCCGCGCGCGCCAAGGTCGCGGAGTTCGTCGGCACGGACCCGGAGGAGCTGGTGTTCACCAAGAACGCCACCGAGGGCATCAACCTCGTGGCGTACGCGATGAGCAACGCGGCCACCGCCGGTCCGGAGGCGGAGCGGTTCCGGATCGGCGAGGGCGACGAGATCGTCATCACCGAGATGGAGCACCACGCGAACCTGGTGCCGTGGCAGCAGCTGTGCCAGCGCACCGGGGCGACGCTGAAGTGGTTCAAGGTGACGCCCGAGGGCAGGCTCGACCTGTCCGAGCTGGACGGCGTGATCACGCCGCGCACGAAGGTGGTCGCGTTCGCGCACCAGTCCAACGTGCTCGGCACGGTCAACCCGGTGGCCGAGCTGGTGGCCAAGGCCAAGGAGGTCGGCGCGCTGACCGTGCTGGACGCCTGCCAGTCGGTGCCGCACTTCGCGGTCGATTTCCACGCGCTGGACGTCGACTTCGCGGTGTTCTCCGGGCACAAGATGCTGGGCCCGTCCGGGATCGGCGTGCTGTACGGCCGGACCGAACTGCTGTCGGCGATGCCGCCGTTCCTGACCGGCGGGTCGATGATCGAGCTGGTCACGATGGAGCGCACCACGTTCGCCGCGCCGCCGCAGCGGTTCGAGGCCGGGGTGCCGATGACGTCGCAGGCGATCGGACTCGGCGCGGCGGTGGACTACCTGTCCGCCGTCGGGATGGACCGCGTCGCGGCGCACGAGCACGAGCTGGCCGCGGCGGCGATCGCGGGCATCAGCGAGATCCCGGGCGTGCGCATCGTCGGGCCGACCGGCCTGGAGGACCGCGGCGCGACCGTCGCGTTCGTGATCGACGGCGTGCACCCGCACGACGCCGGCCAGGTGCTCGACAGCCTCGGCATCGCGGTGCGGGTGGGGCACCACTGCGCGTGGCCGCTGCACCGGGCCTGTTCGGTGCCGGCGACCGTGCGGGCGAGCTTCTACCTGTACAACACGCTGTCCGAAGTGGACGCGCTGGTCGCCGGGATCCGCGAGGCGCAGAAGTTCTTCGGGGTGGACCAGTGAACCTGGAGAGCATGTACCAGGAGATCATCCTGGACCACTACAAGAACCCGCACGGCCGCGGTCTGCGCGATCCGTTCGACGCGGAGTCGTTCCAGGTCAACCCGACCTGCGGCGACGAGATCACCTTGCGGGTGAAGGTCAGCGACGGCAAGGTCGAGGACGTGTCGTACGACGGGCAGGGCTGCTCGATCAGCCAGGCGTCCGCGTCGGTGCTGACCGACCTGGTCGTCGGGCACACGGTCGACGAGGCGTTCGCGACCATGGACGCCTTCGTGGAGCTGATGCAGGGCAAGGGCAAGGTCGAACCGGACGAGGACGTACTGGAGGACGGCGTCGCGTTCGCCGGCGTCGCGAAGTACCCGGCGCGCGTGAAGTGCGCCCTGCTCGGCTGGATGGCGTTCAAGGACGCGGTGTCCAGCACCACCACAGGAGCTGAGAAGGCATGAGCGAAGAGACGGCCACCGACCCGCGCGAGGGGCGCACCGCCGCGGACCTGCCCGAGCAGGCCGCCGCCGTCCCCGCGGACATCGCCAAGATCGAGGACGTCGAGGAAGCGATGCGCGACGTCGTCGACCCGGAACTCGGCATCAACGTCGTGGACCTCGGCCTGGTCTACGACATCCGGGTGGAACCCGACAACACCGCGACGCTGGACATGACGCTCACGTCCGCGGCCTGCCCGCTCACCGACGTGATCGAGGACCAGACGTCGGCGGCGCTGACGTCCGGCGGCCTGGTGAACGACTTCCGGATCAACTGGGTCTGGATGCCGCCGTGGGGCCCGGAAAAGATCACCGACGACGGCCGCGAGCAGTTGCGGGCGCTCGGTTTCACGGTCTGAGGTTCGTGGTTCGAGGAGGCCGCTCCCGGTTCGCCGGGGGCGGCCTTCGGCGTATCCGGGATTGGTGCGTTCGGGCGCATGCGGGCGGAACGCCCGGATTCTGTCGGGGCCGGGTGCTATCACTGGTCAATGACCGAATCCGTCTCCGAATCCGTGCTCGAAGCCGAAGAAAGACCCAGCCGCGGCCTGGCGGTGGGAGCGGTGTCGGTGGCCGCGGTGAGTTTCGCGCTCGCGGTGCTGACCTGGCTGGCCTGGCTGCTCGTCCGGCCCCGGCTGCTGGTCAGCGGGGTGTATCCGATCGTGGCTGAGGTGTTCGTCCTGGTGCTCGGCGCGCTGTGGTTCGCCGCGCTGCTGGCCGGAGTGCTGGCGATGGTGCTGGGGCTGCTCGGGGGAGGACGCCGCCGAACCGGCGGCGAGCTGGCCCGCACCGGCGCGCTGCTGGGCGGGCTGACCGTGGTGGTGGCGCTGGCCGGGACGGTCGCGTTCACGGTGAGCCCCGGCCCCTCTCCGATGTATCCCGCCGGGCGGCCGCTCAATTCGATCATCCGCGAGTGAGGTCTGTATAACGACCTATACAGACTCCACGTCGGCGGCGTGCTCGGCGAGCCCGGCCTCGAAGGCGGGCCGGTAGTGCTCGTCGGAAATGCGGTCGAACGGCGGCAGCTCGTAAGGCAGGTCGCTGGGGACGGCGAACGGGTTGTCCGGGGACTCGGCGGAGGCGCCGCGCGAGTCGGCGGGCGTTCCGGTGCGGTTACGCGAGGTTTCGCAGGTCCATAGTGGACAGAACGGCACAATCGCCCCGGGCGATCGCGGACCGCGTAACGGATCCGCGCTTCCCGCCGATCCTCGCGAGGTGATCGACGGTTTCCCGGCTCCGCCGCCGGTTTCCCGCGAGCCGCGCCGGTTTTCGGTGGTGCTGGCGCTGTTCGTCGTGGTCGCGCTGACTGGCGTGGCCGCATGCGGGTACGGGCTGCTCACGGTGTTCGGCTACCGCTGGGTGAAGGTGCCGGACAATGTGATGGCTCCCGCCGTGCCCGCCGGGACGACGATCGTCTTCGGCAAGCGGGACGGGCAGGTCTACCACCGCGGCGATGTCGTGCTGGCGCGCATGCCCGCACACCAGGGGGACCGAGCTTTCATCCTGCTGGGCCGGGTGATCGGCGTCGGCGGCGACGACGTGCGCTGCTGCGACGAGAAGCGCCGGATCGTCGTGGACGGCAAGTCCGTCGACGAGCCCTACGAGAGCGGTGACGGACCCCAGTTCCGCGCGGTCGTCCCGAAGGACGCGGTCTTCCTGGCCGGTGATCGGCGCGACCTCGGCTGGGATTCCCGGAACGTGGAGGCGAGCGGGCTGGACGGCTCGGTGCCGGTGTCCCAGGTGTACGGGGTGGTCGCCGCCTCCGGGCCGAACCGGTGGTGGGTGCGCACGCTGCCTCCGACGACGGCGTTCACCGCCGCGGGACTGCCGGGTGCGCCGGAGGTGGATCAGGGACCGTTCCTGGGCCGGGTGCTGGCCGGAGCCGGGGCGGGAGTGTTCCTCGTCGGGTTCCTGGGCGCAGTCGGGACGGGAGTTCGCCGGGGCCGGAAGCGACGCCGGGCTGCCGGAGACCCATGGCTGTCCGCCGGGTAACGAGTGTCCGGTCCGTCCCGATGATCGCTGAGTGACGGAAGGCTTCCCTGCCGCGCCACCGCGGGCCGTGCGTGCGCCGCGTCGGTTTTCCTGGGTGCTCGCCGTTTTCGTCGTGGTCGCGCTCGCGGGCTCGGCCGTGACGGTGACCGGTCTCTTCAAGGTGTTCAACGGACGGCGCGGGGTGTTCCTGCAACGGGTGATCGCGGTCGGCGGCGACGAGGTCGAGTGCTGCGACCTGCGGCACCGGATCAAGCTGAACGGCAAGCCGGTCGACGAGCCGTACGCGGCCGGCGAGCAGACGCCGTTCTACGCGAAAGTGCCGCCAGGCAAGGTTTTCCTGGCCGGGGACCAGCGCGACCTGGCCGACGACTCGCGGTGGCGCGTCAACGAATCCGGCGGGGGAGCGGTGCCGTTGTCCGCGGTGCGCGGAGTGGTCGTGGCGACCGGGGACCTGTTCTGGGTCAAGCAGATCCCGGTGACCACCGCGTTCACTGCCGCCGGTTTTCGGGACGACAGAGCCGGATTCCGGACCCGTCACCGGCCGGATCACCGCCGGGACCGGCGCGGGAGTGTTCTTCATCGGGTTCGCCGGGCTGCTCGTGACCGCCGTCCGGATCGCCGGAAGACGACGAAAAGCAGCCGCAGCCCCGCCAGCGCGCTGATCATCAGCAGGTTGTAGCCGAAAACGTGGTTCAGCGTCAGCCCGGGCACCAGCCGCGGGCCGCTCGAACTGGCCAGCAGCAGCACGGCCATCAGCCCGGTGGCGATGCCGACCAGGGCCAGCAGCACCTCGTGCACCAGGCCGGTCACCAGGTCGCGGTCGCGTTCGTCGGAGAACAGCCGCAGGTTCACTGACAGCCGGCCTTCTTCCAGCGCCGCGCCGATCCGGTCGACCCGACGGGGCAGCCGCCGCAGCACTGGCAGCAGGGCGGTGAATTCGTCGGCGACGGTGCGGCGCAGGATTTCCGGACGCGGGCCGAGGCGTTCGGTTGCGAACGCGCGGGATTCGGCGACCAGATCGAAGTCCGGGGCCAGCGTCGCGAGGGTGCCTTCCATGGTCGCCAGCGCCCGGAACACCGCGGCGATCGGCGGCGGAACGGCCAGCCGGAAGTCGGCGATCACGCGGAACAGGCCGGTGAACAGGTCGAGGCCGGGCGTCCGGCCAGGGCCGAAGTGCCGGGCGAGCAAGGTGCCCAGTGCGCGTTCCAGGCGTGGTTCGTCGAGGTCGTCGGGGCGGTGGACGATTTCCAGCAGTCCGTCGCGGACGCCGGCCGGGTCGCCGCGGTCGACGGCGGGCAGCAGGGCCTGCAGACCGGCGCGCAAGCCGGTGTCGAGGCGGCCGACGGAGCCGAAGTCGAGCAGGCCGAGCGTGCCGTCTTCGAGCAGCAAGACGTTGCCCGGGTGCGGATCCGCGTGGAACACCCCGCCCAGCAGCACCTGGTCGAGCAGTCCGCGCAGGAAGGTGCGGGCAAGGTCTTCGCGGGAGTGTGCGGAACTGGTGGAGAGCGGTTTTCCCTCGAGCCTGCGCAGCACCAGAACGCGCTCTGTGGACAGTGCTTTGTGGACGGTCGGCAGGGTGATGCCGGGGGTCGGATGCGCGGCGATCGCTTCGATGTTCGCCGCTTCGGTGCGGAAATCGAGTTCGTCCTCCAGGGATTCGGCGAATCCGTCGGCCAGCTCTCGCACGCCGAGCGAGCGGGCCCAGGCCGCGCGTTCGTACAGCACGGCGGCGAGGCGGCGGACGATGTCGATGTCGCGTCGCACCTGCTCGCGGATCCCGGGTCGCTGCACCTTCACGACGACCTCGGCACCGGACCGCAGCCGCACGCCGTAAACCTGCGCGATCGACGCGGCGGCAAGGGGTTCGTCGTCGAGGTGCGCGAACGCGGTGACGTCGATTTCCTCGCGGAGCAACGCGCGCACCTCGTCCTCGGGCGCGGGCGGAACCTGATCGTGCAGGCGGCTGAGTTCGCGGATGTACACCGGCGGCAGGAGATCCGCGCGCGTCGAGAGCACCTGGCCGAGTTTCACGAACGTCACGCCCGCTTCTTCGAGCGCCAGCCGCAGCGACCGGGCGAGCTTCGCCGAACCGTCGGGGTCCGCGGTGCGCCGGCCGGCGAGGAACGACCCGAGACCGTGCCGGATCGCGATGCGCATGATCCGCGAGTAACGGCGGGCGCGCGCCGCGCGGGACCGCAGCGACCGGATCCGGGCGAACAGTCCGGGGCCGCCGGACGGAATCGCGAGTTCGGCGACGAACAGGACCAGCAGCGTCACCGCGAGCGCGCTGCCCGCCAGCGGGATCAGCAGTCCGATCGCGACCCCGGCGTTCGTGAGCACGGCGAGCGGGAACAGCCGGACCACGGTGCCCGCGTCGAGCCAGCCCGCCAGCGCGGCGCCGAGCGCCCGGACGAGCCCGACGCGCACCCCGAGCACCTTGCGGGCGGCGGCGATGAGCGGCCACAGCACGACGACGTAGGCCAGCAGGCCGAGCAGCAGCGTTCGCATAACGACGAGCACACCAGCGCGGCGGCGCGCACGGATCCAGCCGCGGCGGGACGGGCCTCCCTCTCGGGAGGGAGCGTCCTACTTTCGGACGTAGCCGCGCTGGTGGTGAACTTCTAACCTCATCGAGCGGACAACGGGTTGCTTGCTTTCTCGATGAGCTACGGAGGACACGATGCACGCACGAGGGTTCCGGCGGATCGCCGCACTGGCCATGGGCGCCGCCGCTCCGCTCGGCTTGGGCCTGGCGACCGCACCCGCCGCGTCCGCCGCCGCGGCGACCACCGTCTACTACAGCTCGGCCGGCGCGCCGGACTATGTCGCGCAGATCGACCAGGGCGCGGCGAACTGGAACGCCGCGGTCAGCGACGTGCGGCTGGTGAAGGACGAGGGCAAGGCGACGGTCGTGATCCACGAGGTGCACAGCGGCGGCTCGTACACGCAAACCGACGGACACGGCAACGGCGACGTCTATCTGGACACGAGCCAGGTCGCCGAGGGCTACGACCCGACCCGCATCGCCGCGCACGAACTCGGCCACAACCTCGGCCTGCCGGACCACTATTCGGGCCCGTGTTCGGAGCTGATGTCGGGCCACGGGCCGGGCACGTCGTGCACCAACGCGAAGCCGGACGCGCAGGAATCGGCGAAGGTGCAGCAGTTGTGGGCCAACGGATTCCGCGCCGAGGGCACGCGGGTGACCCAGACTGTCTACTGAGGACGGTGCGGGCCGGAGAGGTTCCGGCCCGCGCGTTCACTCCGCCTGGAGCAGGAAGAACAGGAAACTCGGGCTGACGCACAGCATCCGGTAGTCCTCGGGGAACAGCTTTTCCGCCTCCGGAACTGGTTTCGGCTCGCTGAGCACCGAAATCCGGAACCCGGCCGCGGTGAACGCGTCGGTCATCACGTGCAGCGGGCGGTTCCAGAAACGCATCGGTGTGGTGCGGCCGCCGGCTTCCCAGTCTTCGGTCCACTCGTAAGTGGCCGAGTAGTCGGTCTTCTGCCCGGTCTGCCGCTGCAGCAGATGGATCGCGAATGGATGGTCGACCACCACGATCAGGCGTCCGCCCGGCCGGAGGACGCGGTGGAACTCGGCGAGCGTCGGGCCCCAGTCTTCGAGATAGTGCAGCACGAGCGAGGCGACGACGTCGTCGAACGCGTTGTCCGCGTAGGGAAGAGGCTCGGCCACGTCGGCGACGCGCAGGTCCGCGTCCGGGCCAAGCCGCTGACGGGCGATTTCCAGCATGCCGCCGCTGAGGTCGAACCCGGACACGTCCGCACCGCGTTCGCGCAGCGCGGCGGTCAGCGGCCCGGCACCGCAGCCCGCGTCGAGAATCCGCCGCCCGGCTACGTCCCCGGCCAGCGCCAGCACGGCGGGCCGCTCGTAGTAAGCGTTCTGGATTTCGGTGTCCGACCATCGGGTATAGGTGTCGGCCAGCAGGTCGTAGTCGTTGACCACGGTGCTCTCGTCAGCAGGCATGCGGTCCACGGTGCCAGAAAACCGGCGGCCGGGTCCCGCGCTGGAGGGAGGCGTCCGCGCGGACCGCCTGTCAGGATTGGCGGGTGCGTTTCTTCCGTCCGCTGGTCAGCGGGGTCACCTATCGCCGATGGGTGTACTTGATCCTCGGCGCCGCGCTCAGCGTGCCGTACCTGCTGCTCGCCATGGTCGCGATGCCCGCGCTGATGCCGTTCGCCACGACGATGGGCTGGGCGAGCCTCGTCGGAGTCGTCGTGATGTTCGTCGTGCTGGCCGCGACCGCGTTCCTGCCCGCGGTGCGGGTGCTGGAGGCGGCCGCGGTGCGGGAGTTGCTCGCGCAGCCCGCGCCGGGACGCGGCCGGGTGCGGTGCGCGACGATGTTCGTGCTGCACGTCGTGGCCGGTCTGTGCACCGGGCTCGCGACGCTCGCGGTGCCGGCCGGATTCGGGTTCGCGATCAACGCGGTGTTCACCGGTCGGCTTGTCGACACTCCGGATTACCACCTGACGGTGCCGCGCGGCTGGGCTTCGGCCTGGCTGCCCGCGGCGTTCCTGGTGGCGTTCGCCGTGCTGATCTACTTCGTGTGGGGCGTCGGCGGGGTGCTGCGCCGCGCGGCGGCCCGGTTGCTCGGCTGGTCCGCCGCCGAACGCATCGCGCAGCTCGAACGCCGCACCGAGCAGCTCGCCGAACGCACCCGGCTCGCGCGCGAACTCCACGATTCCGTCGGGCACGCGCTTTCCGTGGTCACCCTGCAAGCCGGGGCCGCGCGGCGGACGTTGCACACCGATCCCGGCTTCGCCGAGGAAGCGCTCACCGCGATCGAGGAATCCGCCCGCACCGCGCTCGACGACCTCGACCACGTCCTCGGCCTGCTCCGCGACGAGGCCCGCGACCGGACGCCGCACGCGGGCCTCGCCAATCTGCCCGCGCTGATCACCGTGACGCAGCAGTCCGGGACGGATTGCCGGGTCGAAGTGGAAGGCGACCTCGCGAAAGTGCCCGCGGTGGTGTCGCGCGAGGTGTACCGGATCCTGCAGGAATGCTTGACCAATGCGGTGCGCTACGCGGGCAAAGTGCCGGTCACCGTCGCGTTGGCCGTGTCCGACGGACAGCTTCGGGCCGCAGTTGCGAACCCGCTCGGTTCGGCTCGTCCGTCGCGCGGCCGCGGCGGTCGCGGTCTGCGGGGCATGGCGGAGCGGGCGGAATTGGTGGGTGGCAAGCTGTCCGCGGGACCGGCCGGCGAAAACTGGGAGGTCGTGGTGACGGTGCCGTGGGGGAACCGGTGAGCGTGCGAGTCCTGCTGGTGGACGACGAACGGCTGATCCGGGCCGGGCTGCGCGCGATCGTGGACAGCGAACCGGACCTGACCGTGGTCGGCGAGGCGTCCGACGGCGCGGAGGTGCCCGGTCTGGTCGGGCAGCTGCGGCCGGACGTCGTGCTGATGGACGTGCGGATGCCCGCGGTGGACGGGATCCGCGCGACCCAGCACCTGCTGTCCACCATGGACGAACCGCCGAAGGTGATCGTGGTGACCACCTTCGAAAACGACGACTACGTCTACGACGCGCTGCTCGCCGGGGCAAGCGGATTCCTGCTGAAACGCGCGCGGCCGGAGGAGATCGTCGCCGGGATCCGCACGGTGCTGGCGGGGGATTCGCTGCTGTTCCCGGCGGCGATCCGGGGCATGGCCGCGCGCCGTCCGCCCGCGCCTTCCGCGGCGCCGCTGGACTTCCTGACCGAACGGGAACGCGACGTGCTGCGGCTGATGGCGGCCGGACTGTCCAACGGGGAGATCGCCGCGGAGCTGTTCCTGGGGCTGCAGACGGTGAAAACGCACGTCGGGAACGTGCTGGCGAAGCTGGGCGCGCGGGACCGGACGCAGGCGGTGATCCGGGCTTACGAATCGGGGTTCGTCAGGCCGAGCGGCTGACGGCGACGTCCCGGCCGATGCCGCGCAGCACCTCGACGCGGTCGCTGCCGGGCCGGCTGAGGACCCAGCTGGAACCGGGAACCGCCTTGGCGCGCTTCTTCAACGGCGCGAGCAGCCGGGAAGCGTCCCGATAGGACGGAATGCTGCCGCTGGCGCACACGAGCGTCGCCAGGGAGACCGTGACCGGCATTCCTTCGGCGGACCAGCGCGTGTCCAGCAAAGCCGCGGCGACCGTGCCGATTTCGTCCACGTCGCACACGATCAGGAAATCGTCGCCGCCGACGTGGCTCACGCGCATCCTCGGCAGCCGCCGGGAGAGGTCGGTGAGGGTTTCGCCCAGTGCGCGGATCAGGTCGTCGCCCGCGGCGAAACCGGCGTTGTCGTTGACCGACTTGAACGCGTCGACATCCAGCCACGCGGCGACGAACTGCTCGCCGCTCGCGATCCGGCGTTCGACGTCGCGCGCCGCCGCTTCGCTGCCCGGCAACCGGGTGAGCGGGCTGAGCGTGACCGCCTCTTCGACCTTCGCCTCGGCGACCCCGCGCACGACCTCGGTCACCAAAACCACGCCGAGGCAACGCCCGGCCGCGTCGACCACCACGACGTCGTCGCCGGTGCGGCCCCAGTCGGCGTCGGTGACCAGTTCGAGGAATTCCAGCGCGCTCGCGCCCGCCTCGATCAGGTGCGGTTTGTCGGCCAGTCGCGCGGCGGGCCGCTTCGCGTGCAGGGCGTGCCCGTACGGACCGGTGATGGTGACGAGAAAACGCGTCCGGTCGACCGACCATTGTGGACGGTTGTCCGCGTCGACGCCGACCACGCCGCTCGGCGCGTCCGCGGCGGCGAGCACCTCGCGGACGTCGTCGCAGGTGGCGTCGACCGGCAACGTCGTGGCCGGGCGCAGGAAATCGCCGACCCGCGGGGCCTGCGGCGGCGCGGGCGTGCGGCGGTCCTCCGGCAGGACCGCGCCGGAGGCGGGCGCGGACCGGTGCGGCGCGGGCGGCGCGAGCAGATTGCCCTGGGCGATCCGGACGCCGAGGCTCTGCGCCGCGTCGAGCTGCGCCTCGGTCTCGATCCCGGTCGCGACCAGCCGGATGTTCGTGCGCGAGGTGTAGTGCAGCAGCGCCTCGACCACCGCGGTCGACGCCGGGTCGCCGGGCAGGCCGCGCAGCACGCTGCGGTCGAGTTTCACCAGGTCCACCGGCGACTGCGCGAGCAGCGCCAGCGGCAGGTCGCCGCGGCCGAGCCCGTCGAGCGCGAGCCGGAAGCCCTGTTCGGTGAGTGCGCGCATGCCCTCGAGCAGGCGGCCGATGGGCAGGTGCGTGAACGGGGGCCCGACCTCAAGCACCACGTCGCGGGTGCGCCGTCCGGCCGCCCCGAGTTCGGCGATCAGCTCGGCGAAGGCCTCCAGCGGCGACGCGAGCGTGCGCGCGGAGAGGTTGAGGTGCAGCGGGAGCGCGCTGGGCCGCTCGGCCTCCTGGCGCACCGCGGCGGCGGCCAGCCCCAGGTCGACCTCGGTGAGCCGGCCCGCGCGGCGGGCCTCGGCGAGCAGCTCGTGCGCCGTGCCCCGGCCCGGCCGGGCCAGTGCTTCGTACGCGACGACTCCGCCGGTGTGCAAGCTGTACATCGGCTGGAAGGCGAATCGGACCGCACGCAGCGTCGTCACGGAGGCGATAGTCGCACCGCCGCGGCCGGCTGCGAAACCGTTGTCAGCTGATGTTCACCAGCGCGGCACTTTGGCCACCGGATCGGAGTAACAGAATGCTTTTCCCGTTCCCTCGATCGGGAGCGGGAAAATTCCCGGCGCCGCGTCAGCCGAGCAGTCGCCTGCGCAGGCCCGCGGGAGCGGTCCGGAACAAGTTTGCCATGGTCGCGGCGGTGCCGGGCAGGTCAGCGCGGCCCGAGGTGAACGCGCGCTGCGCCGGTGCCGGAAGTTCGAAGAACAGGTCGAAGAATTGCGCTGACTGGGCGGGTGACATTCGGCACAATGCACGGAGACCGTGGCGGCGCAAGGCATGCACCGCACGGGCTTCGGGCGGCCACAATGCCTTCCGGGCCGCACTGGCGGCGGCCGCTGGACCCGCGTCGAACGCGTCCGCGAGCGCCTCCGCGACGCGCGGCGCGAGCTGCAACGCGGTCGCGAGGCTGTAGCCGGTCGCCGGATGCACGAGCGCGCCCGCGACGCCGAACGGCACCGCCTGGCCGCGTTTCGGCAACGGGACGTCGAGCACGATCCGCACCTGTTCGACCCGGCCCGCCGGACGGATGCCCGCCGCTTTGAGGTGTGCGTGCAGCCGCCGGGCCAGTTCGGACACCGATAACCCGGGCCGCCGGGCCAGGGACGTCTCCTCGACCAGGACCGAGCCGTCGCCGAGGGGCAGCAGGTAGCGGAAGCTGTCGGTCCCGTCGCGCCAGTCCATGAACACCGCGGTGTCGGCCGGGAGCAGTCGCTCGGCCTGGTCCGCCGGCAGCACGAGCCCGTACGCGGTCTGTTCGGCGCGCGGGGCCCTTAGCTTGGGCGCGCCGGTCGCGTCGACGAACACTGCCGTCGCGATCTGTCGGCCGTCGGCGAGCAGGACCGTCGAACCGTGCGGGCCGTGTTCCGCGCCGGCCGCCTTGCCCGTGATGACCTCGACCTTCGGCTCGGTGAGCCACTCGCGCAGCCCGGCGTTGTCGAGCACCCGGTACTCCCGGCCGACGCGGTGCTCGCGGGTCCCGAAGGCCAGCGTCGTCGCCGGAGCCGCGGCGATCGCTTGGCCCGGCAGCTCCGGCACTTCGTCCGCCCACAATCCGTAAGTGTTCGGCCACTTCCGGTGCGGCTCCGGGTCGAGCACGGCCGTGTCCAGTCCTCGCCGGGCGCACGCGGCCGCCAGCGCCCTTCCGGCCGGGCCGCCGCCCGCCACCAGCACGTCGGTCATCCCGCAATCCTGCCGGACGGCCGGATACGGTGGGACGCATGGACGAGACCGATCCGAGGGCAGCGCGCCGGGACCCGGCGAACGGGACGGGCGGGTTCACCGATCTGGCGACCAGCCCGTTCCGCGTCGACCGCGACCGGATCACCGCGTCGCCGTTCTTCGCGCGGCTCGGCGGGGTCACCCAGGTGGTCAGCGCCGGCGGCGCCGGCCTGCTGCACAACCGGCTGACGCACAGCCTGAAGGTCGCCCAGGTCGCGCGCGGGATCGCGGAGCGGATCACCGGATCGAGCGAGTCGGCCGAACTGGCCGCGAAACTCGGCGGCTGCGACCCGGACGCGTGCGAGGCCGCCGCGCTGGCGCACGACCTCGGGCACCCGCCGTTCGGGCACCTGGGCGAGCAGACGCTGGACCGGATCGCACGGCACCGGTTCGGCCTCGCCGACGGGTTCGAGGGCAACGCGCAGTCGTTCCGCATCATCACCACGACGGACGTGCGCGGCCCGTCCGCCATCGGACTGGACCTGACGACCGCGGTCCGCGCGGCGGTCCTGAAGTACCCGTGGGCCCGCTTGCACTACCCGCAGCCGCATCCGACCGGGATGCCGGTGCCTCCTCGCGGCGCCGCCGAACCGGAGGACGCTCCCGGCACCGGCGCGAGCAAGTTTTCCGCCTATGTCACGGAATTGGACGACTTCGCACAGGCCCGCGCTCCCTTCCTCGGCCGGATCGAGCAGTGGCAGCAGACGGTGGAAGCGTCCGTGATGGACACTGCCGACGACATCGCGTACGCGATCCACGACCTGCAGGACTTCCACCGCATCGGCGTCCTGCAGCACGCCCCGGTCGCCGCCGAGCTGGGGGAGTGGCTGGCACACGCCGTCGAGCTGGCCTCGTTGGACGACGCGCGGCTGACCGCCGAAATCCGCCGTCCCGGCCGTTCCCTGGAGCGGATGCGGCGCCGGATGCACCTGAAAGACAGCTGGATCGTGGACGACGACGCCTTCGCCGCGGCCGTCGCGCGGGTGCAGCGAGAACTGGTCGACGGCCTGCTCGCGGACGGTTTCGACGGCTCGACCGAAGCGGAACAAGCGACCGCCGCCTTCTCGGCCAGCTGGATGGCGCGGCTGGTGGACGGGGTTTTCGTGCTGTCTTCGCCGCCGATCCGGTCCGGGCACGTCTCGCTGCGGCCCGCGCAGTGGCACGAGGTGCAGGTCCTGAAGTTCGTGCACCGGCGGTTCGTGTTGCTGCGCCCCGATCTCGCCCTGCACCAGCGCGGCCAGGCCAGCCTGGTCACGACGCTGGTCGACGCGCTGGACGCGTGGCTCCTGGACCGCGACGAGGCGTCCCGGCTGCCGCGCCGGCTGCACGACCTGATGGAACTGGCGCACAGCGAGTACTCGGCGCTCGCCCGCAGCGCGCCCGAGCTGCTGGTGGGTGCGACCGGCGAACGGATCGAGGGCGCGGACGCGGTGCGCGGGCTGGCCCGGGGACGCGCGGTCGTGGACTTCGTGGCTTCGCTGACGGACAAGCAGGCGGTGACGCTTCTGGACGCGTTGTCCGGGCGGTCGAGCCAGCCTTGGTCGGATTCCTTTGTGCTGTAAATAAGTTGCGCTGCCCGGTCTTGCTGAGCACGGTGGGCGGATGCCGTCGACGATCCGGGAAGCCGGCGCCGGCGATTGGCCGCGGATCTGGCCGATCGTCCAGGACGTGGTGACCGAGCAGCAGACGTTTCCCTACGACCCGGCCATGACCGAATCCGAAGCCCGGCAACAGTGGCTGGTCCCCGCTCCGGCGCGGGTGGCGGTCGCGGTCGACGGGGACCGCGTGCTGGGCACGGCGAACAGGTATCCCAACCGGCCGGGTCCGGGCAGTCATGTCGCGTCGGGGAGCTTGATGGTGGCCCGCGACGCGCGCGGATCGGGCGTGGGGCGGGCGTTCGAGGTCGACCTGGTCGGCTGGGCTCGCCGGACCGGATTCGCGGCGATTCAGTTCAACGCGGTGGTCGAGACCAATGCGCCCGCGATCCGGTTGTACGAGAGCCTCGGGTTCGTGACGCTGGGGGTCGCGCCGGAGGCGTTCCGGCATCCGGTCGAGGGGCGGGTCGGGTTGCGGATCATGTGGCTGGAGCTGTGACTGGGCGGCTTGCCCCGCAGGCCCCGCCCGGGACCGTCCCAGAGCAGAGCTGCTCGGCTGAACGGCCGACGACGTCCAGTGGGCAACGGATATTTCCCGACCACTGTCACCCCAACGGCCGTTTTTCCCCGGGCGGCAGTGGTACTTGGCTGGATCCAGCCGGTGATCACCGGCGTTGGCCGGCGTGAGTCGGGGCACGCGGTGCGAGATCGGAGGCGCACGTGCGTCGTACCCGTTCAGCAGGAGCCTCGACAAGAAGACGGACGGGCGTGGTCGCCGCGGCGGTGCTTGCCGCCGGGCTGGCGACACCGCCA
Organism: Amycolatopsis orientalis DSM 43388; assembly: GCF_000411975.1. GTDB lineage: Bacteria > Actinomycetota > Actinomycetes > Mycobacteriales > Pseudonocardiaceae > Amycolatopsis > Amycolatopsis orientalis_D. Next base: position 77,280 of record NZ_ASXG01000072.1, read on the forward strand.
CTGGCCGGAGCGCAGGAGTCCACAGTGGACTCGATCGCGAACAGGCAGATCGCCGCGTTGCAGGCGGTCAAGGCCGGGCAGACCGCGACGGAGTCCAAAATAGACAGCAAACTGCTCGTCGGTTCTCGCCGCGACCCACGTGCGAGTCAGAGCCGAAACGGCACCACGGCCACCGTGACTGTCCCGTTCGGACCGTTGCGAACTGAAGGCGAATATCCCGGACTGGCCGTCGAACCCTTGCTCGACCACGTGCGGACACCGAGGCTGATCGCGCTGCTGCTGGTGCGGAAAGGCGGGCATTCGCTCGGACTCGCTTACGACGGACGGGTGGTCCTCTCCCGAACCGACCGCCATCACGGGCAAGGCCGGACCGCAGCGGGCGGATGGTCGCAGCAACGCTTCGCGCGCCGCCGCGAAGGCCAAACGCGGGCCGCGCTGCGGTCGGCCGCTCAGGACGCGTTCGAGGTTCTGCTGCCGCGACTGTCCGAAGTGGACGCTGTGGTGCTCGGCGGAGACCGCCGGGCGCTCGGCGAGCTGCGCGCTGACCGCCGGCTCGCGACGCTGTTCGACCGGGCCGAGCCGCGCGTGCTCGAGATCCCCGAACCCCGCCGCGAGGTGCTGGCCGAGGCGGCGCGGCGGGCACGCGCGGCGGAGCTGGTGGTGAGGGAGCCGACAGCAGGGCGCGAGTGAATCCGGACACGGCCGCGAAAACCGTTCGACCCCGACCCGTACACTGGATGCGTGGTCAACAGGGCATTGGTGCGGATTCAGAGAGAATAGCCGCCCGCCCCGCATCGCACGCGGTGCCGGGGCGCTCCAGCACGTCCATCAGACCGCCCCCGTATCCGGGAGTTCTCTTGATCACGGCCACTGGCCTTGAGCTGCGCGCCGGCTCGCGCATCCTGCTCAACGGCGCCACCCTCCGCATCCAGTCCGGCGACCGCATCGGCCTCGTCGGCCGCAACGGCGCGGGCAAGACCACCTCGCTGAAAGTCCTCGCGGGCGAGGGCGAGCCGCACGCCGGCGACGTCCGGCGCAGCGGCGAACTCGGCTATCTGCCGCAGGACCCGCGCGAGGGCGACCTGTCGGTCACCGCGAAGGACCGCGTGCTGTCCGCGCGCGGCCTCGACACCCTGCTGCGCGACATGGAAAAGGCGCAGACCGCGATGTCCGAGCTGGTCGACGACAAGCAGCGGGACAAGGCGATCAACCGCTACGCGCGGCTCGAGGAGCGGTTCTCCGCGCTCGGCGGGTACGCCGCGGAGAGCGAGGCCGCGCGGATCTGCTCGAACCTCGGCCTCGCCGACCGCATCCTGTCGCAGACGCTCAGCACGCTGTCCGGCGGGCAGCGCCGCCGCGTCGAGCTGGCGCGCATCCTGTTCGCCGCCGCCGAGGCGGGCGCGGGCGGCAAATCCGAGACGATCCTGCTGCTGGACGAGCCGACCAACCACCTCGACGCCGACTCGATCAACTGGCTGCGCGGCTTCCTCAAGCAGCACGACGGCGGGCTCGTGGTGATCAGCCACGACGTCGAACTGCTCGGCGACGTCGTGAACAAGGTGTGGTTCCTCGACGCCACGCGCGGCGAGATCGACATCTACAACATGAGCTGGCAGCGCTACCTCGACGCGCGCGCCACCGACGAGAAGCGCCGCCGCCGCGAGCGCGCGAACGCCGAGAAGAAGGCGTCCGCGCTGCAGGCGCAGGCGGCGAAGCTCGGCGCGAAGGCGACCAAGGCCGTCGCGGCCAAGAACATGGCCCGGCGCGCGGAGCAGATGCTGTCCTCGCTCGACGAGACGCGCCAGGCGGACAAGGTCGCCCGGATCAAGTTCCCGGACCCGGCCCCGTGCGGGCGCACGCCGCTGACCGCGGACGGATTGTCCAAGTCGTACGGTTCGCTCGAGATCTTCACCGGAGTCGATCTGGCGATCGACCGCGGCTCCAAGGTCGTGGTCCTCGGATTGAACGGCGCCGGAAAGACGACTTTGCTCCGGCTGCTCGGCGGAATGGAAACGCCGGACACCGGATCGGTCGAATCGGGTCACGGATTGCGTTTGGGCTATTACGCACAGGAACACGAAACGCTCGATCACGAAGCGTCGGTGTGGGAAAACATCCGCCACCTCGCCCCGGACACCGGCGCGCAGGAGCTGCGGAACCTGCTCGGCTCGTTCCTGTTCACCGGCGAACAGCTCGACCAGCCCGCCGGAACGCTGTCCGGCGGCGAGAAGACCCGGCTCGCGCTCGCTGGACTCGTGTCCAGCCAAGCCAATGTGCTGCTGCTGGACGAACCGACGAACAACCTGGACCCGGCCAGCCGCGCGCAGGTGCTCGACGCGCTGCGCAGCTTCGCCGGCGCGGTCGTGCTGGTGACGCACGACCCGGGCGCGGTCGAGGCGCTCGAGCCCGAGCGCGTGATCCTGCTTCCGGACGGCACCGAGGACCACTGGTCCGAGGACTATCTGGAACTTGTCCAGCTTGCCTGACCGAGTGCGTCCGTTCGGGTGCTGACCGTGTCGGGCAAAGCACTGGAATGGCCCAATGTGATCGCGGTTTCGATCGTTTTACGGCTGTCGTCTGGCAATCCGGCGCGTAGTGTTCGATCATTGCCCCGGCAGGGGCCGCTAATGGCCCGGAACCACCACTCGGCGGGAAGGCGATCGACGTGGCTGATCTCAAGAAAGGCGCGCGGATCACCGGCAACACGCGCGACAAGCTGGCCGCTGACCTGAAGAAGAAATACGAGAAGGGCTCGAGCATCCGGGCGCTGGCCGAATCCACCGGACGGTCCTACGGGTTCGTCCACCGGGTGCTGTCGGAGTCCGGGGTCCAGCTGCGGGGGCGCGGCGGGGCCACGCGAGTCAAGAAGAAGTAGCGTCAGCGCGGCCGCTGCGCGGGGGGCGCACGGTCGGTCCGGTCGTCCGGAAGGTCAGCGCGGCGCCGAGGAGTACCAGCGGGTACACGAGGTAGCCGTACCGGGTGGCCGGGGTAAGCAGGATCAACGCGCCGAGTCCGACGGCGGTTCGCGTCAGTGCAGCGGATCCCGTCGCGGGGGGCCGGCGCGCCAGCCAGAGCAGCATCGCCGCCGCCGCAACACCCACCAGCACCAGGGAAATCACGGTGCCGGCCGGTCCGGTCTGCGCGATCAGGTGCCCGGGCAGCGGGCTCGCCGCGGGGGAGCGGACCGCGCCCATGCCGAGCGGGAAGCGGATCACGTGCTCGGTGAACGCCGCCGGGTTCACCAGATACACCGGCAGATGCAGGGCGATCGTCGCCGCGGTCAGCGCGGCCGCGAAGCGACCCGTTGCCGCCCAAGGATTTTCGCCGCGAGCGCGCTGGTGAACGTAGACCGCGAGCACCGCGGCGGCCGGCGCGACGATCAGTTTCGCGCTGATCACCAGCGCCAGCACGAACCCGGTCCATCCTGGACGGCCGGTCGCGGCGAGCGCGAAAGTCAGCACCAGCAGGCCCACGATCGCGAGGTCCGGCCCGGCCACCGCCCAGGTCAGCGCGGTCAGCGGACAGGCGATCGCCAGCTGTGCGGCGAAAACCGGGATCCGGGGCCGGTTCAGCAGCCGCCAGGACGCGTACGCGCAGAGCACCGCGGCCAGCGCGAACATCCAGCGCGCGTCGGTCAGTGCATTGAGGACCGGGTTGCCGCCCAGCAACGCGCGCGGCAGCCCGAAGACGGTCATCACCGGGCCGTACGGCGTGTAGTCGTTCACCTCCGGTGCGCGGTCGAGCGCGGCGAGGTCGACGTACGGCGTTCCGTGGCGCAGCAACAGATCCGCGCTGCGTTCGATCACCCAGACCTCGGGCTGCGCGGCCCAGGAAAACGGAGTGATCAGCCAGTCCGTTCCGGTCAGCCGCCGGAGCACGAGCACCAGCAGCGGCGCGCACATCGCGAGCACGACAATCGCGCCGATTCCGATCCAGCGCGAACCGAATTTGCCGTTAGTTTGCATTCCGCGGCGCGTGGAAATCATCAGCCACGCACTGTGCGCCGCGGCCAATCCGTATCCGGCGACGGCGAAATTTCCCCAGATCCGGTAGCCGTAGAACTCGGAAGCGAGCGCGGTGCCGAGTGCGAAGGCGAAGCAGCCGAGATAAAAGACGAGATCCCACGCGGCGACCCGCACCGGATGGGCCGCTTCGGCGCGCGCAGGGGCCATCAGCAGTTGCACCCGCGTTTCCTCCCCGGCTCGCCGACCCCGAAACGCCAGGCTACCGAGCCGGGCCGCGCCGCTCGCGCCCCGGCCCGGTCCCGAGGTCCGGGCGGGTCCCGCCGGGGAGGGTCGGCATCCGGCGCGGGCGTCGGGAAGAATGCCGGACGTCCCGGTGTTGTGCAGGGCATCTCCGGAAAAAAGTTCAACTAAACTAGAGGTTTTTGACAAACTGGGGGACACTCCAATGGACAACACCTGGGCGCTGCTGAGCTCCGCGATGCGGGCGGGCGACGCGCCGAAAGCGCTGACCCGGGGCACGGTCCGCCGGGTCGCGCGGTTCGCCCGGCCGCACTGGGCGCGGCTGCTGGCCTTCCTGGTGCTCACCGTGATCTCGGCGGTGCTCGCCGTGACGACCCCGGTGCTCGCGGGCAAGGTGGTCGACGCGATCGTCGGCAGGCACGAGCTGACCGTGGTCGTCTGGCTGTCGGTGGTGATCGCGGTGCTGGCGATCCTTGACGCCGGGTTCGGCCTCGCCGAGCGCTGGCAGTCGGCCCGGATCGGCGAGGGCATCATCTACGACCTGCGCGTGGCGGTGTTCGAGCACGTGCAGAAGCTGCCCATCGCGTTCTTCACCCGCACCCGCACCGGCGCGCTGGTCAGCAGGCTCAACAACGACGTGATCGGCGCGCAGCGCACGTTCACCGCGACTTTGTCCGGTTTGGTCACCAATGTGATCCAGCTGGCGCTGTCGCTGGTGGTGATGATGTCGCTCTCCTGGCAGGTCACGCTCGTCGCCCTGGTGCTGTTGCCGATTTTCGTGCTGCCCGCCCGGCGGCTCGGCCGGCGCATGGCCGGGCTGCAGCGCGAGGCCGCGCAGCTCAACGCCGGGATGACCACCCAGATGACCGAACGGTTCTCCGCGCCGGGCGCGACGCTGGTGAAGCTCTTCGGCCGGCCGCGGCAGGAGGTGGCCGACTTCGGCCTCCGCGCCGGGCGGGTGCGCGACATCGGGGTCCGCACCGCGATGCTGACGCGCTGGTTCATGACGAGCCTGACCCTCGTGTCCGCGCTCGCGCAGGCGCTGGTCTACGGTCTCGGCGGCTACCTGGCGCTCACCGGCAAGCTCGAGCCCGGCACCGTCGTGGCGCTGGCGCTGCTGCTGACCCGGCTGTACACGCCGCTGACCGCGCTCGCGAACGTGCGCGTGGACGTGATGACCGCGCTGGTGTCGTTCGAGCGGGTCTTCGAGGTGCTGGACCTGGAGCCGATGATCAAGGAGCCGGCCGAGCCGAAGAAACTGCCCGAGGGCGGGGTTTCGGTGGAGTTCTCCGACGTGAAGTTCGGGTACCCGGCGGCGGACAAGTTCTCGCTCGCGTCGCTGGAGGACGTGGCCACTTTGGACACCCGAGGCGGCGAAGAAGTGCTGCACGGCATCAGCTTCCGCGCCGAAGCCGGGCAGATGGTCGCGCTGGTCGGTTCGTCCGGCGCCGGCAAGTCGACGATCGCTTCGCTGCTGCCGCGGCTGTACGACGTGGACGCCGGTTCGGTCCGGCTGTCCGATGTGGACGTCAAGGACCTGGGCTTCGCTTCGCTGCGGGAAACCGTCGGAGTGGTGACCCAGGACGGGCACCTCTTCCACGACACGATCCGGGCCAACCTGAGCTACGCGCGCCCGGGCGTCACGGACGACGAGATCTGGGCCGCGCTGGAGAAGGCCCGGCTGGGCGAGCTGGTGCGCTCCCTGCCGGACGGACTGGACACGACCGTCGGCGAACGCGGCTACCGGCTCTCCGGCGGCGAACGGCAGCGGCTCACCATCGCGCGCTTGCTGCTGGCGCAGCCGAAGGTCGTCGTGCTGGACGAGGCGACCGCGCACCTGGATTCGGAATCCGAGGCCGCGGTGGGCGAAGCGCTCACCGGCGCGCTGGAAGGCCGGACGTCGCTGGTGATCGCGCACCGGCTGTCGACCGTGCGGGCGGCGGATCTGATTCTGGTGGTGGAAAACGGGGACATCGTGGAGCGCGGCACGCACGACGAGCTGCTGACGCTGGAAGGTCGGTACGCGGAGCTGTACCACACGCAGTTCTCGGAGGAGCCTGCTGCGGCGTAAGGACTCGTGAGTGGCGGCGCCGGTTCTAACCGGCGCCGCCACTCACGACGCGATCAGCGCAGGGCGGGCACCCGAGGTTCGTACTTCGCCAGCAGCGCCGCGTTCGCCGCGTCGCCACCCTCCACATTGGAGCTGCGCCACAGCGGAACGTCGAGCCCTTCCGCGGCGCCCCGGTCGTACACCTCGGCCAGAATCAGGTTCCACAGGAACGCGTTGACCACAGTGGACAGTGGCCCGGTCCGCGGCGCGGACGCCGGGTAGCTCGCGTCGCCGGGAATCACCAGCGAATCCAGCACCACGGTGCCTTCCTCGACCAACGTCGTGGCGGACCGTCGCGGCGCGGCGGCCACGCAAGCCCGCGACGTCACCGCGATCACCGCGGCGCCCCGGCGGCGGGCGCCGGCGGCCAGTTCGACCGGGTACGGATTCACCCCGGACGTGGAAAACACGACCAGCACGTCGTCCGGTCCCGGCGCGCGTTCGTTCAGCACCTCTTCGGCGAGCCCGGAACGGCGCTCGGTGCGCGTGCTCTGCTGCGCGCCGTGCAGCGGCAGCAGTTCCGGGTGGTACAGCGGATACACGCAGGCGAGCCCGCCCGCGCGGTAGAACGTCTCGGCGACCGCCGCGAGCGAGTGCCCGGCGCCGGCGGTGAAGACCAGCGCGTCGGCCCGGATCACCCCCAGCAGCAGGTCGGCGGCGGCGGACACCTGCGCGGCGTTGGCCTTCGCGGCCGCCGCGAGCTGGTCCGAAGTGCTCTTCCCGAGATCCGTGGCGCTCACCACACCTGCCCTTCCTCGCGGGTCCGGGCACCGAATCTATCGGGTGGACACGCTTCGTGGTGGATTACCGTGGAGTTGATCGAACGGGGGTGCCGGTGAACGGGAAACGGCAAGGCGGCCAGGCGGATCCGGCCGTGCGGGTGTGGCGCGCCCCCGGGCAGACCCGCGCGGTGGCGCTCGTGCTGCACGGCGGGGCCGAACGCAGCACGGCGGTCGTGCGGCCGTGGCGGCTGGCGTATCAGCGGATGGTGCCGCTGGCCCGTTCGCTGCACCGCGCCGGACGGCGGCACGGGCTGGAAGTCCGGCTGATGCGGAACCGGGTGTACGGCTGGAACGGGCGGACCGAAAGCCCGGTGCCGGACGCCCGCTGGGCGCTGGAGCGCATCCGCGCCGACCATCCCGGTCTTCCCGTCGTCCTCGTCGGCCATTCGATGGGCGGCCGCGTCGCGCTGCGCGTCGCCGACGACCCGGCGGTGACCGGGGTGTGCGCGCTGGCCCCGTGGACGCCGCGGGACGAGCCGGTGGACGCGGTGGCGGGCCGCGCGGTGCTGATCGCGCACGGCACCCGCGACCGGATGACCTCGCCCGCCGAGTCCTACTCCTTCGCCGCGCGCGCCCGCGAGGTCACCGACCTGGTGGCGCGGTTCGAGATCGCCGGCGAGGGCCATTCGATGCTCCGCCGTCCCGCGGTCTGGACCCGGCTGATGTGTGCTTTCACACTGGACCGGATCGGAGTGGGCGAGACGGACGAGACTCTCCGGCAGGCCTGGTCCCGCCCTTCCGGCGACCGGCTGCGCATCCCGGGGTGACCGGAGGGCGCGGCCCGGTCGCGAGGGCAGCGGGGACGAAGCGGGAATATCATGGGGAAGGGCTCGAAAGCCCGTTCGGAGGGAGTGTCTTGTCCACGTCACGAGTCGATCCGGCGGCGGTCTCGCAGCCGGTGCCCGACGAATCCCGATGGCCCGGCCTCGCCACGCCGCCGCGTTCGCCGCTGCGGGCCCGCGCGGCCGAGGCGCTGTTCCGGCACGCGGTGAAAACGCTGGCCGTGCGGGTCACGTTCCCGGACGGCACGGTGCTCGGCGCGGGCGGCCCGGACGCACCGGAAATGCGCATCCACCGGCCCGCGGCGTTCTTCCACCGGCTCGGAGCCGACGCGAAGATCGGCTTCGGCGAGGCGTACCTGGTCGGCGACTGGACCGCGGAAGACCTGGCCGGCGTGCTGACGCCCTTCGCCGAGCGGCTCGCCACGCTCGTGCCGCCTTTCCTGCAGCGGTTCCGCCGGTTCGCCGAGCGGATGCAGCCGTCCGAGGAAGAGAACACGATCGAGGGCGCGCGGGCGAACATCCACCGGCACTACGACCTGTCGAACGACCTGTTCAGCGCCTTCCTGGACGAGTCGATGATGTACTCCTCGGCGCTGTTCGGCCCCGGGGACACGCTCACGCAGGCGCAGCACCGCAAGCTCGACAGCGTGCTCGACTACGCCGGCGTCCGCGAAGGCAGCGAGGTGCTGGAAATCGGCACCGGGTGGGGCGAATTGTCCATTCGCGCGGCCTCGCGCGGCGCGAAGGTGACGTCGCTGACGATCTCGCAGGAGCAGAAGGTGCTGGCCGACGCGCGGATCGCCGAGGCGGGCTTCTCCGACCGCGTCGACGTGCGGCTGTGCGACTACCGCGAGGCCACCGGCGAGTACGACTCGGTGGTCAGCGTGGAGATGATCGAGGCGGTCGGCGCGTCCTACTGGCCCACGTTCTTCTCCACGATCGGCAAGCGCCTGCGCCCCGGCGGGCGGTTCGGCCTGCAGGCGATCACCATGGACCACGACCGGATGCTGGCCTCGGCCAAGTCCTACACGTGGATCCACAAGTACATCTTCCCCGGCGGCATCATCCCGTCGGTGCAGGCGATCGAGGACGGGATGCGCGAGAACACCCGGCTGAAGCTGGCCGGGATGCGCGAGTTCGGCCAGGACTACGCCCGCACGCTCAAGCTGTGGCGGGAGCGGTTCCAGCAGCGCTGGGACGACATCCGCGGCTTCGGGTTCGACGACGTGTTCCGGCGGATGTGGGAGTTCTACCTGGCCTACTCCGAGGCAGGGTTCCGGTCCGGGCACCTGAAGGTCCACCAGTTCGGGTTCGCCGACCCGCGCTGAGGCCGTCTCACCCCGCCGGGACAACCCGCGTAGGGTCCCGCACGTCCACCGCAGGAGGACCGTGCAGGGACTCTGCGCGGCCACACACCGGATCGGGGAGACAGGCCCATGACGTACGGAGGCGACGACGGCAGGCGGCGGATGCCGCCCCGGCCACCGCAGCCCCCCGCACGCCCGCGCCAGCAGCAGCGGGCGCAGATGCTGCCGCTGCCGGGGAGAGGGCAGAGCCCGTATGACGGCCGCACCCGGCCGATGGGCGCCCGCGGCGAGGCTCCGCCGCCGCCCGCGCCGCCGAGGCAAGACCCGCCGGACTACGGGGGCCGTCCGCCGCGGCCGCGCCGTCGCCGCCGGTGGAGCGTCGGCAAGATCCTGATGACGCTGCTGATCGTGTTCGTGCTGTTCCTCGGCGCGGTCTGGGCGTACCTGGAGTTCTCCATCAACCGGGTGGACGCGATCGGCGACTACTCCGGGCGCCCGGCCGCGGCGTCGGGCACGAACTGGCTGATCGTCGGCTCGGACAGCCGTCAGGGCCTGTCCGCGGCCGACGAGGAGCGGCTGGCCACCGGCGACACCGGCGAGGCGGGCGGTTCGCGCACCGACACGATCATGATCGCGCACATCCCGGACAATTCGACCAAGCCGACGCTGCTGAGCCTGCCGCGCGACTCGCAGGTGAAAATCCCCGGCCACGGCACGAGCAAGATCAACGCCGCGTTCGCGCTCGGCGGGCCGAAACTCCTGGTCCAGACGGTCGAACAGGCCACCGGCCTGCACATGGACCACTACGCGGAGATCGGCTTCGGCGGTTTCGCGAACATCGTCGACGCGATCGGCGGGGTCGACATGTGCATCGACAAGGACATGAACGACCCGATGACCGGCATCGACATCAAGGCGGGCTGCCAGAAGCTCGACGGACGCTCGGCGCTCGGCTTCGTCCGGATGCGGCACGCCGACGCGACGCCGCGCTCGGACCTCGACCGCGTGGCGAACCAGCGGAAGTTCATCGGCGCGCTGGTGAGCCAGGTGGCGAGCCCGGGGACGCTGCTGAACCCGTTCGACTTCTTCCCGCTGCTCGGCTCCGCGCCGGACGCGCTGACCATGGACACCGGCGACCACGTGCACAACCTGGTCGGCCTGGCGATCGCGATGCGCGGCATTTCCTCCGACGGGGTCACGACCACCACGATGCCGATCACCGACGCGTCGGCGCAGCACTGGGACAAGAAGAAGTCCGCGCAGCTGTTCGACGCGCTGAAGAACGACACCGAGGTGCCGCAGGACATCCTGGTGAAGTAACGCGTGCCGGGGACGGCGGCGGGCCGCGGGGAAATTCGCGAGCCTGCCGCCGTTTCCGCTGTCAGGATGGCGGCATGGAAGACAGGCTTGCCGATGGCGTGGTCACCCTCGTCCGCTGGCGCCCGGAGCATCGGGACCGGCTCGTGGACGCGGTCGTGGGATCTCTGGACCACCTGGCCGCGTGGATGCCCTGGGCGATCGACGGCTACGACCAGGCCAAGGGGGACGAGTTCCTCGCCCGTGTGGCCGCGGACTGGGAGCGCGGCGAGGAGTACAACTACGCGATCTGCTCGCCGGACGACGAACTGGCCGGCAGCTGCGGCCTGATGCGGCGCGGGGACGGGTGGGAGATCGGGTACTGGCTCGCGAAGTCCCAGACTGGCAAGGGATATGTGACGCGGGCGAGTGCTTTGCTGGTCGAGTTGGCTTGGCGGCTGGGCGCTTCGCACGTGGTGATCAGGCATGACGCGCACAACGCCCGCAGCCGTGCCGTTCCGGAGCGGCTGGGATTTTCCCGGGCGGGGGAGGAGAATGCGGAGCCGCCGCTGCCGTCGGCGTGCAGCGGGGTGCACGTGATCTGGCGGCTTGAGCGGCCCGCGTAGGCCTTCGGCCGTGTCCCGCCGCGGGAGCGCTCGTCGCCGGGGAGGTCAGGCGTCCGCGCGCTCCCGCAGCACCTTCAACGCGCGATCCGCGTGCGCGGTGAAGTTGAGCTCGCTCTTGATCACGTCCAGCACCCGCCGGTCGGTCCCGATCACGAACGTCTGCCGTTTCGTGTGCAGGGGCAGGATTTTGCGCCAGACGCCGAACTGCTTCGCCACCACACCGTCCACATCGGACAGCAGCGGATAGTCGAACCCGTGCTTCGCGGAGAACTCGCGCTGCTTGCCGACGGCGTCCGGGCTGATGCCGACGCGCTGCGCGCCCGCCTCGGCGAATTCCGCGGCGAGGTCCCGGAAGTGGCAGCTTTCCGCGGTGCAGCCGGACGTCATCGCGGCCGGATAGAAGAACAGCACGACCGGACCGTCGGCGAGCAGGGCGGACAGGGTGCGTTCGACGCCCTGGTCGTCGGGGAGGGTGAAATCGGGGGCGAGGTCGCCAGGCTGCATCGCGGAGGGGTCCTTCCCGTCGGATCGATGGCTCTTATCTTGCCCGGGCGTTGGTTCCGCCGCGCGGCGGCCCGAGCCGTGGGGCCAGGAGGCCGCGGCAGGCGGCAGGCGACGGAGGTCGTAACGTGCGGCACGACCTACGCACGATGAAAGGCGTCTTCGATATCCCCGCAAGCGGCGGCGAAAAGCTGACGTAGGGAACGGCCTGCAAGTGCACCGGTACCTACTCGGACGCGGAAGCTGGAGCACCGGTGCGCGTCTACGACGGCGACGGCGAGGTGATCGCTCAAGGCACATTGCCGAACGGGACCTTCCAAATCACTCCCATTGGCAGCGCGTGCGTCTTCTCGGTCGCGGTGTACGAGGTCCCGGGCGGGCTGCTGCAATACGGAGTCCAGATCGGCCAGCACGGCGTGCGCCCGGTGAATTCGGACGAGATGCACGCGTGGGTGTTCCGCTACGCCAGCTAGCAAAACCGGGTCCGAACCCGCCCCGGGCCAGCCTCGACGGACTGCGGAGATCGTGGGCTTTCGGCCGTCAGCTGGCGTGCCGGGCGATCATTTCGTCCACCTCGTCGCCCGTCGCGGACTCCGCCACGAACGAACCGCGCGCCGCGAGCACGCCCTGTTCCCGCAGGCGGGCCGCGTGCCTGTCGTCGCGCACGCCCTCCGCGCCGATGCGCAGTCCCAGTTCCTTCGCGCGCGTGACCAGTTGCGACAGGTGCCGCACGTCGGTCTCGGCCGGGTCCGGGACGGCCAGTGCGTCGACGACCGGGCCGCTCAGGATGACGTGCTTGACCGGGAGCTGGTAGCGCGGGATGAGTTCCAGGTCGGACGATCCGGTGATGGTGAGCACGAGCTGCGCGCCGAGGTCGGCGAGGACGCTGAACGAGTCCAGCAGTTCTCCCTCGCCGTCGAACATCGACGCGCGGTCGGTGCACAGCCGCAGCGCTCGCGCGGGCAGGTGGTGCCGGTCCAGCTGGTTCTTCACCAGCAGCACCAGATCCGGGTCGATGGCCAGCTGGTTCGGCAGCTTGATGCAGACGTCCGGCGCGGCCGGGCCGTACCGTTCTCGCCAGCGCGCGGTCGCGCCGAGCGATTCCTGCAGCAGCCATTTGCCGAGCGGGATGGTCATGCCGGTGGTCTGCGCGAGCGGGTAGAACTCCTCCGGCCCGAGTTCGCCGCGTTCCGGGTGGCTCCAGAGCAGGCCGGCGTTCACCGCGGCGATCTCGTCCGGTTTCGCGAGCTTGACCGTCGGCTGGTAGACCAGCGAGAACTCGCCGTTCTCCAGCGCGCCGGCGATCACCGCGCCGAGCTGGTAGCGGTCGCGGTCTCGCTCGTCGAGCTGCGGGTCGAACAGCATCCACTGCGCCTTGCCCGCCTCTTTGGCGCGGTGCAGCGCGAGTTCAGCCGCGCGCAGCAGGTCTCCGTGGGTGCCTTCGTTCGCCGGGCGCACGACGATCCCGATGCTCGCGCTGACGCCGATGCCGTGCCCGTCGACGTACACCGGCTCGCTCAGTTCCTCCAGCACCCGGTCGGCCAGCACGACGGTCTCCTGCGCGGTCAGCTCCGGGCCGCGCAGCAGCACCGCGAAGCCGTCGCCGGACAGCCGCGCGACGTAGCCCTCGTGCTGACCGGCGAACACCGCCTTCAGCTTCCGCGAGATCGCCTTCAGCACCAGGTCGCCCATTCCGGCGCCGAGCCCGTCGTTGATCACCTTGAAGCCGTCGATGTCCAGGTACAGCAAGGCGATCTCGTCGGAGCCGCCCGAGCCGAGCGCGACTTCCAGCTGGGCGTTGAACGCGGCGCTGTTCGGCAGGCCGGTCAGCGAATCGTGCAGGTTCTGGTGCCGCAGCCGCTCGCCGAGCAGGTGCAGGTCGTCGTCATCGGCCGCCATGAACACCGGGAAGTACGTGCCCGGGCGGTCGCCGGGCAGCGACGCGAGCGTGACGTTCGTGGTCAGTTCGCCGTCGCGGCTGTGGCCGAGCTGCACGCTCTGGACGGTCCGGCGGGCGTCGGCGGCGAGCGGCAGGCCGTCGAGCGCGGCGCGCAGCCGTTCGGCGTCCTGCGGACCGGCCGCGAGATCCGCGATGTGCTTGTCCCGCAGCTCGATCGGGGACGCGCCGAGCAGCCGGGCCAGCGCCGGGTTCGCCTCGACGACGGTCCCGTCGGAATCGGTGAGCGCGATGCCGAGCGGCGCGGAGGAGAAGAGCGCGGTGAACCGGCGCGTGGCGCCGGCGTCCTCGGGACGCGCGGCGACCTCGCCGGCGAAGTCGAGCAGGATGCGCTCCACCTCGGCGGGAGGGAGCGTTACTCCGTTGGTGTCAGTCAGCGCCGCCGCGTACTTGCGCGCGACGTCGACCAACCCTGGCATGGCACCAGGCTCCGGCACACTCCACCTCTTCATACGCGGACAAAGACCAGCTCAGACCCGGTGCGGAGGATCCGAAGACCCACACTGGGTACGAGTTGGCCGCAAGTGATGCCACGGCATCACGGACCAAACAGGGTGTCTACCGGCTGAACGAGTGATGGGCACTACACAACTGGTGACGTCAAGTCACCTTGAGTACACGAAGGTGGCCTGTACTGCGGCTTCGTCTCCAGCTGTCGACCTTTCCGTCCCGCTCGGCGGCCGTCAACGATAGGCCAACCGTGCGGGGAGGCCGTCGGCGGGCACCGGAAGCGAGACGTAATCCCACTTGGCGACGTAGGCCTCGGGCACCGACCAGCGGTGCGCCCGCAGCAGCTCGTGCAGGAGCGCTTTCACCTCCAGCCCGCCGAACTGCAGCCCGATGCACTTGTGCGCGCCGCCGCCGAAGGGCATCCACGCGAACCGGTGCGACTTGTCCTCGCGGCGGTCCGGGCCGAACCGCTCGGGGTCGAACCGCAGCGGATCGGTCCAGTGGTCGGGGGAGTAGTGGTTCAGCGTCGGCGAAACCGCGACCATCGTGCCTTCCGGCAGGTAGCGGCCGAGGACGGCAGTGTCCTTTGTGGTCTTCCGCGCCAGCGACGGCACCGGCGCGCGCAGCCGCAGCGCCTCCTTCATGACCAGGTCGAGCGTTTCGAGGCTTTCCAGCGCTTCGAGATCCGGCAGGTCGTCTCCCAGGCGCAGCGACTCTTCGCGGGCGCGCTCCTGCCATTCCGGGTGTTTCGCGAGGTAGTAGGCCATCGCGCTGGCGGTGATGGTGGTCGTGTCGTGCGCGGCCATCATCAGGAAGATCATGTGGTTGACGATGTCCGCGTCGCTGAACCGGTCGCCGCCCTCGGAAACCGCGTGGCAGAGGGCGGAGAACAGGTCGTCGCCGTCCGCTTCGCGCTTCGCCGCCAGGTTCTCGCCGAAATAGCGCTCGAGCGTCCGCCTGCCGCGCAAACCCGCGGCCCAGCGACCGCCAGGCACCGGATACCGCACCACGGCAGTACCGGCGCGCACAGCCGCCACGAACGCGCGGTTGATGCGTTCGGCGTCGGCGGCGGAGCGCATGCCCATGAACACCTGCGTCGCGACGTCCAGCGTCAGCTGTTTGAACGCCCAGTACAGCCGGGGACGTCCGGACGGCAGCGCCGCGACGCCTTCGCGCAGCGCCGGACCCATCTGCGCGACATAGCCGCGGAGCCGGTCGCGGGTGAACGCCTCCTGCATGATCCGCCGGTGCAGGTGGTGCTCGCCGAAATCGAGCAGCATCAGCCCGCGCTCGAAGAACCGCTCGATGAAGAACTTCCAGCCCTCCTGGGAAAAGGCCTTGTCCTTGTTCACGAGCGCGGTCTGGGTGGCCTCCGGCCCGGACAGCGTCACGATCCGCTGGCCGAACACGCCCATCCACGACACCGGGCCGAACTGCTCGAAGCGGCGCAGGCTGAAGTCGAGGCCGAACCGCATCCCGTCGAGCGTGTGCCCGATCAGCGGCGGCCCGTCGTCGCCGAGGACCGGTTTCAGGCCGCTGCCCGCCGGCGGCGCGGCGAGTTCGCGGACCGGCCAGCGCGCGCCGAGCCAACGTTCGTCCACCTTGCGCGGCAACGGGATCGCGGTCAGCGGCGGCATCCGGCCGCGCAGGTTTTCCGACAGCTTCGTGACGCCGTCGCTGCCGGCGTGGGCGAGGCTGCCGAGCGCGCCGCCCGCCGTCGGGGTTCCGGTTTTCGAGGTCGCGTCCGCCATGGAGGCCCTCCCGGTCCGGGATATCGGTCGCCCTCCACGGTCCACCGTTATTGACGTCTTGACAATACTCGTGGGTGCGCCGTTCGGGTGGTCCTCCGGCGCGATGCGGCTGCGCCGTCCGGTGCCGGTGGGGTTCGGAGGGCGGATTCCGGGTCGTGCTGGCCAGATGCGGCCGTGCTGGTTCGGCGACTGCGGGTCTTGGGTCCTGCTCGTCGCCTGGCGGCGACATTGCAGTTGGGGTGGCGTGGGGCACCCCGAAGCCCGATTGTGCTGACGGTCTGGGGGTGCTTGTCAAGGCGGGAAAGATGCCTTGACAAGCACCCCCAGACCGCAGGGAGGCTTCGTATCGGGGTGCAGGGTGGGGGCTGGCTGCACGGGGCGGTGGGCGGGTTCGGTTCCTGGGGTATAGCAATGCGGCCACACCCCGGATGGGGCCGGGGCGTGGCCGCTTTCAGCGTGGGATCAGTCCCAGTCCAGCGCGCCGCCGGACTGGTATTCGATGACGCGGGTCTCGAAGAAGTTCTTCTCCTTCTTAAGGTCCATTGCCTCCGACATCCACGGGAACGGGTTCTCGTTTTCGCCGTAGATCGGGGGCAGGCCGATCTGCTGCGCGCGCCGGTCGGTGATGAAGTGCATGTACTGCTCGCACAGGTCGGCCGACAGCCCGAGCATGCCGCGCGGCATGGTGTCGCGGGCGTAGGCGACTTCCAGCTCGCACGCTTCCTGCAGCATCCCGCGCACCTCGGCCTGGAACTCCTCGGTCCACAGGTGCGGGTTCTCGATCTTGATCTGGTTGATGCAGTCGATGCCGAAGTTCAGGTGGATCGACTCGTCGCGCAGGATGTACTGGTACTGCTCGGCGATGCCGACCATCTTGTTCCGCCGGCCCAGCGAGAGGATCTGCGCGAAACCGGTGTAGAACCACATGCCCTCGAAGATCACGTAGAACGCTACGAGGTCGCGCAGGAACGCCTGGTCGGCCTCCGGCGTGCCGGTCTCGAAGTCCGGGTTCTCCAGGTTCTGCGTGTACTTCAGCGCCCACGCGTCCTTGTCCGAAATGGACGGCACCTCGCGGTACATGTTGAACAGCTCGCCCTCGACCAGGCCGAGGCTTTCGCAGATGTACTGGAAGGTGTGCGTGTGCACGGCCTCCTCGAAGGCCTGGCGCAGCAGGTACTGGCGGCACTCCGGGTTGGTGATCTGCCGGTACACCGCGAGCACGATGTTGTTGGCCACCAAGGACTCCGCCGTGGCGAAGAAGCCGAGGTTGCGCTTGAGCATCTGCCGCTCGTCCTCGGTGAGGCCGTCCGGCGACTTCCACAGCGCGATGTCGGCCTGCATCGCGACCTCGGTCGGCATCCAGTGGTTGTTGCACGCCGCGAGGTACTTGTCCCAGGCCCACCGGTACTTCATCGGCAGCAGCTGGTTGACGTCGGCGCGCGCGTTGATCATCCGCTTGTCGTCGACGTTGATCCGGGCCGCGCCGACCTCGATCTCGCCGAGGCCGGTCGCGTCCGTCGTTTCCACGTTGGTCATTCAGGGTCACCTTGGGAGTCGGGGGTCGTGAGTGGCTATGCCGGTTCTAACCGGCATAGCCGCTCACGAGGCGTTACTGGCAGGCTTCGCAGTCGGGGTCGTCGATCCGGCAGGCCGCGCCCTCGGCGGCGACGAAGTCGACGTCGGTCTTCGGCATCTCCTTCGGCTCCGCCGGGACGGCCGCGGCGGGCGACGGCGACGGCGCGGGGGAGACGGCCGGAACCGCGGCGGACGGCGACGGCGACGGCGCCGGGGAAGGCGCGGCAGCCGGAACCGCGGCGGCCGGAGCAGCCGGGGCCGGGGTGGCGGAGACGGCGTTCAGCTTGCCGTCGGTGCCGCGCAGGGTGCTCTTCTCCACGTGCGTCGCGGACTGCGCCCGCAGGTAGTACGTGGTCTTGAGGCCCTTGTGCCAGGCGTAGCGGTACAGCTCGTCGAGCTTGCGGCCGCTCGGCGCCGCGATGTAGAGGTTCAGCGACTGCGCCTGGTCGATCCACTTCTGCCGCACCGAACCGGCGTCCACGATCCACTTCGACTCGATCTCGAAGGCCGTCGCGTACAGCGCCTTGAGGTCGTCCGGGACGCGGTCGATCTGGCCGAGGCTGCCGTCGAAGTACTTCAGGTCGCTGACCATGACCTCGTCCCACAGGCCGCGCGCCTTGAGGCTCTTGACCAGGTGCGGGTTCACGACGGTGAAGTCGCCGGACATGTTCGACTTGACGTACAGGTTCTGGAACAGCGGCTCGATCGACTGGCCGACGCCGGAGATGTTGGAGATCGTCGCGGTCGGCGCGATCGCCATCACGTTCGAGTTGCGCATGCCGACGGTCTTGACGCGCTCGCGCAGCGGGGCCCAGTCCAGCGTCGTGGAGGTGTCGACGTCGAGGCCGTCGCCCTGGCGGGCGTCGATGAGCAGCTGCATCGAGTCGATCGGCAGGATTCCCTTGCTCCACAAGGAACCCTCGAACGTCTGGTACTGCCCGCGCTCCTCGGCGAGGTCGGTCGAGGCCGAGATCGCGTAGTAGGAGAGGTGCTCCATCGAGACGTCGGCGAACTTCACCGCTTCTTCCGACGCGAACGGCACGCCCAGCTCGAACAGCGCGTCCTGGAAGCCCATGATGCCCAGGCCGACCGGACGGTGGCGCAGGTTGGAACGGCGCGCCTCCGGGATCGTGTAGAAGTTGATGTCGATCACGTTGTCGAGCATGCGGACCGCGGTGCGTACGGTCTTCTCGAGCCGCTTCGTGTCGAGGCCTTCAGGGGTGACGTGCTTGAGCAGGTTCACCGAGCCGAGGTTGCAGACCGCGACCTCGTCGGTGGTCGTGTTCAGCGTGATCTCGGTGCACAGGTTGGACGAGTGCACGACGCCGACGTGCTGCTGCGGCGAGCGCAGGTTGCACGGGTCCTTGAAGGTGATCCACGGGTGCCCGGTCTCGAACAGCATGGTCAGCATCCGCCGCCACAGCTCGACCGCGCGGACCTTGCGGAACACCTTGATCTCGCCGCGCGCGGCGGCCGCCTCGTACTCGCGGTAGCGCTGCGCGAACGCGTTGCCGTAGAGGTCGTGCAGATCCGGCGTCTCGTTCGGCGAGAACAGCGTCCACTCGGCGTTCGCCTCGACGCGGCGCAGGAACTCGTCCGGGACCCAGTTGGCGGTGTTCATGTCGTGCGTGCGCCGCCGGTCGTCGCCGGTGTTCTTGCGCAGGTCGAGGAATTCCTCGATGTCGACGTGCCAGGTCTCCAGGTACGCGCACGCCGCGCCCTTGCGCTTGCCGCCCTGGTTGACCGCGACCGCGGTGTCGTTGGCGATCTTCAGGAACGGCACGACGCCCTGGGACTGGCCGTTGGTGCCCTTGATGTGCGCGCCGAGGCCGCGGACCGGGGTCCAGTCGTTGCCGAGGCCGCCGGAGTACTTGGCCAGCAGCGCGTTGTTCTTGTACGCCTGGAAGATCGAGTCCAGGTCGTCGTCCACGGTGGTCAGGAAGCAGGACGACAGCTGGGCGCGGTTGGTGCCGCTGTTGAACAGCGTCGGGGTGGACGCCATGAAGTGGAACGTCGACAGCAGTTCGTAGAACTCGATCGCGCGGGCTTCGCGGTTGTCCTCGCGGATCGCCAGGCCCATCGCGACGCGCATGAAGAACGCCTGCGGCAGCTCGAACCGCACGCCGTCGTGGTGCTGGAAGTACCGGTCGTAGAGGGTCTGCAGGCCGAGGAAGCCGAAGTCGAGGTCGCGCTCGGGGCGGATCGCGGCGGTGATCTTGTCCAGGTCGAACGTGGTCAGCTCGGCGTCGACGAGTTCGAGTTCGACGGCGCGGCGCAGGTAGGCGCGGAAGTACGGCGCGTACTCGCTCGCCATCTCGTCCTGGCTGGCCTGGCGCGGGGCGCCGGCGAGGTAGCTCAGCGCTTCGCCGCGCAGCTTGTCCAGCAGCAGCCGGGCGGACACGAACGAGTAGTTCGGCTCCTGCTCGACGAGCACGCGCGCGGCCATGATCTGCGCGAGCGCAAGTTCGTCGGCGGTGATGCCGTCGTAGAGGTTGCGCTTGGCCTCGGCCAGCACCGGCTCGGCGGACACGTCCTCGAGCCCGGCGACGGCCTCGCCGACGACGTGCGAGACGCGCGCCCAGTCGAGCGGGCGCAGCGATCCGTCGGCGGCCTTGACGTTCAGCGCGACCTCGGCCGACGCCGGCGCGGCGGCCTCGCGGGCCTTCGCGCGCTCTTCGCGGTACAGCACGTAGGCGCGGGCGACCTTGTGGTGCTCGCCGCGCATCAGGGCGAGTTCGACCTGGTCCTGGATCTGCTCGATGTGCAGCGCGGTCTCCGGGCCGGTGTGGCGCAGCAGAGCCGCCTCGACCTGTCCGGTCAGCTCCGCGACCACGTGGTGCACGCGGGAGGACGCGGCGGCGTCGCCGCCCTCGACCGCGAGGAAGGCCTTGGTCAGCGCCACCGAGATCTTGGCCGCGTCGAAGGGCGAGACGCTTCCGTCCCGCCGGATGACGCGGACCGCGCTCGGGGCCCCCTCCGCCGCCGACGGCGGCCGCTGACCGGTTTCCACTGACATGCGTGTCTCCAACAGTTCCTCGAAATGGGCGCGTTGCAGCGGCACACGGCCGGTCAAGGCCATGCGCTGCGGTTTCGTCGAAACAGTCCGGCCGCCCTCCTCAAGCGGTCTCCCCGTCGCTGGGGGCTGCCGGTTCCCAGAGACTACATGTTGGGGTGGAGGCTCGCACGGGCCCCAAGGTATGGCGTGTCGGTCTCACCCTGGCGGGTTATCCGATCACCGAGGGCAAGATCCGAAACGGAGCTTCGTCGCGGTCAGTGCGGCGCTGGCCACGGGCCGTTTCCCGGCAAGGAAGCCCAGCGGCCCGGCGGGGTTGACCGACCAGTCCGCGGCCGCCGCGCGGGGCTTCGAACGCCACTCGACCGGGGTGCGCAGCGGACTGCCGCCGCGGTCTTGGGCGATCTCGAAGCGTACCGGGAGAGTGATCGGAAGCCCGCCGCGCGGGGTGAAGGCGGCGGTGGCGATCCAGTCGTCGGAGGTCGCCGCGGTGAAGGTGCGTCCGCCGGTGAAGGTGAAGGCCGCCAGTTCCTTCGGAATGCCCCAGAGTTCGCGCCCGCCCGCGCGCGAGATCTCGCTGTCCACCCAGATGTCGGTGATCGACGCGGCGAGCCCGCGGCCGCGCACCGCGACGCAGGACAGGAGTTCGTGGTAGCTCAGCTGGCCCGACGGCAGGTAGTCGATCCAGGCGGTGAAGACGGCCGCCTGCTTGGCGAGGACCAGGGGTTCCGCGGGCAACGCGGGCAGCTCGTCGACGGGGACGCGCCACATCGAGACGCACGCGTCGGCGACGAGGTGCCACGGTTCGGGCGGATACTCGGTCATCCGCTGATCCAGGGCAGGTACGGCGGCAGGTCGCGGTCCACGCGCAACGGGAACTCGGGCGGGCGTTTCTGGAAGAAGGAAGCGATGCCTTCGACCGCGTCGGGGTTCGAGCCGAGCTGGGAGATCAGCTTCGAGTCCACTTGGTGGACGTCGAAGGGGGACGGGGCCGAGGCCATCCGGTAGAGCAGCTGCCGGGTGACCGCCACGGCGACCGGAGCGGTGGTCTCAGCGATCTCCTTCGCTTTGGCTTGCGCTTGCGCGAGGACGTCGTCGGGGTCGTGGATCTGGTGGACGAGCCCGGCCTGGTGCGCTTCGCCGGGGCCGAAGAGCCGCCCGCTGACCATCCAGTCGACGGCCGTGCCCATCCCGACGAGGCGGGGGAGGAACCACGCGGACGCGCCCTCGGGGTAGATCCCGCGGCGCGTGAAGACGAAGCCGAACTTGGAATCGGTGGAGGCGAACCGGTAGTCGCAGGACAGCGTGATGGTGATGCCCGCGCCGACGGACGCCCCGCGCAACGCGGCGAGCACGGGTTTGTTCATGGTGAAGATCCGCTTCGACACGCGGCCCGCGGGTTCCTGCCAGCCGTCCGGCGGGCGGTCGCCGAAGTCGAAGCCGCCGGAGGAGAGATCGGCCCCGACGGAGAAGTCCTTGCCGGTGGTCCCGAGCACGACCGCGCGGACGTCCTCGTCGCGGTCGGCCCGGTCGAGCGCGTCGGCGAGTTCGTCGGCCATCCGGATCGTGTAGCCGTTGCGGGCTTCGGGCCGGTCGAGCAGGACGGTCGCGACCTTGGCGGCGACCTCGTAGGCGATCTCCGCGTAGGAGTCCATGGGAGGACGGTAGAGCCTTGTTTTCGGGGCGTCAATAACGCTTGGACTGCTCTCGCGCGGGCATGCTCGGAGCATGCTGACGGTGGGCACGGTGGTGCTGGGAGTCGAGGACATGGAGCGCGCGGTCTCGTTTTGGGGCACGGCGCTGGGATACGTGCGGCGAGACGACGCAACGGACTTCGTCGTGCTGCAGCCTTCCGGCGGTCCGGGACCGCGGATCGCGTTCCAGCGGAGTTCGGTGCCGGTGCAGGAGGTGCCGCGGGTGCATCTGGACCTGTACGCCGGGGACGCCGCGGACCAGGCCGCGGAGGTCGAGCGGCTGGTCGGGCTTGGCGCGCGGCGGGTCGACTGGCCGCATTACCCGAAGGATCCGGACTTCGTGGTGCTGGCGGATCCGGAAGGCAACCGGTTCTGCGTGATCGACACCTCGCGCTGACCCGCGGTCCGTGAAGGGCTCCTTGAGGGAATCAGATTCCCCCAAGGAGTCCTTCACGGCACGTTGTTCGCACCAAAACAATCAGGCGCGCTTGATTTTTCTCTCGCCAGGGGTCACCCTGGGTCCGCACGAGGTGGTGCGGCGGACGCAGGGAGGCGCAGGAATGGCTGATCTCGCGGGGATCCTCCGGGATCTCGCGGCCGAATCGCAGGCGGTCGACGACCTGGTCGCCGGGCTGCCCGCCGAGGAGTGGGCCCGGCCCACCCCGGCGAAGGGGTGGACGATCGCGCATCAGATCGCGCATCTGGCGTGGACCGACGGCAAATCGCTGATCTCCGCGAGCCGGCCGGAGGACTGGCAGGCCGAGGTCGAAAACCTGTTGAGCATCGGCGAAAACTACGTCGACGAGGGTGCCGAAGAAGGCGCTCAGCTGCCTCCGGGCGAGCTGCTGGCGCAGTGGCGGGCCGGACGGACTGCGCTGGCCGAGGCGCTCGCCGCGGTGCCGGAGGGGCAGAAGCTGCCGTGGTACGGCCCGCCGAGGAGTGCGGCGTCGATGGCGACCGCGCGGATGATGGAGACCTGGGCGCACGGCCAGGACATCGCCGACGCGCTCGGCGTCACGCGCGAGCCCACCGAACGGCTGTGGCACATCGCCCGGTTCGGCACACGCACGCGCGATTTCGCGTACAAACTCCACTCGCTCGCGCCGCCGGCCGAAGAGTTCCGGGTCGAGCTGGCCGCGCCGGACGGCAGCACGTGGGCGTTCGGGCCGGAGGACGCGGAGCAGCGGCTCACCGGCGGCGCGCTGGACTTCTGCCTCGTCGTGACGCAGCGGCGGCATCCGGCGGACACCGATCTCGTCGCGACCGGCGCGGAGGTCGAGGAATGGCTGGGCATCGCGCAGGCGTTCGCGGGGCCGCCCGGGGCGGGGCGCGAGCCGGGGCAGTTCGCGTGAGCGCGCCATTGCGGGTCGGGAACGCGTCCGGGTTCTACGGCGACCGGTTCTCCGCCGTGCGGGAAATGCTCACCGGCGGCCCGCTTGACGTCCTGACCGGCGACTACCTCGCCGAGCTGACCATGCTCATCCTCGGCCGCGACCGGATGAAGGACCCGGCCCGCGGCTACGCCAAGACGTTCCTCCGGCAAATGGAGGAGAACCTCGGGCTGGCGAAGGACAAGGGCGTCCGGATCGTCGCGAACGCGGGCGGGCTCAACCCGGCCGGGCTGGCCGACGCGCTGCGCGAGCTGGCCGCCAAGCTCGGGGTGGACGTGAAAGTCGCGCACGTCGAGGGCGACGACCTGATCGCGCGTGCGGACGAGTTCGGTTTCGAGAACCCGTTGACCGCCAACGCTTATCTCGGCGCGTGGGGCATCGCGGAATGCCTCAAGGCCGGAGCCGACGTGGTCGTGACCGGGCGGGTCACGGACGCGTCGGTGATCGTCGGACCGGCGGCGGCGCACTTCGGTTGGGCGCGCGACGACTACGACGCGCTCGCCGGCGCGGTCGCGGCGGGCCACGTCATCGAATGCGGCGCGCAGGCGACCGGCGGCAACTACTCGTTCTTCCGCGAACAGCCGATCGGCGTGCCGGGTTTCCCGATCGCGGAGATCCACGCGGATGGATCCAGCGTGATCACGAAGCATCCGGACACCGGCGGCGTGGTCAACAAGGGAACCGTCACGGCGCAGCTGCTGTACGAGATCACCGGTGCGCGGTACGCGAATCCGGATGTGACGGCACGGTTCGACACGCTGTCGCTGTCGGACGACGGTCCGGACCGGGTGCGGATCAGCGGGGTGCGCGGGGAAGCGCCGCCGCCGACGGTGAAGGTGTGCCTCAACCGGCTCGGCGGCTTCCGGAACGAGACCACGTTCGTCCTTACTGGACTGGACATCGAGGAAAAAGCCGCGCTGGTACGGGAACAACTGGAAGGCGCGCTGGCGAAGCGTCCGCCGGCCGAGGTTCGATGGACGCTCGCCCGCACCGATCACGCGGACGCCGACACCGAGGAGCGGGCCAGTGCCCTGCTGCACGTCGCGGTGAAGGACAACGATCCGAAGGTCGCCGGGCGCGCGTTCAGCGGAGCGGCGATCGAGCTGGCGCTCGCGAGCTACCCGGGATTCCACGTCACCGCACCGCCTTCGGACGCGTCCCCGTTCGGCGTCTATTCGGCGGCCTATGTGGACGCTGCCGCGGTGCCGCACGTCGCGGTGCTGCCGGACGGGTCCAAGGTGGACATCGCGCCCGCTGTCGAGACGCTTGAGCTGTCCGAAGTGGACGAACCAGCGCTGCCGGAACCCTTGCAGACGGACCGGGTGCGGCGGGCCCCGCTCGGGCTCGTGGCCGGGGCGCGCAGCGGCGACAAGGGCGGCAACGCGAACCTCGGCGTGTGGGTGCGGTCCGAGGAAGCGTGGCGCTGGCTCGTGCATCGGCTCACGGTCGGGGAGTTCCGCCGGCTGCTGCCGGAAACCGAAGACCTGCCGGTCACCCGGCATCTGCTGCCGAACCTGTGGGCGATGAACTTCGTGGTCGAGGGCATTCTCGGTGACGGCGTCGCGTCGCAGGCCAGGTTCGATCCGCAGGCGAAGGCGCTCGGCGAATGGCTGCGAGCGCGCGAACTCGACGTTCCGGAGGCTCTGCTGTGACCGTGGATCCGTTCCGCACGCCGGAACGCACCGAACTGCGCGCGACCGTGCGCCGGTTCGTGGAGAACGACGTGCTGCCGCACCTGGACGACTGGGAGCGGGCCGGAGAACTGCCGCGCGACCTGCATCGCAAGGCCGGCAAGCTGGGCCTGCTCGGGGTCGCGTTCCCCGAATCCGCGGGCGGCGGCGACGGCAATTACCTCGACGCGCTCGTGGTCGCCGAGGAAATGCACTACGCGGGCGGGTCCGGCGGGCTCTTCGCTTCTCTGTTCACCTGCGGGATCGCGGTGCCGCACATCGTCGAGGCCGGCGATCCGGTGCAGATCGAACGCTGGGTGCGGCCGACGCTCGAAGGCGAGAAGATCGGTTCGCTGGCCGTCACCGAACCGGACGGCGGCTCGGACGTCGCCGGGATCCGCACCACCGCGGTGCGCGAGGGCGACGAGTATGTGCTCAACGGGGCCAAGACGTTCATCACCTCCGGATGCCGCGCGGACTTCGTGACCACTGTGGTCCGAACCGGCGAGCCAGGCGCGCACGGGCTTTCGCTGATCGTGGTCGAGCGTGGGACGCCTGGATTCACGGTGTCGCGCAAGCTGGAGAAGATGGGCTGGGCCGCGTCGGACACCGCGGAGCTGTCTTATGCGGACGTTCGAGTGCCGGCGGAGAACTTGGTCGGCGCGGAGAACAGCGGATTCGCACAGGTAGCCACGCAGTTCGTCACCGAACGGCTTTCGCTGGCGGTGCAAGCATATGCGCACGCACAGCGAGCACTCGATCTGACGCTGGACTGGTGCCGGATGCGCGAGACGTTCGGGCGTCCGCTGATCTCGCGGCAGCTGGTGCAGCACAAGCTCACCGAGATGGCCTGCAAGGTCGATGTCGCCCGGACCTACACCCGGCAGATCGCGCTCCGGCACGTTTCCGGCGAAGAAGTGATCGCCGAGGCGTGCTTCGCGAAGAATACCGCGGTGCAGACCGCCGAATGGGTCGTGAACGAGGCGGTGCAGCTGCACGGCGGGCTCGGCTACATGCGCGAGTCCGAAGTGGAACGGCACTACCGCGACGTCCGCATTCTCGGCATCGGCGGCGGCACCACCGAAATCCTGACCGGACTGGCCGCGAAGCGATTGGGATACACCGCATGACCACTATCAGGTCCACAGTGGACACCCGGGCCGACGAGTTCGCCGCGAACCGCGAGGCGATGCTGGAGAAGCTCGCGGAGATCGACGCCGAACACGCCAAGGCGGTCGCCGGCGGCGGGGAGAAGTACGTCGAACGCCACCGCAAGCGCGGCAAACTGCTGGCGCGCGAGCGGATCGAACTGCTCCTGGACGAGGATTCCCCGTTCCTGGAGCTGTCGCCGCTGGCCGCGTGGGGCTCGGACTACCGGGTCGGCGCGAGCGTGATCACCGGGATCGGCGTGGTGGAAGGCGTCGAATGCCTGATCTCGGCCAGCGACCCGACGGTCAAGGGCGGCGCGAGCAACCCGTGGACGACCAAGAAGTCGTTCCGGGCGGCGGACATCGCGGCGCAGAACCGGCTGCCGGTGATCAACCTGGTGGAATCCGGCGGTGCCGATCTTCCGACGCAGAAGGAGATCTTCATCCCCGGCGGCCGGATCTTCCGGGATCTGACGCGGTCCTCGGCGGCGAAGGTTCCGACCGTCGCGCTGGTGTTCGGCAACTCGACCGCGGGCGGGGCGTACCTGCCGGGCATGTCCGATTACGTCGTGATGGTCAAGGAACGCGCCAAGGTTTTCCTCGGCGGGCCGCCGCTGGTCAAAATGGCGACCGGCGAGGAATCCGACGACGAATCCCTCGGCGGCGCGGAAATGCACGCCCGCACCTCCGGGCTCGCCGACTACCTCGCGGTCGACGAGGAGGACGCGATCCGGCTAGGCCGCGGCATCATCAAGCGGCTCAACTGGACCAAGCAGGGCCCGGCCCCCGAACCGGACTACGCCGAGCCGTTGTTCGACGCCGAAGACCTGCTCGGCATCGTGCCGACCGACCTGAAGATCCCGTTCGACCCGCGCGAGGTGATCGCGCGCGTCGTGGACGGTTCGGACTTCGACGAGTTCAAGCCGCTGTACGGGCCGAGCCTGGTCACCGGCTGGGCGAGCATCCACGGCTATCCGGTGGGGATCCTGGCCAACGCGCAGGGCGTGCTGTTCGGCGAGGAATCGCAGAAGGCCGCGCAGTTCATCCAGCTGGCCAACCAGATCGACACCCCGCTGGTGTTCCTGCACAACACGACCGGCTACATGGTCGGCAAGGAATACGAACAGAGCGGCATCATCAAACACGGCGCGCTGATGATCAACGCGGTGTCGAATTCGAAGGTGCCGCACCTGTCCGTCCTCATGGGAGCGTCCTACGGGGCCGGGCACTACGGGATGTGCGGCCGGGCCTACGATCCGCGGTTCCTGTTCGCCTGGCCGAGCGCGAAGTCCGCGGTGATGGGGCCGGCCCAGCTGGCCGGTGTGCTGTCCATTGTGGCCCGCGCCGCGGCGGCGAGCCGAGGCCAGGAATACAGCGAGGAAAATGACGCCGCGATGCGCGCCATGGTGGAAAACCAGATCGAGGCGGAATCGATGCCGATGTTCCTCTCCGGCATGCTTTACGACGACGGCATCATCGACCCGCGCGACACCCGCACGGTGCTCGGGCTGAGCCTGTCGGCGATCCACAACGGACCAGTCAACGGCGTCGAAGGCGGCTTCGGCGTCTTCCGGATGTGAGGGCCATGATCCAGAATCTGCTGGTCGCCAACCGGGGCGAAATCGCCCGCCGGGTGTTCCGCAGCTGCCGGGACGCCGGAATCGGCACGGTCGCGGTGTTCTCCGACGCGGACGCCGACGCCCCGCACGCGCGGGAAGCCGACGTCGCCGTCCGGCTGCCGGGCAACGCGCCGGGCGAGACGTACCTGCGGGCCGAACTGATCGTCAAAGCCGCGGCGGACGCAGGGGCCGACGCGATCCACCCCGGATACGGCTTCCTGTCCGAAAACGCCGGGTTTGCCCGCGCGGTGCTCGACGCCGGGCTGACCTGGGTCGGCCCGCCCCCGGCGGCGATCGAAACGATGGGCTCCAAAGTGGAGTCGAAACGGCTGATGGCCGCGGCCGGAGTTCCAGTGCTGTCCGAATTGGACCCGGCGTCGGTGACCGAAGCCGATCTTCCGTTGCTGGTCAAGGCCTCCGCTGGCGGCGGCGGGCGCGGAATGCGCGTCGTCCGGTCGCTCGACGAGTTGTCGGAAGCCGTCGAGAGCGCTCGGGCGGAAGCTGGCTCGGCGTTCGGCGACCCGACGGTGTTCTGCGAGCGGTACCTCGAAACCGGACGGCACATCGAGGTCCAGGTGCTCGCCGACTCGCACGGCACGGTCTGGGCGGTGGGGGAGCGGGAGTGCTCCATCCAGCGTCGGCACCAGAAGGTGGTCGAGGAAGCGCCATCGCCCTTTGTGGACGAAGCGATGCGCACCGAGCTGTTCGACGCGGCGCGCAAGGCCGCGCAGGCGATCGACTACGTCGGCGCGGGAACCGTCGAGTTCCTGGCCGGTCCGGACGGCCGGTTCTACTTCCTCGAGATGAACACGCGGCTGCAGGTCGAGCATCCGGTGACGGAGAACGTCACCGGGCTGGATCTGGTGGCGTTGCAGCTTTCGGTGGCCGAAGGCGCTCGATTGCCTGCCGAACCGCCTGCGGCCAAGGGACATTCGATCGAGGTCCGCCTGTATGCGGAAGATCCGTCGGCCGGCTGGCAACCGCAGAGCGGGACGCTGCATGCCTTCGAAGTGTCCGGAGTGGACCGAGAATTCACTCCTGGATCCGGACTGCGGCTGGACTCCGGGGTCGAGTCCGGTTCGGTGATCGGCGTGCATTACGACCCGATGCTGGCGAAGGTCATCACGTGGGCGCCCACGCGGGCGGAAGCCGCGCGCCGGCTCGCCAGCGCCTTGGCGGGCGCGAAGATCCACGGTGTGGTGACCAACCGCGACCTGCTGGTCCGGATCCTGCGCCACGACGCTTTCCTCGCCGGGGAAACGGATACCGCGTTCTTCGACCGGCACGGACTGGACGCTTTGGCCGCGCCGCTGGCCACTGTGGACACCGAACGCTGGTCCGCCCTGGCCGCGGCACTGGCCGACGCCGCGGCGAACCGGGCCAATGCCACCACTCTGGGGCGGCTGCCCAGCGGCTGGCGCAACGTCCGCTCCGCCGGTCAACGCAAGGTGTTCGCCAAGGGCGACAATCGGTACGAGGTCGTCTACTCGCTGACCCGCGACGGGCTGCGCGCCGAGGGCTACGATGATGTCAGCCTGGTCTCCGCCGCGGCGGACCAGGTGGTCCTCGACATCGCCGGAGTGCGCCGGACCTTCGCGGTCGCGCGGCACGACTCGATGTCCTATGTGGATTCGCCGCTGGGTTCGGTGGCGCTGACCGCCGAACCGCGGTTCGCCGATCCTGATGCGGCACTGGCTGCGGGGTCGCTGCTCGCGCCGATGCCGGGCACGGTCGTGCGGCTCGCGGTGTCCGCTGGGGACACAGTGCAGGCGGGCGATCCGTTGCTGTGGCTGGAAGCGATGAAGATGGAACACCGGATCTCGGCCCCGGCGGACGGCGTGGTCGCCGAACTGCCGGTCGAGGTCGGGCAACAGGTCGAGGTAGGCGCGGTGCTGGCTGTGGTGGGAGAGACCGAATGAACGCGATGAACTTCGTCGAGCCCGAGGAACGGGTGGCGCTGCGCAAGGCCGCGGCAGATCTGGCGGGCAAGTACGGGCACGAGTACTACGCGAAGAAGGCCCGCTCGGGCGAGAAGACCGTCGAACTGTGGAACGAGGCCGGACGGCTCGGCTATCTGGGCGTGAACCTGCCGGAGGAGTACGGCGGCGGGGGAGCGGGGATCGCCGATCTCGCCGCGGTGCTCGAAGAATTCGCGGCCGCGGGTTCGCCGCTGCTGCTGATGGTGGTGTCGCCGGCGATCGTCGGGACGGTGTTGTCGCGCTTCGGCACGTCGGACCAGAAAAAGCAGTGGCTGCCCGGAATGGCGGACGGCAGCAAGAAAATCGTCTTCGCGATCACCGAACCGGACGCGGGTTCCAACTCGCACAAGATCACGACGACCGCCCGCCGGGACGGCGGCGACTGGATTGTGTCCGGACGCAAGGTGTTCATTTCGGGAGTCGACGAGGCGGACGCGGTGCTCGTCGTCGGCCGCACCGAGGACGCGAAGACCGGGCGCTTGAAGCCGGCGCTGTTCGTGGTGCCGACGGACACGCCCGGGTTCGAGTTCACGAAGATCGACATGGACATCGTCGCGCCGGAGAACCAGTTCTCGCTGTTCCTGGACGACGTCCGGCTGCCCGCGGAAGCCCTGGTCGGCGAGGAGGACGCGGCGATCGCGCAGCTGTTCGCGGGCCTGAACCCGGAACGCATCATGGGCGCGGCGTTCTCGCTGGGCACCGCTCGGTACGCCCTGGACAAGGCGGTCGGGTACGCGAACGAACGGCAGGTGTGGGGCGCGCCGATCGGGTCGCACCAGGGGCTCGCGCATCCGCTCGCGCAGGTGAAGATCGAGCTCGAGCTGGCGAAGCTGATGACGCAGAAGGCTGCCTCGCTGTACGACGCGGGCGACGATTTCGCGGCTGGCGAGTCCGCGAACATGGCGAAATACGCGGCGGCGGAGGTCGCGATCCGCGCGGTGGACCAGGCGGTGCAGACTCACGGCGGAAACGGCTTGGCGACCGAGTACGGCCTGGGCAGCCTGGTGACGGCCGTGCGGTTGGGCCGGATCGCGCCGGTGAGCCGCGAGATGGTGCTGAATTTCGTGGGGCAGCACAGCCTTGGGCTGCCGAAGTCGTATTGAGCAGTGGTGACGTCATGAGGAGCGTTGGCGCCCGACTCGAGCCGGTCCGGCGGTCCGTGAAGGGCTCCTTGAGGGAATCTAATTCCCTGAAGGAGCCCTTCACGGACTTTTGCCGGAGCGGGATGGCTGGACTCGGCTTCCCGTCCGGGAGTGGGGTCCTGGGCGGCTCGGTGCCGCCACGGACCGGGCGGGCGGCTCGGGCAGGTGGTGCCTGATGCTCCGCGAACCGCAGCAGGAACGCAGCCGCACCACGCGGCGGCGGTTGATCGAAGCCGCGATGGACTGCATCGGGGAGCGCGGGTGGCACGGGGTCACCGTCGCGGTCATCGCGGAGCGCGCCGGGGTTTCCCGAGGCGCCGCGCAGCACCACTTCCCGACGCGCGAGTCGCTGGTCGCCGCGGCTGTCGAACTGCTCGGCGAGGCCCAGTTGGACGAACTGCGCACGCGCGCGGCCGGGTCGCCGAGCGGGGCGTCGCGGATCGAGTGGGTCGTCGAGATGCTGCTGACCCTCTACACCGGGCCGATGTTCCGCGCCGCGTTGCAGTTGTGGGCCGTCGCGTCGACGGACGAACAGTTGCGCGACGTGCTCGTGCCGCTTGAGGCGCGCGTCGGGCGGGAGGCGCACCGGGTCGCGGTCGAGCTGCTCGGAGTCGACGAATCCCGGCCGGGCGTGCGCGAACTGGTCCAGGCCACCCTCGACCTCGGCCGCGGGCTCGGCCTCGCCAACCTCCTCACCGACGACACCCGCCGCCGCGAGCAGATCGTGCGCGAGTGGGCTCGGACGCTGGAGTCTCGCCTGGCGGGAACCGAACAGGTCTAGAGATCGTCACATTCCCGAATTGCTACAGTGTGGCTGTTAACACATTTGGCCCAATGGGCGATAACGTTGAGTAAGTAGCTCACGAGGAAGAAGGCGATCTCGGTGTCCGGTTCAGAAGGGGTGACCGTCGAGCTGACCCATCGCGCGATGGCCATGCTCAGGGCGGTCGCGGAGCAGCGTGCGGAAATGTCCACCAGCTGTGAGCCCGACCTGTTCGTCGACGGTTTCGCTTGCTGCGACCAGATGACCGCACACGCGCTCGCCAAGGGCGGCTACGTCCGCCCGGGCACCGGAGTCACCGCCGCCGGCCGGGTGCCCGCCGAACTGACCGAGGCCGGGGTGGCCGCGCTCTCGGTGACCGCCGCTGCTTGATCTTCACTCGTTCGGCCGCAGCCGGACACGGTGCGTGACGAGCTGCTCGGGGACCTGCCGGGCGGGAAGGCTCCCGGTGCCGAGGTTTGCCGGGTCGCGCGGCTGTGAGTCTCAGGCGATGGTCCAGTCCACTCTGGCTTGACTGACCCTGCTGGGTCGGCTGGAGTGGTGATCGGTCGCTCCGTCGGACTGCGGTCCACATCGATCCGGGTGGACAGCTGAGACGATGGTTTAGTCCACCGCCAGACCCGGCTGAATGCCTGGTTTGGGCCAGTCGAGTCGCTGCATGTCCCAGTTCAGTCGAGTTGTTCACTCCCGGCTGGGTGGTAACGGCTGAGATCGGCCGAGTGATTGCCAGTGTGGCGGAGGTCGGACGGTTATCGGCTTGGGCAGGTTGGGCGAGATGCTCCGGCCCTGACGAGGCGAGTCGACGCCTTGACCCAGGTCGGCTGCCAGCCCGGCTGAGACCAGCCGCGGTCGGCTCGGCCTGGGTCGGCCGGGCCTGATGTCAGCCCAGCCGCCCGGCCGGAGGCCAGTCCGGTTCGCCTGGCCGTGTTCGGTTCAATCGATCGCGGCCGGAGGTCGGCCCAGTCGCCGGGCCAAGCTGAGCCTGGGGGACCCGGCCGGGGGTCAGTCCGGTCCGCCTCGTCGCGCTCGGTCAAGTCGATCGCGGCCGGAGGTCGGCCCAGTCGCCGGGCCAAGCTGAGCCTGGGGGACCCGGCCGGGGGTCGGTCCGGTTCGCCTGGCCGTGTTCGGTCCAGTCGATCCCGGCCAGATGTCAGCCCGGCCCGCCCGGCCAAGCGCAGCCCGGACGACCCCGGCCAAGCTCAGCCCAGCCGCCGGGCCAAGCGCAGCCCAGCCGGCCCGGCCGCAGGTCAGCCGTGGTATCCGGCCACGACCTTCGTGAACGCGTAGTTCTCCTGGTCGATCCCGCTGCATCCGCCGCAGTCGCGGTTCGTCGCCCAGAACGTGACGCGGCCCAGGTGGTGCTCCGCGGCCCAGTCGCGGATCGCGGTGAAGTCGGCGACCGAGACGACCTCGCCCGCGCGGTCGGTCTTGCCGTTCATCGACGACAGGCCGGCGCGGCGGTAGGCGGTGGCGTCATCCCAGCCGAACGTCGACTTCAGTTCGCCGACCAGGCCGTCGACCGCGGATTTCGTCATCGCGACCATGTCGCCGCCGTCGGAGAAGTCGAACGGCATCAGCGACCACACGTCGACGTCCGCGCCCAGCGCCTTCGCCTGCGCGATCAGCCGCTTGCCCCAGTCGTTCGGGCCCTGCGGCGTGGTGCCCATGGTGATCACGACCCGCAGGTTCGGGTTCTTGTCCTTGACGATCTTGACCGCGCCGAGGATCCGGTCCTGCACGGTCGCGTTCTCGAACTCGTCGGTGTTTTCGATGTCGAGGTCGATCGCCTTGAGCGCGTAGGCGTCGATCACCTGCTGGTACGCCCCGGCCAGTTCCTCCGGCGACCCGCAGTTCGGGCCCAGTTTGTTGCCCTGCCAGCCGCCGAAGGACGGGATCACGTCGCCGCCCGCGGCGCGAATTTTCTGGATCATCGCGGAGTCGGCGCCGTCGAGCGGGCGGTTGCC
Source organism: Amycolatopsis orientalis DSM 43388 (assembly GCF_000411975.1). Classification (GTDB taxonomy): domain Bacteria; phylum Actinomycetota; class Actinomycetes; order Mycobacteriales; family Pseudonocardiaceae; genus Amycolatopsis; species Amycolatopsis orientalis_D. Next base: position 111,023 of record NZ_ASXG01000072.1, read on the forward strand.
GTCCCAGGCCGGGGCGCAGCCGCCGCCGGAGAGCATGAAGGCGAGGGTGAACGCGCTGACGCCGGTCGCGTCCATCGCGGCGGACGGGTCGGTCTGGCCGCCCCATTGGTACAGGTACGGCGCGGCGAGAACGGGATCGGCCGCGGCCGAGGCGGTGCCGGTCGCGGTGGACAACGCGGTGCCGGCGGCGAGCGCCAGTACGCCGATCCGTCCGGCGAGTTTCCGGCGGGCACTGGTGCGGCGCAAGGATTTCATGGGTCCTCCAACGGGGGAAACGCGCACCCGGCGGCACGCGTCATCGGAGCACCTGGCGAAGCCGGACGTGGCGGCGGCGCCCCGCAGGCACTCGGGGGAGTGTGTGCGCAGTCACAATGGACTAGACCATTGAGAGGTGTCAAGACAGGGGCCGGGGTGGGAAAAAACCTCACCGAGGACGCCGAGGTCGCCGAGAGGTTCGGGGCTCCGGTGAGCGGGACGATCGGGAAGCGGGGCGTGGCCGGGAGGGCAACCCGGACTGTTCAGCGAGCGCGTCCGCGGTGCTGTGCCAGGCTGGAAGGACAGCGCCGACGAACTGGGAGCGTCATGACCGAACCGGTCCGGATCAGCGGTGCCGACGTGCCCCCGGAGCAGCAGGCCGTCCGGTACGAGCTGGCGATTCTGTCGTTTCAGCTGCTCGACGGGCCGAAAGCCGCCGAGGGCGTGCTGCCGTGGGTCGCCGGGCACGGCGAGCTGCTCGGCTGCTGGCAGACGGAGAACGGTCCGCTCGGCAGGCTGGTCGTGTTGCGCGGGTTCGAGAATCAGCAAGCGCTGGACGAGGAGCGGTTGCGGGCCCGCCGCAGCCGCAGACCGTTCGGCGGCGACTATCTGACCGACCTGTCGTTGCGGAGTTTCGCGCCGTTTCCGTTCATTCCGCCGGTGCGGCCGGGGAAGTACGGCTCGGTGTACGAGATCCGCGACTACCACCTCCGGCCGGGCGGGCTGACCGCGACGATCGACGGCTGGCGCGAAGCGTTGCCCGCGCGGCATCTGATCGATCCGCTGACCGTGGTGATGTACGCGCTCGACGGCCCGGACCGGATCATCCAGATCTGGCCGTTCGCCAGCCTCGACGAACGGCTCGCGATCCGGCGCGACCTCTACGCGAAGGGAAAGTGGCCGCCGCCGGGCGCGCCGGAGGAGATCCTCGACGCGGACTCGATCATCGCGTTGCCGACGGAGTTTTCGCCGCTGGCGTGACTCATCGGTCGGCCGGCTCGCCGATGTCCTCGAACCACAGCGCGGGCTCCCGCTCGATGAACTCCGTCATCAGCGCGACGCACTCCGGGTCGTCCAGGAGGTCGACGCGGACGCCGTGTTCGGCCAGCCAGTCGTGGCCGCCGGTGAACGTGCGGGATTCGCCGATCACCACGTGCGGAATGCCGAATTGCCGGACCAGGCCGCTGCAATACCAGCAGGGCGACAGCGTGGTGACCATGATCGTGTCGCGGTAGTGCGGACGGCGGCCGGCGGCGCGGAACGCGGCGGTTTCGGCGTGCAGGGACGGGTCGCCGTCCTGGACGCGGCGGTTGTGGCCGCGGCCGAGCAGCTTCCCGTCGCGGTCGAACAGGGCCGCACCGATCGGCACGCCTCCCTCGGCTTTTCCGGCTTCCGCCTCTTCGCGGGCGACAGCGAGCAGGTCGTCGAGCATGCGTCACTTTCGCACGGCGCGGCGACGTCCGGCCGATCGAGGACGGAAGCTGTCCGCGAAGCGTGGCAGAGTGCTCGGCATGTACGGAACCTCCGAACGCCTGTTGCGCCTGCTCTCGCTGCTGCAGGCGCGTCGTGACTGGCCTGGTCCGGACCTCGCGGGCCGGTTGGGCGTCGATGTCCGGACGATCCGCCGCGACGTCGAGCGGCTGCGGCAGCTCGGCTATCCGGTGCATGCGACACCGGGGGTAGCGGGCGGGTACCGGTTGGGTTCGGGTGCGGCGTTGCCGCCGTTGCTGCTGGACGACGACGAGGCGGTCGCGGTGGCGGTCGGTCTGCGGACCGCGGCGAACGGCACAGTGTCCGGTATCGAAGAGACGTCCGTGCGGGCGTTGGCGAAACTCGAACAGGTGCTGCCCGCGCGGCTGCGGCACCGGGTGCGCGCGATGGACTCGGCGATGGTGCGAATCCCCGGCGGGGCGCCGACGATCGATGCGGAGCTGCTCACCGTGGTCGCGGCCGCCTGCCGGGACCACGAGCGGCTGCGGTTCACCTACGGCACGCACGCGGGCGCCGTGGCCGAGCGCGACGTCGAGCCGTTGCGGCTCGTGCACACCGGCTGGCGCTGGTACCTCGTCGCGTGGGATCTCGGCCGCGGCGACTGGCGCACCTTCCGGCTGGACCGCATCGACGGCCTCCCGACACCCAGTTTCCGTTTCACGCCAAGGGAACCTCCGGCGGAAGACCTCGCCGCGTATGTGTCGAGCCGGATCGCGACCGCGCCGTATCCGCACATCGTGACGCTGCGGGTGTCGGCTCCGGCGGAGGTGCTGGCGGCGCGGGTTTCCCCGACGGCGGCGGTGATCGAGCCGATCGACGACGAAACCTGCCGAATGCGCACTGGTGCGAAAACCTTCGACTACATTCCGTTTTACCTCGCGCAGTGGGAATTCGACTTCGTGGTCGAGGACGCGCCGCCGGAATTGCTGGACCGCCTCGGCCAGATCGCGGATCGGTTCGCGCGGGCAGTGTCAGCGGGGAATTCCCTCGGCGGCGACGGCGAGCAGGTCCGCGGCGGCCGTTGACAGCGCTTCCGGAAAACCGTTGCCGGCACGGTGTTCTTCGGCCATCCAGCGTTCGGTGGCCAGGCGCAGGACGGACAGTCCGAGGTCAGTCGCCAGCCGGGCGGTATCGGCGTCGATGCCGCGGTCTGCCAACGCCTTGGTGAGGGTTTCGGAAATGGTGGCGAGTTTGATCAATTCCCGTTCGCGCAGCGGAGGATTGGCCGCGAGCACCGCCGCTCGCCGCACCAGGAATTCGCGCGGACGGAATACGCGCGGCGCGGCAGCGAAGGCGGCCAGCAGCGTCGGCAGCGCCGGGGTGCCGGGCGGGACGGCGCCGATGGCGGTCACGAACTCGGTTTCCAGTTCCTGGCTGCCGCCGAACAGCACTTCCCGTTTGTCGGCGAACCAGCGGTAGAACGACCGCTCGGTGAGGTTGGCGCGCTGGGCGATCTGCGCGACGGTCGTGCGGTCGTAGCCCTGCTCCTCGAACAGCTCCAGCGCGGCCTGCTCGAGCCGGTTGCGGGTGTTGCCCTCCCATCGCGCCATGCGCCCAGTGTAGCGACAGCAGATGCTGTCATCACTCTGGTAGCGTGAGTGATGTCAGCTTCTGTCATCACTCACGAGGAGCAGGGATGCGCACCCTTCGTTTTCACGAACACGGTCCGGCGGCCGACGTGCTGCGGGTCGAGGACGCGGCGGCTCCGGACCCCGGACCGGGCCAGATCCGAGTCGCGGTGCAAGCGTGCGGCCTGAACCCAGCGGACTGGGCGCTGTGCGAGGGCCTGTTCGCCGGCGACCTGCCGCGCGGGATCGGGCTGGAGGTGTCCGGCACGGTCGACGCGCTCGGCGAGGGCGTCACCAGCGTCGAGGTCGGCGCCCCGGTGTTCGGCACCGCACCGTTCACCGGCCCGACCGCGGGCGCGTCCGAACTGGCCGTGCTCGATTCGTGGTTCCCGCGCCCGGACGGACTCGACGCCGTGCACGCCGCGGCGTTGCCGATGGCCGTCGGAATGGCTTACGCGGCGCTCGACGTGCTCGGCTCCGGCACCCTGCTGGTGCACGGCGCGGGCACCACCACCGGGTTCGCCGCCGCCCAGATCGCCCTGCTGCGCGGGTCGCGCGTACTCGCCACCGCGGGCGAGACGCACGCTCCGGCGCTTCGCGCGCTCGGCGCGGAAGTCACCGGCTACCAGGACGGAATCGCCGAGCGCGTGACGGCGCTGGCCGGCGGACCGGTCGGCCGCGTACTGGACGCAGCGCCGTTCAGCGGCGCGGTGAGCGAACTCGTGCGCACGGTCAAAGAACCTGAACACGTGCTGACGCTCGACCTCAGCTCGGCTGTCCCGGGGGTCCAGACCATCGTCAGCTCGGGCGCCCGGCCGCGCTACGACGTCCTCGGCGAGTTCGCGTCGCTCGCGGCGGAGGGACGGTTTTCGGTTCCGGTGTCGCGGATTTTCCCGCTGGACGACTGGCGGGCCGCGCTCGAACTGAGCCAGTCCCGGCGGGCGCGCGGCAAACTCGTGCTGGCGCTCTAGTTCGCGCCGAGCATGCGGAGGACCAGTTCGCCGTACTCCTTGCCGAGTTCGACGGGCGTCTGCCGGGTCCGTTCGCTGTACCAGCGCGCGACGTCGACACCCAGCGAAAGCACGGCCCGCGCCGCGATCCCGACGTCGCTGACGGTGAACGCGCCCGACTCGACCCCCTCGGTGATCACCTCGCGCACGCGCTGCTCGATCTTGCGCCGAAGCTGCGCGACGACCTGGTATTCCTGCTCTGGCAACGCATTCAGCTCGTACTGCACGACCCGCGCGATCGTGTGCCGCCGCGCGTGCCAGGCGACGAAATCCTCGACCAGCAACCGCATCCGCTCCACCGGATCGGTGACGCGCCCGAGCACGTCCTCGACGAGGGCGAGCGTCTGCTCGTGCCCGTTGCGGCTGATCGCGAAAAGCAGCGCGGCTTTGGAGGGAAAATGCACGTACAGCGCGGCCGGGCTCATCCCCGCCGCACCGGCGATGTCCCGGGTAGTGGTGGCGTGGTAGCCGCGCTCGGCGAACGACTCCACCCCGGCGAGCATCAGCCGGCGCGCGGTCTCAGGCTGCACGTCGGGCCACAGGTCGGCCGAGAGCGTGGTCATCCGGCGATCCTCCTCAAGTCCCGCGCCGGCCGGTGAGTCCGCCCGTCGTCTGTCGAGTGTAAGCGCTCGCTCAGTGAAGGAATCCAGGGACACATCTGGTATTCAGGGAGGGAATACCGACAAGTGTAACTAATCGGACGCACGCTGGGGGTCGACGATGACTCGCCTGGCGGCGGGCGCTCGGGTCGGGGCCGCGAGTGCCCGCACCGCGTCGACCGGCACGGTTGTATCCGGGCTGGCTGGCTCGCCCGACGGGTGTCGACAAATCCTCTCCAGTCGCGTGAGGCGCGTCAGGCGGCGAGCGGGTGCGGCTCGCCGGTGAGTGCCGCCAGAGCGGTGGCGATCTTCGGAGCGGTTCGTGGCGGTCGGTGACTGAGCGCTCCGGGCCCGCATGCAAGATCGAAGGCCGCCAGCGAAACCCTGAAACTAGCGGGAATCCCTTGGCGGGCTTTGGGTTTCTGGTGTGCGCCATCAGCGCTCGAACCCCGAACCCGTCGGCTGAGAGAGCTGGTCCTGGACGCGGAGCGGCAAAGGACCTACAGTCTGGTCTGACCAGTAGCTAGGTAGATAGCTCGGCCTTTCATGGAGGCACCGTGACCAGAGTCGCCCGGGCAGCGTCGCCCGCGTCGGAGGTCTGCACCGCGCCGAGCGCTCGACGCGCTGTCTTGGCCGGCGGCATCGGCAATTTCATCGAATGGTTCGACTACGGGGTATACGCCGCGCTCAGTCCGGTCATCTCGTCGTTGTTCTTCCCGAGCCACAACGGCGTGGCCTCGACCTTGTCGACCTTCGCCGTGTTCGGGGTCGGCTTCGTCGTGCGCCCGCTGGGCGGCCTGTTCTTCGGGCAGCTCGGCGACCGGCGCGGCCGGCGCACCGCGCTCGGGCTGGCGCTGATCATGGTTTCGCTCAGCACCGTCTGCATGGGCCTGCTCCCGACCTTCGCGAGCGCCGGCGTCGCCGCGCCGTTGCTGCTCCTCGTGCTCCGGCTTGTCCAGGGCTTCTCGGCCGGCGGCGAGTTCACCGGGTCGGCCACGATGATGATCGAGAACGCTCCCGCCCACCGCCGCGGCTGGATTTCCAGCTGGCAGCAGTTCAGCGTCATCACCGGCACGCTCGCCGGTGTCCTGATCGTCACCGCGATCACCAACCTCGGCTCCAGCGAACTGCTGACCAGCTGGGGCTGGCGCATCCCCTTCCTGGTGGCGCTGCCGCTGGGCGCGGTCGGTTTCTACATCAGGTTCCGGATGGAGGACACCCCGCATTTCGAGGCCCTGCGCAAGACCGGCGACATCGCGGAGAAGCCGACCCAGGAAGCGGTGCTGACCCAGCGCCGGGCGATGGTGATCGCGTTCTTCTACACCGCGCTGCCCAACATCGGCTTCTACACCTTCCTGACCTACACCCCGACGTTCCTGCGCAACGAAGCCGGTTTGAGCCTGGGCAAGGCCTACCTCGTCAACGTGATCGGCACCGTCCTCTACGCGCTGTTCACGCTGTTGGTCGGGCGGCTGTCGGACCGCTTCGGGCGGCGGCCGATCCTGATCACGCACGCGGTCGCGTTCTTCGTGTCGGCGATCCCGATCTACCTGCTGATGTCGCGCGGTTCGTTCCTGGTGGCACTGGCCGTGCAGGTTCCCGCGATGCTGATCATGTCCTGCTACTCCGGGCCGGGCACCGCGGGCATCACGGAAATGTTCCCGACCCGGCTGCGGTATTCCGCGATGGCGTTGCCCTACAACCTGAGCTCGGCGCTGTTCGGCGGCACCGCCCCGTTTATCGCGACGGCGCTGATCGCCTGGCTGGGCACGCCGATCGCTCCGGCGTTCTGGGCGATGCTCGCGGCGATCCCGACCTTCATCGTCTACGTCCGGATGCGGGAGACCGCCTTCAGTTCGCTGCAGGACCGATGAACCGGCCAGCGGCGATCGTGACCGGCTCGTCGTCGGGCATCGGCCGGGCGTGCGCGGTCGAGCTCGCGCGCAGCGGCTGGGACATTGTGGTGCACGGGCTCGGCGACGACGCTGCGCTCGCTGAGGCGGCCGACGACGTCCGGGCCGAAAGCGCGGAGTGCGCCGCGGTAGCCGGTGACGTCGCCGATCCGGGCACCGCCACGGCTCTGGTCGCGACCGCTGAAACGCGGTTCGGCCGGCTCGACGGAATAGTCAGCAATGCGGGTGCGGGCCTGACGAAACCGTTCCCTGATGTGGCAGACGAGGACTGGCACGGGTTGTTCGAGGTGCACGTCGCCGCCGCCGCCCGGCTGCTCCGGCTGGCCCGGCCGCTGCTCGCCGTCCGGGGCGGAGCGGTCGTGGGCATGTCGAGCTTGGCGGCTGGGCAAGCGCTTGCTGGACGGACCGGTTACGGCTCGGTGAAAGCAGGGCTCGAAGGGCTGGTCCGGCAGCTGGCCGCCGAGTGGGCAGGGCAGCGCATCCGGGTCAACGCGGTCGCCCCAGGCACCATCCGGACTCCGTTGGTGGAGCGCAACTTCGCGCGCGGGCTGCTGGACGAGGAAGCGGTGCTGAACCGGACGCCGCTCGGGCGGCTCGGGTACCCGAGCGAGATCGCGACCGTCGTGCGGTTCCTGCTTTCCGCGGATTCCTCTTATGTCACCGGGCAAACTCTCGCCGTCGACGGCGGCTGGTCGATCTTCGGCGGGTAAGGATGGACGCAATGGCGACAGCGCCTGATCTCGGGTGCGCGCGATCGGCGCCGGTCGTGCGGGCGAGCCTGGACCGGATCCGGGAGCACGACCCGTTCCTGCGGTCGTTTCTCACCGTCTGCGAGGAGCGCGCGACGGCGGAGGCCGCCGCGCTCGACCGCACGGCCGAACCGGCTGGGCCCATGCACGGGATTCCGTTCTCCGCCAAGGACACCTACGACACTGCGGGGGTCCGGACCACCTACGGGTCCGCGGTCTTCGCCGGGCATGTCCCCGACGAGGACGCCCCGGTGGTCGCCCGGATCCGTCGCGCGGGCGGCGTGCTGGTCGGGAAGACGAACACGCCCGAGTTCGCGATCTACATCCGCACCCTCAACGAACTCCAGCCGGAAACCGTGAACCCGTGGGACCCGGCGCGCATCTGCGGCGGTTCCAGCGGCGGAGCGGCCGCGTCAGTCGCCGCCGGACTCACTCCGGTCGCCCTCGGCAGCGACGGCGGCGGTTCGGTCCGCATCCCCGCGGCACTGTGCGGGACAGTCGGGCTCAAACCGTCCCGGGGCGCGGTGCCGGCCGGGGGAGGTTTCATCGGCACGCGGAGGTTTTCCGTCCCCGGTCCGCTGTCCCTGCGCGTCGCGGACGCTCGGGCGATGTGGGAAGCGATGCGCGGCGCGGAAATCGCCGAACGGGGCACCCGCGAGTTCGTCGACCGCGATGCCGCGCAGCGGGGTCGCCCGGGCCCGACGCGGCTCCGGTGGGTCCCGGACAGCGGGCGCGCCGCCGACCGCGATGTCGTCTGCCTCGTCCGGGCAGCCGCCGGGAAACTGGCCGAGGTCGACGGCTACGACGTCGAAGACACCGCCCTGAGCCTGGAGACGCCCCGGTTCGCGGATCCCTTCTACGACGCGATGATGGCGGACCGGCTGTCGACCGGCGGAGACCGGATGCTCGCCGACGCGGCGGCTCGACGGCTCCTCGCTCCCTATACCCGGCATCACCTGGAACGCGCGGCATCAGTGAGCGGCGCGGCCTATTCCGAGTCGCTGAGCCGGGGCGACGCCGCGGCCGACCATCTGGACCGGCTGCTGCACGACGTCGACTTCGTCCTCACCCCGACCACCGGCACGATCGCGCCGGAAGGTGCCGGCGGGCCGAGCGACGCACTGCCGGAAGACGCGCGCCGCGAACTGGTCGCGTACACGTTCCTCGCGAACTACACCGGTTATCCGGCCATCACGGTGCCGTGCGGAACGCACTCGGGCATGCCCGTGGGCCTGCAGGTGCTCGGCCGTCCCGGTTCGGAGGATCGGCTGCTCGACATCGCCGAAGCGGTGCAACAGCACGTGTACGCGCCGCGGCTCGCGCCATGGCCGTGATGGCGCTACGAGGGCAGCAGCGCGGCGAGCCGGGCGCGCTGGTCCTCGTCGAGCTGCCCGGCGTAGCCGTCGTACAGGGTCTGCCCGGCCAGCCGGGCCGCCGTTTCCCCGTCGCGACCGGAGATGGCGGCGAGGATCCGCCGGTGCTCGGCGATGAAGCTGTCCCGGGTCGCCGGGTCGCCGGTCTCCGGGTCGACCGCGCTCGCGACCATGTCGAGCGTCGCGTCCTGGATCACCCGGCTGACGACGGCGAGCAGCCGGTTTCCTGCCGCCTCGCGCACGACGTCGTGGAAGCTGTTGTCCGCCGCGGCGAATGCCGCCGCGTCTTCGGCGCCTTCCATGGCGCGGATCGCCTCGGCCATCAGCGCCAGCTGTTCGTCGGTGCGGAAATGCGCGGCCAGCCGGTTGGCGGCCGCGCCGGCGATCATCCGGTACTGCACGACCTCGAAAACCGGGACGCCCTCCAGCTTGACGGCACCCCGCAGCATGCGGGTCAGGCCCGGGGTGACGGTGCCGCAGACCTCCGGCCCGGTCCGGCTCCCGGAGCTGGTGCGGACCAAGCCCATGCTCTCCAGGATGCGCAGCGCCTCCCGGATCGTCGAGCGGCCGACGCCGAAGTTGTCCACCAGCGTGCGCTCGGGCGGGAGGAAATCGCCCGGGGCGTAGTCACCGGCGTAGATCGCCTCTTCGATCTGGGCGACCACCGCTTCGAAGGCCCGTGTTTTCCCGACCGGCGTGAACATACTGTCAACCTAGCATCTGTTCAGACCAGTAACCGCGAAGTTCAGGGAGCGCCCCGATGACCACGCCCGTCCTGCTCACCTTCGACATGGACGCCGAGCTGCTGTGGACCGCCCGCGACCCGGCCGGCGCCGCGAAGCCGGTCTGGGTTTCCCAGGGGCACTACGGCCCGAACGTGGGCCTGCCGAGAATCCTCGCCCTGCTGAAGCGCTACGGCATCGGCGCGACCTTCTTCGTCCCGGGACAGGTCGTGGAACGCTATCCGGCGGCGATCGAGTCGATCCTGGACGCCGGGTTCGTCATCGAGCACCACAGCCACACCCACACCTGGTCGGACACCCTCGGACGGGACCAGGAGGCCGAAGAGTTCGGCCGGGCCGCGGAGGCGATCGTCAAGGCGACCGGGCGGGCGCCGAGGGGCTGGCGGTCACCGGCGGCGGAACTGACCCCGCATTCGGTCTCGCTGATGGAGGAGCACGGGATGATCTTCTCCTCCAACCTCTTCGACAGCGACTCCGTCCACCTGCTCGAGGACGACGGGCGCACCACCGGGATCGTCGAGATCCCGTTCGCCTGGCCGCTGGTCGACACCCCGGTCTTCATGTACAGCAACCGGGTCACCGGCCGGGTGATGTCCGCGCCGTCGGCCGTGCTGGAGACGTGGACCCGGGAATTCGACGGCCTGTCGCGCGAGGAAGGCACGCACTTCATGCTCGCCACCCACCCCCAGTTCATCGGCCGCCCGTCGCGGTTGTGGGCGCTGGAGCAGCTGGTCGAACATCTGCTGTCTTCGGGCCGGGCCGAGTTCCTCTCCTGCGCCGACTACGCCGAACGCGTCCGGCCCGGGCTGGTCGCCGGATGACCGCCGTGGTGACGGGCGGAGCCAGCGGGATCGGCGCCGCGGTCGTCGCCCGGCTGCGGGCGGCGGGAACCGACGTCGTGGTGGCGGACCTGCATCCGGTCGCGGGAGCGGACCCGGTCGACGTGACCGACGCGGCATCTGTGCGGGCGCTGGCGTCGCGACTGGCCGGGCGGCAGGTGGAATTGCTGGTGCACTGTGCGGGCACGGTCGCGGTCGGCGCGGTCGACACCCCGTCCGAGCAGGCGGACGAGGACTGGGACCGGGCGTTCGCCGTCAACGTGAAGGCGGTGTGGACGGTGAGCCGGGCGCTGCTCCCGCTGATGGGCGAGGGCGCGGCGATCGTCGTTGTCGCGTCGGCCGCGGGACTGCGACCCATCGCGGAGATGGCCGCGTACGTCGCGTCCAAGTCCGCTGCGGTCGGGCTTGCCCGGTCGATGGCGCTGGACCTCGCGCCGCGCGGGATCCGGGTCAACTGCGTGTGCCCAGGGCTGGTGGACACGCCGATGGCCCGCGCCGCACAACGAGGCCGGTCGCCTGCCGCGCGCGACGCCGTTGCCGCGCGGCAGGGTTATCTCGTCGGTCGCGACGGCACGGCCGACGAGCTGGCCGAGGCGATCGTGCTCGCCGGGACGAACGGCTATCTCACCGGCTCGACCATCGCCGTCGACGGCGGACGCTCCCTTCACTGACCTGCTCAGGAGAAACGACATGACCGCGCACGACCTCGGCGTCATCGCCGGCGACGGCATCGGCCCGGAAGTGACCGCCGCGGCGCTCGCGGTGGTGGACGCCGCCGCCGAACGGTTCGGCTTCGAAATCACCGCCACGCACTACGATTTGGGTGCCGAGCATTACCTGCGGACGGGAAGCGTGCTCGACACCGCGGACGTCGAGTGGCTGCGCGCGCACGACGCTCTCCTGCTCGGCGCGGTCGGGGATCCGCGGGTGCCGCCGGGGGTGCTGGAGCGCGGACTGATCGTCGCCCTGCGCGTCGCCTTCCGGCAGTCGGTGAACATCCGGCCCGCGCGGCTCTATCCGGGCGTGCCCAGCCCGGTCGCCGGGGTCACGCCGGAGAACTGCGACCTCGTCGTCGTCCGGGAAAACACCGAAGGCCTTTATGCCGGCGGCGGATCCACCGTGCATGCCGGCACGCCGAACGCCACCGCCGTGCAGAACTCGATCACCACGGCGGCCGCGACGCGCGAGTGCGTCGAGTTCGCGTTCCGGCTGGCGGCCGCCCGTCGCAATCGGCTGACGTTGTGCCACAAGACGAACATCCTGGTCGAGGCGGGCCGGCTGTGGGAGAGCGTGGTCGAGGAAGTCGGGGCGGACTACCCGGACGTCGAGCGCGACTATGTGCACGCCGACGCGATGTGCCTGCACCTGCCGCTGCATCCCGGCCGCTTCGACGTGGTCGTCACCGACAACCTGTTCGGCGACATCATCAGCGACCTCGCCGCCACCGTGATCGGCGGGCTGGGCGTGGCCGCGGGGGCGAACTTCAACCCCCGGGGCACCGCGCCGAGCATGTTCGAGCCCATCCACGGCTCCGCCCCGGACATCGCCGGCCGCGGGTACGCCAATCCGGCGGCCGCGATTTTCTCGGCGGCCTTGTGCCTGGCGTCCTTGGGCGAACGCGACGCAGCATTGGCGTGCGAGGCCGCGACAGCGGCAGTACTGGCCGAGCTTCCAGCGCTGGCCGGGGCCGAGATGCGCGCCTCCACTGCGGAGATCGGCCGCCTCGTGGCAGCCCGCGTCGCGACCGTGAACCCCGGCGATCTGGGAGACCCGAGAGCCTCCCTGATGTCGGCGATGGTCGCCGCCCGCATGCGCACCGGCTCGACTGGGTCGGTGCGACACGAAGTCGCGCGCAGCGAGTGAACGCGCAGAGCGGAGCATGCTGAAACGGGAGACCGGTGCAATCAGCGCGGACTTCCCGGACGACATTGCGCCGGACTGGCTGGCTACGCGACTGTCCTCTTCAGCGGCGACTCCTTGGGCCCAGCCAGGTCGGACTCGCACGCGAGGAGGTGTTCGGACCCGTCGCCGGTGTGTTCGCCTTCAGCACCGAGGAGGATGTCGATCTCGCGAATGCCGCGAAATGGGCTTGGCAGCGTACTTCGTTACCTGTGGTGAGACCGTTGCCCAGCGCAGCTCGCTCCGTATCGGCCAGGTACCCGCCGACGGAGGTCCCTTCCCCGCCTTTTGCCTGGTGGCAGTCATTCCTGGGATGGGGCGGCCTTTGTGGAGAAGACGTGCCCTGATGAGGTCGAGTCTGCCCGGGTGTGGTGAACGCCGGCCGGCGCGAGCCGGTCGGACAGGGCGTGCGGATCGGTGTAGAGGGCGTCCAGCTGCACCGCGCCGGCGGCGACCGCGAGCACGTCGGCAGCGGCGAAACTGCTGGGGAGCACTCGGCGTTCAGCGTCTACCCGTCCCCGCGAATGGGCGGTGATCTCGGCGCGCAACGCGGCGAGGCATTCCGGCAGGTGCGCGATTCCGGCCTCGGTGACGATCAGCAGTTCCGGGTTGACCAGATCGAACAGCAGCGCGGCCGCCCGACCGACGGTCTGTGCGCGAGACAGCAGCGCCGTGCGGGCGGCGCCGTCCCCGGACACCGCCGCTGCCACGAGGTCCACAATGGACATATCGGCACCCGCCGCGGCGGTCACTGCCCAGTCCGTGACAGTGGTTTCCAGACAGCCGGAGCGGCCGCACGCGCAGGGAGTCCGCGGATCGCCCAGCGGCAGGTGGGCTACCGTGCCGGCGGCCGAACCGGGGCCTCGGTGCAGCAGACCGCCGGACACGAAGGCCGCGTCGACGACGTTCCCGACGAACAGGTGCGCGACCGATTCGCTGTCCCGGGCGCTGCCGAACAGGGCCTCCGCGGCGGCCAGTGCGCGGGCGTGGCCGTCGATCCGGGTCGGCAGGCCGGTCAGTTCCGACAGGATCGGCCCGGCGGCCACGTCGTGCCAGCCCAGCGAGGAATGGTCGACGATCATGCCGGCGTCCGGGTCGACCCAGCCGCCGCAGGCGACTCCGAGGCCGATCGGGATCCGGCCGGGCAGGCGTTGCCGGCGGAACCGGTGCAGCCGCGCCGCGAGGCCGGCCAGCACCCGCTCGGGCTCGGCGTCCGCGTGCGGCACCCGTTCCTGTGCCCGCACGCGGCCGCGCAGGTCCAGTTCGGCCAGGGTCGCGAAGTGGTGCGCGATGTGCACGCCGAACACGCTGTGCCGGTTGGTGGCGATGTCGAGTTCGGCACGGGGACGTCCGGCTGCCGGGTGCCCGCGCGCCGGCCGGGTCGTGAGCAGGCCGAGCCGCGCCAGGCCGGCGCAGTGCCTGCTGATGCCGGCCGGGCTGAGCCCGGTCAGCCCGGCCACGGTGCCGCGCGCGACCGGTCCGTGCGCCAGCACGGCGCGCAGCAGCACCGCGGCGGGGTTGGCTCCGCGGTCGGCGGACGGGAGAGGAGGGGCGGTCACGGGCAGCGTCAACTCGTGATCGCCCCGGCATCCGGCCGGAGCGGCGGTCCGATGGCGAGTCGCGCGCCGGGGGTGCGGCCGCGGCCCCAGCCGAGACGTTCGCGATAGCTGCCGAGCAGTCCGTCTTCGGCGAGCTGCTCGGCATCCGGCGCCGCGGCGAGCGGCGCGGTGCGGGGCGAGACGAACAGGGCGTCGGCTGGGCAGTTCGCTTCGCAGTGGAAGCAGGTCTGGCAATCGGATTGCCGGCTGATCACCGGAATGCCCCCGGGACCGCGGTCGAACACGTTCGTCGGGCAGACCTCGATGCACTTGTCGCAGCTGAGGCAGCGCTGCGCGGACACCACCTCGATCACGACGCCGCCCCCGCCGCCGCTTCGGCGGTCCGTTCCGGACGGACCCACACCTGATCGAGTCCGCCGGTGCGGAGCCGGTGCTGCTGGGCGGAATCCTGGTCGGGGAAGTCGAGCCGCTTGGCCATGCCGCGGCTTTCCGGGCGGGCGAGGGCGGCGCGGTACATCCACCGCGCGTGCGCGGTCATCGCCGCGGCCTGCCGGGTCCGCACGGCCGATTCACCGGCTCCGCCCAATGAGGTCCGCAGCTGCGTCCAGAGGCCGTCGAGTTCGGCGAGGGAAGCGGTCAGCGCGTTGCCGTGGCGCAGGTAGTTCTTGTCGTAGGGCAATACTTCGCGCTGCACGCCCGCCACTATTTCCCGGTGCTCGTCGCGGGGCGGGCCGGACGGGCGCAGTCCTGCCTCGCCGAGCGCGCGCACCCGGCGTCCGGTCGCCCGGACGCCGAGGGAACGGGCGTAGCGGGCAGCACCGCGTCCGGCCCAGGTGCCCGAGGAGATCGCCCATGCCGCGTTGTGGCTGCCGCCGCCGGTGAAACCGCCGCAGATCAGCTCGCGCGTTGCCGCGTCGCCGGCCGCGTAGAGCCCGGGCACCGTGGTCGCGCAGTCGTCGGACACGATCCGGATGCCGCCGGTGCCGCGCACGGTTCCCTCGGCCAGCAGGGTGATCGGGAACTTTTCGCGGAACGGGTCGATGCCCATCCGGTCGAAGGTGAGGAAGAAGTTGGGCTGTGCCAAGCGCATTGCCGTGCGAGCCCGCTCGTCGGCGAGATCGAGCCGGCAGAACACCTTGCCGGTCAGCAGTTCCCGGGCGATCGGCGTGCGCCGGATCCCGCTGGCGCCCTCCAGCACGCTCCCGTCGGCGCGGTAGAACGTCGCGAAGTGGTAGAACGCGGTCTTGGTGACCGAGGTGCCCTCCGGCGCGATGCCGTAGGCGTTGGAGAACTCCATCCCGGACAGTTCCGCGCCCGCTTCGACCGCGAACAACGCGCCGTCGCCGGTGTTGACGTCGCAGCCGAGCGCCTTGGACAGAAACGCGCATCCGCCGGTCGCGAGGACGACCGCGCCGGCCCGTACCCGGTAAGGCTGGCGCGCTTGCCGTCGGTATCCGGCCGCGCCGGCTACCGCCCCGGACGGGTCGGCGAGCAGTTCGGTCACCGGGCTGTGGTCGAGCACCCGCACCCCGGCCCGGCGGACGAGGATCCGCATCCGGCGCAGGTACTCCGGGCCCTGCAACCCGGTGCGCAGCTGGGCGCCGTCCTCGCCGACCGGGAACGGGTACCGGGCCACGACCGCCAGCTCGTTCATCCGGTCGTAGGTTTCCCGCAGCACCCGGGCCGCCCAGCGGCGGTCGGCCAGGCGGCCGCCCAGCTCTTCCCTGCTGGCCATCGCGGCCTCCCGGGCCGCCGGCTCCGGCGGCACGTACCAGACGCCGGTGCCCGCCGCCGCGGTCGCGCCGCTGGTGCCGCAGAAACCCTTGTCCGCCAGCACCACCTGGGCGCCGTCGCGGGCCGCCTGCAACGCCGCCCAGGTCGCGGCCGGGCCGCCGCCGGCCACGAACACGTCCGCGGCCAGTTCGAGTGCGTCCATGTCGGTTCCCTTCTCAGACGCGCCAGGACGTGAAGCGGCGCTCCACCGTCACCAGCAGCTGGTTGAACAGGACGCCGATGACCGAGATCGTGACGATCCCGGCGTACATCTGCGCGATGGCGAAGTTGTACTGCGAGGCGTTGATCAGGTAGCCGAGCCCGGCCTTCGCACCGACCATCTCGGCGGCGATGACCACCACGATCGCCGACGCGCCGGCGAGCCGGACGCCGGTGAAGATCGTCGGCACCGCGGCGGGCAGCACGACTTTCCCGAACAGCGCCAACGGGCCCAGGTCCAGCGACCGGGCCAGCTTCAGCAAGGTCGGATCGACGGTGCGCACCGCGCTGATCGTGTTGAGCAGGATCGGCCAGGTGCAGGCGTAGCACACGATCGCGATCTTGGACGTTTCGCCGATGCCCAGCACCAGGACGAACACCGGCAGCAGAGCGAGCGCCGCGGTGTTGAGGAACACCTGCACCACCGGGGTCAGCACGTCGGAAACCGGTTTGTACCAGCCGATCAGCACGCCCAGCGGCACCGCGAACGCGACCGCGAGGGCGAACCCGGAGAGCGACCGCGTCAGGCTCGCCTCGATGTGCGTGGCCAGTTGCCCGTCGCCGGCGAGACCTGCCAGCGCGGCGAGCACCTCGTGGAAAGGCGGCAGGAAAACCGGGTCCACCGCACCGGTGCGAGGCAGTACCTCCCAGGCGGCGAGCAGCAGGACGAGCGCGATGCTTTTCGTGAACGCGGCCCGCAGACGGGAGCGGACCCGGCCGCCGGCGCGGGGCGCGGCGGGCGGGGCAGACGCGGCCCGCGGCGCGAGTTCCGTCGCGGTCGGCTCGGACACAGTCGTGGTGCTCATGCTCCGAGGGCCTCCTTCTCCAGCTCGTGCGCACGAGTCACTTCGTCGTGCAGCAGGGCCCAGATTTCGTGGCGGTAGCGGGCGAATTCCGGGCTGGACCGGACATCGTCGGCCTCTTCGCGGTGCGGCAGGTCGATGCCGACGACGCTCTTGACCCGGCCCGGCCGCGAGGTCAGCACCGCGACGCGCTGTCCCAGATAGACGGCCTCGTCGATGCCGTGCGTGATGAACACGATCGTTTTCCCGGTGCGCCGCCAGATGCGCAGCAACTCGTCCTGCAGCGATTCGCGGGTTTGCGCGTCCAGTGCGGCGAACGGTTCGTCCATCAGCAGCACGTCCGGGTCGTAGGCGAGGCTGCGCGCGATGGCCACGCGCTGCTTCATCCCGCCGGACAGTTCGTGCGGGTGCCGGTCGGCGAACTCGGCCAGGCCGACCAGTTCCAGGTACTCCTCG
Source organism: Amycolatopsis orientalis DSM 43388 (assembly GCF_000411975.1). GTDB lineage: Bacteria > Actinomycetota > Actinomycetes > Mycobacteriales > Pseudonocardiaceae > Amycolatopsis > Amycolatopsis orientalis_D. The sequence continues at coordinate 128,272 of NZ_ASXG01000072.1, forward strand.
GCGCGCGCGGCCCGCCCGGCGCGCGGCACGCCAGTCGCCTCCAGCCCGAACTCGACGTTGCCCAAGGCGGTGCGCCAGGGCAACAGCGCGTACTGCTGGAAGACGATGCCGCGGTCGCGGCCCGGTCCGTCCACCGGCGCGCCGTCGAGCAGGATCCGCCCGGCGTCCGGTTCGGACAGTCCGCCGAGCAGGTCGAGCAGAGTGGATTTGCCGCAGCCGCTCGGTCCGACGATCACCACGAACTCCCCGGCGGAGATGTCCAGGTCGATTCCTTCGAGCGCGGTGAGCGCGGTCGCGGCGCCGCGGACCGGGAACGTCTTGCCGACGCCGGCGAAGCTGATCTTGGCGGTCATCCCGTTCATCCCTTTCCGTTCGCGTGCGGGTTGAAGCGGTTGGTGTAGAGGTCGGCCGGCTTCACCGAGCCCGGTTTGACGTCGCCGCGGCTTCCGAGCCAGTCGATCCACAACTGCAGTTCCCGGTCCTGGATCAACCCGCCCGGGCCGGCGACCCCGAACGAGGTCCAGTACTTGAGCGCGTCGGGATCCTCGTTGCGCTTGCGGTCGGAGACGATCTTCGTGAACCGTTCGATCACCGCCGCGCGCGGCGTGGACTTGCTCCACTCGATGGCCTTGCCCACCCCGGCGACGAACGTGCGCACTGTGTCCGGGTTCCGCTCGACGAAATCCTTCCGGAACACGTAGGTGCCGGCGCTGAAGGCGCCAAGCAGCTGGTAGTCGTCGAACAGCTTGCGGATGCCGCCGCGCGCGAGCGCCTTGTCCCGCAGGATGTCGCCGAGCACCCCGACCTCGATCTGGCCCTGGCGCAGGGACTGCTCGGTGTTCACCGGCGGCACCACGACCGGCTCGACCTTGCCGATGTCGTCCTTGGCGAGCCCGTTGCGCTGCAGGTAGATGTCGAGCATCGCCTCGGAGTGCGCGCCGAGGGTGTTCATCCCGACCTTCTTGCCCACCAGGTCCCGCGGCGAACGGATCGGGCTGCCGTCCGCCACGTAGAAGCCGTTCCATGCGGTCTTGTCGACCCCGTAGTAGCTGATCACCGAGGTGATCGGGGCGTTGGCCGCGGCCAGCTTGACCACCGCCCCGTTGAACGCCCCGCCGAAGTCCACCTGGCCGGTGGCGGCCGACTGGATGTCCTGCGGCCCGCTGATCGTGTTGCCCACCCACTGCAGCTTCACGTCCTGCAGGAAGCCGAGGTCGGCCGCGAGCTCGGGCGGCGTGACCTGGCCGGCCCAGCCCTGATACCGCAAGGTCTTGGTGGCGCCGGTGGCCGTGCCGCACCCGACGGCGGTCGCCGCGAGGCCCAGCAAGGAAAGACCGAGAAATTGCCGTCGGTTGGTCGTCACGAATTTGTTCCTTACCTTTGCGACAAGAAAAAATGCTCGCGAAACGAGATCGCGAAATGCGGGGTGGTCAGAAGGCGGGTTCGGCCGCGCCGGCGATCGCGATGATCATTTCGGGCGGCGCCGGATTCGCTGGGTCAGCGCGGCGCGGAACAGATCGCGCTGGCCTGCCGCCGGAGGTCGACGTGCAGGCGCGAGATCAGGGCGCGTGCCGGAAACATGAGCCCAGGCTGGCAGGGGCGGCGCGGGCGGGCAACGGTGTCTCATCATCTGGCGCGGCGGCCGGAACCCGTACGGTCCCGGCGGCGGCGAGGCGGGCGTTATTCATGGCGGCGACCCTCGCCACCGCCGAACGTGCCGTCAATCCGGCCCGGAATCTGAGACGAATTAATTTCACGCTGAACGCAATCTTGATTCTCGCCGGCGATCGACCCCAGTCTGATGACGGCCGGGCAAATCCGGAGAACGTCCGGACGAATGGAACAGGAGCACACGATGACTCTCGACGTGACCGACTCGGTGGACACGCGCCTCGCGGTGCGCAAACTGGGCTCCGGCATCGGCGCGCGCATCGACGGCGTGCGGCTCGGCGGAGACCTGCCCGCCGAGACCGTCGCCGGGATCCGTGCGGCGCTGCTCGCGAACAAGGTGGTCTTCTTCCGCGACCAGCATCATCTCGACGACGCGCGGCAACAGGAATTCGCCGCCCGCCTCGGCACGCTCACCCAGCCGCATCCGACGGTGCGCAGCACCGGGCTGGGCAACATCCTGCCGATCGACGCCCAGCACGGGAAAGCCAACAGCTGGCACTCCGACGTCACCTTCGTCGACCGGATCCCCGCGATCAGCCTGCTGCGCGCCGTCACCATCCCCGCCTACGGCGGCACGACGACCTGGGCGAACACCGCCATCGCCTACGAGACGCTCCCCGCGTCGCTGAAAGCGCTGGCCGACCGGTTGTGGGCGGTCCACACCAACCTCTACGACTACGCGGGCACCGCCGACGAGCACCGGATCGGCGGAGTCGACGTCAAGGAACGGTCCTATCGGGAGGAATTCCGGTCCGACACCTACGAAACCGAACACCCGGTCGTTCGCGTGCACCCGGAAACCGGAGAGCGAGTCCTGCTGCTCGGCCACTTCGTCAAACGCCTGGTCGGGCTTTCCGCCGCGGAATCCGACGCGATCTTCGCGTTGTTGCAGGCGCGCATCACCCGGCTTGAGAACACCGTGCGCTGGCAATGGGCGCCCGGGGACCTGGCGATCTGGGACAACCGGGCCACCCAGCACTACGGAGTCGCCGACTACGACGACCTTCCCCGCCGGCTCCACCGTGTCACCATCGCAGGAGACGTGCCGGTCAGCATCGACGGCGTACGCAGCACGGCCCGGACGGGCGACGCCTCGACGTACTCGCCGCTGGCCTGATTCGCCGCACGGAACCGGCGTGCGACGCCGAAGACTCCGAGTGCGGTGCCCGGCGTACTTGATGGAGCTCCCGGTGCGGCTGCCTTCGTCGAGTGCGCCGGGCATGACTCGGCGACGAGCCTGGCGCAGCAGGCCGCGGACGCTGCGACATCATCGGCGGCCTGCTCGACCTAGCGTGAGGAGACACGTTCGGCACTCCAGCTGGACAACTGGCGGTGGTGCGGCGTCTCCGATGCCAGTTCGAGGTGGCGATCGCGGCACCGTCGGCACCGATAGAGTCACCTCAAGCAATGACGAGCGGGTTGTCGCCTCGCGGCGGTGCCTCGCTCTTCCGAGGGGGCTGCCATGCAGACTTGGTACTTTCCCCACTGGGTCGTCCGTTTGGTCGCTTCCGTCGGTGACCGGCGGCGCTGGGCCGACGGGGAGATCGCCGGCCGCAGCCGTGATCTGCTCGACAAGGCTGAACGCGACGACCTTGACGACGACACCTTCCCTCGGTTCATGATCGTCATCGGTTGGGCCTACTTAGCCGTGGTTCTCGGCTGCCTCGTTGTCGGTGTCATCGTCGCCGGTATTACGGCCCTGTTTCATTCGACGCGGGTCGGCCCGATCGTGTACGGGGCGGTCATGTCCGTCTACATCGGACTGTTGGCCTTCGCGTTCGTCCTCCAACTTCACGTACGGGCGGCGCGCGACTGAGGAGAGTTCCGCGACACCTTCCTTGCTCGTCGCTTTCTGGAACCCAGACGGATCAACCTGGTCGTCATCCCGGTCGTCGCCGTGCTTGCCTGTCTTTTCGTCACCACGGGCTTATGACCGCGTGCGGGCACGGGAGACTAGATCAGTCCCAGCTGTCGCGCCCGCGCCACTGCCTCCGTGCGGTTGCGGGCCTGCAGCCGGCCGAAGATCTGGTTCACGTGCCACTTCGTGGTGCCGACGGTGATGAACAGCTTGTCCGCTACCTGCTGGTTCGACATCCCCGTCGCGATCAGGCCGAGGATGCGCCGCTGGGTTTCGGTCAGGGTTTCGACCACGCCGACGCCTTCGACCGTCTTCAGTGCCGATCCTCGGGTCGCGGGTGCGGCGCCGAAGCGCGACAGCAGATCCGTGACGAACTCCGGTGCCGTGGCGCGGACGGTTTTCAGCAACGGCACCAGGCCTGGTCCTTCGTCGAGGAAGGTGCGGCGGTAGCCGTCGTTCGCGGCGATTTCCACGGCGCGGGACAGACTGTCCGCAAAGGACTTGCCGAGTGCGTGGCGGGCGCGAGCGGTGACGGTCAAGATCGCGGCGAGGCTTCCGTCCCGGCCTTCGTCGTCGGCTCGGGCTTCCAGGGCCTGCAGCACGTCCAGTGCGGCTGCCGGCGATCGACGTGCGATGAGCAGCCGGGCGCGGGTCAGTTGTTCGTAGTCCGAAGAGGACGGTTGTTCTCCGCTGATCTCGGCGAGCGCCTGGTCGGCGGCGCGTGCGTTGCCGGAGCGCAGGTGCAGTTCGGCGATAGTCGCCACGACCAGTCTCGCGCGGCGGTAGTCCTCCGCGGCGTCTGCTTGCCGGCGGGCGGTGAACAGCGCCTCGAAGCCTTCGTCGGTGCGTCCGCAAGCCTGGTGCAGCCGGGCGAGGGTGCGCAAGCCGAGCAGGGTGTAGGACGTGGTGCCGAGCTGGTCGCAGCGCGCGATTCCGTTGAGGAGGCGAGTGCGTGCTTCCGCGAGTTCGTCGCGTTCGTAGAGCAGAGTGCCCAGCGGGATCTCGACCAGGCCGGACATCGGCACGTCCGCGCGCCCGCGCAGCGCGTCGCGGCAGAGCAGGACGGCTTCGCGCAACCGGCCTTGGACGTAGAGCAGCGGCGCGAGGTATCCGGTGGCTTCCAACGTGCTCAGCGGGTTTTCGCTTCGTTCGCCCAGCCGGACGGCTTCGCGCAGGATTTCGATCGCGCCGCGGCGGTCTCCGGTGAGTCGTCGCGCCTGTCCGAGCACGCCCATCGCCGCGGCGCGGAAGAACGACGTGTCGCTGTCGCCGAGAAGGTCGAGTGCCTCGGTCGCGAGCCCGGCGGCCTCGGCGGGGCGGTTGTGCGTCAACGCCAGGTAGGCCTGGAACGTCCGCAGCATCGCGCGGTCCTGGGCCGGCGCGTCGGAGCCCATCCTGGCGTCGGCGGCCGCGGCGTAGGTTTCGGCGTCGTCGATGTGCCCGCCGAGATACAGCAGCCAGCCCTTGAATCCGGCCAGATCCGGTTGCGCGCGCACTTCCTCGTCGGGCAGGCGGTTCAGCCACGAGAGCAGCGTCGCCAGTTCGCCGCGCCGGACCTGGTCCTCGGCCTGCGCGCGGACGACGCCGATCGCCAGTCCGGTCTCGCGCCCGGGCACCGCGTGGCGGATCGTTTCGGCGGTCATTCCGTGCGCGGCGTACCACCGGGCCGCCCGCGCGTGGCATTCGACGGCGACGTCCGGGTCCAGCTCGCCGCGCAGGTAGTCGGCGAACAGCCCGTGGTAGCGATGCCATTCGCCGGCGTCGTCGAGCGGGGTGAGGAACAGGTTCGCCCGCTCGAGGTCGCGGATCATCCGGGCGCCGGAGGCATCCCCGGTGATCGCGTCCGCCAGCGACGGCGTGAACGTCTCGACCACGCTGGTGCGCACCAGGAACTCGCGTGTCTCGGCAGGCTGCCCGGCGACGACCTCCTCGGCCAGGTAGTCGAGGACGTAGCGGTTCCCCGGGCGGAACCGCACCGACGGGGCCGCCGCGGCGCCCTCGCGCATGCCGATGCCGAGCATCTGCAGCGCCGCCGCCCAGCCCTCGGCATGGTCGTTGAGCCGGTCCGCCGTCGCCGGGTCCACCTCGTGCCCGGTGACGCTTGCCAGGAGCCCGGCCGCCTCGGCGGGGGAGAACCGCAGCTGCGCGGCGCCGATCTCGGCCACCAGACCGCGCCCGCGCCAGCGGGCGATCGGCAGGTCCGGCTCGGTACGGCCGAGCAGCACGAGATGCACGCGCGGCGGGCAGTGCTCGACGAGGAACGTCAGCGCGTCCAGGATCTCCGGGTCGGTCAGCAGCTGCGCTTCGTCGAGCACGAGGACGCGGTCGGCGTCGACCAGCTCGTTGACCAGCTCGGTCATCACCGCCGGGGTCGCCGCGCCGGAGTCGAGCAGGGTGCGGCTCGTGCCGAACGCGGTGAGGAGGCAGTCGAGGAAACGGCCGGGGACGTCGTCGTCCTGGTCGAGCGTCAGCCAGGCCGCGGGGCCTTCGCGGGTGCGCAGCCAGGTGCTGACCAGCGTGCTCTTGCCGAATCCGGCCGGCGCGGTGACGAGCGTGACCGGGTGCGCGCCGGCGGCGTCGAGCAGCCTCAGCAGGCGCGGCCGAGCGACGAGGCCGGGCCGGGCCGGCGGGATGAGCAGCTTCGTCGCCACCACCTGCATAACCCCGGAGCCTAACTTTGGACAGGTCCGCTGACCAGCGCGCGAACCTACCGTCCTTCGCATGGACACCTCGGACTTCTACCTCCTCGCCGGCGACCTTCCCGGCGAAGACCGGGCGCTGCTGGCGAGCCTGCGCGACTTCCTCGACCGCGAGGTGGCGCCGGTCGCGAACTGGCACTGGCAGCGCGAACGCTTCCCGCACCACCTTGTCGCCCCGCTCGGCGAACTCGGCGTCGGCGGCCTCTCCTACCGCGGGCAGGGGCTGCCCGGGCGCACGAGCCTGCTCGACGGTTTCGTCACCCTCGACCTCGCCCGCACCGACCCGTCGTTCGCGACGTTCTTCGGCGTGCACACCGGCCTCGCGATGGGCTCGATCTACCTGTGCGGTTCCGAAGAGCAGAAGCAGCGGTGGCTCCCGGCGATGCACCGGTTCGAGAAGATCGGGGCGTTCGGGCTGACCGAACCCGACGTCGGCTCCGCCGCCTCCCGGGGGCTCACGACCACCGCCCGCCGCGAAGGCAGCACCTGGATCCTCGACGGCGAGAAGAAGTGGATCGGCAACGCGACCTTCGCCGACGTCGTGGTGATCTGGGCGAAGGACGTCGCGGACGGCCAGGTCAAGGGGTTCCTCGTCGAGAAGGGCACGCCCGGCTTCACCCCGGCGAAGATTAAGGGCAAGATCGCGCTGCGCACCGTGCAGAACGCGCACATCGTCCTCGAAGACTGCCGCGTCCCCGAGGCGAACCGGCTGCGGAACGCGAACACCTTCGCCGACACCGCCGCCGTGCTGCGGATGACCCGGACCTCGGTGGCGTGGCAGGCCGTCGGCTGCTCCGTCGGCGCCTATGAGCGGGCGCTGGCCTACGCGAAGGAACGCCGGCAGTTCGGCCGCCCGATCGGCGGCTTCCAGCTCGTGCAGGACCTGCTGGTGAAGATGCTCGGCAACATCACCGCGTCGCTGTGCCTCGTCGCGCAGCTGTCCCGGCTGCAGGACGCCGGGAAGATGACCGAGGAGCAGGCGTCGCTCGCGAAGGCGTTCTGCACCACGAAGATGCGCGAGACCGTCGGCATGGCCCGGGAACTCATGGGCGGCAACGGAATCCTCCTGGAGTACGAGGTCGGCCGGTTCGTCGCGGACGCCGAGGCCATCCACTCCTACGAGGGCACGCGCGAGATGAACACCCTGATCGTCGGCCGGGCGCTCACCGGCCAGTCCGCTTTCGTCTGAAAGGAACCCCGCGCCATGTCCAGCCCCGAAACGGCCGCCGCCGCCACCGACGCGATCGGCGGCCCCAACCCGATCGTCGGTTTCCGCCGCAAGGACCTGCTCGACTCGCTGCGGTCGGTCGCGGTCGAAGCCGTCAAGCACCCGAAGAACACCACCTCGAGCCTGCGCCGGCTGGCCCGGACCGCGGTCGACGCCGCCCGCGGTCGCGGCGAGCTGACGCCCGCGCCCAAGGACCGCCGCTTCGCCGATCCCGCGTGGACGCAGAACTTCCTCTACCGCCGGCTGCTCGCGTTGTACCTGGCCGCGGACGCCGAACTCGACGCGTGGCTCGGCGGCGCCCAGCTGTCGGAAGTGGACCGCGAGCGGGCCCGGTTCGTGCTGTCGCTCGGGCTCGACGCGCTCGCGCCGAGCAACCTGCCGCTGCACCCGGCCGCGCTCAAACGGTTCATCGACACCGGCGGCGGCAGCGCGCTGTCCGGCGTCCGCCAGCTGGCCGGCGACCTGCTGCACAACGGCGGTTTCCCCAGCCAGGTCGACGGCGAGAAGTTCGCCGTGGGGGAGAACCTCGCCACCACCGAGGGCTCGGTCGTCTTCCGCAACGAGGTGCTGGAGCTGATCCAGTACGTCCCGCGCACCGGGCAGGTCCGGCAGCGGCCGTTGCTCATCGCGCCGCCGCAGATCAACAAGTTCTACGTCTTCGACCTCTCGCCGGAGAAGAGCTTCGTCCGCTACGCGCTGGACCAGGGGTTCCAGACGTTCATCGTCAGCTGGCGCAATCCGACCGCCGACCAGCGCGACTGGACGCTGCGGACCTACCTCAACGCGCTGGAGCAGGCCGTCGACGCCGTCACCGAGATCACCGGCAGTCCGGACGTGAACCTCGCCGGCGCGTGTTCCGGCGGCATCACCTCGGTGTCGCTGGCCGCGTGGCTCGCCGCCCGCGGCAAGCGGTCCGTCCACTCGCTGACGCTGTTCGTGAGCGTGTTCGACATGGCCGAGGACAAGACGCTGCTCGGCGTGTTCGCCAGCGAGGAGACGCTCGCGGCGGCGAAACGCAACTCCCACGTGCGCGGAGTGCTCGACGGACGCGAGCTGTCGCGCGTGTTCAACCTGTTGCGCCCCAACGATCTCATCTGGTCCTACTGGGTCAACAACTATCTGCTCGGCAAACGTCCGCCCGCGTTCGACATCCTGTACTGGAACAACGACACCACGCGGCTGCCCGCGGCGTTCCACGGGCAGCTCATCGACATCTACCGCGACAACGCGCTGGCGCACCCGGGCGAGGTCGTAGTCGACGGCACTCCGCTGGACCTCGGCGACGTCACCTGCGACGCGTTCGTGATGGCCGGGACCACCGACCACATCACGCCGTGGGAGGCCTGCTACCGCTCGGCGGGCAGGCTGGGCGGCGACGTCGAGTTCGCGCTGAGCAACTCGGGCCACATCCAGAGCATCCTGAACCCGCCGGGCAACCCGAAAGCGAGTTACTTCGCCAATCCGGAACGGCCGGCGAAGGCCGGCGAGTGGAAGGCCGGCGCCACGAAGGTGGCCGGCAGCTGGTGGCCTCGCTGGGCCGAATGGCTCACCGAACGCTCCGGCGACCTGGTCGACGCACCGTCCGCGGTGGGCAGTGCCGCGCACGCTCCTCGTGAAGCGGCGCCCGGCAGTTACGTGCGCGCATGAGACACCCTCTGTCAACCTCAGGCCGCCGAGGGAGGCTGGTGGGCTTGCTGCCGGTTG
>NZ_ASXG01000073.1 GCF_000411975.1 Amycolatopsis orientalis DSM 43388
CCGCAGGGAGGCTTCGTATCGGGGTGCAGGGCGGGGGCTGGGTGCCTCGATGGGTGGGTGCGGCGGTGCGGTTCGCGGGTGGGTGGGGTGGCTGGTCGTGAGGGTTGCCCTCGCGGACTCCTGCTCGCCGCGCCCGATGCGGGTTCCACTCGCCGGGACGGCGGCGTGGGCGCGTGGCGGATGATAGGAATGGCCGGTGACCCAACCGAACTTGATCGACGCCGCCGCGGACGAGGCTGTCACGCTCACCAGCGAGCTGATCCGCATCGACACCACCAATACCGGCGACCCCGAGACCCTCGTGGGCGAGCGGGTCGCGGCGGAGTACGTCGCGGAGAAGCTGACCGACGCCGGGTACGAGATCACCTACGTCGAGTCCGGCGGCAAGGACCGGCACAACGTCGTCGTGCGGCTGCCGGGGGCCGACCCCAGTCGCGGGGCGTTGCTGATCCACGGGCACCTCGACGTGGTTCCCGCGGACCCGGCCGAATGGTCGGTGCACCCGTTCTCCGGCGCGGTCCAGGACGGGTATGTCTGGGGGCGCGGCGCGGTCGACATGAAGGACATGGTCGGCATGACGCTGGCCCTCGCCCGGCACTACAAGATCAACAATATCGTCCCCCCGCGCGACCTGGTGTTCTTGTTCGTCGCCGACGAAGAGGCGGGCGGCAAGTACGGGGCGCAGTGGCTGGTGGAGCACCGGCCGGAGCTGTTCGAGGGCGTCACGGAGGCGATCAGCGAGGTCGGCGGCTTCTCGATCACGTTGAAGGACAACGTCCGCGCGTACGTGATCGAGACGGCCGAGAAGGGCATCCGCTGGATGAAGCTGCGCGTGCGCGGCACAGCCGGCCACGGGTCGATGATCCACCGCGACAACGCGGTCACCAAGCTGTCCGAGGCGGTGGCGAAGCTGGGGCAGCACCAGTTCCCGCTGGTGCTGACCGATTCCGTGCGCGAGTTCCTCGCCGGCGTCACCGAGATCACCGGCTGGGACTTTCCCGAGGACGACCTCGAGGGCGCGGTCGCCAAGCTGGGCAACATCTCCCGGATGATCGGCGCGACCCTGCGCGACACCGCGAACCCGACGATGCTCACCGCGGGCTACAAGTCGAACGTGATCCCCTCGGTCGCCGAGGCGGCGGTCGACTGCCGCATCCTCCCGGGGCGGATCGAGGCGTTCGACCGCGAGCTGGACGAGCTGCTCGGCCCGGACATCGAGAAGGAATGGATGGAGCTGCCGCCGGTCGAGACGACGTTCGACGGCGCGCTCGTCGACGCCATGACCGCCGCGGTGCTCGCCGAGGACCCGGGCGCGCGCACCCTGCCCTACATGCTGTCCGGCGGCACCGACGCGAAATCCTTCCAGCAGCTCGGCATCCGCAATTTCGGCTTCGCGCCGCTGAAACTGCCCGCCGACCTCGACTTCTCCGGGCTGTTCCACGGCGTCGACGAGCGCGTCCCGGTCGACGCGCTGAAGTTCGGCGTCCGGGTGCTGGACCGGTTCCTCCGCTCGTCCTGATGTCCGCCTTCCGGCTCGCCGACGGCACGCCCCTGCACCTCGTGCGCAGGGGCGACCCGGCGGCGGCCGTGACCGTCGTGCTGCTGCACGGCTACGCGCTCGACCAGCGGAGCTGGGGCCGGATCGCGCCGCTGCTGCCGGACGCGGTCGAGCATCCGCTCGCGGTGGTCAGCTACGACCACCGCGGGCACGGCGAATCCGGCCGGGCCGCGCGCGGCACCGCGACCATGGGCCAGCTCGCCGACGACCTCGCCGAGGTGCTCGAGCGGGAGGTCCCGGACGGCCGGGCGGTGCTCGTCGGCCACGACATGGGCGGGCTCGCGGTCATGTCGCTGACCCAGCGGCATCCGGAGCTGTTCGCCGCGCGCGTCGGCGGGCTGGTGCTGCTGTCGACCTCGTCCGGGCGGCTGGCCACCGAGGCGTCTGCGGCCTGGCCCAACGCGCTCGGCAAGGTCGCCCAAGACCTGGAAATGGTGCTGGGCGCGAAGCTGTACGGCGTGTTCCGCGAACACACCAGCCGCGCGGTGAGCGCCGGGCTGCGCTGGTGGCTGTTCGGCGACGATCCCGATCCCGAGCTGGTCGAGCTGACCGTCAAGATGATCCGCGGCAACTGGCCGCACACCGTCGCGCAGTTCCGGCCGGCGCTCGACGCCTACGCGCGCGAGGCCGCGTTGTCGCTGGCCGGCGACCTGCCGGTGACAGCGATCGTGGGAGAGCGGGACCGGATCGTCGCGCCCGCGGACGTCGAGCAGTTCGTCGGCGGGCTCGCCCAGGGCTACGCCGTGGTGCTGCCCGGCGTCGGGCACGTGGTGCCGCTGGAGGCCGCCGCGCAGGTCGTTCCGCGGATCGCCTCGGTGGTGCACGAGGTCTACCGACAAGAAAACCTGTCTTGACAAGCTAAGTGTTCAGGCGCGACGATGGGACGCATGTTTCCCGTTGCGGTGATCGAGGACGCGGCCGCGGCCGAGGTGTCGCTGGATCCGGTCCGGGCCCGGCTGCTGGCCGAACTGGCCCAGCCGGCCTCGGCGACGATGCTGGCCGCCCGCGTCGACCTGCCGAGGCAGAAGGTCAATTACCACCTGCGCGCGCTGGAGAAGCACGGCCTCGTGGAGCTGGTCGAGGAGCGGCGCAAGGGCAACGTCACCGAGCGGATGATGCAGGCGACCGCGGCGTCCTACGTGATTTCGCCGTCCGCGCTCGCCGCCGTGCAGCCCGATCCGGCGCAGTCGCCGGACCGGCTCTCCGCGCGCTGGCTGCTGGCGGTCGCCGGACGGCTGGTGCGCGACGTCGGAATCCTGATCACCGGGGCGGCGAAAGCGAAGAAGCGCGTAGCCACCTTCGCGCTCGACGGCGAAGTCCGGTTCGCTTCGGCCGCCGACCGGGCGGCGTTCGCGGAGGAACTGGCGACGGCGGTGACGACGCTGGTGGCGAAGTACCACGACGAGAAAGCCGAGAACGGCCGCGCGCACCGGGTGGTGCTGGCGGTGCACCCGAGCGTGCCGACGGGGGAGGAAAACGGGCATGGGTAAGGAATTCCGCGAGGTCGACGTCGCCGAGGTCCCGGTCGAACCGGAAGAGGTCTGGGCGGCGATCGCGACCGGGCCGGGCATCGACTCGTGGTTCATGGGCCGCAACGAGGTCGAGGGCGGGGTCGGCGGCGCGGTGCGCGGAGCGTTCGCCGCGTACGAGCCGACGCACGCGATCACCGCGTGGGACCCGCCGCACCGGCTGGCCTACGGCGGCGAACCGGAGCCGGACGGACGACGGATCGCGTACGAATTCCTCGTCGAGGGACGAGACGGCGGCAGTTCGGTGATCCGCTGCGTCACGAGCGGCTTCCTGCCCGGCGACGACTGGGCGGACGAATTCGAGGCGATGCAGGCGGGCGGCGCGTTGTTCTTCCGCAACCTGGTGGAGTTCGTGCGGCATTTCCCGGGCCGGACGGCGACACCGGTCACCGCGTTCGGATCGGCGGCCGTCACGGACTGGCCGGCGTTGTGGGCTGCGTTGGCGAAGGAGCTGGGCGTCGAACAGCTGACCGTGGGCGCGGAAGTCCGGCTCGACGGGGCGGACGGCGTGGTGTACGCGGTGAACAGCCAGACCGTCGGGATCCGTACCGAACAGGGACTTTTCTGCTTCCTGCAAGGCTTCCGCGGCCCGCTGGTGGCGACGCACCACATCGTCGGACCGGACGTCGACGCGGCGGCCGAGGAAGCCAAGTGGGCGGAGTGGATCACCGCGCTCGGCTGACGAGCCAGACCACCTTCCGCGCAACGGACAGCAGGCAGGTCAGGTCGGGAGGCCCGTCGAGTGGTCCGCCGCCGTGCGTTTCCGCCGCAGCCAGATTCGTCGCGTCCCGTCGGCGTACAGCCGGACTGTGCGCAGTTCCCAGCCCGCGAACTCCGCGTGGATGGAGAGCTGGATCATCGCCGCGCGCCGGGACACCGCCGGGGGGAGGCGCAGGCGGCGATACTCCCAATCCCCTTCGACCACCGCCTCGTCGACTGTCGTCATGGCTGGATCACCTGGGTCCCTTCTCCGGCGGCCGAGCCGACGAACACGCGGCCGCTCTGGTCGTCGACGCCCACCGTGTCCGGCTGGCGCACGGTCGGGAATCGGTACTTCTCGACGGGCTCTCCGCCGCGGACGTCGTAGCCGACGACCTCGTTGCGGGCGGTCAGGGTGATCCACGCCAGGCTGCGCTTCGCGTCGTAGGCGAGGCCGTACGGGCTGCCCGGCACCGGGTAGCGTTGGCGGAGGATCAGGGGGTTGGTCGAGAACGCGAGCAGCGCGCCCGCGCGCGTGTCGGTGACCAGGACGCGGCCGTAGGAGTCGGCGACCGCGTTGGCGGCGCCGTCGCCCGCGCGCAGGCCTTCGTCCATGGTCCCGCCTTGCACGTCCACACTGAACACGGCGGTGCGCAGCCGGTCGAGGACCACGACGCCGTTGCCGGTGTTGACCACGTCGTCGGCGCTGTAGAGCTGGCCGGTGATCGTCTTCGCCACCGAGCCGTTCGCCAGCACCTCGACGGCCTTGCGGTCGCGGACCGCGACGAGCGTGTCCGGTCCGTCGGCGACCCCGGCGGCCGGCTGCCCGGCGACCTTCTCGGCGGTCAGCTGCCCGCCCGGCAGCGCGACGCGGGCGAGCACGCCTTTGCCCGGGATCCCGGCGAGCGCCTGGCCCGCGGACACGCTGAGCGATTCCGCCGGACCGGGCAGCGGGACGGTCTTCTTCGGCGCGCCGAGCGAGCCGAGGTCGTAAAGTCGCAGCTCAGCGGGTTGCTTGAGGGCGACGACGAGGGTGCGGCTCTGCTGGTCGGCGGCGATCGCGGAGACCACCGGCATCGGCAGCACCTGCCCGGCCGGCGGCGTCGCGCGGGCGGGGGAGACCGCCGGTTTCGCGGCGGTCGGATTGGCCACGACCTGCAGGTCGTCCTTCGGCTGCGCCGACGACGAACAGGCGGACAGCGCGAGCGCACCGGCCAGCGGGATCGCGATCCGCGAGGCGGCGGTGAGCCGACGCACCTTGAAACCTCCAGCAAAGCTCCGGCGAGCAGATCCTTCCAGCATCCTCCACGATCGCCGAACCGTCACGCCCGTGTCACCGACCCGACACCTGCGGCTCACCGGGTGCCCCGTTCCGGATAGCCGAACTCGATGCCGCTGACGTCGTCCAGCGCGCTGCGGATGGCGGGCGGGAGCGTCAGGTCCTCAGCGGCGAGCGAGCCGGTGAGCTGGCCGGTGTCGCGCGCGCCGACGACCGGCGCGGCGACCCCGGGCCGGTCGCGGACCCAGGCGAGCGCCACCGCGAGCGGCGAGGTGCCGAGGCCCTCGGCAGCGGTCGTGACCGCCTGCACGATCCGCGCCGCCCGCTCGGTGCGGTGGTGTTCGACGTACCCGGCGTACTCGGCGGAGGCGCCGCGCGAGTCGGCGGGCGTTCCGGTGCGGTACTTGCCGGTGAGCACGCCGCGGCCGAGCGGGGCCCACGGCAGGAGGCCGATCCCGTGGTGCGCCGCGGCCGGGACGACTTCGCGTTCGATGCCGCGTTCCAGCAGCGAGTACTCGAACTGCCCGGACACGAACGGCACCGTGGCGTGCGAGGCGGCGGTGGCGAGCTGCCAGCCCGCGTAGTTGGACACGCCCACGTAGCGGACCTTGCCGCTCGTCACCGCGTAGTCGAGCGCGGACAGCGTTTCCTCGATCGGCACGCCGGAATCCCACGCGTGCAGCTGCCACAGGTCGATGTGGTCGGTGCGCAGCCGCTGCAGCGACCCCTCGAGCGCGGACAGCAGCGCGCCGCGCGAGGCACCGCCGCCGAACGGGCCGTCGCTGCGGCGGGCGACAGTCTTGGTGGCCAGCACCACGTCCTCGCGCGGCACCAGGTCCGACAGCAGTTCGCCCAGCATCCGCTCGGCCTCGCCGCCGGCGTAGAGGTCGGCGGTGTCCACGAGCGTGCCGCCCGCGTCGACGAACGCGACCAGCTGGCTGGCCGCCTCGTCCGGATCGGTGTCGCCGCCCCACGTCATGGTGCCGAGGGCCATCCGCGATATCCGCAGTCCCGACCGGCCGAGCTGTCGCTTTTCCACGACCGCCGAGCGTAGCCGTCGGACCCGCCCCGGCCCGATCAAGGTGGCCCCGTGTCGGACCGGGGCCCTCGCGGCGGTCCTGCCGAACCACCCGATAGGTTCGCGACCGTGCGAATCGGACTGCGCCCCGTGCGGGCGGGCGAACCGGCGGGAGCGGCCTGATGGGATGGTTCGAGGCCCTGGTCCTGGGGCTGGTGCAGGGGCTCACGGAGTTCCTGCCGATCTCCTCGAGCGCGCACGTGCGGATCGTCGCGGCCCTGGCGGGCTGGGGCGACCCGGGCGCGGCGTTCACCGCGGTCACCCAGATCGGCACCGAGCTGGCGGTGATCCTCTACTTCGGGCCGAAGATCGGCCGGATCCTGCGCGCCTGGTTCTTCTCGCTGTACCGCCCCGGCTGGCGGCGCGACCCGGACGCGCGGCTGGGCTGGCTGATCATCGTCGGCTCGCTGCCGATCGTGGTGCTCGGCCTGCTGCTGCAGGACGAGATCGACCGGGCGTTCCGCGACCTGCGGATCACCGCGACGACGCTGATCGTGTTCGGCCTGATCCTGCTGTTCGCCGACCGGACCGCGAAGCAGCAGCGGACGCTGGACCACCTGAACGTGCCGCACGGCCTGGCGTACGGCTTCGCGCAGGCGCTCGCGCTGATCCCGGGCGTCTCGCGCTCGGGCGGCACGACGAGCGCCGGCCTGCTGATGGGCTACACCCGGTCGGAAGCCGCGGAGTACTCCTTCCTGCTCGCGGTGCCCGCGGTGTTCGGCTCGGGGCTGTACAAGCTGACCGACATCGGCAAGAACGGCGAGGACGCGCAGTGGGGGCCGACGATCCTGGCCACGCTGGTCGCCTTCGGCGTCGGCTACCTGGTGATCGCGTGGCTGATGGCCTACATCAAGAAGCGCAGCTTCGTGCCCTTCGTGGTCTACCGGGTGGTGCTCGGCGCGGTGCTGTTCGGCCTGGTCTTCGGCGGCGTGCTCGACCCGAACGCGGGACCCGCCGGGGGCTGACCCCGCCGATCACCGGTTAGGGTGGCGTCGTGAGTACGGTCATCTTGCTCCGGCACGGGAAGTCCACGGCCAACGGCTCGGGCGTCCTCGCCGGGCGCACCCCGAAGGTCGGGCTGGACGACACCGGCCGCGCGCAGGCCGCCGCCCTCGTCGAGCGCTTCGCCGGGGTGCCGGTCGCCGAGCTGGTGGTGTCGCCGATGCTGCGCTGCAAGCAGACCGTCGCGCCGCTGGCCGCCGCGCAGGGCCTGACGAAGGTCGTCGAGCCTCGGCTGTCCGAAGTGGACTACGGCGAGTGGACCGGCCGGGAACTCAAGAACCTCGTCAAGGAACCGCTGTGGCGCGTGGTGCAGGCGCACCCGTCGGCGGCGGTCTTCCCGGGCGGGGAGGGGCTCGCCGAGATGCAGGCGCGCGCCGTCGCCGCGATCCGCGCGCACGACGCCCGGATCACCGCCGAGCACGGCGAGCACGCGGTGTGGGTGGTGTGCAGCCACGGCGACGTGATCAAGTCGATCCTGGCCGACGCGCTGGGCCAGCACCTCGACGCCTTCCAGCGGATCGTGGTGGACCCGGCCGCGGTGTCGGTCGTGCGCTACACCGAAACGCGGCCGTTCGTGCTCCGGGTGAACGAGCACGGCGGCGACCTGGCCGGGATCGTGCCGCCCCCGCCGAAGAAACGCGGCCGCGGCAAGAAGGCTTCGAGCGACGCGGTCGTCGGCGGAAGCACGGGGCGCTGACGGCCGACAGTCCTTCCGTCGGGTGCCGGACCCCGTAGGGTGGGCGGAACCACGTGGAAAACCCTGTGGAGAACCAGGAGCGCAAACCCGAATGATTTCCCCGGACAACCCGTTCGCCGTCCCCAGCGACCTGCCGTACGAGCTGCCGCCGTTCGACCGCATCTCCGACGAGCACTACCGGCCCGCCTTCGAGGCCGGGCTCGCCGAGCACGCCGCCGACGTGGAGCGGATCGCCGACGACCCGGCCGAGCCGACCTTCGAGAACACGATCGCGGCGCTCGAGCGGGCCGGCGCGTTGCTGACCCGGGTGTCCGGAACCTTCTTCAACATCTCGAGCTCGAACGCGACGGACGAGATCCAGGAGATCCAGGCCGAGCTGGCCCCGAAGCTGGCCGCGCACGCGGACGCGATCCACCTCAACCCGCGGCTGTTCGCCCGCATCGACGCGCTGTACCGCAATCGCGCGGAGCTGGGCTTGAACCCGGAGGAGCTGCGGTTGCTGGAGCGCCGGTACACCGACTTCAGCCGCGCGGGCGCCGGGCTGCCCGAGGAGGACCAGGCGAAGCTGCGCGCGCTCAACGAGCAGCTTTCGACGCTGCAGACCCGTTTCTCCCAGAACTTGCTGCGGGACACCAACGATCTCGCGGTCGTGCTCGACGACGCCTCGGAGCTGGCCGGGCTCGGCGAAAGCGCGATCGCGGCGGCGGCGCAGACGGCGGCCGAACGCGGTCTCGAAGGCAAGTACGTGCTGACCCTGACGCTGCCCACCGCGCAGGCGGCCGTGGCGTCGCTGGAAAACCGCGCGGTGCGCGAGCGCGTCTTCACCGCTTCGGTGTCGCGTGGCAACCGCGGCAACGAATACGACAACAACGCGATCGTCGAGGAGATCACGCGGCTGCGCGCGGAACGGGCCGCGCTGCTGGGCTACCCGAACCACGCGGCGTACGTGATCGCGGACGAGACGGCCAAGACCGTCGAGGCCGCCGGCGGACTGCTGGAGCGGCTCGCGCCGGTGGCGGTGGCGAACGCGCGCACCGAGGCGGCGGAACTGCAGCAGCTGCTGGAAGCGGACGTGCCGGGAGCGACGCTGCAGCCGTGGGACTGGGCGTACTACGCCTCGAAGGTGGAGCGCGAGCGGTTCCAGCTGGACACCGCGGCGCTGCGGCCGTACTTCGAACTGGACCGAGTACTGCACGACGGCGTGTTCACGGCCGCGAACCGGTTGTACGGCTTGACTTTCACCGAACGGCACGACCTGCCGAAGTACCACCCGCAGGTGCGGATCTTCGAGGTCTTCGACGCCGACGGCAGCGGGCTCGGCCTGTTCCTGATGGACTACTACACCCGCGATTCCAAGCGCGGCGGCGCGTGGATGAACAACTTCGTGGACCAGTCGCGGCTGCTGGGGCGGCGCACGGTGGTGGTCAACGTGCTGAACGTGACCAAACCGCGCGAGGGAGAGCCGACGCTGCTCTCGCTCGACGAGGTGCGCACCGCGTTCCACGAATTCGGGCACGCGCTGCACTCGCTGCTGTCCAGCGTCGAGTTCCCGACCTTCACCGGCACCAACGTGCCGCGCGACTTCGTCGAGTACCCGTCGCAGGTCAACGAGATGTGGATGCTGTGGCCGGAAATCCTGGCCAACTACGCCAAGCACCACGAGACGGGGGAGCCGTTGCCGGCCGGCCAGGTCGAGCTGCTGGAGGCCGCGCAGCAGTACGGCGAAGGCTTCCGCACCACCGAGTACCTCGCCGCGGCGCTGCTCGACCTCGCGTGGCACCGGCTCGGCCCGGACGACCGGGTGGAGGACGTGCAGCGGTTCGAGGCCGAGGCGCTGGAAAAGGCGGGCGTGGCACTGGAAAGCGTCCCGCCGCGCTACCGGACGACATACTTCAACCACGTTTTCGCGGGCGGCTACAGCGCCGGGTACTACTCCTACATCTGGAGCGAGGTGCTCGACGCGGACACCGTCGAGTGGTTCACCGAGAACGGCGGCCTGAAGCGGGAGAACGGCGACCACTTCCGCGCGACCCTGCTCGGCCGCGGCGGCAGCGTCGACCCGATGGAGGCCTTCGCGACCTTCCGCGGCCGCGCGCCGGAAATCGAGCCGCTGCTGAAGCGGCGGGGGCTGTCGGGCGCGTAAGCCGAGTGTATAACGACCTATACGGCGGGGCTGGATTGACCGGCCCCGCCGTGTGGCGTCCGGCCGGAGAACCTCGCTGACGCGCGCCGCTGACCTGCGCGAACCTGCTTCTTCGTCGAATCCGCTGACGTGCGGGCCCGGGATTCGGTGGATCCGACGAAGCCGCGGAGGGGGTGCCTGACCGCACAATGCGGCGTCGCCGAATCAAGGAGGATCCGACGGTGAGCATGGGCAGTTCCGCGGCGGGCGTGCGGCGGACCGAACGGACCACGTTGGCGCTGCTGGTCGGCGTCTTCATCATCGACTACATCGACCGCGTGATGATCGCGGTCGCGCTGCCGTTGATCGGCGCGGAATTCGGGCTGTCCAAGACCACGCAGGGGCTGGTCGTTTCCGCGTTCGCGATCGCCTACCTGGTCGGGCAGATGCCCGGCGGACTGCTCGCCGACCGCGTGGGCGCGCGGCCGTTGCTGGTGATTTCCCTGGCGGCCTGGTCGGTGTTCACCGCGGCCACCGGGTTCGCGCCCGGGCTGGTCGTGCTGCTGGTGCTGCGGGCGGCGTTCGGGTTCGCGCAGGCGCTGTTTCCCGGCGCGGCGTTCAAGGCGCTGGCCGAGCGCACGACGCAGGAGGGCCGCAGCCGCGGCGCGGGACTGCTGCTGGCGTCCAACTCGGTCGGGGCCGGGCTCGGCCCGCTGCTGGTCGCGCCGCTCGTGGTGGCCGTGGGCTGGCGGCACACGTTCTGGATCGTCGCGGTGGCCGGGCTGCTCGTCGGGCTGGCGTTGTGGCGGCTGCTGCCGGCGCCGCTGCCGCGCGAGCTGACCGAACCCGAAGCGCGCGTCGCCCCGGTGAAGGTGCCCGTGTCGCGGGTGCTGCGGAACCGGCTGGTGATCCGCTGTGCGGTGATGTTCGCCTGCTTCAACATGCTGGCTTACGGGATGATCACCTGGGTCCCGTCGTACCTGGTCGAGACCAAGGGCCTGTCGCTGGTCGCGGCGGGGGTCTCGGCGGCGATCCCGCAGCTGGTCAGCGCGGCGGCGGTGCTGATCGGCGGCTGGCTGATGAGCCGGTACTTCGACCACCGCCCGCGCTGGCTCGTGGTGCCCGCGCTCGTCGCCGCGGCCGGGGTGCTCGTCGCGATGCTGCTGTCGGATTCGGCGACCGGGTTCACCGTGCTGCAGACGGTCGCGATGTTCATCAGCGGCCTCGCCTCGATCGGCATCGTCGGACTCCCGCTGCGGGTGCTGCCGCGCGACCTCGTCGGCGCGGGGATGGGCCTGGTCAACACCGGCGGCCAGCTCGCCGGCGTGCTCGCGCCGCTGGTGATGGGCTGGCTGGCGGACCGGTTCGGGTTCGCCGCGGCGTTCGGCTTCCTGGCGGTGTCGACGCTGGCCGCCGCGGCGATCTCGCTGACCACCCGGTCGACGAAGCTTTCGCTCGGCGCGCCGGCTCCGGCGAAGGAGCAGGTGGGCTGATCCGCTGGGGGCTGGTGGTCCGCCAGCCCCCAGCGGCGCCCGACGATCCGACCCGGCCGTTCGGCCGCATTAGTGGTCTAGACCTTGACAGGTGACTGGTCCAGTCCAATTCTGGGAAGGTTCCGGCCGTGCGCCGCCGCGCCGCACGGCCCCCTTTTCCCGGCACTGGAGCCCGCATGCGACGAAGAAGCCGCTTGTCCCGATTGTCCGCTGTCCTGGCCGCCGCGGCGGCTCCGCTCGGGGTGCTGGTCGTCACTGCGGCGCCCGCGCACGCCGCGACCCCGCTGCCGAACCACGTGTTCGCGCCCTACTTCGAGTCCTGGAACGGGCAGAGCCCGGCGGCGATGGCCCAGGAGGCCGGCGTCAAGCATCTGACGATGGCGTTCCTGCAGACCGCGTCGTCGGGTTCGTGCACCGTGCTCTGGAACGGCGACGCCGGCATGCCGGTGGCGGATTCGACGTTCGGCGCGGACTTCCGCACCATCCGCTCGCGCGGCGGGGACGTGATCCCGTCGTTCGGCGGCTACACCGCGGACCACGACGGCACCGAGATCGCCGACAGCTGCGCGAACGTCGACCAGATCGCGGCCGCGTACGAATCGCTGATCACCACCTACGACGTGCCGCGCCTGGACATGGACATCGAGGACAACTCGCTGACCAACTCGGCCGGCATCGACCGCCGCAACAAGGCGATCAAGAAGGTCCAGGACTGGGCCGCGGCCAACGGGCGCCAGCTGCAGATCTCCTACACCCTGCCGACCACCACGACCGGCCTGGCCAGCGCGCTGGACGTGCTGCGGAACGCGGTTTCCAACGGGGCCAAGGTCGACGTGGTCAATCTGATGACCTTCGACTACTACGACAACGCCAGCCACGAGATGGCGCAGGACACCCAGACGGCCGCGGCCGGACTGGTGTCGCAGCTGGCGTCGCTGTATCCGGACAAGACGCAGCAACAGCTGTGGGGGATGGTCGGCATCACCGAGATGCCGGGCATCGACGACTTCGGCGCGGCCGAAACGTTCACCACGGCGGACGCGGTGGCGGTCTACAACTGGGCCGTGTCCAAGGGCATCAACCTGCTGTCGTTCTGGGCGCTCCAACGAGACAACGGCAGCTGCCCGGGCACCGGAGCGCAGGACACCTGTTCCGGCATTCCGCAGGACACCTGGTACTTCAGCCACACCTTCGCCCCGTTCACCGGCGGAACCCCGCAGCCGGGCAACGACTTCTCGGTGTCGGCGAGCCCGGCCTCGGCTTCGGTCGACCCGGGCGGTTCGGCGACCGGCAAGGTGACCACCGCGGTGACTTCCGGTGCCGCGCAACAGATTTCGCTCTCGGTGAGCGGCGCGCCGGGTGGCGTGACCGCGTCGGTCAGCCCGGCGACGGTCAAGGCAGGGGAGAGCGCGAACCTGTCGATCACGACGACCGCCGCGACGCAGCCCGGCGTGTACCCGCTGACCATCACCGGCTCGGTCGCGGGAGGCGGGAGTCACTCGGCGACGTATACGTTGACTGTCAACGGAACCAGCCCGACCGGCAGCGTCGTCAACGGCAACTTCGAGACCGGGGCACTGAGCCCGTGGACCGGCGGGACGATCGTGTCCTCGCCAGTGCACTCGGGCAACCACGCGCTGCAGGTGTCGCCGACGGCGTCGACCACTGGGGAAGCGGCGCAGAACCTGACGCTCGCGCCGAACCACGCGTACACGCTGACGGCGTGGGTCCAGGGCGGATACGCCTACGCGGGCGTCCGCGGGGGAGCGACAGCCAGTTCGTGGACCTCCAACTCCAGCTGGACCAAACTGACCATCCCGTTCACGACCGGCTCGTCCGGCGCGGTGACGGTGTACGTCCACGGCTGGTACGGCCAAAGCCCGATCTATGCGGACGACATTTCGGTCAGCTGATTAGTGTATAACGACGTATACAGTTGGGCTCGAGGCGATTTGCTCGCCTCGAGCCCAACTTTCGGTCCCAGGCAAAGAGCTCAGGAGGTGCCGAGGGCAGGCTCGTCGCCGGTCCGTGCACTCGGTGCCTCCGCCGCCGCGTGGCGGGCAACGACGTCCGCGACCTTCGCGCACGTTTCGTCCGGGTCGAGGTGTTCGGTGTCGAGCACCGTGCACTGTGGACGGAGCGGCAGGTACTCCGCGACGTGGTCGTGAATCCGGTCGAGCAGGACCGGACCGCCCAGTTCGGCCATCGCGTCGGACGCCGCGTGTTCGCCGCGCGCGGCGAACACGCGCCTTCGCCTGCGGCCGGGGTGCGGCGAGCATGATCTCGACATACTCGCCACCGGCCGCGCGGGCCGCCTCCTCGAACCGCTCGGCCTGCTCGACGCGGGTCACCAGCTGCGGCAGGACGACGTCGTGCCCGGCCAGGTGTGTTTCCGCCATGGCGAGGGCGAGCCGTCGCCATGGCGGGCAGCGTGTCCCAGAACGCGGTCCGCCAGCCGCCGATCATCGTCACCACCTGGTCGGCGTCGAGATCGAGTACTCCCGGGTGAAGATCGGCGTACCGCCGAGCGACGGTGGATTTCCCGATGCCGCTGGGGCCGTTGAGGTGGATCAGCCGGGCCATGCGCCGACCCTAGCGGTGCAGCGGATGCCAGCGCCCGTCGCGGACGTGCCCGAAGACCACGTCGGCGAAGTGATTTCCGAAGCCGATCGTGCCGGGTTCGGCCAGTTCGGCGACGAGCTTCCGGCGATGGCTGGCCGCCTCGACCGGATCGTGGTTGTACCCGCAGGACCAGCCGGGGTTTTCGATCTGCACCGGCGAATGCACGGCGTCGCCGAACGTGATCAGCCGTTGGCCGCCGTCGGTGATGACGTACTCGGCGTGCCCTGGGGTGTGCCCGGCGGCGAAGCGCACCCGGACGCCGGGGGAACACCTCCTGGCCGTCCTCGATCATGCGGACCCGCGGTGCCATCGCCTCGGTTTCGCCGGACAGCGCGCGTTGTTCCCACTCGGGCACCGGAATCAGGTATTCGGCCTGAGTGAATGCCGCCTGCGCTGCCCAGTCGATGTGGTCGGAGTGCAGGTGCGTGAACGCCACCGCCTGAAGGTCTTCCGGTTTGCGCCCGAGCGCGGCCAGGTTGTCGAGCAACGCGCCGCCGTACAGCACGCCGTTCGGTGCGTCGGGCTCGGCGGGTACCGACTGCGGTCCGAATCCGGCGTCGATCAGCAACGCCCGGCTGTCCCGTTCCACCAGGAGCCCGCCGATGCTCGCGACGAGGAACTCGTCGTCGTCCAAGTACTCGGGGTGCGTAGCCCACGTCTCGGCTGTGCTGTCGGGTAGCCAGCGGTGCGGATTCCCTTGCACCGCCCCGTCCGGCACGTAGGTCACCGTTGTCGCTCCCAGGTGGACGGAGCGCAGAGTCGCGGGTCGGCGCAGTCGGTCGTCGAGCACGATCTCGTTTCCTTCCCTCGGTCCGCCTCGACGATAAAGCATCAAGCTAGAAACATTCAATCTATAACTATTCTGGCTTGATGGAGTTGCTAGGATGGGAGCGTGACGAACCTCAGGCGATCGCTGCGCGAGCGGTTGCTCGAACTGCTGGCCCGGGAATCGCCGCTGGCCGGGCTCAGTCCGAAGGAGCAGCGGGTTCTGCAGGGGTTGCTGGAGCGGGCGATCGTGCCGGGCGCAGGCCGTCGAGGATGATTCGGAGGTTCCGGTGCCACTGGTCGTCGTCCGGGACGAGGCCGATCGTGTGGTCCGTTGGGATCGCCGTGGCGAGCGCGAACGGGACATCCCGCCAGTCGAGGTCGGTACGCAGCACGCCGGCTTTCTGTGCGCGCTGGACCAGCTGACGCACCGCTTTCTGCAGGCGGTTGATGTGTCCGTCGAGGTCAAGCCGTTCGCCGCGGCCGGACAAGGCGTCGTGCAGACCGCAGCTCGACGCGCGAAGCTGGACGTAGGCCTCGGCGAACTCGGCGAATCCCTGCCAAGGGTCGGGGGAGTCGAGGGCGTGCGCGGCGCGGCCGGTCATCTCGTCGATGGTGTCGACGAGGATGGCGGCGAGGAGTGCGTCCAGCGACGGGACCCGCCGGTATAGCGTCCCGAGTCCGACGCCCGCCCGCTGCGCGATGTCGCGGGTCGTGACCGCGAGCCCCAGCTCGTCGAGTGCTTCCCGGGCCGCTGCGACCAGTCGTTCGACGTTGCGTTGGGCGTCGGCACGCGGGCGGCCTTGGGCGAGCAATGCGGCGACGGCGGAGTCCGGCATTCCCGCAGTCTAACGAAGCGGGTCAGCTTGTTCCGGTTCTGGTAGCTTGGGCACAAGCGGAACAAGGTGACCCGTTTACTGGAGGTGGGGCTTGACCAAGCCGATCGGCGTCGGAATCGTCGGCGCGAACCCGGGCCGGGGCTGGGCGGTGCGGGCGCACCTTCCCGCCATCGCCGCGTCGCCCGAGTTCTCGCTCGCCGCCGTCGCGACCACGCGCAGCAGCAGCTCCGAAGCGGCACGCGCCCGCTTTGGAGCACAACACGCCTTCACGGACGTCCGGAGTCTCGCCGAGCATCCGGACGTGGACCTGGTGGTCGTCACGGTGAAGGTGCCCGCGCATGCCGAGCTGGTGACCGCGGCGCTGGAGGCGGGCAAGCACGTCTACTGCGAGTGGCCATTGGCGACGACCGCGGAGGAAGCCGCCGCGCTGGCGGACGCGGGGGAGCGGGCCGGGATGCACACGGCGGTGGGTCTGCAGGCGCGGTTCTCGCCGACCGTCCGCCGGGCCCGCTCGATGATCGCCGCCGGGGAGATCGGAACCGTGCAGTCCGCGACCGTCTACAGCTCGCGCAGCAAGGGAAACACCCGCGACGTCCCTGGCTGGACGGCCTACACCTACGACCGCGGCACCGGGGTCGGGCTGGTCGAGGTCCTCGGCGGGCACGCGCTCGATCTGGTGCAGCACCTGCTCGGTCCGGTCCGGGAATTGACCGCGCGGACCTCGATCCGGTACGGCTCTCATCAGGTCGCTGAAACAGGGGAGCGGATCGACGTCACCGCGCCGGATCACTTCCTGGCGCACGCCGAACTCGACGGTGGGGCAGTGGTGTCGGTCCATCTGCACGACGGGGAAGCGGTGCTGCCCCGGACTCGGATCGAGATCGCGGGCACGGAAGGAAGTCTCACGCTGACTTCCGCGCCGGAGACCGATCCCTGGGCGGCGCAACTGCAGATCGGCCGGCTGGACCTTCGCCGGTCGCGGCCCGGAAGTCCGGAGTGGACGGTGGTTCCAGTGAGCGATCCGAGTGCCCTGCCGGTTCAGGCGGCGAATGTGGGCCGGCTTTACGAGCAGCTGGCCGCGGACCTTCGCGACGGGGCCCACACGGTGCCCGACTTCGCCGTCGCCAGCCGGCTGCATGAGCTGCTTTCAACTGTATAACGACCTATACGGCAGCCGGTTTGACAGATGCAAGCCACGTTCGGCTCCTAGCTGACCGCTAACCAACCCCAAAACAAGGCTAAAGACCCGAACAGCAGCGATGGCCGCCCCGAAACCGGGGCGGCCATCGCGGACAACGAACCTCAGATCAGGCCCAGCTTGCGGACCGCGTCGCGCTCCTCGACCAGTTCGGCCACGGAGGCGTCGATGCGCGGGCGGGAGAAGTCGTCGATCTCCAGGCCCTGCACGATCTCGTACTTGCCGTTCTTCGCGGTGACCGGGAAGGAGGAGATGAGGCCCTCCGGGACGCCGTAGGAGCCGTCGGAGACGACGCCGGCCGAGGTCCAGTCGCCCTCCGGCGTGCCGTTGACCCACGTGTAGACGTGGTCGATCGCGGCGGAGGCGGCGGACGCGGCCGAGGACAGGCCGCGGGCCTCGATGATCGCGGCGCCGCGCTTGGCAACGGTCGGGATGAAGGTGTCGGCGAGCCACGCCTGGTCGTTGATGGCCTCGGCGACGCTCTTGCCGTTGACCTCGGCGTGCTGGACCGACGGGTACTGGGTGGCGGAGTGGTTGCCCCAGATCGCGACCTTCTTGAGGTCGGTCACCGCGACGCCGAGCTTCTTGGCCAGCTGGGCCAGCGCGCGGTTGTGGTCGAGGCGGGTCATCGCGGTGAAGCGCTCGGCGGGCACGTCGGGGGCGTGCGACTGGGCGATCAGGGCGTTGGTGTTGGCCGGGTTGCCGACCACCAGCACCTTGATGTCGTCGGCCGCACCGGCGTTGATGGCCTCGCCCTGGGGCTTGAAGATGCCGCCGTTGGCCTCGAGCAGGTCGCCGCGCTCCATGCCCTTGCTGCGCGGGCGGGCGCCGACCAGGAGGCCGATGTTCGCGCCGGAGAAGGCCTGCTTCGGGTCGTCGAAGATGTCGATGCCGGCCAGCAGCGGGAACGCGCCGTCGTCCAGCTCCATCGCGGTGCCCTCAGCCGCCTTGACCGCCTGGGGGATCTCCAGGAGCCGCAGCTTCACCGGGGTGTCGGCGCCGAGCAGCTGACCGGACGCGATGCGGAACAGCAGCGCGTAGCCGATCTGGCCGGCCGCACCGGTGACGGTGACGTTGACAGGGGCTTGGGTCATTGCGCTTCTCCAGCTTGAGACGACTTTGGCTAGTACCGAGGATGCTAGCCCTACCGGCGGGCGTCGTCCGGGTGCGTCCAGTCACGGTAGCCAGGATCACGTTCGGGCCGCCTGCGATGCGTGGGCGAAGCCGCCGGGCCGGTGGTTTTGCCTGGTTGATTTTTGTGCATCATTTGTGTTGATTCGTCAATTGTCCATAACAGCTTTTGTCAACGATTTGTGAACACGTTGCTCCATTCATTGGGGGGGGCTCGGACGCGATTGTCTACGAACCGTGCGGCCAGGACGAGCTTCCTGGCGATGGACTCGACCGACGGCAGCGTCCAGACGGTTTACCGCTTCGCTCGGAAGACCTGCCCGCCGACCCGGTAGCCGCACGGCTCGGACCCGTTTCCTCGGACGCTCACGGGTCCGTTCGCGTCACATTGTCTGCGAGCCGGGTGAGCAATGCCGCCAGGGTCGCTATTTCGTCGTCGGTGAACCCGCGCCGCATCCGCTTGTCGTGGGCGATCGCGGCGTCGGCGAGGCGGTGGAAGGTCTGCTCGCCGTAGTCGGTGAGTTCGACCTGGTGCACGCGCCGGTTTTCCGGGTCGCGGGTGCGGGTGAGCAGGCCCGCGGTCTCCATGCCGTTGAGGTGGTGGGTGAGTGTCGCGCCCTGGATGCCGACGGCGTCGGCGAGTTCGCGCTGGCTGGCGTGCCGGCGCGTTTTGAGCGCGATGAGGATCTGCCAGACCGGCTGCGATCCGCCGACCTCGGCGAGAGCGCGGTCGAATGCCTGGCCCGCGGTCTTGGCGGTGCGGGCGAGGAGGACGCCGAGCGGCGGGGTGGCGGGTCGGGGCACGGGGAGGACGGTACCGCAGGATCGTCGAACTCTAATCATTTGACGTCGAACGGTTTGGTCTCTAACGTTTGTGGTGTCGCATGGACTGGCACTGGAGGGAATCATGAGTTCCACGGAGATCGCTGACTTGGGGAAACGCTGGGCTGCCGCGGAGGTCGCGGGCGACCTGGACACGCTGGGCGGCCTGGTCGCCGACGAGTTCCGGCTCGTCGGGCCGCTCGGTTTCGTGCTCGACCGGGAGCAGTGGTTGGACCGCTATCGGTCCGGCGCGCTCGTGACGGAGCGGCTCGACTGGCGCGACGTCGACGTGCGGGTGCGGGGCGACACGGCGATCGCGATCGGCGTGCACGAGCAGGAAGCGACGCATCAGGGCAAGCGCGTGGACGGCACGTTCCGGGCGACGCACGTCCTCGTCCGCGGCGACGACGGCTGGCAGATCGCGGGGATGCACCTCAGCCCGATGGGTGCGCCGCCTGCGTTCGCCCGCTGAACCGGCGGCCCGCGACGCGGGTCAGGGTTTGCGCCACAGGTGGATGGTGGTTTCCGCAGACGAGGCGGAGGCGGTGGCGACGGTCCCGCGGTCCGGGCTGACGGCGAGCGAGGCGATTCCGGGCAGGCCCGCGCCCTGCTGTTTCCCGTCGAGGCCGACGACCGCGAGCCTGCCCGCCGAGAGCGCGAGAAGGTGCTGGTCGTCCAGCCCGGCAATGGCCATCGTGTACAGGGCGTCGCTGGGTTGCGCGTCGAACTGCGCTGGCGGCAGGAAAAAGCGCGGCCGGAGTTCCTTCCGGGTAGCGGCATCCCACTGTTGCACCTTGACTGGTTTGCGGGCGTCGCCGCCGGAGGTGGTGATCAGCGTCCGGCTGTCCGGGGTGAAAGAGAAGGAGCTGATCTGCTCGTCGTCGCCCCAGACGACGGGGCCGCCCATCGGCTTGAGCGAAGCCGCGTCCCACAGGGCGACCTGGCTGGTGTGGGCGGAGTGGCCGTCCCATTGGTAGACGGCGAGCGTGTGTCCGTCCGGGCTGAACTGCGAACCCCGGAAGGCGGCCGGCGTTTCGATGCTGCCGACGCGGGTACGGTCGGCGACCCGCCACAGTTCCAGTCTGCGCGGGGAGGCCATCGGTACCACCGCGATGGTTCCGTCGGGGCTGAGCGTGGCCCAGGTGCTGTCGAAGTCGATGTCGTCGAGCACGAGGGGTGCGCCGATTTCCTGGCCGGTTCGCGGGTCCCAGGTTTGGGCCGTGAACTGCTTGGAGTCGATCCATGCGACCACCAAGGCGCTGCCGTCGGGGCGGAACGTCAGGCCGGCTGGGCGGGCCCGGGGGAAGGGGCCGAGGCGCGGGCCGGCCGGTTTGCGCGTGCCGACGTCGAGGACGTCGATGGTGAAGTCGGCGTTCAGGGTGGCGAGCAGGCGGCCGTCGTGGCTGAATTGAAGACCCTCCGGGTGCCCGTGGGCGACGAGGAATCCGGATTCGACGAGCGGCGGCTGCGGTGCGGGCGGCAGGGCGTCCGGCGCGGGAGAGTTCGGCCAGGCGAGCCAGGCGGCGAGTCCGGCGATCACGAGGGCGAGCGCGCCGATCAGGACCCGCCGACGCGAGATCGGGCTGCGTGGCGAGGCGGTTGGTGCGTCGGAGACCTGGTAGATCACCGGATCGGTCTGGTCCGGCGTTACCGGCTGGTTGTCGAGGAACTGGGCGGTTTCGGCGGTGTGTTCCGCGATGAGCTTGTCGACAGAGGGCGGCCACGGTGCCGCGGCTGGGCCGAGTGCTTCGACGAGTTCCGCGGCGGTGGGCCGGTCTGCCGGGTTTTCCGCGAGGCATCGGCGGAGTGCCTCGGGCAGCGAGGTCTCCCCGGCGAGAAGCGTGCCGAGCGCGAGCAGGTCGTCGGCCGGGGCAGTGCCGGTCGCGCGGGCGACGAGCCTTGCTCGACTGCTGGTGAGCCGGACGTGGGAGGCGTCCAGGTTGCCGTGAGCCACGCCGGCGCTGTGGAGCTGGGTCAAGTCGGCCGAGATTCCGGCGGCCAGTCGAAGCCTCGCCGGTTCGGGGAGCGGGGCGGACACCTCGTGCAGTGTGGGCCCGGGCTGGAATTCCGAAGCACGCCACGGTGTGGACGCGTCCGGGTCGGCTTCGAGCACCGCGCTCAAGGCGGCGGTCTCGGCGCGGAATCCGGCGTTCTCGGCCGAGAGCGGGAGCGTGAGCGCGACCAGGCGGTCGCCGGGTCCGCTGCCGAGCAGCACCCGGGTCGTCTCGCCCCGGCTCAGTTCCGCGAGCACCCGGTACTGCCCGATCCACAGCGGGTCGCCGACCGCGGGTCTTCTCATCAGCTGCCTCCCCAGTAGCTGTCCGAGAAGGAAGATCCTGCCAGGGGTGCGGCCGGAAAAGGTACGAGCGGGCAGAATCTCTCGTCGGCGCGGGCATCGCGGCGCCGGGCAGTGCTTGAATGCGATCATGGTCGCACTTCGCCTGCTGGGCTCTTCCGAACTGTCCGTCTCCCCGTTGTGCCTCGGCGGGAACGTGTTCGGCTGGACGGCCGACGAACCGGCGTTGTTCGCGGTGCTGGACGCCTATGCCGAGGCGGGCGGCAACTTCCTCGACACGTCGGATTCGTACATGTACCACTTCCCGGGCAACGAAGCCGGGCAGTCCGAGCGCATCATCGGCAAGTGGCTCGCCGCGCGCGGGAACCGGGACGAGGTGGTCGTGGCCACGAAGGTCGGCGACCACCCGCGGTTCAAGGGGCTCGCGCCGGCGAACTTCAAGGCCGCGGCCGAGGAATCGTTGCGACGGCTGGGGATCGAGCGGATCGATCTGTGCTACACGCATTTCGACGACGAGTCGGTCCCGGTCGAGGACATCGTCGCCGCGCTGGACGAGCTGGTGCGGGAAGGCAAGGTGCGGGCGATCGGGGCGTCGAACATCAGCCCGCAGCGGCTGGCCGCGTCGCTGGAGTTCTCCGATCGAGAGGGGCTGGCTAAATACGTCGCGCTGCAGCCGAAGTACAACCTGGTCGAGCGGGAGTACGAGAGCGAGCGGCGGGGGATCGTGCAGCGGCACGGGCTGGCGTGCGTGCCGTATTTCGGTCTCGCCTCCGGGTTCCTGACCGGCAAGTACCGTCCTGGCCAGCAGGTGGACAGCATCCGCAACCTGCCCGGGCTCGCGGGCGGGTACGCGGACACCGAGCGCGGCGTGAAGGTGCTCGCGGCGCTGGAGGAGGTCGCGAAGGCGCGCGGTGCGGAGATGGCGACTGTCGCGCTGGCCTGGCTCGCGCAGCAGCCGACGGTGACCGCGCCGATCGCGTCCGCGCGCACCGTCGAGCAGGTGCCTGCGCTGGTCGCGCTGCACGACGTGGAGCTGAGCGACGACGAGCTGCGCGTACTCGACGCCGCGTCCGCGTAGGTCAGCTGTGCCGCGGCGGGTCCTGCGCGCCGACGCCCAGCACGCGGCCGAGCGCGATGAGGCCCTCGTCGAGGTGGCTCAGGCTGGACAGCACGGCGCGGGTCTCGGCCTCGTCGATCCGGTCGGCGACCGGCGTCCCGTCGTCGCGGACGAGTTTGCGCGTGCGCGTGCCCGGGTTGCTGACCGCCTCGTGCACGAGGTCGACGTTCGCGATGATCCGGCCGGCGAACTGGTCCAGCCGCTCGGATACCGGTCCGGCGAGCTGGCCGGGCTGGGCGCGGGCGGCCACGTGCCGGGCGCGGAAGGCGATGCCCTCCAACGTGGTCAGGACGTGCCAGCCGTAGTCGCGGCGGGCGCTGCGCAGGTTGATCGGGTGGGTGAGCGGTTCGATGGTCAGCCGCACCTGCTCGACCGCGCGGTCGAGGTCGCGGGACATCTCGATGATGTTCACGTTCTCGCGGCCGGACAGCAGCTTCGCGGCCGACTCCACGAACTCGTGCAGTTCGTCGAGCGCGACCGCGATGTCGTCGAGCATCACCGCGCGCGTGCGGACCGGCAGCACCACGACGGCGGCGAGCAGGCCGCACGCCGCGCCGACCGCGGTCTCGGCGACCCGGATCCACAGCACCTCGATGCTGAACGTGCCGAGCAGGCTGTAGAGCAATCCCAGCATGCTGGTCACGAAAAAGGCCATCAGGAACTGCGAAACCCGCGCGGTGTAGACCATGCCGAACACGCAGACCAGCAGCAGCGCGAGGATCGCCGGGGTGTTGCCGCTGACCAGGAGCGCCAGCGCGACGCCGCCGACGATGCCCAGCAGGGTCCCGCCGGTGCGGCGCATGCCCTTCACGAACCGCGCGCCCGCGCTGGACGTGCCGATGAACACGACGAACACCGTCAGCACCGCCCAGTACCAGCGCTGCGGCGAGATCAGCTGCCCGGCCAGCACGGCGAGCCCGCCGCCGAGCACGGCCTGGATCGCGCCGCGCGTCTGGTTGTCGTAGGCGAACGCCTTGGTCGGTTCGTCTTCCTCGTCCTCTTCGGCCGGCAGCTCCGCTCCCGCCTGGCGGTTCGCGATCCGCTGCGCCCGGTCGTCCGCGACGGCCAGTTCGGCGATCGCGCGGCGGACCCCGTCGCCGGGGTGGGCGCGTTCGTCGATCCGGCTGCCTTCGACGAGCATCCGGCTGTACTCGCCGGTCTGGCTGATCAGGGGCAGGTCGCGCGGGTCGCGCTCCATCAGCGACCGGAACCGCGCCAGCCGGGCCACCAGATCGTCGGCGACGCCCTCGGGCAGCGGCCGCGAGCACGTCCGCCGGACGGTGATCACCAGCCACTGCACGGCCAGCTCCACCTCGATCACCCGGCGGCGCAGCTGGTCGGCGCGGCGGTCGTCGACCACGTCCGGGGCGTGGTCCTCGATCAGCAGGACCACCTCGTGCAGCCGCTCCACCGCGGTGCGGATCTGCCGGTTGCTGCGGTCCGAACCGCCGGACGAGATGTAGGCCTCGCTGGCCCGCACCGCCGCGCCGAGCCGGGCCCGGAACGCCTGCCGGTAGCGGATCAGCTCGCTTTCGGCGTTGCGGCGCAGCAGAAGGAACCGCACGACCGCGTTCGCCGCGACGCCGATCGCCAGCGCGATCAGCAGATGCGGCACCTGCGCGAGGTGCGCTTGCAGGAACATCGGGAAGAAGAACAGGAAGAACGCCATCGACCCGAGCGCGGTGCCGCGCGGGCCGAACCGCTGGACGTACACCGCGACGAAGATCAGCAGCACAAACACGACGCTGTCGAGCGGCGCGTAGGCGGAGCCGAAACAGGCGGCGGTAATCGACGCGGTCCCCACCACCAGGGCGAGGAGCAGTGTGACGGCCTGGCCGCCGCTGGTCGCGTCGTTGACGGTGAACGCGCTCATCATCGCCGCGATCGCCGCGACGAGCGTGGTGGTGAGCGGGAAATGCAGCGGCTGCAGCGCGAGGACCGCGAGCACGATGCCGAGCACCGCCGACGCGGCGAGCCGCAGCCGGACGAGACCGGGGTCGGCTGCCGCCAGCCGGTCCAGGAAGGCGTTGCGCACATCGGTGATCATCGGGCCAGCAGCTCCCACTGGGCGAGGGCGACGCGCCGCCGGGTCGAGGCGCGGACCCGCAGCCGGTAGTGCCGGCAGGCGGCGGGTTCGGCGAGCACGAACGGCCGGGTCTGGCGCCGCCAGCGGAACACCTCGCCGGAGCGTTCGTCCAGGGTCCGCCACTGCCGGCCGTCGTCGGATCCCTCGAGCACCCAGTCCCGCGGATCGCCTTCGCGGCTGCCGGAGGTCAGCGTGTAGAGGACGACTTCACGCGGCTCGCCGTCGGCGGTGAAGGCGATGGTCGGCGTTGGCGTGCGGAAGACGGCTTGGGTGCGGCTGGTGTTGTCCGTCAGCGCGGCGATGCCGGTGCCGGCGAGGTCTTTCAGCGGCGCGGGGGCGACCGGGGTGACCGGTTGGGCGCCCCAGTCGCCGGGTTCGGCGCGGACGTCGAACTCCAGCACGGCGCCGCGGGCCAGGACCGCGTGCGCGAGCGTGGCCGAAGGGTGCGGTTCGCCGTCGACTGTCAGCCCGTGCACGTACGGCGTGTCGGTCGCGCTGTCGGCGGTCGCGGCGCGGGGTGCTCGGATCACCAGGTCCTTTCCGTTCTCGAGGTGCACGGTGGCGGAGCGGAACAGCGGCGCGCACATCGCGTACCGCGGGCTGCCGACGGTCAGCGGGTAGAGACCGAGGGCGGTGAAGACATACCAGGCCGACATTTCCCCGTTGTCCTCGTCCCCGGGGTAGCCCTGGCCGAGTTCGCCGCCGAGGTACAGCCGGCGCAGCACCTCGCGGACGGTCCGCTGGAGTTTCGCCTGCGCCCCGGCGAACGCGTAGACGAACGGGATGTGGTGCGAGGGCTGGTTGGAATGCCCGTACTGGCCCATCCGCACGTCCCTGGCCTCGGTCATCTCGTGGATCCGGCCGCCGTGGCCGGTCTCCGGGAGCCGGAAGAACTCGTCGAGCTTCGCCTCGAGACCCGCCGGTCCGCCGTGCAGCGCGGCGAGACCGGGACCGTCGTGCGGCACGGAGAACGCCGTGTTCCAGGCGTTGGTCTCGACGTAATCCGGGCCCCACTCGGTCGGGTCGAATCCGGCGGCGGGACGCCGCCAGCCGCCGTCGAGGGTGCGGCCCTGGAAGAAGCCGATCCGCGCGTCGAAGTGGTGGGCGTAGTGCTGGGCGCGCTGGCGGAAGTAGACGGCGTTGTCGGCGAACCGGCGGGCTCGCGCGCCGCTGCTTTCCCGGGCGAGCGCGTCGGACAGGTTGGCGAGACCGAAGTCGTTGAGGCAGCCTTCGAGCGCCCAGGACAGGCCGCCGCGCGTCGAGGTCGGCGTGTAGCCGAGGAACGCGGACCGGTCGAGTCCCTTGCGGCCCACGCCCTTGCGCGGCGGCGTGACGGTGGCGTTCTTGAGCGCGGCGTCGTAGGCGGCCTCGACGTCGAAGTTCGTGACGCCCTTCAGGTACGCGTCGGCGAACGCGACGTCGGAGCTGGTGCCGGTCATCAGGTCGGCGTAGCCGGGGGAGGACCAGCGGGCGATCCAGCCGCCTTCGCGGTACTGCTGCACGAAACCGTCGATCATCCGGCCGCACTGGCGCGGCGCGAGCAGCGCGTACGCGGGCCATGCGGTGCGGTAGGTGTCCCAGAAGCCGTTGTTGACGTACAACTCGCCGTCCACGACTTTCGCGCCGGTGCGCCGCCGGGTGCTCGGCCGGAGACTCCGCACGACCGGGCTCGCGTGCCGGATGCCGCGCGGCGTGTTCTCGTGTGCGACGTTCGGGTACAGGAACAGCCGGTAGAGGCACGAGTAGAAGGTGGTCAGCTCGTCCTCGGACGCGCCCTCCAGTTCGACCCGGCCGAGCACCTCCTGCCAGCGTTCCCGCGCCCGCTGCCGGACCCGGTCGAACGTCGTGCCCGCCGGGATTTCCAGCGCCAGGTTGCGTTTCGCCTGTGCGAGGCTGATCAGCGACGTCGCGATCCGCAGCGTGACCTCGGGCGCGGCGAACTCCAGGCGCCCGGTCACCGTCCGCCAGAACGGCCGCCGGATCCGTCCGCCGCCGGACGGCCGCTGGTCCGCCTCGGCGTAGACGAACATCCGCCGCGCACCGGCCGACAGCCCGCTGCGCACCCACGTGTGCCCGGTGACGATCCCGCGCTCGGCGTCGATCCGGACACCGCCGCGGTTGCGGGCGTTGTCGAACAGCACCCAGCCGCGGCCCGGCGGGAACGCGAACCGGACCATCGCCGCGTGCTCGGCCGGCGCGACCTCGGCGGTGATCCCGCCGCGAAACCGGACGCGGTAATGGTGCGGCCGGTCGGTCTCGTCGTCGTGGCTGAACTCCAGCGAACGCCGCACGCGATCGGACTCGACCGGACCGGTGCCGGGCATCAGGTGGAAGGTGTGCCGGTCGCCCATCCACGGGCTCGGCTGGTGGCTGAGCCCGAACGCCTGCAGCCGCGGTTCGTTCCGGGCGTCGTTGTGCCGGTGGTAGGAGTAGAACCAGTTCAGCGCTCGCGCGTCGGTGACCGGGGTCCAGAAGTTGAACCCGTGCGGCACCGCGGTGGCCGGGAAGGTGTTGCCGCGCGAGAACTCGGCGCTGGAATGCGTGCCGCGAGTCGTCCGGACCCAGTCGACGGGGTCCTTGCGCTCCGGCGGATGCTCGGCGATCCGGACGTCGTCCAGCCAGCCCGTCCCGTCGCCGTCGAACGCGGTCACCAGCAGGATCTTCCGCACCCGCCGTCCCTCGAACGCTTTCAGCGGACGGCGCACCAGGTTCCATTGGTCGACGTAGAGCGTCTCCGGATCCGGGGAGAACGCGGCGCGGCTACCGTCGGCGAACTCGACGTCGAGCGCGACGCGCGTGCTGCGGTAGCTCGGCAACGGACCGTCCGACGCCGGGAAGACCACATACGACAGTGCACTGTGGTCAGTGACCGGAATGTCCACCTCGAACAGCACGACCGGCGGCCCGGCCCGGTAGCGCAAGGCCTTCGCCCCGGTGAACCCGACGCCGGTCTTCGCGGTCGGCGACCGGCGCGGCCCGCTGTCCACCCGCACTCCAGAGGCGACCGGCTGCGGATCGCCCGCTTCGAACGAGGAGAAGAACGCAGCCGTGGTCACGCCCCCACGGTAATCGCTCCCGCACCGGCCGTGCCGGATCAGCTCGCGGTGAGCCGGATCAACCCCGCGTCGGTGGAGGCGAACCCGCAGGCGTCGAAGTAGAACGGGCGCAGGCGCGGTTCGAAGTCCACGTGCAGCCACTCGCAGCCCGCGTCCCGGGCGGCGTCCCGCGCGCGGCGGACGAGTTCGGCGCCGATGCCGCGGTGCTGCCAGTCCGCGTGCACCTTCGGGTCGAGCAGGAACGCGTGGTCCGCGCCGTCCCACGCCACGTTCGCGAACCCGACCAGCGCGTCGCCGTCGTGCGCGCTGACCCAGCCGAGGCTGTGCCGCCGCGCCCGGTCCCACCAGCCGGGTTCCGCGTTCCCGCCGTGCGCTTCGGTGAGGGCGACGAGCTGCGCGTCGGTGAGGTCGGCGCGCCAGGCGTAGTTGATCTTCATCGCCCGACGCTCTCACGGGACCGCACCCGCGAGCGACCCAATAAAGCCGTGAAGGGCTCCTTGAGGGAATCTGATTCCCTCAAGGAGCCCTTCACGGACAATCGATCAGAGCTGCGCGCACTGCCCGGCGGACGGACCGCGGACGGTGTTGGCGAGGTCGTGATCGGTCGGGGCGGGGGAGTTGCCCGTGCAGGCCAGCGGCCCGCCCACGGTGCTGCTCGTGATCAGCGGCCCCTGGTTGCCGGTCAGGTTCACCGGGCCGGAGATGTCGGTCAGCTCGATCGACACCGGACCGGTGCTGCCGGTGATCGACACCGGGCCGGCCACCTTCGTCCGGTTCAGCACCACCTGTGCCGCACCCGCCGCCGCGACCGGGCCGGTGATCTGGCCGCCGCGCACGATCAGCGAAGCGCCGCGCGCCACGTTCACCGGACCCGACACCGTCG
The DNA here is from genome assembly GCF_000411975.1 of Amycolatopsis orientalis DSM 43388. Lineage (GTDB taxonomy): Bacteria > Actinomycetota > Actinomycetes > Mycobacteriales > Pseudonocardiaceae > Amycolatopsis > Amycolatopsis orientalis_D. The sequence continues at coordinate 28,273 of NZ_ASXG01000073.1, forward strand.
CGCCGTTCAGGCAGACCACCCCGCTCGACACGGTCAGCGGACCGTTCTGCACACCGGTCAGCGTCTTCGTGCACGACGCGTCCGGACGGCCCAGCAGCTCGAGCTCCGACAGGGTCGCCGGGCCGCCGGTGGTCGCGGTGATCTCCAGCCGGTAGTAGGCGTAGTGCGCCGGGTTCTTCACCGCGAACGCCCGGGTCTGCTGCCGCCACGGGAAGGTCTGGTCGGTCTGCTGATCGGCGACCGTCCAGTTCTTCCCGTCATACGAACCCTTCAGCGTCCAGCTCTTCGCGTCGCCCGCTCCGGTGCCGGAAGTGAGCGTGTAGTGCGTGACCGCCTCGTCCGTCGACTTCAGCTGGTACTGCACCGCACCGGTCACCTTCGCCTGCGTGCGCGAGGTGTTGTCCAGCAACGCCGACGCGTCCGAACCGTCCGAAGTGGACAGCGTGCCCAGCCCCGGCCCGGTCTCGTCGTGCAGCGGCGTCGGCGCCGCGTCGCCCGTGGTGATCGACTTCGGCGCGTCGTCCGGGCCGGTGCCCCACGCCGACGGGTTCGGGCCCATGTCGAAATCGAGCGTGGCGCCGTGGGCGAGCACGTCGTGCGGCAGCGACGTCGACGTCCAGTTCTTCCCGTTGACCTTCAGGCCCTGCACGTAGACGTTCTTCGCCGAGTTCTTCGGCGCGTTGATCACCAGGTCCCCGCCGGGCAGGTGCACGGTCGCCTTCGTGAACAGCGGCGACCCGATCGCGTAGTTCGGGCTGCCCATCTGCAGCGGGTAGAAGCCCAGCGAGCTGAACACGTACCACGCGGACATCTCGCCGTTGTCCTCGTCGCCCGGATAGCCCTGGCCCAGTTCGCTGCCGGTGTACAGCCGCGACACCGCTTCGCGCACCTTCGCCTGCGTCTTCGCCGGCTGGCCCGCGTAGTCGTACATGTAGAGGATGTGGTGCGAAGGCTGGTTGGAGTGGCCGTACTGGCCCATCCGCACGTCCCGCGCCTCCCGCATCTCGTGGATCGTGCCGCCGTAGCTGCCCGGGTAGTTCGCGGTCTCCTGGTCGGCGAAGAACGCGTCGAGCTTGGCGCCCAGCTTGTCCTTGCCGCCGTAGAGATCCGCCAGCCCCTGCCCGTCCTGCGGCACGGTGAAGGCCATGTTCCAGCCGTCGGTCTCGGTGTAGTCCCCGCCCCACACCCGCGGGTCGTAGGACGCCTTGTCCTTCGTGAACCTCCCGCTCGCGTCCTTGCCCTGGAAGAACCCGGCGCTCGGGTCGAACAGGTTCACGTACTGCTGCGCCCGGCTCGTGAAGTACTGGTAGTTCTCCAGGTACTCCGCCTTGCGCGGATCGTTCGCCGCGGCCGTGTCGTAGAGCTTCTTCGACATGTTCGCGATGCCGAAGTCGTTGACGTAGCCCTCGATCGCCCACGAGAAGCCCTCGCCGGTCGAATTCGGCGTGTAGCCGAGGAAAATCGACTGGTCCAGACCCTTGCGGCCGACCGCCGAGTTCGGCGGCGTCACCGTCGCGTTCTTGAGCGCCGCGTCGTAGGCCGACTTGACGTCGAAGTTCGTGACGCCTTTCTGGTACGCGTCGGCGAACGCGACGTCGGAGCTGGTGCCGGTCATCAGGTCCGCGTAACCGGGGGAGGACCAGCGCGCGATCCAGCCGCCGTCGCGGTACTGCTGCACGAACCCGTCCGCCATCTTGCCCGCCATGTCCGGCGTGAGCAGCGAATACGCCGGCCAGGTGGTGCGGTAGGTGTCCCAGAACCCGTTGTTGACGTAGGTCTGGCCGTCGACGATCTTCGACCCGGTCCGCGTCGCGGTGTCGGCGCCGGTCTTCGGCGACACCGGGCTGGCGTACTGGTACTTCGGCGCTTCCTTCGTGCCGACGTTCTCGAAACCCTCGTTCGGGTACAGGAACAGCCGGTACAGGTTGGAGTACAGCGTCTCCAGCTGGTCCTTCGACGCGCCCTCGACCTCGATCACGCCGAGCTGCTTGTCCCACGCCTGCTGCGCCGCGTCCCGCACCTGGTCGAACCCGGCGTTCGGGGCGATCTCCTGCTCCAGGTTCTTCTTCGCCTGGTCCACGCTGATCAGCGACGTCGCGATCCGCATCGTCACGGTCTTGTCCGCGCCCGCGTCGAACCGGAGGTAACCGGTCACGTTGTCCCGGTTCTGCCCGGTCAGCTTGCCGCCGGCGGTGACGGGCTTGTCGAACGTCGCGTACACGAACATCCGCCCGGCGCCCGCGGACAGGCCGCTCTTGGCGTCGGAGTACCCGCTCAGCGTGCCGTGCGCCGGGTCGAGCGTGAGCCCGCCGGAGTTGTTGACGTTGTCGAAGATCAGGCTCGAATCAGCGCCCGGGAAGGAGAACCGCATCATCGCCGCGTGGTCGGTCGGCGCGATCTCGGTCTTGATCCCGTTCTGGAACGTGACGCCGTAGTAGTGCGCCCGCGCGACCTCGTTGTCGTGCGTGAACGGCAGCGCCCGCTTGTCGCGGTTCGCGTCCGGCACCCCGCTGGCGGCTGACGGCATCACCTGGAAGCTCTGCCGGTCGCCCATCCACGGGCTCGGCTCGTGGCTCACGCTGAACGCCTGCAATGCGGGAAGATTGTCCGCGTTGTTCTGCGAGTGGTAGTTGTACAGCCAGCTCGCCGACCCCGCGTCGGTCACCGGCGTCCAGAAGTTGAACCCGTGCGGCACCGCGGTCGCCGGGAAGTTGTTGCCGCGCGAGAACGTGCCGTTCGCCATGGTGCCGCGCGTGGTGAGCACGTTGTCGCTGGGCCGGGTGCTGGCCGGCGGCGTCGGCGTCGCGGAGATCTTCAGATCGTCCAGCCAGCCGGCGAACTGCGCCGGGCCGTTCGGGTTGTCGTAGCCGATCGCGATCCGGTCGATCGTCTTGCCCGCGGCGACCCGCCCGATCGCCGAGCGCACGAGGTTCCACTGGTTGGCGTAGAGGACCTTGCTCGCGCCCTGGCCCTCCGGCGTCAGCGGGAACCCGTACTGGTCGGTCGCGCCGAGATCGCGCAGGTGCGTGCCGTCGGTGAAGTCCAGGTCGACCGCGACGTTCGTGCTCGGGTACTTCAGGTCGCCCTCGACGAACTGCGGCTGCACCTTGTACGACAGCTCGGTCGTCCCGGTCACCGGGAGGTCGACGTCGTAGATCTTGTTGTAGGAGTAGCCGTGTCCGGCGCTGGGCTGGCTGCCGGAGTACCGGAACGCCTTCTTCCCGGTGAACCCGACGCGGTTCTTGTTGGTGTAGCCCGACGTCGGGCCGGAGTCGACGACGCTTCGCATGTTCGGCAGCGGCGGCGGAGCCGGATCGTCGTTGGCCAGCAGCAGCTCGGACATCTGCATGATGTCGTCGCCGTTGTTGCGCGTGACGTTCAGCCGGTAATACGTGTAGGCGGCGCTCGGCGCGGTCAGCTTGTAGTCGTTCTGCTGGAAGCGGTTGGCGAACGACTGCCCGGACTGCTTGTCCAGATCCGTCCACTGCTGCGCGTCGTTCGAGCCCTGCAGCGTCCAGTCCCGCGGGTCCCGGCCGGGGAAGTCGTTGGCCGAACTGACCGCGTAGTGCGTGATCGAGGTGGGCGCGGAGAGCGTGAACGTCACCGACGCGGTCGGATCCCACGAGAGCCACTTCGTGGCGGTGCTGCCGTCGACCAGGTTCGCGGCGACCTCGCCGCCGCCGGTGTTCTCGCTGGTCGCGGTGATGTCGGTGATCTTGCCCCGGATGTCGCCGGGGATGGTGGTCCCGTTCGCGCCGTTGACTCCCGAAGCGCGCGGCTTCCCGGCGGCATCGGTGTCGACGGCGTCCTGGATCGGTTGCGGGTCGTTCGGCTCGAACGACGAAACGAAGTCCGGCGGGGCGGCCTCGCCCGGCGCGGCACCGGCCGCGGCGGGCAGGACGACCAGGCCCGCCGCCGCCACCGCCGCGGCGAGCACGGCGTGCAACGGTCTGGCGCTTCGGGGCATCATTGCTCCCAGTTCGTCAGGGGATCGGGGGCCCGGGGCTCGGAGGAATCCCGGGGCCCCGGAAGCTCAACTCGCGGGTGACATCGATGTCAAGGCCGCTCCGCAAACCTGACCGGAAACGGACAACCCTCGGCGGCCCCGCTACGGCAACCGGGTGGCGGCTCCGTCGCGGCCGGCTTCGCTCGATGCCGCAGGGGCGCGTTCCGAGCCGGAGCGCCCAACCCTCGGCCAGTCGAACGCACCGGAGCCCAGGCCCGGCGGGTATAACGGAGTCCATGCCAGACGACGCCATCGACCCCGACGAGGACGCCCGCCGCCGGGCCGGACTCGCGCTCGCCAACGGCGACCCCACCGGGTGGTTCGAGCCCCTGTACGCCGCGGCGGAAGCGGGCGAGGCCGTCCTGCCGTGGTACCGCGGCGAGCCCTCGCCGGAACTCGCCGCGTGGGTCGCCGAGCGGCCCGGCAACGGCCGGCGCGCGCTCGTCGTCGGCTGCGGGATGGCCGACGACGCCGAACTCCTCGCCGCGGCCGGCTACGAGACCTCCGCCTTCGACGTCTCGCCCAGCGCGATCAAAGCCGTGCTCAACCGCTTCCCGGACACCGTCGTCTCCTACCGCACCGCGGACCTGCTCACCCCGCCCGCGGAATTCCACTACGCGTTCGACCTGGTCGTGGAGATCATGACCGTCCAGTCGATGCCCAAGGACGTCCACGACCCGGCCATCGCCTCGGTGTCCGGATTCGTCGCGCCGGGCGGCACGCTCGTCGTCGGCGCGGTCGCCGAGGAAAGCATCGACCTCGACACCTGGGAGGGTCCGCCGTGGCCGCTCAGCAAAGCCGAGGTCGAATCCTTCGCCCGCGACGGGGTCGCCCTGACCTCGCTGCGGCGGGTCCGCGACGACAGCCGCTGGTGGGCGGAGTTCACCCGATGACCCCCGAGGACCGTCCCGCCACCAGCCACGAACGCGAAGCCGGGCGTCCGTGGGACGAGTCCTATCAGGACGGTCCGGCGCCGTGGGACCTCGGACGCCCGCAGCCGGCGATCGTCGAACTCGCCGCCGAGGGCGCGTTCCGCGGCAGGGTGCTCGACGCCGGCTGCGGCACCGGGGAGAACGCGCTGCACCTCGCTGCCGCCGGACTGTCCATTGTGGGCATCGACGTCGCGGAAACCGCGGTCGCGCAGGCACAAGAGAAGGCCCGCGACCGCGGTCTGGCGGCCGAGTTCTTCGTCGGCGACGCGTTCCGGCTGTCCGATCTGGACCGGACCTTCGACACGGTCCTCGACTGCGGCCTGTTCCACACCTTCGACGCCCGGGAACGCCAGGCCTACGTCGCCAGCCTCGCGTCCGTCACCGGACCGGGCGCGATGGTGCACATCCTGTGCTTCCGCGACGCGGGAGCCGAATCCGGGCCGCATCCCGTCACCCGCGCCGAATTCGAAGCACCGTTCCATCCCGAAACCGGTTGGCGGATCGAGACAATGCGGGACAGCCGGATCGTCGCGAGGTTCGCGCCGGACGGCCTTCCCGCCTGGCTCTCGACGATCCGGCGCGTCGACGCCTGACCGCTCAGCAGGACTCCAGGAACCGCGTCAGCACGCGCGTCCCGAATCGGAGTCCGTCCACCGGCACCCGTTCGTCCACGCCGTGCGCCATGGCCCGGTACGGGAAGCCTTCCGGCAACGCCAGGGGAGCGAAGCCGTAGCACGCCATTCCCAGCTGGCTGAACGCCTTCGCGTCCGTCCCGCCGCCCATGCAGTACGGCACCACGACCGCTTCCGGGTCCTCCGCCCGCAGCGCGCCGGCCATCGCGTCGAACCACGGCGAGTCGACCGGAGCCTGCACCGGCGGCTGATGCGCGACGAACTCCCGCGTGACCCCCTCGCCCAGCAGCGAATCCACCACCGCGAACAGTTCGTCTTCGGTCCCCGGCAGCACCCGGACGTCGACCTGCGCGGTGGCGGTCGACGGGATGACGTTCACCTTGTAGCCGGCGTCGAGCATCGTCGGCGTGGTGCTGTTGCGCACCGTCGGCACCACCAGCGATCCGGCCGCACCCAGCCGCGCCACGGTCGCGTCGACCGCGTCGCCCGACGACAGGTCCACCGGCACGCCGAGCGCCGCACCGGTCCGCTTCAGGAACGCCCGCACGGTCGGCGTGAGCTGCACCGGCCAGCGGTGCTCCGCGATCCGCTGCAGCGCTCCGACCAGCCGCACGACCGCGTTCTCCGCGTTCGGCCGCGACCCATGCCCGGCCCGCCCGCGCGCGGTGAGCCGCAGGTGCGCGGTCCCGCGCTCGGCGGTGGCGACCGGATACAACCGCACCTTCCGGCCGTCCGCGGCGGGCACGTGGTAGCTGTACCCGCCGGACTCGCTGATCGCCGCCGCGCAGCCCTCGAACAGGTGCGCGTGCTCCTTGACCAGCCAGTGCGCGCCGTAGTCGCCGCGGTCCTCCTCGTCGGCCACGAACGCCAGCACGAGATCCCGCCGCGGCCGCAGCCCGGACGCGACGGCGGCCAGCACCATCGCGCAGAAATCCTTCATGTCGACCGCGCCCCGGCCCCACAGGAACCCGTCGCGCACCTCGCCGGAGAACGGCGGTACAGACCAATCGGCCGCGGCCGCGGGCACCACGTCCAGATGCCCCTGCACGAGGAGCGCGGGCAGCGTCGGATCGGCGCCCGGGATCCGCGCGAGCACGTTCGCCCGCTGCGGCTCGGACTCCAGGATCCGCGCGGAAACCCCGTGCCGGTCAAGGAATTCGGCGACGTACTCGGCGGCGAGCCGTTCGCCCGCGGCCTCTCCGCCGCCGTAGTTGGTGGTGTCGAACCGGATCAGGTCCGCGCACAGCGAAACGACGTCGACCTCAGCCATAAATGCCCTGCACCGCCCCCGCCGCGATGGCCGTGACCACCTTGAACGCCTTCATCGCCTCGGTCATGCTCGGCGCCTCGAACGCGACCCGGCGCGTCCCGGTCTGCTCCACGGTCGGGATCACCGCGGTCGCCTGGGCCAGATGGCTCGCGTCGAACTCGACCTCGATCCGGTGCCGCCCCGGCGTCCGCTCGACGCTTCCGGCGCGCGCCATCGCCTCGCGCGCGCCCGTTTCCAGCAACCGCGCGGTGCGCGCGGGCGGCAGGCAGATCGCCGCGTACCGGCTCACGCATTCCTTGACCTGCACCAATTCCGCGTCCGGCGCGTAGTCGCGGGCGTCGTCGCAGGTCTGGTCGTCGCCGCTGACCAGCAGCACCGGCACGCCGTACTCGCCGGCCATCGCCGCGTTCAGCCTGCCCTCGCTCGCCGGCACGTCGTCCAGCCACACGCCGGTGATCTGGTTTTCCAGGTAGGTGTGCGACAGGACGCCGTCGAAGCCGGCCCCGGCGTGGTAGCCGAGGAACACCACACCGTCCACACCGGAATCGATGCCCTGCATCATCGACAGCGGCTTGTGCCGCCCGGTCAGCATCCGCGCGCGTTCGTCGAGGTCTTCCAGCAGCAGGTTGCGCTGCGACGAATGGGCCTCGTTGACGAGCACATCGGTCGCGCCCGCCGCGTACAAGCCGGCCAGCACCGCGTTGACGTCGCCGGTGAACAGGCGCCGGAACCGCTGCCACTGCGGGCTCCCGGGCACGACGTCGTCGGTCCAGGTGACTCCCGTGGCGCCTTCCATGTCGGCCGAGATCAGGATCCGCATGCCGGGCACTCTAGTGATCCGCGCCGCGACCATAACGATCGGACACGCACCGGTGCTGTCACATATTGCGCGCTTCCCGCCGTATGTGGTTACTTTTCGTCTCTGGGGTCGGGGATGGACGATGGGGTGGTTCTCAAGTGCGAAATAAGCACAGGCGGCACGCGCTGCGCCGCGTTTTCGGTGTCCTGACGGCAGGAACGCTGGCGATTCTGCCGTTGGCAGGCACCGGAGCGGCACAGGCGGCACAACCGCAGGGGCAGCCGAAGGTGCTGCGGGTGGCGCTGACCACTGGTATCGACCACTTGAACCCGTTCACCGCCGGGCTCGCCGCGTCGACCCAGGTCGGCCGGTTCATCTACGAGTTCCTGACGATCCCGTCGCAGGACAAGGCCGAGGCCGCGCCCGCGCTCGCCGAATCGTGGTCGACGTCGCCGGACAAGCTGACCTGGACGTTCAAGATCCGCCAGGGCGCGAAGTGGTCCGACGGGCAGCCGGTCACCGCCAAGGACGCCGCGTTCACCTTCAACCGGATGCTCACCGACTCCACCGCGCGCACCGCGAACGGCAACTACGTCGCGAGCTTCGAGTCGGTGAACGCGCCGGACGACCGCACGCTGGTGATCAAGACCAAGACCGTGCAGTCGTCGATGACCCTGCTCGACGTCCCGATCGTGCCCGAGCACGTGTGGTCGCGGATCAAGGACCTCAACGACCCGAAGACCGACACGATCCCGGTCGTCGGCGTCGACGACGGGCCGTTCCAGATCACCGAGTACAAGCAGAACGAGTACGTCAAATTCAAGGCCAACAAGAACTACTGGCGCGGCGCGCCCAAGGTCGACGAGCTGCAGCTGCTGGTGTTCAAGGACGTCGAGGCCGCGGTGAACGCCCTCAAGCAGGGCGAGGTCGACGTGATCAACCGGCTCACCCCGACGCAGTTCGACGCGCTCAAGGGCCAGCCGAACATCGAGCTGAACAAGGCCCCCGGCCGCCGCTACAACGCGCTCAACCTCAACTTCGGCGTCGAGAACTCCGAGAACAAGCCGATCGGCAACGGCAACCCGGTGCTCAAGGACATCCGGGTGCGCCAGGCGATCGCGCAGTCGATCGACATCAAGACGATCGTGGACAAGGTCGCCGGCGGCTACGCCCAGCCCGGCGGCGGCGTCATCCCGCCGATCTACTCGGCCTACCACTGGGATCCGGCTCCGGGGGAGGCCCGCAAGTTCGACCTCGCCGCGGCCAACGCCGCGCTCGACGCGGCCGGCTATCCGAAGGGCCAGGACGGCATCCGCACCGCGCCCGGCGGCGCGCGCCTGGAACTGCGCCTCACCGGGCACGCGAACCGCGCGGGCGACCAGCGGCTCGCGCAATACCTCACCGGCTGGCTGCACGACATCGGCATCTCGGTGAAACAGGAACTCGTCTCCGACGACGAGCTGAACGACCGCACCAACGCGGGCAACTACGACCTCGCGATCTCCGGCTACGCGAACAACCCGGACCCGGACTACTCGCTGGCCCTGCACACCTGCGCCGCGCGGCCGAACGCCGAGGGCAAGGGCGCCACCACCGACACGTTCTTCTGCGACCCGCAGTACGACGCGCTCTACGCCAAGCAGCTCGCCGAAACCGACCCGGCCGTCCGCGCCGGCTACGTGAAGCAGGCCCAGGCGCGGCTGTACAGCCAGGCGGTGAACGTCGTCTACGACTACGACAACGCGCTCGAGGCCTACCGCTCGGACAAGTTCTCGTCGTTCGGCAAGCAGCCGCAGCCGGAGGGCTCGATCCTCGAGCAGACCGCCTACTGGGGCGTCTACGGCGCGGTCCCGGCCGACGCCTCGGCCGCCTCGTCGGACAGCGGCTCCAGCCCGGTCGTGTGGATCGTCGTCGGCGCGGTGGTGCTCGTCGTGCTCGTGGGCGGCGGCGTCGCGCTGTCCCGCCGCGGCAAGTCCGCCGACGACCGGGAGTAGGAGAACGTGAGCCAAGCCCTCGCGCCCGACCAGGCCTCGGTGCTCGCCGACCCCGACGAGCACCGAGGCGGCACCGGGACCCTCCGGTTCGTCCTGACCAAGATCGCCGAAGCCGCGGCCAGCGTGTTCCTCGTGATCGTCCTCGGGTTCTTCCTCTTCCGGCTGCTGCCCGGCGACCCGGTCGCGTTCATGGCCCGCGAACGCCCCACCGACCCCGGCCAGATCGCCGAACTGCGCGAACGGCTCGGCCTCGACAAGCCGATCCTGGCGCAGTTCGGCGACTACTTCGCCGGGCTCTTCCGCGGCGACTTCGGCGAGTCCTACATCGAGCGCCGCCCGGTGCTGGACATGATCGGCGAACGGCTGTGGCCGACCGTGCTGCTCGTCGGCAGCGCGACCGTCCTGGCCGTCGCGCTCGGGCTGTGGCTCGGCGTCCGCGCGGCGTGGAAGCGCGACAGCTTCTTCGACCGCGCGCAGACCGGCGTCGCGCTGACCTTCTGGTCGGTCCCGCAGTTCTGGCTCGGCCTGCTGCTGCTCGTCGCGACGAACGGGCTGTTCCCCAGCCGCGGCATGCACTCGCCCGACGCCGGGCCCGGGTTCTTCGCCCAGAGCCTCGACGTGCTGCACCACCTGTTCCTGCCGTGCCTGACGCTGCTCGCGGTGTTCTACGCGCAGTACATGCTGGTGATGCGCTCGTCGCTGCTGGGGGAGATGAACGCCGACTACCTCACCACCGCCCGCGCGAAAGGACTGCGCGACGACCTCGTCCGGCGCCGGCACGCGGTCCCGAACGCGCTGCTGCCGACGGTGACGCTGATCTTCATGCAGTTCGGCATGGTGGTCGCCGGCGCGGTCACCGTCGAAGCGGTGTTCAGCTGGCCCGGGCTCGGCCAGCTCACCTACGACGCGCTGCACGGCCCGGACCTGCCGGTGCTGCAAGGGGTTTTCATCGTCCTCGCCGGTGCCGTCGTCCTGATGAACCTGTTCGCGGAGCTGCTCTACCGCGTGCTCGACCCGAGGGTGCGTACCGCATGACAACCCCCGCGGCCACCGCCGCCGAAAGCGCCCGCGCGATCGCGTGGCGCCGCCGCCGCGCCGGAATCGCCCGCACCTGGCACGAATTCGCGACGCAGAAAGCCGCGCTCGCCGGGCTCTTCCTGCTCGCGCTCACCGTGCTGCTCGCCGTGCTGCTGCCGGTGCTCAGCGACCCGAGCGGCCTCGACGTCACCCGCGTCACCGGCAAACCGCTCAGCCCGCCGGACGGCCAGTTCTGGCTCGGCACCGACATCGACGGCCGCTCAGTGCTGCTGATGACCTTGTGGGGCACCCGGATCTCGCTGCTCGTCGGGTTCTGCGCGACCGTGCTCAGCGTGTTCATCGGCACCCTGATCGGCATCACCGCCGCGCACTTCGGCGGCTGGGTGTCGGCGATCCTGCTGCGGTTCACCGATTTCTTCCTGGTGCTGCCGTCGCTGGTGCTGGCGATCGCGCTGTCGGCCGTGCTGCCGCGCGGGATCTGGACCATCGTGCTCGCCATCGGCGTCACCGCCTGGCCCAGCACCGCCCGCCTGGTCCGCGCCCAGACGCTCACCATCGAGTCCCGCCCCTACATCGAACGCGCCCGCGCGCTCGGCGGCGGCCACCTGCACGTGATCGCCAAACACGTGCTGCCCGGCGTCGCCCCGCTCGTGCTCGCCAACACCACCCTCGTGGTCGGCAACGCGGTCATCGCCGACGCCACCCTGTCGTTCCTCGGCGTCGGCGACCCCACCGCGATCTCCTGGGGCGGGATGCTCGAAACCGCGCTCAACAACGGCGCGGTCACCCGCGGCGCCTGGTGGAACCTGCTCCCGCCGGGCATCGCGATCGTGGCCGTCGTCCTGATGTTCACCCTCGTCGGCCGCGGGCTGGAAACCGTGCTGAACCCGCGGCTCAAAGGACGGCACTCGTGACCGCGCTGCTCGAACTGAAAAACCTCGGCGTCACCTACCGCACCGGCGGCGGCGACGTGCCCGCGGTCCGCGGCGTCGACCTGCGCCTCGACGCGGGCGGCACGCTCGGCGTCGCGGGGGAGTCCGGCTCCGGCAAGTCCACCGTCGCGATGAGCGTGCTCCGGCTCCTGCCGCGCAGCGCGAAAATCACCGGCGAGGTCCTGCTCGACGGCGAGAACGTCAACGACATGCGCTGGGGCCGGCTGCGCGCGGTCCGCTGGGCCGAAGCGTCCGTGGTGTTCCAGGGCGCGATGCACGCGCTCAACCCGGTCCGCCGCATCGGCGAGCAGATCGCCGAGCCGATCCGGCTGCACGCGCCCGAAGGCAAGGCGCCGTCCGAAGCGCAGGTGCAGGCCCGCGTCACGGAACTGCTCGAACAGGTCGACCTGCCGCGCTCGCGGGCGAGCGCGTACCCGCACGAGCTGTCCGGCGGGCAGAAGCAGCGCGTGATGATCGCGATGGCGCTGGCCTGCGAGCCGCGCCTGGTCATCGCCGACGAACCGACGACGGCGCTCGACGTCATCGTGCAGGCCCAGGTGCTGTCGGTGCTGTCGAAACTGGTCGCCGAACGCGGCATCGGGCTGATCATGATCAGCCACGACCTGTCCGTCCTCGCCGCCACCTGCGAACGCATCGCGGTGATGTACGACGGCGAACTCGTCGAAGAACGCCCCAGCGCCGAGCTGATGTCCTCGCCGCGGCACGAACACAGCAAAGCGCTCGCCGCCGCGTTCCCGACCGTCGGCGACCCGGTCTCGCGCTACGCCCCGGCCACCGCCACGCCGCTGCCCCCGGAACCGGAGGAACGCGCCAGCTCCGACGCCGCGCCGCTGCTCGCCGCCGAGGACCTGCACGTCACGTTCCGTGACCGCAAGGGCAAGCGGATCCACGCCGTCAACGGAGTCGGCCTCCAGGTCCGCCGGGACGAGATCGTCGCGCTGGTCGGCCAGTCCGGCTCGGGCAAGACCACCCTCGCCCGCACCCTGCTCGGCCTGCAGAAACCCGACTCCGGCACGGTCCGCTACGCGGGCGAACCGGTGCCTTCGGCCGGGGCCGGGCTCCGCGCGTACCGGCGGGAAGTGCAGCTCGTGCTCCAGGACCCGACGAGCGCGCTGAACCCGGCCCACACCGTGTACGAGGCGGTCGCCGAAGGCCCGCGGATCCACGGCCTGCGCGGCGAACGCGACATCGTGCTGCGCGCGCTCGAAGCCGCCGAACTGCGCCCGCCGGAGAAATACCTCGACCGGCTGCCGCACGAACTGTCCGGCGGCCAGCGCCAGCGCGTCGTCATCGCCGGAGCGCTGGCGCTCGAACCGTCGCTGCTGCTCGCCGACGAACCGGTGGCGTCGCTGGACGCCTCGGTGCGCGGCGAGATCCTCGCCCTGCTGCTCCGGCTGCGCCGCCAGCTCGGCCTCTCCGCGCTCGTCATCACCCACGACCTCGGACTGGCCTGGAACATCGCAGACCGGGTCGCGGTGATGTACCGCGGCGAACTCGTGGAAACCGGTACCGTCGAACAAGTCCTGCTCGACCCGCGGCACGAGTACACGAAGTCGCTGCTCGCGGCGCTCCCCGGGGGCACCGCGCAGCGGGCTCCGGCCGACCGCTGACGGCGGTCCCGTCCGGGCGCGCGCCGAACGGAGCGCGCCCGGAGCCCGTGCGGGGCCAGCCGACTGCACCCGGTAATCTTCTGGATCGAAATGGCCACTACAATCGACGACGCGCAGCCGAACGCCGGCAGTCTCGGCCGGCAGTTCCTGACGCCCGCGCGCTTCCCCTACCGCACCATCGCGATGGGCACGGTCGGAAGCGCCCTTCTCATGCTCGCCGCGCTCGGCGCCGGCGGCATCCTCATCCGCGACCCCGTCCTCGGCCACGGCCCGCTGTCCTGGATCCGCTACGGCCACGGCCGCGCGCTCGCCAACGCGCTGCTCTACACCGGCTTCGCGCTCGTCGTGTGGGCGTGGGTCCGGCTCGGCCGCTACGCGCTCGCCGGGCGCATCGGCAGCAAGCCGATCCTCATCGCCGCGCTGTGCTGGATGGCGCCGCTGCTCGTGTCGCCGCCGCTGTTCACCCGCGACGTCTTCTCCTACCTCGGCCAGGGCGCGCAGCTGCTCTACGGGCTCGACCCGTACGCCAACGGCCCCGCCGAGCTGGCCGTGCTGCCGAACGTCGTGCAGAACGTGCACCCGCTGTGGCAGACTACGCCCGCCCCGTACGGTCCGCTGTTCCTGCTGATCTCCAAGGGCATCGTCGCGATCACCCAGGACCACATGATCGCCGGCGTCATCCTCACCCGGGTCGTGCTGCTCGTCGGGCTCGGCATGACGCTGTGGGCGCTGCCCCGGCTCGTCCAGCACCTCGGCGGGAAGCTCCCGGTCGCGCTGTGGGTCGCGGTCGCCAGCCCGATGATGGTCATCCACCTCTTCGGCGGCCCGCACAACGACCTGATGATGCTCGGCTTCCTCACCCTCGGGATGCTCGCCGCGCTCGAGCGCAAGCACGTCGTCGCGGTCGTCCTCGTCACCATCGGCATGCTGATCAAGCCGACCGCCGCCGTCGCGCTCCCGTTCATGGTGTGGATGTGGGCGGCCGACCTGGCCGGGCCGTCGAAGACGAAGAACTTCTTCAAGGCCGGGGCCGCGTCGGTCGCGCTGTTCCTGCCGGTGTTCGTCGTCGGCACCTGGGTCTCGCTCGGCTCGCTCAACCTCGGCTGGTGGTCCGGCCTCAAGGCCCCGCAGCTCATCACCAACTGGCTGAACTTCCCCAGCGGCATCGGCGAGGCGGTCTACAACCTCGTCCACCTCATCGCCAACGTCCAGCCCTCGCCGTTCGTCACCGTCGCCCGCGCCATCGCGATGGTCGGTCTCGTCGTGTTCGGCGTCCGCCAGTGGTGGCTCGCCCGCGGCGGCGGCAAGGAAGCCGTGTACCGCGCCGCGATCACGCTGCTGGCCGTCGCGATCCTCATGCCGCCGACCCTGCCGTGGTACCTCACCTGGGGCTTCGTGCTGATCTCCGCGTTCCCGTGGGAACGGCGCAACCTGTCGGCGATCGTGGCGATCTCGGTGTTCGTGACGCTCGTGTACTACCCGACCGGCGAGCAGGCGCTCTACGACTGGTGGTTCATCGCGATCGTCGTCGTGGTCAGCTTCTACGCCGCCGCGTCCCTGCTGCGCCCCGATCCGCTCGGCCTCGTCGCCGCGTGGCGGAAGACGCCGAAGGACGAGGAATTCCTCCCGGAAACCCCCGCCAAGTCCTCCTGAGGCGGTGGTCCCGGTTCCGCGCCGGGACCACCGCTCTCCGCGGCTACCCGCGGTCCGCGCGGTAATTCCGGAACAGCAGGTACGTGTCGAGAATGTCCGCCGGATCGCTCTCGACCGACCGGTAGATGCCCCACTTCGGCCGCACGTAGTCGCCCTGATCCGGCAGCTTCACCCCGGTCTCGCGCCCCTGCGCGGCGATCGGCGCGCCCGCCCCGGCGCCGCTGCGGAGCACGAACGCCGCCGCGCCCGCGTCACCCGGAGTGAGCGTCCACTCGGCCGTGATCCACTTCTCCCGCAACGGAGCCAGCTTCGCCGCCGCGATCGACGGCGAGCCCGGATTCGCGTACGCCCGCGCGGAAATCAGCTCGGTGCCGCCGTCGCGGACCAGATCGAGCGTCACCCACGGACCGGCGTTCGTCGCCGGGGTCTTCGTCTGGAAGATGTGCGTGAACCGGTTCGTCCCGTGCAGGCTCGCCGGGATGAACATCTCGTAGGACAGCGTCCACGTCTCGCCGTCGCGCATCTTCAGCACGGAACCGTTCTGCACCATGCCCTTCGTCTCGGTCCGCTGCCGATCCCCGCCGCCGGTCGTGTCGCGGTCGTCGCGCCAGATGCTGAACCGGTAGTGATTCCCCTCCGGCACCACGTACTTCCGGCCCGGGTGCAGACCGCCTCGATCGGCCTCGACGCCCTCGAACGCGTTCAGCCCGTCCTTCACCGGATCGGGATGCCACAACGGGCTCGCGGCCGTGGCGGATCGGGCCGGCGGACCGGTCAGGAACGGGACGGCGAGCGCCGACCCGGCGATCGTGCGCAGCGCCGTCCGGCGCGAAAAACCAGGGAATTCCGGCATCAGGGCGTGTCCTCTCCGAACAGGGAACGAAAGGGGCACATCGGCCGGCGGCGCAGTACATCCGATGTCTGGCAGGTCAAAGGTAAGAGTCTTGCCGAACCCGGTCAAGCGTCATCCGCAGGCTCGCGCCACGGCACCGGTGAGGTCGGAACCGGGCGCATGCCCGCGAAATGCGCGCCGAATTCCGCCACCGAATCGCCGATCAGCGCAGACCCGATGACTCAATGGGCCACAGCGCCGCTTCGCCGCCGTCAGCCCTGGTCGAACGCAGCGAGGAAGGTGGGAGCCAGCCGCGTCACCTCGGCTTGCTGTTTCGGCATGCTCATGTGGCTGTCGCTGGTGGTAACCGCGAGGACGCGGTCGCCGCGGGCGAGGACCAGGACGCAGCTGACCATGTGGGCCTCGGCGTACTGCCCGCAGAACCCGAGTTGCGGGTCGGCAGTGCCGGGAACCGAGAAGCGGGTCTTCACCGTGAGCTCGGAGCCCTCGGGCAGCCCCTTGCCGTGCGTGGAAAACCGGGTCACGATCGCCAGGTCGTGGTCCTCGGACACCGATTTTCCGCAGGCGAGCGCCTTGTCCAGGCCGGAGACGACCTGCTCGCCGGTGTAGCCCTGGTACTCGGCGAGCCGTTGCCGGATCGACAGCGTGTCCTTGAGGGAGTACGCCTGTGCGCCGTTCCGCGCGGCGGGATCCCAAGGCTGGTCGGAGCCGCAAGCCCGCACGATGTGCAGCGGAGTGTTCGGGCCGACGACGTACGGCAGACGAGCCCGGCCCCCGCTGAGACCGGCCTTCGTCAACTCGTCTTCGCTCGGCAGATACTTCGTGAGGTCTTTCGCGACCAGCGGTGTCGCGGAGACAGCGGAACTCGACGGCGGACCGGAACTCGGTGCCGGAGCAGGCGCGGGAACCCCGGCCGCACAGCCCGCTGCCAGCAGGACAAGACCGGTCACCGCAAGCGAAATGCGCATGATCCTCCCCATTTCGGGAGAAGATCGCCGGTACCGGGCCTCGCGTTACGACCCCGCCGATGTAGCGCCGTTTTCGCCACCGTCAGTGCTGGTCGAAAGCCGCGCGGCCCTACGAGCCCGCCCAGCCCCGCCACTTCCGCACCTCCGTCACGACCACCGCGTGCTCCGGCGGCCGCTTCGCGTACTGCGGGTACTTTTCCGCCAACCACCCGACATACGGCTCTCGCGCGGCATCCGCGGCCACCCGGGCCACTCCGTCCGCACGGGCCCACCACAATCGCGACCAGTCCTCGTCGTACTCGTCGACCAGGAACGACACCGCCGGGTTCTCCGCGATATTCGCCAGCCGCCGCAACGACGTCGTGGTTTTCGGTTTGTGGTCGACCGCGAAGACGACCGTGTCGTCGCGCACCGCGAACGTCACCGGCACCAGGTGCGGGGATCCGTGACTGTCCACTGTGGCGAGCCGGGCCACCCGCGCCGCGGCGAAGCGCGCCCGGGTTTCCACAGTGGACAGTCGCATGCGGGCTCAGTCCAGCGCGGGGGAGTCGAGGGTCAGCGTGGCCAGTTCGGTGTCCAGCGAGGCCGAAACCCCGAGCGGCAGCGTCGGCGAACCCGCCACGTGCCCGAAGCCGAACCCGCTCAGCACCGGAACCTCCAGCGGCGACAACCGTTCCGCCAGCAGTTCGCGGACCTCCGCCGGGTCGCCGCACGCGGCCCACGACCCCAGCACGATCCCGCGCACGCCGTCGAACCAGCCCGAACGCAGCAGCTGCGTCACCATCCGGTCGATCCGGTACGGGCTCTCGGTCACGTCCTCCAGCAGCACGATCCCGCCGCGCGCGGAACCCTGCTCGGCCGTGCCGATCCCGGAGGCGAGCAGCGACAGGTTCCCGCCCACCAGCACGCCCAGCGCGCGTCCGGGCACCATCACGTCCGGCTCCCGGGCCCGCAGCACCCGGGTGTGGTCCGGTTCGAACAACGTCCGCCGCAAGTGTTCCGCCGCGGCCTCGTCGAACAGCACGCTCGCCGGCATCGGCGAAAGCAGCGTCGCGAGATCCAGCCGCGTGTGCACGGCCCGGTGCAGCGCGGTCACGTCGCTCGACCCGGCCAGCACCTTGGGCCCGGCGGCCCGCAACGCCGCCCAGTCCACCAGATCGAGCATCCGCTGCGCGCCGTAGCCGCCGCGCGCCGCGAGCACGCACCGGACCTCCGGGTCCAGCCACGCCTCGGTGAACTCCGCCGCCCGCGCCTTGTCCGGCGCCGACAGGTAGGACCCGGCCGAAGCGCGCACCCCCGCGCCGATCCGCACCTTCACGCCCCAGTCGCGCAGCACCGGCAACGCGGCGTCGAGCAGATCCTGCGGCACCGGACCGGACGGCGCGACGAGCGCGACCGTGTCCCCGGCGGAAAGTCTGGCAGGCCTCATCGGGACAGCTCCAGCCGCGGCACGTCCGGCGTCTCGAAGCCGAACACCTGGCCGTAGAAGGAAAGTTCGGCCTCCAGCGCGGCGACGATCGTCTCCGCCTTCCGGAACCCGTGCTGCTCGCCCTCGAACCGCAGATACGCGTGCGGGATCCCGCTTCCGTCGATCTCGGCGACGAACCGGTCCGCCTGCTCCGGCGGGCAGATCTCGTCCTCCAGGCCCTGCAGGAACAGCACCGGACCGGCCAACGACCCGACGTGCGTCATCGGCGAGCGCTCCCGGTACCGCTCCGCGGCTTCCGGATACGGGCCGACCATGCTGACCAGGTACTGCGACTCGAAGTCGTGCGTCTCGCCGCCCTCTCCGGTCCAGCCGGTGAAGTCGAGGATCGGGAACTTCACCGTCGCCGCCGCGTACGTGCGGGTCATCGTGATCGACGCGGCCGAGGTGAAGCCGCCCGCGCTGCCGCCTCGGATGCCGAGCCGGGCGCGGTCGGCGATCCCTTCCGCGACCAGTGCTTCGGCGACCGCCGCGCAGTCGCGCACGTCCACCACGCCCCACTGCTCCCGCAGCCGTTCGCGGAACGCGCGTCCGTACCCGGTCGAGCCGCCGTAGTTGATCGCGACGACGCCGATGCCGCGGCTGGTGAAGTACGCGAAGTCCAGGTCGAGCGATTCGTCGCTGTGCCCGGTCGGCCCGCCGTGGACGTGCACCACGTACGGCGGCAGTTCGCCTTCCGGCGCGACGAAGTCCGGGTTGGCCGGCGGGAACACGTACGCCGGGATCTCCGCGCCGTCCGGCCCGGTGAACACGCGCTCCTGCGGGATCGGCAGGTACTCCGCGGGCGGAAGCGAGGCCGGCTGCGGAGTCAGGGCGCGCCACTTCCCGGTGTCCGGGTCCAGCACCACGACCGCGCTCTCGTGCCGGGGCCCGCCCGCGATCCCGGCGATCCCGTCCGCCGTCGGGACCAGCCCGCTCGCCGACCACACGGTCAGTTCGGTGTCGACGCGCGTGACGGAACCGTCGCTCTCGTCGAGAACCGCCAGCTTGCCGGAGTCGAGGACCGCGTGTTTCCCGCCGCCCAGCGGAGCAAACCAGCTCGTGCCGAGCTTCCACATCGGCCCGCCCAGCTCCCGCTCGACCGGCGCGAGATTGACGGCCGAACCGTCGAGCCCGACCCGGTGCAGGTTCCACCAGCCGTCCGGGTCGGCGAGCGCGAGCAGCCGGTCCGCGGTCTCCCACGCCACCTGGCACACCGCGACCTCCGGCCCGCCCGCGAGCACCCGCGCCTCCCCGAACGAGCCGTCGGCCGCCACCGGCGCGACGAACAGCTCGGTCCCGTCCCACGGCATCGCCGGGTGGTCCCAGGCGAGCCACGCGGCGTGCGCGCCGTCCGGCGACAGCTGCGGCGCGGTGAAGAACCGGTGCCCCTCGGCAAGCACTCGTTCGGCGGAGCCGTCCAGCGGGATCGCGACCAGCTCGCGGGAGATGTCCGTGCGCCGCGGCCCGGTGCTGCGCTCGCGCACCGCCCACACCTCGCCCTCGCGGCCGGGCCGGAGGTCGCCGTACCGGACACCTTGCGGCGTAGCCGGTTCCGGCGTCAAAGCGGTGACCTCGCCGTCCTTCAGGGCGTAGACCCGCTGGTCGGCCCAGTGCGTGAACACCACGACGCCGTCGACCGCCAGCCACGGCCGGCCGCCGTACTCGTGCACCCGGTTCCGGACGTTCCACGGCGCGGGCAGCACGTCCTCGACGCCGCCGTCGGGAAGCGCGCGCACGAGCGCGACCCGGCCGCCTTCGGCCGGCCGCGCCTCCGCCCACCAGAGCGCGCCGTCGACCGCGGCGAGCCATTGCGCGCCGCCGCCGGCAGCCGCGGCGTCGGCCGCGGTGACGGGAGAGGTCCAGGTTCCATGAGGAGAGATGCGAGGCACCCGGAAAGCGTAACGAGGATCCGCTGCGTGTCCGGATCCGCACGCACCGCGCAGGAAACGCGCGCGAACTCCCCTGTACCCGGGGCGGCGGATGCCGATCATGGCGCCGTGGCCTAGGGTCGAAGATGCTATGTCACGCGTAATCCACGTCTTCCGCAAGCCCGACCGGTTCGTGGCCGGCACGGTCGGCGAGCCCGGCGACCGCACCTTCTACCTCCAGGCGACGGAGGACGTGCGGACGATCAGCGTCACGATCGAAAAACAGCAGGTCGTCGTCCTCGCGGAGCGGCTCGGGTCGCTCCTGGAGGAGGTCGCCAGCCGGTTCGGGGCCGACGTGCCCGCCCACGCCCCCGACGACGAGGTCGACGTGGACCCGCTCACGGTGCCCGTCGAGGAGGAGTTCCGGGTCGGCACGATGGGGCTGGGCTGGGACGCCGACTCGGGCGCGGTCGTCGTGGAACTGCTCGCGATCACCGAGGGCGAAATCGACGAGACCGTCGTGCTCGACGACACCGAGGAGGGCCCGGACGCGGTCCGCGTGTTCCTCACCCCGGTCGCCGCCCGCGCCTTCGCCGAACGCGCCGACCGCGTCGTGAACGCCGGCCGCAAGCCGTGCCCGCTGTGCGGCGAACCGCTCGACCCGGCCGGGCACATCTGCCCGCGGCAGAACGGGTACCGGCGCGACGTCGACGTGACCGAGGACTGAGGGCGGCCGTGGCGAGCACCGCGCCAGGGCCGGCCGACCCCGCCGCCCGCGATTTCGTCTCCCGCGGCCGGCTCGACGTCGAGGGCAGGCTGGTCGACGCCTCCAACGTGACGCTGTTCTGCGCGATCGAACTCGACGGCGTCACCGGCCGCGTCGTGTACAAGCCGGTGTCGGGGGAGCGGCCGCTGTGGGACTTCCCGGACGGCACCCTCGCCGGCCGCGAGGTCGCGACCGCGATGATCTCCGACGCCTGCGGCCTCGGCGCGATCCCGCCGACCGTGCTGCGCGACGGCCCGTTCGGACCGGGCATGGTCCAGCTGTGGGTCGAGACCGACGAGGACGCCGAAGTGGTCGACGTCTGCGCGCCGGACGAGGTCCCCGAAGGCTGGCGCACCGTGCTGCACGCGCACGACCGGCTCGGCGAACCGGCGGTGCTCGTCCACGCCGACCACCCGGACCTGCGCGAACTGGCGGTCCTCGACATCGTGGTCAACAACACCGACCGCAAGGGCGGGCACCTGCTGGCCGGCGTCGACGGCCGCGTCTACGGCGTGGACCACGGCATCTGCCTGCACACCGACCCGAAGCTGCGCACCGTGCTGTGGGGCTGGATCGGCGAGGAACTGCCCGAGGAGGCGGTCGAGAAACTGCGGAAGCTCCGCGCGGACCTCGACGGCCGCCTCGGCGCGGAACTCGGCGAACACCTGACCGGCTTCGAGATCCGGGCGCTCTCGCAGCGCACCGACTATCTGCTCGCCGAGGCGGTGTTCCCCGAGCCCGGCGACGACTGGCGCGCGATCCCCTGGCCGCTGTTCTGATGGCGGAACCCATGGACAACGCTCTGATGGACCCGGCCGCCCGGGCCCGGCTCGTCGACCGCTTCGGCCCGGCGGCGCAGGCATGGTGCGACGCGCTGCCCGCGCTCGTCGACCGGCTCTGCCGCCAGTGGGGCCTCACCGTGTCCGAGGCCCGGTCCGGCAACACCGGCCGCACCCTGCTCTGCCGCGACGGCGACGGCGTGCTGAAGGTGCTCAAGCTCTGCCCGGACCGCGCGATCGCGACCGCGGAGGCCACCGCGCTCGGCTCCTGGGCCGGGCTCTCGCGCGTCGTGCAGATCCTCGACGCCGACCTCGACCACGGCGCCGTGCTGCTCGAAGGCCTCGAACCCGGCGACACGTTCACCGGACGCGGCGCCGACGTCCCCTGGAACCAGATCGGCGAACTGCTCGCCGAGGTGCACGGAGTCCCGGCCGCCGGACCGTTCCCGACGCAGCTCGAGCGCGTCCGGTTCATGTTCGGCCTCGCCGAGCAACGCCTCGCCGGGTCCCCGACCGAAGCGCACCTGCCGGTCGCCGCGCTGCGCACCGGACTGGCCCGGTCCGAGAAGCTGGCGGCCAGCGGCCCGATCGCGTTGGTGCACGGCGACCTGCACCCGGGCAACGTCCTCGACGCCGGACCGGAACGCGGCGCGGTCGCGATCGACCCCCGGCCGTGCGTCGGAGACCCGGCCTTCGACGCGGTCGACTGGGCAGTCCTGCCGATGGCCGCCGGCGCCGCCGTGGACGACGGCATCGCCAAACTGCCGCACCTCGACGGCGACCGGGTGCACGCCTGGTGCGTCGCGCTCGCGCCACTGGTCGCGATGGGCCCGCTCCGCCGCGGCGGCCCGACTCCGTTCACCGACGCGGTGCTGCGGATGGCCAGCTGAACCAGTCCGCGGTCAGGACCGGCCGTCGAGGACCCCAACGCCGCCAGCACGCGCCCCGGCAGGCGAGCCAGCCGTCCACGCGGATCCGCCCGTCCCGGCGTGGCGGCGGGACTGCCCGCCGCCACGCCGATAACGTGCCCGACCGTGCGCTATCACGACGTGCTCTCCGGCCCCCGCAAGCGGAAGATCCCAGAGGTCCCCGCCGAGCCCGGGCTCGTGGTCGAGGACCCGGCCAGCGGCTACTGCGGCGCGGTGGTGAAGATCGAACGCGAACTCGTCGTGCTCGAGGACGCCAAGGGCCGCCACCGGGTGTTCCCGCTCGCGCCCGCCGCGTTCCTGCTGGAAGGCAAGCCGGTCACGCTCGTGCCGGTCAAGAACGCCGCCGCCCCCGCGAGGCAGGTCTCGGCGTCCGGCTCGGTGCGCGTGCACGGGCTGCAGGCCCGGGTCGCGCGCGACTCCCGGATCTGGGTCGAGGGCAAGCACGACGCCGAACTGGTCGAACGCGTCTGGGGACACGACCTGCGCGTGGAGGGCGTCGTCGTGGAACCGCTCGACGGCGTCGACGTGCTGGCCGACCGGATCGCCGAGTTCGGAACCGGACCCGGCCGCCGCCTCGGCGTGCTCGTCGACCACCTCGTCGAAGGCAGCAAGGAATCCCGCCTGGTCGGGCAGATCCGCGACGAGCACGTGCTGGTCACCGGCCACCCGTACGTCGACGTCTGGCAGGCGGTGAAACCGGCGTCGGTCGGCATCCGCGCCTGGCCGGAGATCCCGCGCGGCGTCGAGTGGAAGACCGGCATCTGCGACGCGCTCGGCTGGGGCGAACCGTACGAGGGGTGGCAGCGCGTGCTCGCCGGGGTGCGCAGCTTCCGCGATCTCGAAACGCCGCTGATCGGCGCGGTCGAACGGCTCATCGACTTCGTGACGGAACCGGGTGACGACGCTCCGTAGTGCCCGTTTTGCCGGAAAAATCCAAGGTCACGCGTCGGTCACGTCGAGTAGTTTGCCCGGTGCGAACCACCGCGATCTGAGAGCATGAGGGCATGGCAGCGGCTCTGATCTGGCTGATCGTCGGCATCGTCCTGATGATCGCGGAGGTGATCTCCGGGGACTTCGTGCTGATCATGCTCGGGATCGGCGCGCTGCTCGGAGCCGGCTCGGAAGCGCTGACCGGCAACATCTATCTCGACGTCGCGGTGTTCGCGGTCAGCTCGGTCGGGCTGCTCGCCCTGGCCCGCCCGGCGCTCAAACGCCGCTTCCTGGCCGGATCGGGCGTCCCCACCGGCGTCGACGCGCTGGTCGGAGCCCGGGCCGTCGTGGTGTCCACTGTGGACTACGATGCCGGCCAGGTCAAAATCGGCGGCGAGGTGTGGTCGGCGCGCGCCGTGCACGAATCCCAGCCGCCGATCGCCCCGGGCACCAGCGTCACGGTCGTCGAGATCTCCGGCGCCACGGCCGTGGTGGACATCGTCTCGTGAGGCGCCGTCCGAGGAAAAACGGTACTAGGTAAGGGGAAACGCTCTTGTCGACAATAGCGATCGTCGTGGTCGCGCTGCTGGCTCTGTTCGTCATCATCACCGTGGTCAAGGCGATCATGGTGGTGCCACAGGCCCAGTCGGCGGTGATCGAGCGGCTCGGCCGGTTCCGCACGGTCGCTTCGCCCGGCCTGACCTTCCTCGTCCCGTTCCTGGACAAGGTGCGCGCGCGGATCGACCTGCGCGAGCAGGTCGTCTCGTTCCCGCCGCAGCCGGTGATCACCGAGGACAACCTGACGGTGAACATCGACACCGTCGTGTACTTCCAGGTCACCGACTCGCGCGCCGCGGTGTACGAGATCTCCAACTACATCATCGGCGTCGAGCAGCTCACCACCACCACGCTCCGCAACGTGGTCGGCGGCATGAGCCTGGAAGAGACGCTGACCTCCCGCGACGCCATCAACAGCCAGCTGCGCGGCGTGCTCGACGAGGCCACCGGCCGGTGGGGCATCCGCGTCGCCCGCGTCGAGCTGAAGGCGATCGAGCCGCCGCCCTCCATTCAGGACTCGATGGAGAAGCAGATGCGCGCCGACCGGGAGAAGCGCGCGATGATCCTCACCGCGGAAGGCCAGCGGGAATCGTCGATCAAGACGGCCGAAGGCCAGAAGCAGAGCCAGATCCTGGCCGCGGAAGGCCAGAAGCAGGCCGCGATCCTCGCCGCCGAGGCGGAACGGCAGTCGCGGATCCTGCGCGCACAGGGTGAACGGGCCGCCCGCTACCTGCAGGCGCAGGGCCAGGCGAAGGCGATCGAGAAGGTGTTCGCGGCGATCAAGGCCGGCCGCCCGACGCCGGAAGTCCTCGCCTACCAGTACCTGCAGACCCTGCCGCAGATGGCGCAGGGCGACGCGAACAAGGTCTGGATGATCCCGAGCGACTACGGCAAGGCCCTCGAAGGCTTCGCCCGCGCGCTCGGCGCTCCCGGCGACGACGGCGTGTTCCGGTACGAGCCGCCGAAGGACGACACCCCGGCCAAGCCCGACCTCGAGGACGAAGAGGTCGCCAGCTGGTTCGACACCAGCAGCGACCCGAAGGTCGCCGAAGCGGTGGCCGCGGCGGAAGCCGTGGCGCGCAAGGAGGTCGAGGGACCGCTCGGAGCTTCGACCGGCGAGTCCCGCCGGGCGATCGGCGGGGCGACGGCGAAACCGGAGACCCCCGAGCCGGTGCGGGAAGAAGAGCCGCCCGCGCCGCCGGAACGGCCGCAGCCCAGCACGCCGCCGCCTGCCCAGCAGCAGTCGTTGCCGCAGCCGCAGCCCCCGGCCGGGCCGCCGCAGGGCGGGCCGTACCAGGGACCGCCGCCGCAGCAGTTCGGCGGCCCGCAGGGACCCGGACCGGGAAGCGGTCCGTTCCCGCAGCAGGGCCCGTTCGGCGGACCGCAGGGCGGACCTCCGCCGCAGCGCTGATCGCTTCACACCACGGGGCTGCTACGCCGGTTTTCGGCGTAGCAGCCCCGTTTTCGTGCGGTCAGCGGGCGTACACGCCGACGTCGTCGATGTTGGCCTTCGAACGGTCAGGCAGCGCGAGCACGCACAGCACGGTCACCACGACCGAAGCGACGATGTAGATCGAGATCGAATACGGCGTGCCGGTGGTGTGCAGCAACCAGGTCGCCAGCAGGGGAGCGGGACCGCCGGCGAAGACCGACGCCAGCTGGTAGCCCAAGCCCGCGCCGCCGTAGCGCAGATGCGTCGGGAAACTCTCGCCGATCAGCGCCGCCTGCGGGCCGTACTGCATCGAGTGCGCGACGAGCGAGACGATGATCGCCAGGAAGATCATCGCGTGGCCGCTGTGGGTCAGCACGGTGAAGTACGGGAACGCGAGCACCCCGGTCAGCACCGCGCCGGTCAGATACACCTGCTTGCGCCCGATGCGGTCGGAGAACTGGGAGAACAGCGGGATCAGCAGCAGTTCCGCAGCGGCGCCGACCAGAACCGCGTTGAGCACGAACGTTTTGCTGAACCCCGGCCGCTGCACGACGTACACGAGGACGTAGCTGGTGAACAGGTAGAACGGCATTTGCTCGCTGAAGCGCAACCCGGCCGACAGCAGGATTTCCCGCCAGTGGCGCCGCACGACGTCCTTCACCGGCGCCTTCGAGGTTCGCTTGGCCGCGACCGCCGCGGCGAACATCGGCGTTTCCAGGATCCGCAGCCGGATCACCAGACCGATCGCCACGAGAACCAGGCTCAGCAGGAACGGGATCCGCCAGCCCCACGAGGAGAACGCGTCCGGCGACAGCGTCGCGGACAGCAGCGTCATCCCGCCGGTGCCGAGCACGAGCCCGACCGGTACGCCGACCTGCGCGAAACTCGCCAGCAGCCCGCGCCGTCGCTGGTCGCCCCATTCCATCGCGAGCAGCACCGATCCGCTCCACTCGCCGCCGATCGCGATGCCCTGCACCAAGCGCAGCAGCACTAGGATCAGCGGGGCGGCGATGCCGATTGTCGCCGCCCCGGGCAGCAGGCCGACGACCGCCGAGGACAGGCCCATCAGCAGCAGCGTCACGATGAGCGTCGCCTTGCGGCCGAGACGGTCGCCCCAATGACCGAAGATCGCCGCGCCGATCGGGCGGGCCGCGAAGCCGACCGCGTAGGTGGCGAACGACTGCATAACCCCGGCGTAGGAGGACGAGGCGGGGAAGAACAGATGGGGAAAGACCAGCGCCGCGGCGGTGTTGTAAAGGAAGAAGTCGTACCACTCGATGGTGGTTCCGATCGAACCGGCCAGAGCCGCCCGGCGTACCTGCACCCGGCGGTCGCCGGAGGACGCCTGAACTGACTGGGTGACTTCGTTGTCGCCTAGAGTCATGGTCGTGCACCTCTCGTGACGGTCGTCACACTACAGTGTGAACGACCAGCACAAGTTTGACGATTCCGGACGCTTGCTCCGGACGGGTTGTTTCCGACCTTCCGCCGCACCGCACGGACCTGGATCGGGCGCCGCGCGGCCAGGACGCGCGACTACCATCGCAACGGTGACGGAGGACAAACCGCTGCGCGCCGACGCGCGGCGAAACCGCGCGAAAGTGCTCGAAGCCGCCGAGACGGTCTTCGCGGCGAAGGGCACCGGCGCGCCGACCGAGGAGGTCGCGCGCGAGGCCGGTGTGGGCATCGGCACGGTATTCCGGCACTTCCCCACGAAAGAAGCGCTCCTGGAGGCCGTCCTTTACGCGCGCCTGCACCGGTTCGTCGACGAGGCGGACGCTGTCGTCGCGCAGAACGCCGAAGACGCCGGAGCCGCCTTCTTCACCTTCCTCACCAGCTGGATCGAGATGTCCAGCGCCAAGAACGCCTACTTCGAAGCGCTCACCGCGGCCGGCGTGTGCGTCCCCAGCACGGGTTCGGTGATCGGGGAGCGGCTCCGCGAATCCCTCGGCGTGCTGCTGCGCCGCGCCCAGGACAGCGGCGCGGTGCGGCGCGACCTCACCACGACCGAGCTGATCCCGGTGATCATCGGCACCGCGAAAGCGGCCGAGCACGTCGGATCCGACCGGGAGCTGCGCGATCGCACGATCGCGATCCTGTTCGACGGCCTCCGCGCCTGAGCCGGCGCCGCCGGGCCTAAACTGAAGCAATGACCAACCGCTTAGTCTGTATTGGCGATTCGTTCACCGAAGGCGTCGGGGACGACGATCCGTCCGCGCGCAACGGGGTGCGCGGGTGGGCCGACCGGGTCGCCGAGGTGCTGGCCGCGGGGGAGCCGGGGTTCCGGTACGCCAATCTGGCGGTGCGCGGCAAGCTGCTGCCGCAGGTGCTGAACGAACAGGTCGAACCGGCGCTGGCGATGAAACCGGATCTGGTCACGGTCTACGCGGGTGGCAACGACCTCATGCGGCCGCGGGTCGACATCGACGGCCTCGCCGACTCCTACGAGCGCGCGGTGGCCCGGTTCCGCGCGGCCGGGGCGCAGGTGCTGCTGTTCACCGGCGTCGACGGGGTGGAGGACGCGCTGTTCCGGCAGATCCGCGGCCGGGTCGCGATCTACAACGAGCACGTGCGCGGAATCGCGGCCCGGCACGAGACGCTGCTGGTGGACATGTGGTCGATGCGTCAGCTGCGCGACCGGCGCATGTGGTCCGCGGACCGGCTGCACCTCAATGCCGCCGGGCACACCGAAATCGCCATCGCCGTCCTCGACGTGCTGGGCGTGCAGCACGGCGTGGCGCACGCCGCGCTGGGTCCGCGCCCTCGCATGTCCGCGCGGGAACAGCGCGCCGCGAATCTCCGCTGGGGCCGGGAACACGCTCTGCCGTGGATCGGCCGCCGCCTGCGCGGCGAATCGTCCGGCGACACGATCGCGCCGAAGTACCCCGAGCTGCATTCGTTCGGGGAAGCCGCGCACGCGATCGAGTGACCGGCTAGCCCGCGAGCTGCCGCGCGCGATGGTCGGCGACGTTGACCCGCGTGCCGCAGCGGGTGGAGCAGAACCGCCGCCGTCCGTTGCGCGACGTGTCCACGAACGCGACGCCGCACCCTTCGCGCGCACAGACGCCGAGGCGGTGCGGCTCCTCGCACACCAGATGCGCGAGCCCGCCCGCGGTGTAGGCGTAGAACCGCTCGACGACGCCCGCGCCTTCGCTGGAGTAATGCAGATGCGGCGCTTTCCCGTCGTGGCTGGCGATGTTCGGCCGGCACGCGGCGACGGCCAGCAGCTCGTTCAGGAGAGCGATCCGTTCGGCGGTCGTCTCCGCGACGAACACCTCGTGCAGCCGCCGCCCCCAGGCGAGAACCCGCGCCGCCTCGTCCGCGGTGATGCGCGGCAGCACCATGTCCCGGGCCTGCCCCGCGGCCCGCACCTCGGCGGCCGTGACGCCGTCGCGCTGGGAGAGACTCGCCAGGTCGGCGGCTACTTGCGCGCCCGCGCCGCCGTAAGGGTTGAAGTGCACTCGCCCATTACAGCACGATCCGGCTTCCCGGGAAAGGCCGCCCGGAAATACTCTCCTGGAAAATAAGATTGACGCGCCGCTTCTTCGTGGGTGAAGATGATTCCACCACAGCGGATGAAGGAGCGGTCATGACGACCATGCGGAAGCGGGAGATGCGAGGCCGCTATCCGGCCGCGTTCCGCGCTGTGCAGTGTTCGCCGCTTCGCCAGTGCACACCGGCCACAACGGCGGGATCCTGGGCGGTGTCCGCTCCCTGACCTGACGCAGCAGTCGCTGCGCGCACCGGGGAGCCGCCCGTCGGGAAACCGATCCGGGCGGCTTCTTTCGTCCGGGCTTCCGAATTCCATTGATTCCCGCCGCGGTTGTTTTTCGCGCCGGTATTTTCCTGCTGCCCATTTCCCGATGGGCGCGGTTCTTTGACAACTGCACAGCGGAGCAAGACATTTCCGAAATGCTCGTCCCCGTCGCCTCACCCGCGGCCAGGACGAGCACCGGGTCCGGCAGGCGCGAGCCGCCGGACCCGCATGGTGAAGACGGGGCGGCGGCAGCCCCACCCGGCCGTAACCCGGGCGCCCGCGAGGGCATTGAGGGTTCGACTCCCTCCTTCACCACTGCGCCCGCGGACGGGCGCGCCATGCGGTCGTGGTGAACTCGGCGGACACGTCGGTCTTCCAAACCGAAGAAGAGGGTTCGATGCCCTCCGGCCGTTCGCGGTCCGGCGCCCGTTCGCGGCTTCGGACGCACACCCCGGTAGCTCAGCGGGACAGAGCGCCGCACTACGAATGCGGAAGTCCCAGGTTCGAATCCTGGTCGGGGTACGGGCCCGGCGCCGAGGGGGCGCCGGGCTTTTCCCGCGCACGACGCGGACTGCCGTCGTGCGCCGCCGGTGCCCCGCCTGGTTCGGGACAGGAGACACCGCGTTCGACCCGCGGGCATCCGACGCTCCTCGCGCGTTCGCGGCTGGGGCAGCCCGGCGGCATCGCGGACTCGGGATCCGCGGGCCCAGGCTCGAATCCTGGACCGGGGGCCGATGCCCGTTCGTCCAACTGGCAGGACGCCGCGCTCTGGACGCGGAAACCGAGGTTCGAACCCTCGACGGGCAGCCACCCCGCCGCGGGCCGTTAGCTCAATCGCGCAGAGCAGCCGGCTTTTACCCGGCGGGTTCAGGGTTCGAGTCCCTGGCGGCCCACTTCCGCCCCCGTGGTCCAACGGACACGACGCCGGCGTCCGAAGCCGGGAACGCAGGTTCGACTCCTGCCGGGGGCACGACGGCTTCCGTCCGCTTCGGACGGTGTCCCCGCGCGCGGTTCGGCAACCAGCGGAGCCTCATAAGCCCCGCCAACGTGGCTCGACACCACGGCGCGCGACCGGCCCGCTGCACGACGGTCGTGGCACGGCCCGCAAAGCCGTGGACTTCCGGGTTCGACTCCCGGGCGGGTCTCGGACGCCCCGCTGTGCGGCAATCCGTAAGGGTTGAACTGCACTGAACCATTACCGCACGATGGCGGTCATGGAAGAAAACCGTTGCCCCCGTTGTGGCTGGCCCCTGGCCGAACTGCCCGCCTCCGCCATCGTCCCCGCGTCGGCGGACAGCCGGGCCGACTACGTGCGGTGCGTGTGCGGCAGCTGGATCGCCCGGCTCGCCGGGGTCGTCGTGGGGTCCACCCGGCCGCGCTGACTACCAGTGGTCCGGGCGGGTCAGCCGCGGCGGCAGTGTGGTCGCCGCGTCGCCGCGGGCTGCGTTGACCTGGGACTGGGTGAGGAAAATGCTGTCGGTGAAGTCGGCGCCGCGGACGTCGGCATCGCGCAGGTCCGCGCCGATCAGGTCAGCGCGGGGCAGGTTCGCGTCCCGCAGGTTGGCGGCGATCAGGTAGGCGCCGCGGAAGTTCGTGCCGCGCAGGTCCGCTCCGGCCAGTTTCGCGCCGATCAGATCGGCCCCGCGCCGGTCCTTCTTGCGTCCGACCGCGGCTCGGACCAGTTCGCTGGTGCGCGCCAGCAGCGGGTTCACCTGCGCTCGACGCGCGTCGACGTCGATGGCCAGCACTGCGTCCGCGTCTTCGCCGGTGACCCGCTCGAGGTCGGCGATCTCGGCGTCCAGGTCGGCGTGGATCTCGCGGGTCACGGCCAGCGAGCGCGCTTCGGTGAGGTACCAGAGCAGTTCGTGCAGGTGCCGCATCACCGGGAGCGCGGCGAACATCCGGTCGCGCGTTTCCGGCGCCTCGCGCCAGCTCCGGCCGCCGAACGTCACCTGGGACACCTGCTGTCCGGCCCCGAAGCAGTCGTACCCGGTGCAGCCCGCGAATCCCTTGGGGCGCAGCCGATCGTGGATGCCGCAGCGATAATCGGACCGCAGGTTCGGGCACGGGTCGCCCGCCCGCTTGTCGATGGCGAAATCGGCGGACTTGGTGAAGGTGAGCGCGACGCAGCAGAGCGCGAAACAACTCGTGCAGTCGGCGGTCAGGGTACGGCGGTCGGGCAAGGTCTCTCCAGCGCAGGCGGGCGAACCCGTCCAGGGTAGTCGCCGCTCACCTGCCCGCGACGACCACGACGCGTCGGCGGCGTGAGCGCATCGCGAGCGCCGCGAGCACGAACACCTGGAGTTCCGGCTCGACGCCGGGCAGGTCGGCGGACTCCGCGGTGACCGTGCCGAGAGTGTTGCCGGCCTCGTCGACCTGATCGTGGTCGCGGCGGCCGGTCCGTCGGAAGCGCAGCACCGAACCGGCGGTCTCTACGCTCCACGAGCGCGTACCCGGTCGGTGCGCGCTCGCGAGCACCGACCCGTCGGCGGTCAGCAGCCGGTAGGTGCGCAGCCGGCGGCGGATCAGGTAGCTGCCGCCGTCCAGCCGGAACTGCCCTCCGGACCGGCCTTCGATGACGGTGAGCGGGCGGCCGTCGCTGGTGATCTCGTACTTGGTCCGACCGGATTTCTTCAGGCGCAACATGCGGCTACTTCAGCATCGCCCCGCCGGAACCGCCCGTGCCGTTTGTCATGGGTGATCGTCGGCGCGGCGGTCGTACCATGATCGACGTGCGCGAACCAGATCCGGACCGGTTCTCGGCCCGTCAGTGGCCGGACTGGAGCTTCTGGACGGAAGGACCCGACCCGCGCCGCGGCCGCGTCCGGTCCGTCGTGGTCAACGGCGTGCTGATGGGCTTCCTGGCGGCCTGGGTCGTCGCGATCGCGGACAGCCAATTCGGGCCGGTGCGCACCAGGCTCGTGTTCGCCGTCCTCGCCTGCTACGCCGTCGCGTACCTGCTGGTGCTGTGGTTCGGCCCGCTCGCCCTGCGGCGGCGGCGGATCGCGATGGTGGCCGTGATGTTCGCGCTCGGCGCCACGCCCGCGCTGATCCTGGGCTCCCCGGCGTACCTGACCGGCCTCACCTACGCGATCGCGACCGGACTCATGCTGTTGCCGCTGCGGTTTTCGCTGCTGCTCGGCACCGGGGCGGCTCTCGCGCAGATCGCGTGGATGCTCGTCCAGAACGGCGTCGTGGCCTGGGGCCAGGTCCTCACGCTCGTCGCCGTCACCGCGATCCTCGGCATCGTCTACGCCTTGACGTTCACCATCGGCCACCTCCGGGCGGCTCGCGAGCAGATCCGGCGGATGGCCGTCGACCAGGAACGGCAGCGCGTCGCCCGGGACCTGCACGACGTCCTCGGACACAGCCTCTCCACGATGACACTGAAACTCGGCCTGACGCGGCGGATCCTGGAAACGTCGGACGACACCGCCGCGGCGCTGGCCGAGATCCGGGACCTGGACGACCTCTGCCGGGAAGCCCTTTCCGACGTCCGCGCCACCGTGTCCGACTACCGGGCGGTGTCGCTCGCGACCGAAGTCGCCGGCGCCCGGATGGCGTTGCGCGCCGCTGGAGTCCACGCCGAACTGCCCGCCGAGGCCGATGCCGCCGCCCCTGAACTGCAGGGCGTTTTCGGTTATGTAGTAAGGGAAGCCGTGACCAACGTGCTCCGTCATTCCGACGCGCAGCGCTGCACCGTCCGCATCGGTCGCGACTGGCTGGAGGTCGCCGACGACGGGACCGTCCCCGCCGAGGTCGTGCCCGGACACGGCCTCACCGGCCTCGCCGAGCGGATGGCCGCGGTGTCCGGCTCGCTCGAACACGGCCGCGGCCCGCACGGCGGTTTCCGGGTGCTGGCGCGCGGACCGGCGACGGGAGGCACCGCATGATCCGGGTCCTGGTGGCCGACGACCAGGCGCTCGTGCGCGGCGCGCTGGCTTCCTTGCTGCGGATGGAATCGGACCTGGAGGTGGTCGCCGAGGTCGGGTCCGGGCCCGATGTCCTGCCCGCCGCGCAACGGACCTCGCCGGACATCGCGCTCGTCGACGTCCAGATGCCTGGCCGCGACGGGCTCGCCGTGACCGCTGAACTGCGGCACGCCCTTCCGGAGTGCCGCGTGCTGATCTGCACCACCTTCAGCCGCCCCGGCTACCTCTCGCGCGCGATGTCCGCGGGCGCGGCCGGGTTCGTGGTGAAGGACTCGCGCCCGGAACAGCTGATCAACGCGATCCGGCGGGTCCACGCCGGCCTGCGGTTCGTGGACCCGGCGCTCGCTGCCGAGTCCCTGGCCGGCGGCGCGAGCCCGCTCACCGACCGCGAGGCGGACGTCCTGCGCGCCGCCGCGGAAGGCGGCACGGTCGCGGACCTG
This sequence comes from Amycolatopsis orientalis DSM 43388, assembly GCF_000411975.1. Lineage (GTDB taxonomy): Bacteria > Actinomycetota > Actinomycetes > Mycobacteriales > Pseudonocardiaceae > Amycolatopsis > Amycolatopsis orientalis_D. Next base: position 61,840 of record NZ_ASXG01000073.1, read on the forward strand.
GCGCAGGCGCTGGGCCTGTCGGCCGGGACAGTGCGCAACCACCTGTCCTCGGCCATCGGGAAGACCCAGGCCCGCACGCGCGCGGAGGCGGTGCGGGTCGCCGAGACGAGCGGGTGGCTGTAGCACGCACGATGCTCGCGACCTGCCGCGCGGGACCTCGGCGATGACCTGCCGTGCCAGCGCGGGGGCGTTCTGCAGCCCCGGCAGCGATCGGGCGACGCTCCTGGGGACATCCCCAGCACGGTGACCCAGTCGGGGCCGCCCCCGAATGCGGCGACAGTTGATGGTCGCCACGACGACTCCCGCCTCGGCCTGCGCTGCGGGTCATACATCGGGTCGCTTGAGGCCGCCGAGAGGTAGCGCCCACCGGATCCACACCAACACTGGCAGTCCCGCCGCGCGGGGATCCGCAGTGCCGACGATGACCACAAGCCATGCGGCACCCTGCGGTGGCACCGTCGATCGGCATCGACGGCGACGCGACGAGCGGACGGTCGGTGCGTACAGCGGAGGCGCGCCTAGGCGGGCCGAGAATGGCACCGCGAGGTCCGTCAGCCGGGAAGATCCGGTGACTTCGGGTCCTCAACCACAACCCTCTCGTGGTCGGTGGCTGCTGCGTCTCCCGGCTGCTCCGTTTCCTCGGCCTCGCGGAGCCGATGCAGTTCGTCCAGTTCCGCCTGCTGCGCACTGACCCGGGCGCGCAGTTCTCCCAGTTCAGCGTGCAGCGGGGCCAGCGTTTCGGCGTATGCCTTGGTCGCCTGGCTCAGCTGCGCCGCGGACTCGGCGACCCGTTGATCGGCTGCCGACTGAACACCGCGCACCCGTTCGTCCGCCTCCGCCGCTTGCTCGCGCAGCCGCTGTTCCAGCTCCCGCATCCGGCTCTCGTGCTCAGCCATCAGGGATGCCCGGAGCTGCTGCTGCGCTTCCGCCGCGTCGCGCCGGGCCTGTTCCAGATCCTCGACCGCCGTCGCGCGCAACGCCGAGATCTCCCGCTGCAACGCCGTGACCCGGTCGTGTGCGGCTGCTGCCTGCTCGAGCGCGCGCTGCCGGTTGTTCTCGGCTTCGTCCCGGACGGCCAGCGCGGATTCCTGCGCTTTCCTGGCCGCAGCAGCGTTGGCGAGGGCCACGTCGCGCTCCGCTCGGTCCACTTCGGACTGTTTCTTGGCTGCCGTCTCAGCCTCGCGCGCCTCCTCCGCGGCGGCTATCGCATGCGCGCGCTCCGCGTTCGCCACCCGGGCCTGCTCCAACGCCTCGTCGCGGGCAGCCTCGGCCTCTTCCCGTGCTTTGAGCGCCGCCGCGGTCTGGTCGGTGACGTGCGTGCGCAGCGCGGACAGCTCCGCGTGCAGCGGGTCCAACGCCGACAGCGCCGAGCCGAGCTGCTTGTCGAGCGCCTGGGTGTCGAGCTGGGTCATCGGCTGGTCCGGGCCGTAGACGGTCACCCAGATCTCGCGTTGCTCGTCGAGCATCGCGCACGTGATGACCTTCGCGCCCCATTTGCCGTAGCGCTCCGGGTCGGCGGGGCAGTAGGGCGTCGGCCGCCCGCCTTGGCGGGGGATAGGCGGCAGCGGTTCGCCGCAGTACGCACACCCCGCCTCCTCCCCGGCGGCCAACGCGCGCACCGTCGCTTCCCGGCGTTCCTCCCGGCTTCCGCGCCGGATCGGCGGCCCCACCGTCTCCATCACTGCCCCTTTCCGCAGGTGGAGCCAATCCTACAGTTAGGGTTTCGATACTAAAACAGGAGGTATCAGATAACTAACTAGAACAGGCAAGGCGCGGTGCTGGTACACGACTATATGGATAACTGAGATTATTCATATAGTTGCGGCAGGAGGGCGTCCCCCGCGGGAGAGGGGGATGAACTGGGGCCCGGAATCCGGCGCGGGGAGGCCCACGGGCGTCATGACGCGCCCCGCGAGCGCACCGGAATCGCCTCCACCGACTTTCGGGCCTACAAGCCGCGTGTCGGGACGCTTACCGTGGGTGTGGTCTAGACCTCTCGGAAGAGGAGCCCGCGATGAAGCTTCCCGCTCCGCCGTCAAAGTCGCGACCCTGACCGCCGTGCTCGGCGCGGCCTCGGTCTTCACCGCCGTCCCCGCGCTGGCGCACGGCTCGATGGGCAACCCGATCAGCCGGATCATGCAGTGTTTCCGGGAAGGGCCGGAAAACCCGCAGTCCGCCGCGTGCAAGGCCGCGGTCGCGGTGGGCGACAGCTGGCCGCCCTACGACTGGGACGAGGTCAACATCGCCGACGCCAGCGGCCGCAGCCGCGAGATCATCCCGGACGGCAAGCTGTGCAGCGCCGGCCGGGACAAGTACAAGGGGCTCGACCTGGCCCGCGACGACTGGCCGGCGACCACGCTGCCGAGCAGCGGCCTGTACACCTTCCAGTACCAGCTGACCGCGGCGCACGAGGGCACCTTCGAGCTCTACGTGACCAAGCCGGGCTACGACCCCACGAAGCCGCTCAAGTGGTCCGACCTGGAAGACACCCCGTTCTACCGGCAGGACAACCCGCCGATCGCCGGCAACGCCTACCAGCTCCAGGCGAACCTGCCCGGCGGGCGGACCGGCAGGCACCTGATCTACTCGATCTGGCAACGCCACTGGCCCGATTCCGGCGAGGCGTTCTACTCCTGCTCGGACGTGATCTTCCGCTGAACACGGTCGCCCGGCAACGCCAGGGCGCCGCGCTTCACTTCTCCGCGGACTCCCGATCGGCGCGTTCCTGCTCCCGCGCCCAGACGCTCGCCCATTCGTCGAGCGGCCGGAGGGCATCGCGGAGCGCGGTTCCCAGCGGCGTCAGCTCGTAGCCTTCGGCCGAGGAGGCGATGATCCCGCTGGAGGCGAGGTCGCGGAGCCGCTGGTAGAGGACGCTGGACGACATCCCTTCGCAGCGGGCCAGCAGTGCCCGGGCGCCGAGCGGGCCCGCGCGCAGTTCCCAGAGGATGCGCAGCGCCCATCGGCGGCCGAACAGGTCCATCGCGGCCATGAGGGGACGGCCGGTCGTCGATCCGCGGACCGGGGTTCCGGGGCGAGGCGTCGGCATGACCCTCCTTGCGTTTCGTTATTCGAAACACTAACATCCGCTCGGCGTTTCTGATTTCGAAACAGGCCGATGGGGAAGCGCCGCCGTCGAGTTCGTCCCCGCCCGACCCGCGAGGCAGCTTCACTCGACCCGACACTGGAGGTGCCATGCCCAAGGGCTACTGGGTCAGCGTCTACCGCCGGATTTCGGACCGGGAGAAACTGGCCGCCTACGACAAGCTCGCTCGCGTCGCCGTCCAGGCCGGGGGCGGGCGGGTCCTTGTCCGCAGCGGCCGGGTGGCGGCGCACGACGCCGGAATCGCCGAGCGCACCATCCTGATCGAGTTCGACAGCTTCGAGCAGGCCGTCGCGACGCGCGAGAGCGCGGCCTATCAGGAAGCGCTGGCCGTCCTGTCCGACGCCGTCGAGCGCGACTTCCGCATCGTCGAGGGCGTCGACTGACCGATGTCCTGGCCGGAGGTAACAGTGGTCGACGCGTGCGTGCGGCGCGCCGGCGGGGGCGGCAGCCCCGCGGCGGTCACTGACGACGACCCGGCGGCGACAGATGCGGACCGGCGTGCGGTCGCCGCTGCGGCCGGTGCCTCGCACGCGGCGTTTCTCGGGTCGGGGCGGACACCGGACGGTGGCCTGCCGGTCCGGTTCTTCACCGCCGCGGCGGAACTCTCCGGCTGCGGCCACGGCACGGTTGCCGCTCAGGCTGTCCGGTTGACGCGCAGCGGGCTGAACGAGCTGAACGACCGCCAACATACCGGCGGGCGCACGTTCGACACGGTCGCGATCCGCCGTCCCGCCGGCATCGAGGTGTGGTTCGACCAGGGCTTGGTCGCGCTGCGGCACCCGCAACCGGACGAGCGCGCCGCGATCGTCGCCGCGCTCGGGTTCACCGCGGACGATCCGCATCCGACCGACACGGCCCGGATCGCCACACCCGTTGCGCCACGCATGCTGGTGCCGGTGCGCGACCGGTTCGCGCTGCGCCGAGTCCGCCCGCATTTCGGCAGGCTGGCCGCGGCGTGCCAGCAATACGGGCTGCTCGGCTGTTTCGTGTACGTGCCGCCCGTGGGCGACCGGCCGGGCGCGGCGCGGATGTTCGCGCCGGCGATCGGTGTCGACGAGGACGTCGCCAACGCCAACAGCACCGGCTGCCTGGCCGCGCACCTGCTCGACACCGCAGGAGCGGAGACGGTCGCGATCGAGGTGGAGCAGGGCGACAGCCTCGGCCGACCGGCCAGCGTGCTCGCGTCGGCTCGTCGCGGCCCGGCGGGCATCACGACCCGGGTCGGTGGGCTGGCCGTGGTCCGCGACAGCTCCTGAGGCGACAGCCGGAACACCTGCGGCGCAGAGGATCCACCCGGGAACCAGCGGCTCGCCCCGGATTCCGGGTGGCGCGACCCCGAATTTCCTACGTCCCGGCGACGAACTCGGCGATCAGGCCGTTCGGCGCGCCGGGGCCGAACATCTGCTGTTGCAGGTGCGCGCCCTCGGCGGCGATCTCCGCGCTGCGCGGGAACATCGCCTTTTCGTACTCGGCAAGCGCGGCCTCCGGGTCGTCGGGATGCTCGGCCAGCGCGCGTCCGAGTTCGGCGCCGTCGAGCATGGCCAGGTTCGCGCCTTCCCCGTTCGGCGGGGCAAGGTGCGCGGCGTCGCCGATCAGGGTCACGCCCGGCACTCGCTCCCACTGGTGCTCGACCGGCAGGCCGTAGTGCGGCCGGAGGACCGGCGCGGTGTCGGTCTCGGTGATCAGCGCGGTCAACGCGGGCGACCAGCCCTCGTACTCGGCGGCGATCCGGGCGGTCGCGGCGGCTGGGTCGGCGAAATCGATGCCCTCGAACCACTCCAGCGACCGGGCGAGCCCGACGTAGGCGTGCAGGGTTCCGTTCCGCTCGCGGTGTGCCGTGATGCCGTGGCCCGGCTCGAGGGCCAGCAGCATTCCGCCGCCGACCGCATCGGCCGTGGCGGGGAAGCGGCGGTCGGAGTCGTGGAGGAAGGTCTCGATCGACGCCGTGCCGGTGTATTCCGGCTTCGCCGCCGACAGCAGCGGCCGGACCTTCGACCACGCGCCGTCCGCGCCGACCAGCAGGTCGGTGGCGATCGCGGTCCCGTCGGCGAAGGCGACCTCGTAGCCCTGAGCCAAGGCGCGCACGCCGCTGACTTTGTGTCCCCAGTGGACAGTGCCCTCCGGCAGCGAGTCGATCAGCAACTGCCGCAGCTCGCCGCGGTGGACTTCGGGACGGCCGCCGGTGCCGTCGTCGGGCTGTTCGAACAGCACGGTTCCGTCCCGGGCCAGCAGTCTCAGTTCTTGTCTCCCTTCCAGGATCAGCTCTCGGAATTCGGCGGTCAGCGCGGCGGCCTCGACGGCGAGCTGACCGTTGTAGTCGTGGATGTCGAGCAGACCGCCCTGGGCGCGCGACGTCGGGGACGGCTCGGCCTCGTAGACGGCGGCGGGGATTCCGTGGACGTGCAGGACCCGAGCGAGGGTGAGGCCGCCGAGCCCGGCGCCGACGATCGTGACAGAGGTGTTCATGGCAAGACTCCTTTCGCGGGATGATGTCTGGTACGCCATTCCATATTGGAACGGCGCTCCAGATATGTCAAGATAGGAGCATGGCTACGGGGACGCGCCGGGGACAGCGGCGCACGGAGGCGCTCTCTCGCGAGCGCATCGTCGAGGCGGCGGTGGAACTGCTGGACGCGGCCGGCGAGAGCGGGCTGACGTTCCGGGTGCTGACCGAGCGGCTCGCGACCGGTCCCGGGGCGATCTACTGGCACGTCGCGAACAAGAGCGAGCTGCTGGTCGCCGCGACCGACGCGGTGGTGGCGGACGCGCTGGCCGCGGAGCCGGCCGGCTCGCCGCGGGAGGAGGTGCACGCGGTCGCGCTCGGGCTGTTCTCCGCGATCGACGCGCATCCGTGGCTCGCCGCGCAGCTGCTGCTCCAGCTGTCCCGCAGCCCCGGCGGGCCGGTGACGCCGCGGATCATGGAAAGCCTCGGCCGCCGGGTCCGCGCGCTGGGCGTGCCCGAGGAGCACTGGTTCACCGCGACCTCGGTGCTGATGCACTACGTCCTGGGCGCGGCCGGGCAGAACGCGGCGAACGGCCAGGTCGCCCAGCCGGCCGCGGACCGGGCCGAATTCCTCGCCGCCACGGCGCGCGTGTGGGAGGACCTCGATCCGGAGGAGTACGAGACGACCCGGTTGATGGCGAGCCAGATGCGCGAGCACGACGATCGCGAGCAGTTCCTGGCCGGGATCGACCTCGTGCTCGCCGGGGTCGCCGCGCGGTATCCGGGCGGGCGCGCATGACCCTCGCGCTCGCCGAGTCCGGGGGAGCGGGCAAGGACGCGCGGGAGCGGTTCGGGGAATTCCTGCGCGTCTACGCGTCGCTCAACACGCGCATCGCGTACGCGACCGATCTCGGCATCCCGCTCGAGTGGGTGCCTGGCTATCAGCCGCCCGACCCGAACCGTCGTCGCGGCCGCGCGCGGCGAACCGATCCGGACGCGCTCGCGTGGCTGCCGTGGTGCCTGCGCAACGGGTTCACGTCGTTCGCCGACGTCCGGGTGGAGCACGTCGAACAGTGGCTGGACGAGCTGGCACGGGCTGGATACCGCGACGCGACCCGCGGCCGGATGCTGTCGGCGGTGTCCGCGTTCTACCGCAAGTACCTGCTGCGGGAAGGCCTGGCCGGCCACAATCCCGCGGCACTCGTGGACCGGCGCGCGCAGCATCTCAACCGGCCGTCCGGAGTCCCGTCGCAGACCTCGCGCTGGTCGTTCGACGCGTGCCGGGCGTTGCTGCTCGCGGCGTGGCTGCTGGTCGGCCACAGCCGGAACGGGCTGCGCGACCGGGCGATGGTCGAGATCCTGATCGGCACCGGGGTGCGGGCGGAGGAACTCGTCGGCGTCGAGCTGAGCGACTACCGGCGGCCGACCGCGCGCGGCTTCGGCGTGCTTCGCGTGCACGGCAAGGGTTCCAAGGACCGGGAGGTCGCGCTGGCCGCACCGGTGGCGGACGCGCTCGACGCTTATCTGGCCCAGCGCGTCATGCCGCGGGTCCCGGCGGTGCGCGGGCAGGTCGGCGCGAACCGGGCGGAGCCGTTGTTCGTCACGAGCACCGGCGCGCGCGTGCATGTTTCGCACGTGACGGCGTTGCTGCGCCGGTTGTGCGCGACGTTCTGCCAGCCGCCCAAGACCGCGCGGCTGCGGGAAGTGCTCGAGACTCCTGAGGCCAGGTTCGTCGCGACGCACCTGGAGCCGTTGTGCGACACCATTCACCCGCATTCGGCGCGCCACTCCTACGCGACGCACGCGATCGAGCGAGGGGTCCCGCCGCGCCAGGTCCAGCGCGACCTCGGGCACTCCGCGTTGTCGACCACCGAGGGGTACCTCCACGACGAGAACGCCGTCCGGGATTCGGCGGCGCACGAGCTGGCTCCGGCGTTGCACCGAGGCTGGCTCGGCTGAGCGCGCCGCGTCCTGCCGCGGCAGCGGTCAGGCCTCGATGAACGGTTCGGTGCACAACGTGCAGGTGATCGGCCCGAGCTCCAGGATCGACCGGGCCGCGCGGATCCGGCGCGGGGGTTCGCAGCGGCAGATCGCCGCGACGTAGTTCGGTCCGCCGCGGTGCGCGCCGCGGCCGTCGACCGGGGCGATCACCACCGGCGGGGCGAGCGGTTCGGCGACCTCGTCCGGCGTTTCCGGATCATCAGGCGGGGCCGCGATCGCGCGTCGCGCGACTTCCTGCTCGGTGTGCCGCCACACGGTCAGCGCCGCTTCGAGCCGGGTGAGTTCTCTTTCGTACGCCTCGATGGTCGCGGGGAGCGCGGTGGTCGAGGACCAGCCGATCCGGTCCGCCTGTTCGGCGCGCAGGCCGAGTTCGGCGGCGAGCGCGGCGAAGCGCTTGTTGTGGTAGCGGCCGTCGCTGACGTCGACGATGTCGCGGGTGGCGGCGAGCCCGTGCGCGGCCTCGTGCAGCGTGGTGGAGAGGATCTCGGCCGCGCTGCGCCGCAGGCCTTCCGCCCCGAGGAAGAACTCGGCGCGCGGTTCGACGCCTTCGCCGACGTGCCAGCGGGACCGCGCGAAGTGGCCGTGGATCTCGGTGGTGGTGCCCATCGTTCCCGACGCCAGGACCAGGATCGCTTCGGGAACGTCCGCGTGCCGCCGCCGGATTTCGGCCCAGAGCTGCTCCATGGCGTGCATGACCCGGGTCGTCGGGCCCAGCGCGGCGGTGTCCATGCGCCCATCTTGCCGCTTAAGCGGTAACTAGCCCACGGAGAGTCCGGCGAGCACTCGTTCGAGGCCGGCGGCGAAGACGGCGTCTCCGTCGGGGTGGACAGCGTCGCGCGAGGTGCGGAGAAGAGTGGGGTAGCGGCCGGTGTCGAACATCCGCTTCAGGTACGGTCCGGCGGCGCGCTGCCATCCTTCCTCGTCGAGTCCGGTGTCGCTGATCAACCGGCGCTCGCGGATTTCGCTGCGCACGGCGCCGATCACGTAGGAGTGCACGGTGAACACGGTGATCATGGCGTCCTCGATCGGACCAGGACCGGCCGCGGCGGCGAGCGACGCTTCCAGGTAGGCGAGCGCGTTCGGGCCGAGGCCAGGCCGTCCGCCGATCAGGTCTGCGAACCATTCGTGCCGCTGGACCGCGGCTCGGCAGCCGTGGGCGAGCGCGCGGAGGGCGGCGACGCCTTCGGTGTCCGGGTCCGGCAGCGGGATCTCGCCGTAGACAGCGTCGGTCATCAGGTCGAGCAGTTCTTCTTTGGTGTCGAGGTAGCCGTACAGCCGCATCGGCCCGGCTCCGAGCGCGGCCGCGACTTTGCGCAGCGACACCGCGTCGAGACCGCCTTCGTCGGCGAGCGCGCAGGCGGTCTCGACGATGCGGGCGCGGCTCAGCGGCGCCGGCGTCGCGCGCGCCGGCGGTTCGGGCCGTTCCCACACCAGTTCGTCCATGCTCGCTCCTTTTCGGGTGACACTACCGGGACCAGTTCGATACGGTGTATTTCGTCAATACAGTGTATCGAGGGGATGTCATCATGCGAATCGTCATCGCCGGGGGCGGGCTCGGCGGCCTCATCTGCGCGCGGGTGCTGAAGGCGCACGGCATCGACGCCGTGGTCTGCGAACGCGACGCCGGCCGCGAAGCACGAGTCCAAGGCGGAACGCTGGACCTGACGGTCGACGACGGCCAGTGGGCGCTGCGCGAGGCCGGCCTGGAGGCCGGTTACCGCGAGATCGCCCGGCCGGAGGGCCAGGACATGGTCCTCTACGACTCCGCGGGAACCCTGCTGCGGCAGGAAATCACTCCGGACGAGGGACCGCTCCGCTGGAGCCGTCCGGAGGCGGACCGGCCGGCGCTGCGGAAACTGCTGCTCGACGCGCTTCCGGAGGAGACCGTCCACTGGGGACACGCCGTGACGCGCGCGGAGCCGCTCGGCGACGGACGGCACCGGGTGCACTTGTCCGGCGGCGAAACCTTGGACTGCGATTTCCTGATCGGCGCGGACGGCGGACGGTCGAGGATCCGCCCGCTGCTCACCGACGCGGAGCCGGCCTATTGCGGCGTGCACGGGGTGGGCCTGGTCATCCACGACGCGGACCGGGCGCACCCGGCGGAGTCGGCGCTCGTCGGGCGCGGCAGTTTCTCCGCGATCGGGGATCATCGGACGCTTTCCGCGCAGCGCAACGGGGACGGCACGATCCGCGTCCACCTGGCGTTGCGCTGCGCCGAGGACTGGCCGGAGACATCGGGGATCCCGTTCGACGACCCGGATCGCGCCCGTGCCGCGTTGAAGGAGCTGTTCGCCGGGTGGCCAGCGGAGTTCCTGGGGCTGCTGGACGCCGCGTCCGGGCCGGTGGAGGTGTATCCGTTGACCGCGTTGCCGATCGGCTTGCGGTGGGACCACACGCCGGGCGTGACGCTGATCGGGGACGCGGCGCACCTGATGTCGCCGTTCGCCGGGCAGGGCGCGAACCTCGCGATGCGCGACGGCGCGGAACTGGCCCTGGTCCTCGCCGAGGGCGGGGACGTGCGGAAGTTCGAGCAGGCGATGTTCGAACGCGCCGAACCCTCGGCACAGATGTCGGCGGACAACCTCGAGCTGTTCCTGTCCGACGGCGCGGCGGAGAAGGTGCGGCGCTTGTTCGCGCAGATGTCCGGGGAGGAGGACTGACCTGGCTTTGGTCAGGTGGTTCCGCCATCCGCGGTTGGCGGGTGGCGCCGAGCGTTCGGGCGGTGAGTTCCGGCAGCCGCCTTCGTGGGTTTGCGGTCGGCGGCTGCGCGGTTAGCCGCTGGGTGCGGTTGTGGGGTCGGTCGTTCGGTTGTTGAGTTTCCACGGGGTGTGCCGCCTGCGACGGCTGGCCGTGCAGTCGTCGCAGGCGTTGGCGGCGGAGAGCGCTCGTGAGGTGAGTTGCTAGGTCTGCGGGGTTGGCGGGAGTCCGCGTCGTCAGGCGGGTTGGCGCAGCCGGTAGTGCTGCGGACTGCGCCCGTACTCCCGTTTGAACGCCGCGCTCAGCGTGAACGGGCTGCGGTAGCCGACTTGCCGGGCGATGGCGGTGAGGGTCGCGTCGGGGTGCCGGCGCAGGAGGTCGGCGGCGAGGGCGAGCCGCCAGGCGGCGAGGTAGGTCATCGGCGGCTCGCCGACCGCGTCGGTGAACCGTCTCGCGAGCGCGGCGCGGGAAACGCCGGTCGCGCTCGCGAGGCTGGCGACAGTCCACGGGTGTTCGGGCTGGTTCTGCAGCAGCCGCAGAGCGTGGCCGGCCACCGGGTCGCGGTGCGCGCGGTACCAGGCGGGGGCGGCCGGGCGGTCGAGCCATTCCCGCAGGACGCGGACGAGCAGGAGGTCCAGCACCCGGTCCAGGACTGCTTCCTGCCCGGGAACGTCGCGGTCGATCTCGTCGGCGAGCATCGCGACCAGCGGGTCCGGCGCGGTCCCGGCGCGCGCGGTGACGACGCTCGGCACCGCGGCCAGCAGCCGCCGCGAGACCTCGCCGACCGTCGGGTACGTGCCGGTGAGCAGGATCGTCGGCCCGTCGGCGTCCGCGCCCCAGGTGCGGACGCCGAACTCGGTCAGGTCGGTGAGATGACCGCCGTCCGGCGCGACGCATTCCTGTCCCGGGCGGATCACCGCTTGCGGCGGCGTCGCGGGATCGCCGGCGACGAGGTACGGCTCGGGTCCCCGGACCACCGCGACGTCTCCTGCGTCCAGGCGGACGGCGTCGGCGTGGTCGGGCACGAGCCAGGCGTCGCCGCGAACCACGGCGAGCACGGTCAGCGGCGCTTCGTCCTCGATCCGCAACGACCACGGCGGGCGCAGCACGGACCGGAGCAGGAACGCGCCGTGCGCGCGGGGTCCTTCGAGCAACGCGGTGAGCGGGTCCACCCGGCCGAGACTAGCGCTGCGGCAACGGAAAGCGCGGACGCACCCTTGCCCATTCGCCGCGCAGCCGTCCGGGTATCGGCCCCCGCGTCGCCGTTAACCGCAACGGAAATCCGGTGCCCCGCGCCGCGGGTACCGGCAAGAGTCAGGCGGCGAGCATCGCCTCGGCGATCTTCTCGGCGGCAGCGTCCGGAATCGCGCTCGCCGCGTGATCGAGGACCACCAGGCGCGCGCCAGGAATCTCGCGGGCGAGCGCTTCGCCGTTGCCCACCGGGAAGAACACGTCCCGGCGGCCGTGCAGCACCAGCGTCGGGATCGCGAGTTCGGGCAGGCGTTCGCGCCAGCGGGGCGTGCAGTCCAGTTTGGAGAACACCATGCCCAGGTGGTTGGCCAGCTGCACGGCCGGATCCGTGCTGGCCGCGCGGTCGAAGACGCGGGCCGCGAGGCGGCGGGCCGCCTCCGGGTCGTTGCCGAGGATCTCGGCGCTGGCGGCGGCGCGTTCGGCGACGGCGGCGCGGTCCGCCCAGTCGGGCATCGGCAGCGCGAACAGTTCGCGCATGGCATTCGCGTCGTGGTCGGGCAAGTCCGGGTCGACCGGACCGGGCGCGACGGGGCGGGTTCCGTACAGGGTCAGGGCGGAGAACGCGCCGGGGTGGTCGAGTGCGGCGACTTGGGCGACCATCCCGCTGACCCCGATCCCGGCGAGGTGCGCGGGCCGGTCGTCGAGTTCGCGGGCGAGAGCGGCCGCGTCGGCGGCGAGATCGCGCAGGGTGTAGGCCGGGGCGTCCGGGTCGAGCGTGGTCGAAGCGCCGGAGTCGCGGAGGTCGTAGCGCACGACGTGCCGTCCGCCGCGCGCGAGCGTTCCGCACAGGGCGTCGGGCCAGGACAGCATCGTGGTGCCGCCGATGAGCAGGACCAGCGGTGCAGCCGGGTCGCCGAAGTGTTCGGTGCCGAGAGTGACGCCGTTGGGAAGTTGCATGAAGGTCTCCTGGCGAGACGATGACGCATGGTTTCAAGCGCCTGAGCGATGGATCGTCTCGCGTTCCGTGGGTTGACTGGGGATGCGTTGGGGGACAAGTGGGAAGGCAAGGCGATGGTGCTCGTTTCCAAGGCGGTTCTCGTGGCGGCAGTGCTCGCGGCGGGACTGATCGCGGGGCTCTTCTACGCGTACACGGTGTCGGTGATGCCAGGGCTCGCCCAGGCCGACGACCACACCTTCGTGACCGCGATGCGCCGGATCAACGACGTCATCGTCAACGGCTGGTTCATGCTGTCGTTCCTGGGCGCGCCGCTGCTCGCGATCGCGGCCGTGGTCCTGCACTTCACGAGCAGCGGGCAAGGCGCGCTGCCGTGGCTCGTCGCGGGCGCCGCGCTTTTGGTCGCGACGGTGCTGGTGACCGGCGCGATCAATGTGCCGATGAACAACGCCCTCGCCGTCGACACGGCCGACTTCGCCGCGCTGCGGGCCCGGTTCGAGGAGCCGTGGGTGCGGTGGAACCTGGCGCGGACAGTGCTGTCCGCGGCCGGATTCGGGTGTCTCGTCGGTGGTCTGGTGGCCCGGGGCGCGTGACCTCGGGCCACCGGCGGGTCAGTCGGCGAGCCGGAAGCAGAGGTCGGTGTCCCAGTTGTTCGCGTCCGGTTCGACTCGCGGGTCGGTGCGGTAGATCTCGAGCCGCGCGGCCCAGTGCTCGCCGTCGGCCTCGAGGGTGCGGTCCCAGCGCACGCCCTCCTTCTCTCCCCACGCGAGAAGGTCGGCGGTGGCCGCGAAGAGGCCGTTCGGCGGGCCGTGGTGGGTGGCCTGCGCGTACTTGCCGGAGGGAAGGACGTCGGTGAAGTATTCGTCGCCGAGGTCGATCGGGTCCGCGACGGGCACTCCGGCTTCGACGGTGACGGTCGCCATGTCGGTGCCGAGCACCAGGTAGCGGAGGAACGGGGCGCCAGCCGGCTCGGCACCCCGTTCGGCGAGTGCGCCGACGATCGCGGCGATCCGGTGTGCGACCTCGGGCATGCCGTCGAATCCGACCGTGGCGCGGTAGCCGACGTAGCGCTGTTCGTTCCTGTCCACAAGGGAGGGCAAGGGAATTCCTTTCCGGTTCGGGGGGCGGCGGGAGTCAGCCGAGCATCGGGCGGACTTCGATGGTTCCGTAGGTGGCGGCCGGATGCCGGGACGCGTGGCCGACGGCCTCGTCGAGGTCGGCGCACTCCAGCACGGCGTAGCCGCCGATCTGGTCCTTGGTCTCGGCGAACGGCCCGTCGGTGAGCAGGACCTCGCCGCCGCGCACGCGCACCGTGGTGGCCGTCGCGGGCGGGTGCAGGCCTCCGCCGCCGACGAGGATGCCGCGTTCCTGAAGGTCCTCGGACCATCCGCCGCAGCCCATCGCGAGCTGTTCGGGGGTCGGTTCCTCGGACCCGGCGATCATCAGCAGGTAGCGCATCAGTTCTCCTCGTTGAGCGTTGCGTCGAGACGGGTCGCGAACGCCTCGGGTTCGGCGGCGAAACCGGCGTGGTCGCCCGGGAACCGGACGGGCTCGCGGCCGAGCGCGCGGGCCAGCCCGATGCTCGCCTCGTACGCCGGCGTGCCGACCGCGTCGCCCACCGCGACGACGATCCGGGTGTCCGCGGCGGCGAGCGCTGCGAGGTCGGGTTCCCAGGCTCCGATGGCGCCCATCAGCTTGCCGAAGAACACCTCGAAGTTGCCGCGCATCCGCTTGCCCTGTTCGATTTCCTCCGCGGTCGGGTGCTCGGGCGGCGGCGGGATCTCGAATCCGCTCGCGGCCATGAACGCGCCGATCGCCGCGTCGACGCCCTGCTCCCGGTAGATCGCCGGGATGTCCGGGAAATCGGCCAGCGGGTCGCCGAGGTAACGGCTGACCGGCGGTTCGTGCGCGACCAGGGTCCGCACCGCGCCCGGATAGCGCGCGGTGTGCTCGAGCATGGTGATCGCGCCGCCGCTGTTGGCCAGCACCGAAACCGGCCCGCGGTCGAGTTCGGCGAGCAGCCGCTGGACGTCCTCGGCGTGCTGGCCGACCAGGTCGTCGTCGAGATCGGTGGTCCGGCTGCGCGAGATGCCGCGCGGGTCGAAGGTGACGACGGTGTAGCGGTCGGAGAGGCACGGGCGCAGCGCGGCGAACCCGGTGGCGTCCGCGGGACCGCCGGGCACCAGGAGCAGCGGCGGCCCGGAGCCCTCGACGTCGTAGTGGATCTCCGCGCCGGGCACGCGAAGGATTTTGCTGATCATGGCTGTCCTTCCGGAGTCGGTTCGCCTTCCCGACGAACGGGAGAGGCGGAGACAGACACCTCCGGCGAAGAAATTTCCGAAAGCCGTCTCCGGAGGTAGCCGCGTTCGGCTCCGGTGCGGGCCAGGGCGAGCGCTTCGGCGTAGGCGGACCGGGCTTCTTCGGTGCGGCCGAGCCGGCGGAGGAGGTCCGCGCGGGTGGCGGGCAGCAGGTGATAGCCCGCCAGGTCCTCGGTCAGCCGGTCGGCGAGGGCGAGCCCGGCCTCCGGCCCGAAGGCCATCCCGACCGCGACCGCCCGGTTCAGCTCGACCACCGGACCGGGCCGGAACCGCCGCAGCTGCCCGTAAAGCCCGGCGATCTGCGCCCAGTCGGTGTCCTCGGCGCGCGCGGCGGTGGCGTGGCAGGCGGCGATCGCGGCCTGCACCTGGTACGGGCCGGGACTGCGCCGCCGCAACGCCTCCTCCAGCAGCGCGGTGCCTTCGGCGATCGCCGCGGTGTCCCACCGGCTCCGGTCCTGTTCCTCGAGCGGGACCAGCTCGCCGCCAGGGCCGGTCCGGGTGGCGCGGCGGGCGTGCTGCAGCAGAAGCAGCGAGAGCAGGCCGGCGGCCTCGGGTTCGTCCGGCAGCAGGGAACGCAGCAGCCGGGCGAGCCGGATCGCTTCGGCGGCCAGGTCGGGGCGCTGGAGATCGTCGCCTTCGCTGGCCGAGTACCCCTCGTTGAACAGCAGGTACAGCACGCCGAGCACCGCGGCGGTGCGCTCGGGCAGCAGGTGGGCGGGCGGCACGCGGTACGGGATCCCGGCGGCGCGGATCTTGCGTTTCACCCGGACGAGGCGCTGGGACATCGTCGATTCGGACACCAGGAACGCCCGGGCGATCTCCGCGGTGCTGAGCCCGACGAGCGTCCGCAGCGCCAGTGCCACCTGTGCTTCGAAAGCGAGGGAGGGATGGCAGCAGGTGAAGATCAGCCGGAGCCGGTCGTCCTCCACTCCGCCGTGTCCATGGTGTCCACTGTGGACCTCGGCCGGATCGTCCGGGACGGCCAGCAGCGCCGCCTCGCGGAGTTTGCCCGCTCCCACGGCCGCGCGGCGGAGCCGGTCGACGGCACGGTTGCGGGCGGCGGTGGTGAGCCACGCTCCGGGGCGGTCGGGGACGCCGTCGCGCGGCCAGGTGCGCACGGCGAGCGCGAACGCGTCCTGGGCGCATTCCTCGGCGAGGTCCCAGTCGCCGGTGACGCGGATGAGCGTGGCGACGACGGAGCCCCACTCCTCGCGGAATGCCTGCGCGAGCGCGGCTTCGGCCGCGTCGTGCTCCCCAGCCACGGCGTGCTCCCCTCGGATTCTCGCCGGCGAACGGTTCCGCCGACCTCCTTCGCACGGTAGACCGGGGCGCCGACAATTTCGCGCGGTCAGACTCCAGCGAGCTGGCCGATCCCGTCGAGGATGCGTTCGAGCCCGAACCGGAAGTTGTGCTCGGGATCCGAGGACCCGCCGTAGGTCTGCCCGGCGGCGGTGCCGACCCGGCTCGCGCGCGGGAAACGCGCCGGGTCCGCGGCCGGGATCTCGGCCAGCACCGGCGCCGAGCGGCGCCACCAGTCGAGGTCGGTCATCCCGTTGCGCCGCGCGGCGCGGGCCGCGTCCACCGAACCGCGCGCCGCGCCGGCGACCAGTCCGTTGAGCAGGCTGACGATCGCGTCGAGCTGGACGTCGTCGAGGTCGAGTTCGTCCATCGCGGCCAGTTCGCGCTCGTATTTGGCGAAGGTGTGCGGGCCGAGGGTCGGGCGGCCGACGCGGATCTCCAGCAGCCACGGATGCCGGTGGTAGAGCCGCCACAGGTCTTCGGCGACCGCGGCGAGCCCGGCCCGCCAGCCTTCGGGCAGTTCGCCGGGGAGTTCGCCGTGCGCGTGGTCGAGCATCAGCTCCAGCAGTTCGTCCCGGCCGGGAACGTAGGTGTAGAGCGACATCGTCGCGACGCCCAGTTCGTCGGCGATCCGGCGCATGGTGACCGCGTCCAGCCCTTCCGCGTCCGCGACCCGGATTCCGGCGAACACCACGTGCTCGACCGACAGCTTCGGCTTCGGACCGCGGCGCGGGGGACCGGCCACGCCCCACAGCAGTTCGATGGTCCGCCGCGGATCGGCCGGCTCCTCGGTGCCCATTCCGCTCCTCGTACGCAGTACAGAGTTTTCCGGTAGACTATCCCGCGGAGGCCAGCCAGGGGAGGGCGGAGCACTGAATTCAGTCGTCGTGGAGCCGGGCCGGGTCGTGTTCTGGAGACTGGACGGCGCGGAGCCGGACGGTCCAGGGACACCCGGCACGGTCGAGGTCGTGCTGCCGGACGGGGTGCGCACGGTGCCCGCGCTGCGGCTGCCGACCGCGGACGCGGTGCCGGTGCTGCGATCGCTCACGGATCCGTCGGCGCGGTTCTGGGCGCTGGCCGCCCAAGCCGCGGAACGGCTCGCCGCGGCCGGATGGACCGGTCCGCTCGACCCGGACGAGGAAACGTGGCTGCGCCGCCTCGCCGACGCGATGCCGCCGCACGCGCACGCCACGCCGATCCCGGGCGCCCCGGAGCGGTTGCCGGAGCCGTATCCGTTGCTGATGCGGTTCCTCGGCGACGTCGCCGGCGTCCAGCCCGCGCTGCGCGTGTCGCTGCGGGTCGAGTCCGACGACCTGGCGGGCGGCCGTTTCCGCGCGGTCGTCCAGGTGCACGGCGGCACCGAGCCGCTGGTCGACGCCGAAGAGCTGTGGCGCACTGGCAGCCAGGAAGCGCGGCACGAGGTTCTGCTGACGCTGCGGCACGGAGCCGAGGTGTGGCCGGCGCTGGCCCCGCTGCTGTCGGCGGCGGTTCCGTCGTCGGTCGAACTGGGAGACCGCGAGATCGCCGAACTGCTCGCCGGCGCGCTCGACGCGGCGGACCTCGCGGTGCGTTGGCCCACCGAGCTGACCGGGCTGGCCGCGCGCGCAGTGGTCCGGCCGGGCGGCGAGCCGTCCGACGCGCGGTCGTTCTTCGGCGGCGACCGGGTGCTGCAGTTCGACTGGCAGCTCGCACTCGGCGACAGCGAGCTGAGCGTCGCGGAACTCGACGCGCTCGCCGAGGCCCAGCGCCCGGTCGTCCGGCTGCGGGACCGCTGGGTGCTGCTGGACGCCAAGACCGCCGACCGCGCCCGGGACCGCGTGCTGAAGCCGTTGACCGCGATCGAGGCGCTCGGCGTCGCGCTCACCGGACGCACCGAGGTCGACGGCGACCAGGTGGAGGTCCGCACCGACGGCTGGCTGGAGGAACTGCGCGCCCGGCTGTCGGCCGATCCCGAGCCGGCGCCACAGCCCGCCGGGCTGGCCGCGACCTTGCGCGACTATCAGCTGCGCGGCCTGCTGTGGCTCGACACCGTCACCGGACTGGGTCTCGGCGGTTGTCTCGCCGACGACATGGGGCTCGGCAAAACCGTCACGCTCATCGCGCTGCACCTGCGCCGCGACACCGGCCCGACGCTGGTCGTGTGCCCGGCTTCGCTGCTGGGCACGTGGGAAACCGAGATCCGCCGGTTCGCGCCCGGAACGCCGGTGCGGCGGTTCCACGGCGCCGCGCGGTCGCTCGACGATCTCGGCGGCGGCTTCGTCCTGACCACCTACGGCACGTTGCGCACCGATCCCGCGCCGCTGGCCGAGGTGAGCTGGGACCTGCTGGTCGCCGACGAGGCGCAGCACGTGAAGAACCACCGCTCCGACACGGCGAAAGCATTGCGGCTGCTGCGTTCGGCAGCGAAGGTAGCGCTCACCGGCACGCCGGTGGAGAACACGCTCACCGAACTGTGGGCGATCCTCGACTGGACCACGCCCGGGCTGCTCGGCCCGCTCGCCGAGTTCCGCCGGCGCTGGGGGAAACCGGTCGAATCCCGGGCCGACCCGGCGGTCGCCGAGCAGCTTTCCCGGCTGCTGCGGCCGTTCCTGCTGCGCCGCCGCAAGTCCGACCCGGGCATCGCGCCCGAACTGCCCGCCAAGACCGAGACCGACCGGCCGGTGCCGCTCACCCGCGAGCAGGCCGCGCTGTACGAGGCCACCGTGCGCGAGCTGATGGCCGACATCTCCGCGAGCGACGGCATGGCCCGCCGCGGCCGCGTGGTCAAGCTGCTCACCGCGCTCAAGCAGATCTGCAACCACCCCGCGCAATTCCTCGGCGAACCGGACGACAGCACGCTCGCCGGACGGTCCGGAAAACTCGAACTGCTCGACGAACTGCTCGACACGATCCTCGCCGAGGACGGCGCGGTGCTGGTGTTCACCCAGTACGTGGCGATGGCGCGGCTGCTCGAACGGCACCTGGCCGCGCGCGGCATTCCCTCGCGGCTGCTGCACGGCGGCACCCCGGTCGCCCGGCGCGAGGAACTCGTCCGCGGCTTCCAGAACGGCGACGTGCGGGTGTTCCTGCTGTCGCTCAAGGCCGCGGGCACCGGGCTCACCCTCACCCGCGCCGACCACGTCGTGCACTACGACCGGTGGTGGAACCCGGCGGTCGAGGACCAGGCGACCGACCGCGCGTACCGGATCGGCCAGACGCGGCCGGTGCAGGTCCACCGGCTGGTCGCCGAGGGCACGGTCGAGGACCGGATCGCGGTGATGCTGCGGGAGAAACGCGCGCTCGCCGACGCGGTGCTCGCTTCCGGCGAGGCCGCGTTCACCGAGCTCACCGACGCCGAACTGACCGAGCTCGTCACCCTCCGGAGGCAGCGATGACCGACCGGATCCGCGGATTCCCCGCGTTCCCCGCCCGGGCCGGCCGCGGTCCGTTCGCCCGCACCTGGTGGGGCCGCGCGTGGCTGCAGGCGATGGAGGACACCGCGCTCGACCTTCGGCAGCTGAAGAAAGGCCGGAGCTACGCCGCGGCGGGCCTCGTCGGTCCGATCACGGTCAGCCCGGGCCTGATCACCGCGACCACCGAGGATGCCGACGACGGCCCGTACCGCACCGGCGTGCACCTGGCCGAACTGTCCACAACGGACTGGGAACTGCTGCTCGACCGCGCCGCCGACCATTCCGGGCACCTCGCCGCGCTGCTCGACCGGCAGCTGCCGCCGGAGCTGGCCGAGGTCGTCCCGTTGCTGCCCGGCATCGGCGACCTCGACCCGGACTGCGACTGCCCGGGCTGGGAACTTCCGTGCCGGCACGCCGCCGCGCTGTCGTTCCAGGTCGCCTGGCTGCTCGACGCCGACCCCTTCCTCCTGCTGCTCGCCCGGGGCCGGACCGAGCAGGAGATCCTGGACGAACTCGGCCGCCGCACCGCCACCCGGGTCACCACCGGGGTGCTGGCCGCGGACGCGTATGCGCGGGAGGTACCGCCGTTGCCGGAACTCGCGGAGTTCACGCCACGCGTCCGCTGAACCGCGCGCACAGTCACCGCGACCGGCGGCGAGCGTCTGCCGTCGGTCACTCGATCCGGTGGACTCGCTGTCCGCAGCTGCCCGCCTGACCAGCGGAATCGGCGAACGCGGCGGCTCGCGGGCGATCATGCTTTCAGCAGGATTTCATCGGTTCTCCGTAGCTTTCCGAATGCGTTCAGTAACGTGCTGACCATTCGACGCGGAGGGGATCCGATGGGGAAGAAAGCCAGCAGGATCGCGCTGATCGGCGCGGTCGTCGCCACGCTCGGCGCGGGATTCGCCAGCGCGGCGCCGGCCCACGCCGACGACGCGCATTACTACATCCTGATCGGCGGCACCTGCGACGGGAAGGCGTCGGTCTACCGTCCGGAATGGCTGCGGGGCGGCATCGCGCGGGTCGTGGACTATCCGGCCGGCGCCGCCGGCGCGCCCAACTGCGACCAGACCCCGATGGACCAGAGCGTCGCGATCGGGCACGACCGCGGCCGCCAGGTCGTCCAGGACGCCTACCGCGAGAACCCGGACGCCGAGTTCACCGTCGTCGGCTACTCGCAGGGCGCGATCGTGGCGAACCTGGTGCTCAACGACATCGCCGACAACCAGCTCGGGGTGGACAAGGCGAAGTTCAGCGCGAAGCTGTTCGCCGACCCGATGCAGCCGCCCGGCCCGGCCGGGACCGGGATCAGCGCGACGCTCCCGCCGGGAGCGGGTCTGCCGTCGCCGTTCGGCGGGTACGTGTCGTTCGGCGCGGGCCGCCCGGGCTTCGACGGCGTCCGGTCCATCCGCTACTGCATCCAGACCGACGGCATCTGCGATTTCGACCCGATCCAGGCGGCCGGCGGCTACTTCGCCCAGCACTGGTGCTACCAATGGCCGCGCCCGACCGATCAGCGGTCGATCATGCAGGACACCATCGCCGACGGCGTGTACACCAACACGTCCGTGCGGCTGGGCAAGCAGGACTGCTGGGGCGGCCCGGTGCACCCCTGACCGATTCCCCGAGCGGGTTTCCCGGCACCCCCAGGGCAGCCGGGAAACCCGCTCGGCCCCGCTACGTCCTCATCGCTTCGCGCCGAACCAATGCAACAACCGCGACTCCAGCTCGTGCTGATCCTCGCCGGTCCAGACCACGTGCCCGTCCGGCCGCAGCAGCACGGCCGGCACGTCGAGGTCCTCGCTCACGTCCACGACGTGGTCGACCCGGTCCGCCCAGCCCTCCGCCGACAGCCGCCCGTTCTGGTCCAGCAGCAGCCCGCGGCCCTGGCGCGTCAGCTCGTAGAGCCGGCCTCGCTTGAGCGGCAGGTCCCGCATCCGCCGGCCGAGCAGCGGATGCCCGCCGCCGAAGTCGTAGCGGACGTCGAGCGCGAGCACCTTCTCCAGCAGCAGCCGGTTGACCTCCTCGAAGGCCATCAGCTCGGTCAGCAGCCGCCGCATCGCGCGCCCGTCCGGGTCGGGCGACATCACCACCGCCTGCGCGCGGACGTTGTCCAGCACGGCGTCCGCGACCGGGTGGCGTTCGGCCTCGTAGGTGTCCAGCAGGCCCTCCGGCGCCCAGCCGTTGACCTCGGCGGCGAGCTTCCAGCCGAGGTTGAACGCGTCCTGGAGCGCGAGGTTGAGCCCCTGCCCGCCCAGCGGCGGATGGACGTGCGCCGCGTCGCCCGAGAGCAGCACCCGGCCGACGCGGTAGTGCTCGGCCTGCCGGGTCGCGTCGCCGAACCGCGAGAGCCAGCGAGGGGAGTGGACGCCGAAATCGGTACCGGCGTACTCGCGCAGCTGCCGTTTGACCTCGTCGAGCGTCGGCGTCCGCGCCTCCCGGTCCTCGACCACCCCGGCCGCGGGCACGACCACGCGGAACAGCCCGTCGCGCAGCGGCCCGACCCCGAACCACAGCTGCGTCTTGCGGATTTCCGTCACCAGAGCGGAGATCTCGGCGGGATCCGCAGTCGCCTCCATCTCGCCCAGCAGCACCTCGCGCCGCGCGGGCTCGCCCGGGAACGCGACGCCGAGCGCCTTGCGCACCGTGCTCCGCCCGCCGTCGCACCCGACCAGATAGCGCGCCCGCAGTTCGCTGCCGTCGGCGAGCGAGACGCTGACCCCGTCGCCGACCTGGCTCAGCCCGACGACCTCGCAGCCGCGCCGGATCTCCGCGCCCGCCTTCACCGCGTGCTCGGCCAGCAGCCGGTCGGTGCTCGGCTGCGGAAGCCCCAGCACGTACGGGTGCGACGTGTCCAGCCGCTCCGGCGCCGGCCGCGCGATCCCCGCGAAGAAACCCCCGACCGGATGCGTCGAACCCTCGGCGAGAAACGGCTCCAGCATCCCCCGCTGGTCCAGGATCTCCATGCTGCGCGAGTGCATCCCGAGCGCACGCACGTACGTCGGCGGTTCCGCCTCCTTTTCCAGCACGACCACGCGCACCCCGTGCAGCCGCAGCTCCGCGGCCAGCATCATGCCCGCCGGCCCGGCCCCCACCACGATCACGTCCGCCATGAAGTTCCCGTCCCCCGTACCGGAGCCGTTTCCGCCCGCGGTCTTTCCGCAGGCAGCGGCTCCGGCGGACGATTGTGGAGCACCACCCGGCCCTTGCCGCAAGCCCCGGGGTGCGCTATACGTTGAAGTGGGCAGGGAGAACTCCCTACCCACTTCCGTCCCCAGTGGACTCTCCTCAGCCCTCCTTGCGGGCCGTCAGATACGCCTGCCGCGTCGCCTCGTAACTCGGGCCGGGCTCGCGCACCAGCCGCGCGTCCACCACGAAACCGGCGTCGGCGAGCACCTGCGCGACGAAGTCCGGATCGAGCCGGTAGGCGTCGGCCGCGATGTCGTGGCCGTAAGCGTTTTCGATGCGGCGGCGTTCGTTGTCGCCCACCTGGAACGCGGTCAGCAACCAGCCGCCTGGCCGCAGGACCCGCGCGAGTTCCTTGGCCAGCACCGGAAGCTCCTCCGGCGGCGTGTGGATCAGCGAGTACCACGCGAGCGCCCCGGCGAGCGAGCCGTCCGCGAGGTCGAGCGCGGCCAGCGAGCCGACCTCGAAGCGCAGGTCCGGATGCGTCCGGCGGGCGACCTCGATCATCGCGGGGGACAGGTCGACGCCGAACACGTCCAGCCCGAGCGACTTGAGGTACCCGGTCAGCCGCCCCGGGCCGCAGCCCAGGTCGCCGACCGGCCCTTCGCCGACGAGTTCGGCGAAGGCGGTGAGCACCGCGCGGTCCCAGGTCGCGTCCTGAAGGAAGTCCTTCAGCATCTCGGCGTAATTCTCGGCAACAATGTCGTACGCGGTCCGCGTCTCGGCTAGGTAAACAGGTTCGGTCACGGGCAGGGACAGTAGCCCCCGCCACCCCATCCGGTCCGGCGAAACACGCGGACTAGACGCGGGCGCGGGCGATGATCGCGGAAGTGTCGGTTCCAGCGGGCAAAGTACCGAAAGCCACGCCCCAGTCGCCGCCGAACCGCGTGCCGCAGAACGCGTCCGCCACCGCGCGCGGCGCGTGCCGCACGAGCAGCGAACCCTGCAGCACCAACGCCATCGACTCCACGACCCGGCGCGCCCGGAACTCCAGATCGTCCACATCGGACAGATCCTTCTTGAGCCGGTCGACCGCGTCGTCGAGGCGAGCGTCCCCGCCCGCGGCGAGTTCCACCTCGGCGAAGAACGCCGCGACCGACTCCGGCTGCCGCCCCATCGCGCGCAACGCGTCGAGCGCGGCGACGTTGCCCGAGCCCTCCCAGATCGACATCAGCGGCGCTTCCCGGTACAGCCGCGGCATGCCCGATTCCTCGACATACCCGTTGCCGCCGAAGCATTCCAGCGCCTCGGCCGCGTGCATCGGAGCCCGCTTGCACACCCAGTACTTGGTCACTGCGAGCCCGAGGCGGCGGAAAGCCTGCTCCTGCTCGTCGTCGCGCCGGTCGCCCGCGGCCGCCAGCCGCATCGACGCCGCCACCGCCGCTTCCGCCTCGAGCACCAGGTCCGCCAGCACGTTCGCCATCAGCGGCTGGTCCACGAGCGCCTTGCCGAACGCGTGCCGGTGCGTCGCGTGGTGCACCGCGCGGACCGCGCCCAGCCGCATCCCCGACGCACTGCCGAGCGCGCAGTCGAGCCGGGTGTTGTTGACCATCTCGATGATCGTGCGGACCCCGCGGCCCTCCTCGCCGACGAGCCAGCCCACCGCGTCGTCGTACTCGATCTCCGACGACGCGTTCGACCGGTTGCCGAGCTTGTCCTTCAAGCGCTGCAACCGGATCGGGTTCCGGCTGCCGTCCGGGAGCACGCGGGGGAGCAGGAAACAGGACAGCCCGCCCGGGGCCTGCGCGAGCGTGAGGAACAGGTCCGACATCGGCGCGCTGGTGAACCACTTGTGCCCGACCAGCCGGTAGCTTCCGTCGCCCGCGGGCCGCGCCGCGGTCGTGTTGGCGCGCACGTCCGAACCGCCCTGCTTCTCGGTCATCGACATGCCCGCGATCAGCCCGCGTTTCGTGCCCGGCTCGCGCAACCCGAAGTCGTACTCGGTCGAGGCGAGCAGCGGCTCGTACCTCTCCGCCAGTTCGGGGTTCGCGCGCAACGCCGGAACCGCCGCGTACGTCATGGAAATCGGGCAAGTGTGCCCGGCCTCGGACTGGCTCCACACATAGAACTTCGCCGCCCGCGCCGCGTGCGCCCCCGGCCGCTCGTCCCGCCACGGCGCGGCCTGCAGCCCGTGCGACACCGCGACGTTCATCAAGTCGTGCCAATGCGGATGGAACTCGACCTCGTCGATCCGGTGCCCGTACCGATCGTGCGTGCGCAGCACCGGCTCGTTCTCGTTGACCAGCCGGCTCCACTCCTGCACCCGCTCGCTGCCGGCCAGCCGCCCCAGCTCGTGCAGCTCGTCGACGACCCACGACGCCTCGGTGCGCCCGACCGCCTCGGCCAGCGCCGGATCGGCCGCGACGTCGTGCTCCAGCGGCGGAACCTGATTGAAGACCTCATGCGTTGCGGGCATCCGAACCTCCCAGTGACCGCACGACGAACGTGCTCAACTCGCCGACCTCCGCCGACCCGCCGCTGGTCAGCGGGCCGATCAACACCTCAGCCGCGGCCCCGACCAGCGCCGCCGCGCTCACCGCCGCGTCCTGCGCGGGCAACACCCCGGCCCGCACCCCTTCGGCGACGTGCTCGGCCACGACATCCCGGAACACCCGCCGGAACTCGAGCCGCTCCGCGTCGATCACCGCGTCCACCGGCTCGGCCAGCAAGGCATACGCCAGCCGCGGCGACTTCAACGCCCGCGCCGCGAACGTCTCGAACACCGCCACGACTCGCGCCACCGGATCCGCCGGCCCGCCCGCGGCCGACCGCACCGCCTCCACCTCGCGCGACACGACCTGCCGGAAAACCCGGACGACCAGATCGGCCTTGGTGGGGAAGTGCCGGTACACCGTGCCGACCGCGACCCCCGCCCGCTCGGCGACGGCGGCGACCGAACAGCCGGAGTACCCGTGCTCGGCCAGCTGCTGGACAGTGGCGTCCAGGATGCTCTCCCGGAGCGCGTCGAGGCGCTCCTGGACTTTGGGCGTTCTGCGGTAGGCCACGGGAAGAAGTGAACCATCGATTCATAACTTGAGTCAACGGTGGCGCGACAACGAAGGTTCCGCCGCCACCCAGCAAGCACTAGCCGGCTACCTCGACGACAACGGGCTGCCCGACGCCGCACTCCGCGCCTGCCAGTTCGTCATGCTGCTCACCGCCGACACCACGGACCTGATCCTCGGAACTCTGCGCCGATCCTGACCCGGCTGGCTTATTCGCTTGCCGCGCCGCCTCCCTCGCCGGAACCATTCGGACATGCGCTTCTCGATCAACATCCCGAACTTCGGCGACTTCGCCGATGCCCGGACCGTGGCGAGAGTGGCGGCAGCGGCCGAACAAGAAGGCTGGGACGCGCTGTTCCTCTGGGACCACGTGGTCCACGACAAGGAAATCCGCCGCGGCAAGCCGTTCGGCGATCCCTGGATGCTGCTGACCGCGGCGGCGCTCGCGACCTCCACGCTCAAGATCGGCACGCTGGTCACCGCCGTGCCGCGCCGCCGTCCCGAGCACCTCGCCCGGCAGGTCGCCACCCTCGACGCCCTCAGCGGCGGGAGGGTCATCTTCGGCGCGGGCCTCGGCGGACCGATCGAAGACGAGTTCGGCAGCTTCGGCGAACCCACCGACCCGGTCGTCCTGGCCGAGCACCTCGACGAAAGCCTCGGCCTGCTCGACCGGTACTGGTCCGGAAACCTCGTCGACCACGACGGCAAGCACTACCAAGTCCGCGACGTCACCCTCCGGCCCGCCACCGTCCAGCAACCGCGTCCGCCGGTCTGGCTGGCCGCCGTGTGGCCGAACCGCAAACCGGTCCGCCGCGCCGCACGCTGGGACGGCGTCGCCCCGCTGTTCAAGAACGCCACGCATGGCGTCGCCCCGGCCCCCGAAGACGTCCGTGATGTCGTGTCCTACGCCCGAAAACACGGTGCGGGGGAGAAGTTCGACTTCGTCGTCGGCGGCCGCAGCCCAGGCGACCCGGCCCGAGCCCGCGACGTCATCGCCCCGCTGGCCGAAGCCGGCGCGACCTGGTGGGACGAACGTCAGCTCATCACCACCAGCGACCTCGACCGCCTCGAACCCACCCTCCGCCGGATCAGCCAAGGCCCGCCCAGCGGACTGGACTAGATCTCGACGACCAGCCCGGCGGCTCGTGTGCACCAACCACTCGCTCAACGCCGCGACCACCGATATCCCGCACCGCGGATGCCGTCCGGGAGGGGAGTGGCGGGCGCAGAATCGTCCTCCCATTCTGCCGCCGGAAGCTTGACCTAGTCCGCGCTCCAGCACATACGTTCGCCGCCATGACCACAACGCTCATCACCGGTGCCACCAAGGGCCTCGGCTACGAAACCGCCCGCCGCTTGGTCGCCGCCGGACACACCGTCTACCTCGGCGCCCGCGACACGGCCCGGGGCGAACGAGCCGCCGCGGAACTCGGCGCACGAACTGTCCAGCTTGACGTCACCGACGAGGCATCGGTCCTCGCCGCCGCGAAAACAGTCGAGGCCGAAGGGGGACTGGACGTCCTCGTCAACAACGCGGGCATCGCGATCGAACTGAAGAGCGATGGGGAACCGGTCGGTGCAGGGGAGACCACTGCCGACCTGATGCGGGAAACGTTCGATACCAACGTCTTCGGCGTCGTGCGGGTGCTGCACGCCTTTCTGCCGCTCCTGCAACGATCGTCCGCGCCTGTGGTGGTCAACGTCAGCAGCGCACTGGGATCGCTCGGCCGGATGAGCGACCGGGCAACGCATCAGTATGCATACCGCGGGATGGCGTATCCGGCGTCGAAGGCCGCGGTGAACATGGTGACCGTGCAGTACGCGAAGACATTTCCCGGAATCCGGATCAACGCCGTCGAACCTGGCTACACCCGCACGGACATCAACCGACGCCAAGGCGGCCAGACAGTCGAACAGGGCGCGGAGATCATCGTGCGGATGGCCCAGATCGGACCCGACGGGCCGACCGGCACCTACACGGACATCAACGGCCCGCTGGTGTGGTGAGACTGGGACAGCTGACATGAACGGCTGGCCAGATGCCGTCCACAACCACCAGATCAGATCGGGCTAACGGGTGAGCGGACCTCCGGACACTTCCAGCCGTCTACTTGACATAATGTACATTATCGGCGTTTTACTGACCTGCTGATCTGCGGGTTGAGGAGAGGCCGCCAAGGGCTCGTCACGCACTTACCGCACGTGTTTCCGCCTTGCGTCAACGTGAGACTCCGGCGCGCTCCGGACTCGGTCGGCGGCGTCTCGCGGCGCGGCCGCCGCCGAGGTCTCCAGTCGAGTCCTGTGGTGGTCCCTTCGGAGAGGGCCGTCCGGGATCCCCGATGGAACCACAGTCCCAGCCGTGCTTAATTCGTCACCGTGACGAATTAAGCACGGCTGGCTGGACGTTGAGGTTGGAGTGCAACAACATTCTCGAACGCGCCGAGACCGACTCGGACAGCTCGAAGATCCACTTGGCCCTACGAACGCGTCGCTGACATGATCCAGCATCAGGTCAGCTCAGCGCACGGGAGCAGGTCTCAACAGGGACTTCGCGTGTCGCGCGAGGAGCTTCCACGCTCGAGTTGGCGGATCGGAAAGCGCTGTCCCCCAAAGGGGATTCCGGCCTTCCGTGCCCATGTTTCATGCATAATCGCTATTATGCATCATATATCAGACGGCGGCGAGCGTCGAAATTGTCGGTGCTGTGCGGTACAAGATCACTATGCTCGTTTCCGAGGCACAGCAAGCGTTCTTCGCGGCACGGCGGCCGCGCAAGGACTCGCCGCACACCACCGCCGCTTATCGGCGCGACCTCGCCGGGATCACCGCTCTCCTGCTGGCGGAGCTGGGGCGCGACGAGGTGCACGTCGAAGAGCTGACCGGGCCGGTGCTGCGGGCCGCCTTCGGCGCGTTTGCCGACAACCACGCGAAAAGCTCCGTCTTGCGGGCTTGGTCGACGTGGAACCAGTTCCTCACCTTCTGCGTGTCGGACGGACTGCTCCCGGGCAATCCGATGGGAGCCGTCGCGCGGCCCAAGACTCCCCCGTTGACGCCGAAACCCTTGCGGGGCGAGGAAACTCCCGAGCAACTGCTCACCGCGGCAGCCGAGGGTGCCCGGCGGGCGCGGGATCCGTGGCCGGAGCGGGATGTGCTGGTGCTGGCGCTCGGTCTGGTCGCGGGCTTGCGGGCAGCGGAAATGCGCGCGCTCACCCCGCGATCGGTGGTCGGGCGGGACGGTGAACTGCGGCTGCACGTCCACGGCAAGGGCAGCCGCGACCGGTCGATTCCGGTGCAGCCCGCGATGGCGAAGCTGATCGAGGACTACCAGGCGTCGTGCCGCCGGCGCTTTCCCCGGCAGCGGTTCCCGGCGAGCGAACCGCTGCTGCGCGACCGGGCGGGCAACCCGATCGGCCGCGGTGCGCTGGAGTACCTGGTGAAGTCGTGCTACCGGTGGGCGGGCTTGCACGACCGGGTGCCGACGGGCGCGAATCTGCACGCTCTGCGGCACACCTTCGCCACGCGGCTGGCCGAGGACGGTGCCACGGCGTCGGAGATCATGTCCCTGCTCGGCCACGCGAGCCTGGCGACGAGCCAGAACTACATCGAAGCGACCGGCCGGGAGCAGCGAGCCGCCGCGGCGAGCAACCGGACCTATCGGGCACTGAACGGATTGGCCCGGGAAGACGAGTCCCGAACGGACGCCACGCGGGAGGCCGATGTGATTGCATGAACGCGTGACTGACGAACTCCCGCGCGTCGTGCGCGCCAGCCGTGAGATCGAGGCTCCCGCGGAGCGGATTTTCGAACTGATCGCCGACCCGGCGCAGCAGCCCGGCTGGGACGGCAACGACAACCTGGCGGAGGCCGCGCCGGGCCAGCGCGTCCACGCGGTCGGCGACGTGTTCTCCACGACGCTGACGAACGGCTGGGTCCGGGAGAACCGCATCGTCGAGTTCGAGGAGGCGCGCCGGGTGGCGTGGCGTCCGGCGGAACCGGGCAAGCAGCCTCCGGGCCATCTGTGGCGGTGGGAGCTGAACCCGCTCGGCGCGAACCGCACCGAGGTCACGCACACCTACGACTGGTCGCAACTGGATCCCGACGACACGATGCGAAACGAGCGCGCCCGGTCGATGACCGCGGACAAGTTGGCGGCGTCGCTGGAGAACCTGGCGAAGGCGGCGGAGCTTCCGCAGTCCTAGGCCCGGGTTCGCGCGCCGTCGGGGCGCTGGCCCGTCATCAGCGAGTCGCGCGGATGCTCCCCCGGACGCGCCGCCGAGTTGCCACGTCAAGGGAGGCCGGACGGCTAGTTCAGCCTCTCCCCTGCGCCGAACGCAACGGGCTTGTCGGTGCCGGAGCAACCCTCTCGGAGTTGTTTCGATCGGGGGTATCGGTGTGCGCGGAAGGCGGCGAGCCACGCGAAAGCAGGCACGCTGCGCGGTTCCGGCGGACGATTACGGGCTGACCAGCTCCCGGTAGCGTTCGACGCCCGGCTCGGCGACCAAGCCGAGCCAGTCGAGCTTTGCCTGCGCTTCTGCCTCGCCGAGATCAGCGGGCACGATGCGGTCGTGGATCACGTGCCCGACGCGATCCCTGCTCGGCCGCGGGGCGGGCACGTTCGAGGACCGGCAGCCGGATGGTGAGGCCGAATTCGCCGCGGTTGTCGGTTTCGCCATGGAGCACCATCTGCCGCATCGCGCGGCGGAAGTCGTCGTCGGAGACGAGGCAAGTTCTCGGCACGCGTCGCTTGCGCGGAGGCTGGGTCGTCGGGCAACCGCAGCGGCATATCTCGCAAGAACTCGGCGATGCCCCTCAGCGAAGCTGTTCGAGGTCCTTCGCCGCCGAGGCGATCTCCTCCGCGAGTTGCCGCAGCTCTCCTGCCGACGCGCCGTCCTGGGCGGCGGTCACGATGTCTTCCGCGGCGCAGCGCAGCTGGAAGAGGCGGTCCTGCAGGGCGGCGATCTCGGTGTCCGACAGCACGACCGCGTCCTCGGGCAGGCCGCTGCGCTGCAGGGCGGTCCGGCGTTCGTAGGCGCGCTGGCGGCAAGACTGTCCGCAGTAGCGGCGGCGGCGTCCGACGTTGCCCGCTTCGGGCAGGCGGCGTCCGCACCAGCCGCAGTGTTTCGGGGCGTTCGTGCGGCGGGGCACGACGCGTTCGTCGCCGGTCAGAGCGTGTTCGGCCAGTTCCCTCACCTGCCGGACTCTAGCTGTCCATCACGTTCTCACGACGGGGCCACACCGATGGCGCAGACTGGAAGCATGCGTCCACCGTTTCCGTACCTCGCCGACTCGCTCCCCCGCGCCTTCGCCCACCGCGGGTGGCACATCGGCGACCTGGAGGGGCTGGAGAACTCGCTGCCGGCGTTCCAGCGCGCGGTCGCCGAGGGGTATCGCTATCTCGAGACCGACGTGCATGCCACCTCCGACGGGGTGGTGGTCGTGCACCACGACGCGACGCTCGATCGCACGACGGACGGGCGCGGGGCGATCGCGACGCAGACGTGGGCGCAGCTCAAGGACGTCAAGATCGACGGCCGGGCGCCGTTGTCGCGGCTGGAGGATCTGTTCGAGGAGCTGCCGGACGCGTTTTTCAACATCGACGTGAAGGCCGACAGCGCGGTGGTCCCGTTCGTGCGGGCCCTGGAGCGGACCGGGGCGATCGACCGGGTCGCTGCGGCGTCCTTTTCGGACTCGCGGCTCGCGCGGCTGCGGAAGCTGGCCGGGCCGAAGCTGCTGACCGCGATGGGGCCGCGGTCGGCGTTCCTGCTGTGGGCGAACGGCTGGGCTCCGCTGCTGCCGATCAGCCGGTTCTCGGCGGGCTGGCTCGCGCAGGTTCCGGTGCGGCAGGGGCTGTTGAAGGTGGTGGACCAGGCGTTCGTGAAGTCGGCGGTGCGGCGCGGGTTCGAGGTGCACACGTGGACGATCGACGACGCGGACCAGATGCGGATGCTGCTGGACCTCGGCGTGCACGGGATCGTCACCGACCGGCCGGACGTCTTGCGCGACGTGCTGCGGGAGCGGGGTGCGTGGAAGTAGCGGACCGTTCCTGACCGCTACTGCAGGCAGGATCGACGGCGTGCCGAAGACGTCCGCGCGGCTGTTGTCGCTGCTTTCGCTGCTCCAGGCTCGGCGGGATTGGCCGGGCGCGCTGTTGGCCGAGCGGCTGGGGGTCAGTCCGCGCACGGTGCGCCGGGATGTCGATCGGTTGCGGGAACTGGGTTATCCGATCGTCACGACGAAGGGCCCGGACGGCGGTTACCGGCTGGACGCGGGTGCGCGGCTTCCTCCGCTGTTGTTCGACGACGACCAGGCGGTCGCGCTGGCGATCGCGTTGCGGGCGGCGACCGGGGCGGGGATCGAGGAGGCGGCCAAGCGGGCGTTGCAGACCGTGCGGCAGGTGCTGCCTGCGCGGCTGCGGCACCGCGTCGACGCGCTGACCTTCACAGCCGTCGAGCATCCCGCGCCCCCGGCGAATCCGCGCACGCTCGTCGCGTTGAGCGCCGCGGTACGCGCTCGGGAGGTGCTGCGGTTCGATTACGGCCCAGCGGATACGCCGCCTCGGCGGGTGGAGCCGCATCATCTCGTCACCTGGGGCCAGCGCTGGTACCTCGTCGCGTGGGATCTCGATCGCGAGGACTGGCGCATCTTTCGCGCGGACCGGATCGCGCCGCGCACGCCCACCGGGCCGAAGTTCGCCGACCGCGGGCTGCCTGATGTCGCCGCGTTCGTGGCCGCCCGGTTCCGCGGGACGGATTTGTCCGGGGAATGGCCCTGCCGCGGCGAGGTGATCCTGCGTCTCCCGGCGACGGAAGCGGCGAGCTACCTGCCGGACGCCGTCGTGGAGGCACTCGGGCCGGATCGGTGCCGGGTGAGCTTGGGGGCTTGGTCGTGGCGCGGGCTGGCCGCGTCGTGCGGCCGGGTCGACGCCGATGTCGAGGTCGTCGGCCCGGCCGAACTCGCCGAAGCGTTCCGGCAGCTCGCCGCGCGTTACGCGGCGGCGGGGCGGGTCAGCGCGGAGCCTTGCCTTCCCACGCGGCCTTCCACGTCTTCGGACCCAGCCGGCCCGAATCGTTGATGCCGTTGGCGCGCTGCAGGTCCAGGACCGCGGTGCGGGTCTTGTCGTAGTAGCAGCCGGTGCCGTTGAAGCCGTAGCCGAAGGCGTTCATCCGCAGCTGGAAGGTGCGCAGTGCGGGCGCGCAGTCGCCGTAGGCGTAGACGAGGCCGGGCCAGGCGGGGGTCGCGCCGGGCGGTCCGGGAGGCGGGGCGGGCTGCGGTTGGGGCGCGGGCGGGGTCGGAACTCCGCCGCCGCCGATGTAGGCGGCCTCTTCCCAGGAGGGGACGCGTTTGCTGCGCGCGTCGCCGTCGTTGGACAGGCCGAGCATGCCGCCGCATTCCCAGGGCTGCCAGCCGCGCATCCGGTACAGGTAGAGCGCGCGGTAGTCCTGCTCGCGGGGGCTGGCCTGGTCGGGGCGGCCCTGGCCGCCGACGCTGCGCCAGGTGGGGAGGTCGAACTGGTAGGCGCCGTAGTAGCCGTTGCCGGTGTTGATCGAGTAGCGGCCGCTCGACTCGCACATGCGGAGCTTGGCCCAGGTGCCGGAGGCGGGGTCCGCGGAGGCGGCGCCGGTGACGACGAGTTCCATGCCGAGGACGGCGACGACGAGCAGCAAGGCTCTCGCGGCGGCCCGTCTGGCAGTGCGAACGCGGTTGGTCATGCCACGCACACTAAGCACGCGGCTCATGGACCACAAGAGTCACACCACGCACAGCAGTCTCACATGACACGCCCGGATCTGCCCGTAGCGACACGCCCGGGCCGGCGTGTCGCGCGTTTCTCCGCACGGCGTGGCGGGAACCGGAAGCGACGAACCGGACACGGTTTGCCCCCTTCGGCGGTGCCGACCGGGCCCGCGCCAGTAATGTCCGCCGCGACCTGGAGATTCGCGACCGAACGAGGAGCCGTGGATGACGCTGGCCGAGGCCCGGGACAGCAAGCGGGAACGGTGGGGCTGGTACTTCTACGACTGGGCCAACTCGCCGTTCTATTCGTCGGTGACGACGGTGTTCGGGGCGCTGTACATGAGCACTGTGGCGGCCGCGGACGCGAAGCAGAACATCACCCTTAACGGGGACAGGGCTTGCCTCAACGCTGCCGGCGCGGACGACAAGCTCAACCACTGCGACGTGTCGCTGTTCGGGCTCCACTTCCCTGCCGGTTCGCTGTGGGGCTACCTGCTGTCGGTGGCGACGGTGGTGCAGGTCCTGGTGTTGCCGATCGCGGGCGCGGTGGCCGACCGCAGCCGCAACAAGCGCAAGATCCTCGGCGGGTTCGCCGTGCTGGGCGCGGCGGCGTCGGCGCTGATGTTCTTCATGGCCGGTTCGGACTGGCAGCTGGGCGCGGCGATGTTCGTCCTCGCGAACATCGGCTACGGCGGATCGCTGGTCGTCTACTACTCGTTCCTGGTGGACATCGCGACGCCGGACGAGCGCGACGACGTGTCGGCGAAGGGCTGGGCGTTCGGGTATCTCGGCGGCGGGCTCGCGCTCGCCTTGCAGCTCGCCTTCTACCTCAGCCGCGAGTCCCTCGGCGTCGACACCGGGCTCGCGGTGCGGATCTGCTTCCTCACCTCGGGCATCTGGTGGGCCGTCTTCACCGTCCCGACGCTGCGACGGCTTCCCCGCGTCCACGTGCCGGCCGCGACTCAGCGCGGGGTTTCGGTGCTGCGGGCCGGTTTCCGCGAGCTCCGCCAGACGCTCGGCGAGGCGAAGGCGTATCCGCTCACGCTCGCCTTCCTCGGCAGCTACCTGCTCTTCGCGGACGGGATCAACACTG
This sequence comes from Amycolatopsis orientalis DSM 43388, assembly GCF_000411975.1. Classification (GTDB taxonomy): domain Bacteria; phylum Actinomycetota; class Actinomycetes; order Mycobacteriales; family Pseudonocardiaceae; genus Amycolatopsis; species Amycolatopsis orientalis_D. The sequence goes on from NZ_ASXG01000073.1 coordinate 96,260, forward strand.
TCGTCACGGTCTCGGCGCAGTACGGGAAGGACGAGCTGCGGTTCTCCGACGAGGTGTTGATCATCACGGTGCTGGTGATCCAGTTCCTCGCCTACGCCGGCGGCGTGCTGCACGGACTGCTCGCGCGCCGCCTGGGCGCGAAACGGACGATCTTGGTCAGTCTCGTGCTGTGGGTCGTGGTGCTCGGCGGGGCGTACTTCGTGCAGCCGAAGCAGCCGCTGCAGTTCTTCGCCGTGGCGATCGGCATCGGGCTGGTGCTGGGCGGGACGAACGCGCTGGCCAGGTCGCTGTTCAGCCAGATGATCCCAGCCGGGAAGGACGCGCAGTACTACTCGCTCTACGTCGTCGGCGAGAAGGGCACGTCGTGGCTGGGGCCGCTGGTGTTCGCCGGCGTCGGGCAGGCGACCGGGTCGTTCCGGCTGGCGATCGTCGCGCTCGTGGTGTTCTTCGTGCTCGGGTTCGCGTTCGTCGCGCTCGTGCCGGTGCGGCGCGCGATCGCGGCCGCCGGCAACCGTCCGCCGGAGGTGCTGTGAGGCCCCGATAGGGTCGGTCGTCGTGACCGCTGCAGACGACGTTGCGCTCGACGACGACCCCACCGACGCGCTTTCCGCGGCCCCGCCCGCCGGAGCCCGGCGCAACGGTCCCGCGCGGGGGCGGCTGAAGTTCTGCTACGGCCCGATGGACTGCGGGAAGTCGACGCTCGCGCTGCAGATCGACCACAACCACGCGCGCCAGGGCCGCCGCGGCCTGGTCCTGGTCCGGCACGACCGGTCCGGCGCGCCGCAGATCACCAGCCGGATCGGCATCGTCCGGCGGGCGACCGAGGTCGGAACCGGCACCGACATCCGGGACCTGGTGCGCGAGCAGTGGGCGCGCGGGCAGCACGTGGACTACGTGATCGTGGACGAGGCGCAGTTCCTCTCCCCCGCGCAGGTCGACCAGCTCGCCGAACTCGCCGACGAGGCGGGCATCGACGTTTACTGCTTCGGCATCGCGACCGACTTCCGCTCCCGGTTGTTCCCGGGAGCCGCGCGGCTGTTCGAGATCGCCGACGAGCTCCAGCCGGTCCAGGTCGAGGTGCTGTGCTGGTGCGGGCTGCCCGGCCGGTTCAACGCGCGGGTGCGCGACGACGTGATTCTCCGCGAGGGCGACACCGTTGTGGTGGCGGATACCGAACACTCTGTAGTTGAATCTTCAGCTTCAGCACGGTCTGATGCCGAAACGGTCACGGTCCGTTATCAGGTACTGTGCCGTCGCCACTTCCGGTCCGGGGATCTGGGACCCGCCGCCGCCCAGCACGGTCAGTTACGGTTGTCCTAGCGCTAACCTAACTAGCCCGACTGGGGGATATCCGCACTAAGAAGGCGGTATCCGCGTCACGTCAGAGGGCGAAACGACTCCCTCTGGAGGAAGCTGAAGACCACGGGTGACGCAGCTCATCGTGAGCAGTGACATGGCGTGCCGGGAATCTCTCGGGCACTGTGTTCGTTGCATAGGGTGAGCATCACCCTGGCTCCACCCGGAGCTGACTGAAAGGAATCCCACTATGGCCGACCGTGTTCTCCGTGGAAGCCGGCTGGGAGCGGTCAGCTACGAGACCGACCGCAATCACGACCTCGCTCCGCGCCGTACCGTGCGCTACTCCTGCCCCAAGAACCACGAGTTCGAGGTGCCGTTCTCCGACGACGCCGAGATCCCGACGGTGTGGGAGTGCCGCCTGCACGGCAGCGAATCCGAGATCGTCGACGGCGGGCAGCCCGAGCAGAAAAAGGTCAAGCCCCCCAGGACGCACTGGGACATGCTGCTGGAGCGCCGCTCCATCCCCGAGCTCGAGGACCTGCTGAACGAACGTCTCGCCGAGCTCAAGGGACGCCGGACCAGCCGGTCCGCTTGAGCCTCGGCCAGTAGCTGGCTCCCACCACCGAACAGGAACGGCCCCCGCGACCTCCCCCCGCGGGGGCCGTTCCGCGTCCGCGGCGGGTTTCGGCGCCGGCTCAGGACGTTTTCACGGGCGTCCGCCGCCCTTCCGCTGCGTACCGCCGGGCAGCGAACCACACCGCGAACGCGCACGCGGCGAACGCCGCGCCCACGACGGCAGAGCCGGTCCAGCCCGCCGCGGCGAACGCGGTGGTCGTCGCGGCCGCGCCCAGGGCGGAGCCGAGCGAGTAGAAGATCATGTAGCCGCCGATGACGCTGCTGGTGCGATCGGGATGCGCTGCGGTGAGCAAGTGCTGGTTGCTGACATGCACCGCCTGCACCGCGAAATCGAGCGCCAGCACGCCCAGGGCCAACAGCCACAGCGACGGCTGTCCGATCGCGAGCCACGACACTGTCAGCAGGATCAGCGCGCCGCCGGTGACGAGGCTCGCGCGTCCGCGGTCGGCCCAACGTCCGGCGCGGGCGGCGCCGAGGGCACCGGCCAGGCCGACCAATCCGAACAACCCGATCTGCGCGGTGCTCAGGCGCCACGGGTCCCCGGCGAGAGGCAGCGACAGGCCGCTCCACAGCGTGCCGAACGACGCGAACAGGAAGAACGCGATCAGGCCCCTCGAGAGGAACAGCGGCTCGCGAAACCGGCCGCCGAGCGAAGCCAGCACGTCCCGGTACGTGGTGCCGGCGCGGCGCGGATCCGGCGGCATCGTCTTGAGCACCAGCCCGGCGAGCGTCGCGAGCAGCACGGCGAGCGCGACATAGACGCTGCGCCAACCCCAGAGGCCGGCCAGTGCCCCGGCGGCGACCCGGGCGCCCAGGATGCCGATCACCACGCCGGAGGTCACGACGCCGAGAGTGCGCCCGCGTTCGTCCGAAGTGGACAGAGCGGCGGCATAGGCGACGGTCGTCTGCACGACCACCGCGAACAGGCCCGCGAGCACGAGCCCGGTCAGCAGCAGCCAGGTGTGCGTCGCGACCGCGGCCAAGCCGGCGCCGACTGCGGTGAGCAGCAGGTGCGCGGCGATGAGTGCGCGGCGGTCGACGAGATCGCCCAGCGGGACCAGCGCGGCGAGCCCGGCCAGGTAGCCGAGCTGCCCGGCGGCGACGACCCAGCCCAGGCCGGCCTCCGGCAGGCCGAGGTCCCTGCCGATCTCGGCCAGAACCGGCTGAGCGGCGTAAATGCTCGCGACGGCGACCGCGCACACCGCGGCGAACACCGTCCGGCGGCCCGTGGTCAGGCCCATGACTCCCCCAATCAGTAGCGAATTGCAACCAATCGCACCGTACGGCAGAATGGTTTCAAAGAGCAACTCATCGAGGAGGCAGCCGATCGTGGGCGAGAACCCGGCCTGGACCGACCCGTCGTGCCCGGTGGCCCGCACCCTGGACCTCGTCGGCGACCGGTGGAGCCTGCTGATCGTGCGCGACGCGATGGACGGCGCGCGGGCGTTCACCGACTTCCAGCAGCGGACCGGCATCGCGCGCAACATCCTCGCCGACCGGCTGCGCCGCCTGGTCGACCGCGGCGTCCTCGACCGGCGGACCGCCGAGTCGGGCAAGCGGCAGGTCTACTCGCTCACCGCCGCGGGACGGGACCTGTTCACCGTCGTCGTCGCCCTCCGCCAGTGGGGCGAGCGGCACGCCTTCTCCCCCGGCGAAGACCACTCCGTGCTCGTCGACGAGGCCGGGCGGCCGATCCCGCCGCTCCGGCCGGTCGCGGCCAGCGGTGCGCCGGTCGGCGTCGAGACGACCTCGGTGCGCAAAATCTGACTCCCGCTCGCCCCTTGTCTGGGCGACGCGACAGCCTTACAGTCAACGTACTGCTTGATAAAGGGATCGGTTGATAAAGATGTCCGTTGACAACGTAGAGGACCGGCTGGACCGGGCGTTCACCGCGCTGGGCGACCCGATCCGGCGCGCGCTGATCGCCCGGCTCTCGCGCGGCGAAGCGACGGTGAACGAACTGGCCGAGCCGTTCCCGGTGACGAAGCAAGCCGTCTCACGGCACGTCCAGGTGCTGGAGGCGGCCGGGCTGATCACGCGCAGCCGCGACGGCCAGCGCCGCCCGTGCCATCTCAACGCGGCCGCTCTCGAAGAGCTGACCAGCTGGATCGACACCTACCGGCTGAACCGCGAACGCGACTTCCGCCGCCTCGACAGCCTTCTCGAAGAGACCAAGGAGCAGGACCGATGAACCCGACCACCATCACCGCCCAGCCCGGCAGCCCGTTCATCGAGGTCGTCCGCGAGTTCGACGCGACGCCCGCCCGGCTGTTCCGCGCCTACACCGACCCCGACCTGGTCACCCGCTGGCTCGGCCCGCGCGACATCGAGATGCGGATCCTCGAATTCGCCGCGCATTCCGGCGGGGCGTACCGCTACGTGCACGTGGACCCCGACGGCGGCGAGCACGTGTTCCGCGGCGTCTTCCACGCGGTGGACACCGCCGAACGGATAGTCCAGACCTTCGAGTACGAGGGCGCGCCGGGCCAGGTCAGCCTGGAAACCCTGGTCTTCGAGGACCTCGGCGGCCGGACGCGGCTGCGGACCCGGTCGGTGTTCCCGAGCGTCGAGGCCCGCGACGCCATGGTCGCGAGCGGGATGGAGCGCGGGATCCGCGATTCGATGGACCGGCTCGACGAACTCTCGCGCGACACGGGCCAGCCGGGAGCGAGCCGGGTGGTCGTGGACATCTCGATGTCGCTGGACGGCTACGTCACCGCTCCGGGAGCCGGTCCCGAACACGGGCTCGGCATCGGCGGCGAACCGCTGCACGCCTGGGTGTCCGACCCGACGCCGCGCGACTCGGAGATCCTGCACCGCTCGTTCGCCGACACCGGCGCGGTGGTCATGGGCCGCGCCATGTTTGACGTCGTCGACGGCCCGCACGGCTGGGCCGACGAGGACGGCTACGGCGAGGACCGGATCCCCGCGCCGCCGGTGTTCGTGGTCACCCACTCCCGGCCCGGGAAAGTCCGGCTGGGCGAACGGTTCCGGTTCGTCACCGACGGCCTGGAGAGCGCGGTCGAGCAGGCCCGGGCGGCCGCGGGCGGCAAGGACGTCACCGTGGGCGGCGGCGGGTCGATCGCGTCGCAGGTGCTGTACGCCGGGCTGGCGGACGTGCTGCGGATCCACCTCGCGCCGATCGTCCTCGGCGACGGAACCCCGTTGTTCCCCAAGGGAGCTCCCGCGCCGGTGCGGCTGGAGCCGCTCGGTGCGGTGTCGACGCCGGGCGCCGAGCACCTCACCTACCGCGTCCTGGACTGAAGAACCGTCAGCCTCGGCCCAGCAGCCTTTTCAGCTGGGCCAGGCGGCGTTGCACGCCCCACTCCGCGACCCGGAAGAACGCCTCGGACATGATGCCGCCGCTCATCTTCGACACGCCGATCTCCCGGTCGGTGAAGGTGATCGGCACCTCGACGATGTCGAATCCGGCGTCCGCGGTGCGGCGCGTGAGGTCGATCTGGAAGCAGTAGCCGTGCGAGGCGACCTCGTTCAGCGCCAGCTTCTCCAGGACCGGACGCCGGTACGCGCGGAACCCGGCGGTCATGTCCGCGACCTTGATGCCCAGCGCGATCCGCGAGTAGAGGTTCGCCCCGCGCGAGAGCAGCGTCCGGCGCAGCGGCCAGTTCACCGTGCTCCCGCCGGGCACGTACCGCGACCCGATGGACAGGTCCGAGTCGCGGACGGCGTCCAGCAGCCGGGGCAGGTCCTCCGGCGCGTGCGAACCGTCGGCGTCCATCTCCACGAACGTCGCGTAGCCGCGCTCCAGCCCCCAGTGGAACCCGGCGATGTAGGCCTTGCCGAGGCCTTCCTTCGCGGTGCGGTGCAGCACGTGCACCCGCTTGTCCGCGGCCGCGCGCTCGTCGGCGAGCTCGCCGGTGCCGTCCGGGCTGCCGTCGTCGACGACGAGCACGTCGACGTCCGGGAGTGCCTTGTGGAGCCGGTCCAGGACCGGGCCGAGGTTGTCCCGCTCGTTGTACGTCGGGATCACCACCAGCACCGGTTCGATCGTTTCGGCCCCCCGAGGCGCCTGCGCCATCCGTGTCCTCCGCATCCGGCGGGTCAGCCCGCCGCTTCCCCTGCTGTGGTCCCCGTTGTCGAGGCCGGCACTGCCGTGCCGCGCCGGGTGCGAAAACGGAGCACGAACCCGCCGGCGACACCCGCGATCGCCAACGCCAGCAGTCCGTACTCCGTCCACGCACCGATTCGATCCGACAGCGTAGTCTGCGTGCGCAGCGGCACGCGCCCGACCAGGGCATCCGCCGTGAAAAGCCCGGTGGAGCTGGTGATCGTTCCGTCCGGGGCGACGAGCGCGCTCACCCCGGACACCGCCGACACCACCACCGCGCGCCCGTGCTCGACCGCGCGCAGCCGCGCCATGGCCAGCTGCTGGTAGCTCATCTCCCCCGGCCCGTACCACGCGTTGTTGGTCGGCACGACGAGCAGCTCGCCGCCCGCGTTCGTCGCGTCGCGCGCGGGAGCGTCGAACGCCGACTCGTAGCAGACGAACACCCCGACCTTCGTGCCCGCGACCGACAGCGCGGCGTTGGAGCCGTCGCCGGGACGCATGTCGAGGGTGTCGTCGACGAACGGCGTCACCAGCCGCGCGATGGCGCGGGCGGGCACGTATTCGCCGAAGGGCACGAGGTCCTTTTTGACGTAGCGCTGCCCCGGGCCGGTCTTCGGGTCCCAGACGACCGCGGAGTTCTCCGCCGCACCGTCCGGCGTGCGCACGAGCGCGCCGATGATCGCCGGGCTCCCGAAGGCCGACACCATCTGGTCGACGCCCGGATCGTCGCCGTCCAGCGGGGTCGAGGTTTCCGGCCACAGCAGCAGGTCCGGCTTCGGGGCCTGTCCTGATTGGACTTTCTGCAGCAGGCGGGCGCTCTCGGCGAGGGCGTTCGCGCGCAGCACCCCGCGCTGTCCCTGGAGCGCTAGCCCGATGTCCGGGGCGTTTCCCTGCACCGACGCGACGGTGAGCGAACCGTTCTGCGCTTCGGTGCCGATCGTCGGCCACCACGCGAGCCCGGCCGCCGCGGGGAGCACGGTGAACACGGCCGGCCACACCAGCGCGCGGTCCCAGGCCTTGCGCGTGTGCCACAGCCGGGCGATCAGCGCGGCCAGGCCGAAACCGGTGAGCACGACGGCGAAACCGACCAGCGGCGCGCCGCCGACCGAGGCGAGCGACAGGAACGCGCCCTCGGGCTGGCTGAACGCGACCCGGCCCCACGGGAATCCGCCGAGCGGGAACCAGGTGCGCGGCGTCTCCAGCGCGACGAACACGAGCGCGCCCCAGAGCGGCGCCAGCGGCAGCCGCGCCACGACCCGGATCAGCCATCCGGCGAGTCCGAAGTAGAGCGACAGCGCGAACGACAGCGCCAGCCACGGCAGCGGCCCGAAGTCGCGGCCGAGGAAGTCCTGCAGCCACACCAGCAGCGGCACGAAGAACGCCATGCCGAACACGAATCCGTACCCGAACGCGCCGCGGAACGACCGTCCGCGAAGGACGAGAGCGAACGCGGCGAACGCGAGCGGGGCCAGCCACCACAGCGGGCGCGGCGCGAAGCTGAGGTAGTAGCCGTAGCCGGTCGCCGCCGTCACCGCGACGCGCGCGAGCCAGGGCTTCCACGCCCGCTTTCGCTTGGTCTTGTGCGGAACGCCCGATTCGGCGTCCGCCACGCTCACTGCCACACCCGGAACTCTAAGCGGACGGCGTGAACTCGTCGTAGATGACCGTGCCGCCGCGGACCGTGCGCAGGCAGCGCGGCAGCGGCGTGCCCGGTTCCAGCCTCGGCAGCGGCGGCACGCCCGAACGCGGGTCGGTGGACCAGCGCTGCACGCGGCTGTCGGCGGTCGCGACGACGAGGTCGGCCGCGTCCCAGATCGCGTAGTGCGCCGGCGCGCCGGGGACGAGGCTTCCGGTCACTCCGTCGTTGACGCCGGCCGCGCGGTGTCCGGCGCGCGTGTGCGCGGTGAACGCGGCGCGGGCGGAGAGCCGCGCCTCGGGGGTGTGGTGGTGCACGGCCGCCCGGACCGCCGCCCACGGGTCGACCGCGCACACCGGAGCGTCGCTGCCGAAGGCGAGCACGACGCCTTCCGCGGCGAGCTGCGCGAACGGGTTCAGCGCTGCGGCCCGGGCGCCGAGACGTTCCGCGTACATGCCGGAGTCGCCGCCCCAGGCTTCGTCGAACAACGGCTGCACGGACGCGACGACGCCCCATCCGGCAAGTGCGCGCGCCTGGTCCGCGGTCACCATCTCCAGGTGCTCGAGCCGGTGGTGCCGCGCCGCGAGCGCACGCTGGCCGACCTGCTTCTCGGCGAGCCGGAACCCTTCGACCACCTCGCCGACCGCGGCGTCGCCGATGACGTGGAAACCGGCCTGCAATCCGGCTTCGGTGCAGGCGACGAGGTGATCGGCGATGACCCCGGCGTCGGCGTAGAGGGAACCGGAGGCGCCCGGCTCGTCCGAGTACGGCGCGGTCAAGGCCGCGGTGCGGGAGCCGAGGGCGCCGTCGACGAACAGGTCTCCGGCGAGCCCGTGCGCGCCGAGGCGGCGGGCGGTGTCGAAGCCGTTCAGTTCGCCCCAGTAGCCGACGACCTCGGGCAGGGCCGGATCGGCCAGCGCGAGGAGGTCGGCGAAGTCTTCCTCGCCGGAGATGTCCGGGCCCGCGCATTCGTGGACCGACACGATGCCCCGCGCGGCGGCCGTCGCGAGGAACGCGCGCTGCGCGGCCTGGCGCTGGGCGCGGGTGACCGCGTCGCGGGCCGCTCCCCGGACGAGATGGTGCGCGGCGCGGGTGAGCGGGCCGTCAGCGGACCATCCGGCGGCGGCCTCGACGCCGGGCGCGAGTGTGGCCAGCGCGCTCGACACGAGAGCGGAGTGGACGTCGACGCGGCTCAGGTAGACGGGGGTGTCCCCGGCGGCGGCGTCGAGTTCTGCCCGGCTCGGCAGCCGCTGCTCGGTCCAGGACGACTCGTCCCAGCCGTGCGCGAGCAGCACTTGCCCGGGAACGACGGCGTCGCGCACCGCGGCGAGCAGTTCGCCGGAGCTGCGGACCGCGGTCAGGTCGAGCCCGGTCAGGTGCAGCCCGGTGGAGGTCGCGTGCACGTGCGCGTCCACGAACGCCGGCGCGACGAACGCCCCGTCCAGGTCGACGACCTCGGCGTCCGGATGCAGCGCGCGGGCCGGGGCGTCCTGGCCGACCCACACCACGGTGCCGCCGGAGACCGCCATCGCGGTCGCGTCCGGGGAGGACGGGGTGTAGACGCGGCCGCCGAGCAGGAGCGTGGTGCTGTCGTTCACTCCCCGAGTCTCCCGCCTGGTCTTCCGACCAGGGCAGACCGGGTCGTCGGGCAGAAAGATTTACGGCGGACTAACGTTATGGCAGGATATTTTTACGCGTTCCCGACGACTTGGAGTACAGATGACTGCGATCCAGGAACCTGTGCCGACTGCCGCCGCCTTCGACCAGCCGTACGAGTACGTCCGCGCCGAGTTGGTGGAACCCGACTGGCGCCGCTTCCCCGGCTGGCACGACGTGACCGAGGCAGAGTGGCGGGACGCCCAATGGCAGCGCGTGCACTGCGTGCGCAACGTCAAGCAGCTGCGAGCCCTGATGGGCGACCTGCTGGAAGACCGGTTCTACGAGGACCTGCTCGCCGACCAGCGCGAAATGGCCACCATGTCGATGCTGCTGCCGCCGCAGATGATCAACACGATGGCCCCGCACGCGGGCACCGACCCGGCGAAGGTCACCGAGGCGTTCTACGCCGACCCGATCCGCCGCTACATGCTTCCCGTGCGCAGCGACCGGCACCCGGTGTGGCCCAGCCACCCGCACGCCGAACGGGACTCGCTGCACGAGGCCGAGATGTGGGTGGTCGAGGGGCTCACCCACCGCTACCCGACGAAGGTGCTGGCCGAGATGATCTCGACCTGCCCGCAGTACTGCGGGCACTGCACCCGGATGGACCTCGTCGGCAACTCGACCGAGCAGGTCGAGAAGCACAAGCTCGCGCTCAAGCCGGTCGACCGGCAGGACGCCATGATCGACTACCTCAAGCGCACCCCCGGCGTCCGCGACGTGGTCGTCTCCGGCGGCGACGTGGCGAACGTTCCGTGGCCGCAGCTGGAGTCTTTCCTGATGCGCCTGATGGACATCGAGACCGTGCGCGACATCCGCCTCGCCACCAAGGCCCTCGCCGCGCTTCCGCAGCACTGGCTCCAGCCGAAGGTGACCGAAGGCCTGCAGCGAGTCGCGCTGACGGCTCAGGCGCGCGGGGTGAACCTGGCGATCCACACGCACGTGAACCACGCGCAGTCGGTGACGCCGCTCGTCGCGGAAGCGGCGCGGACGGCGTTGCAGGTCGGGGTGCGCGATGTGCGGAACCAGGGCGTGCTGATGCGCGGGGTCAATGCCACTCCGGCGGCGCTGTTGGATCTTTGCTTCGCGTTGCAGGGCGAGGCCAACATCCTGCCGTACTACTTCTACATGTGCGACATGATTCCGAATGCGGAGCACTGGCGGGTGGCCGTGTGGGAAGCGCAGGAATTGCAGCACTCGATCATGGGGTATTTGCCGGGGTACGCGACGCCGCGGATTGTGTGCGACGTTCCCTACGTCGGGAAGCGGTGGGTGCACCAGCTCGCCGAGTACGACCGGGATCTGGGGATTTCGTACTGGACGAAGAACTACCGGACCGGGATCGAGCACGAGGATCCGGAGGCGTTGCAGCGGAAGTACCCGTATTACGACCCGATCCAGACGCTGCCCGAGGCCGGGCAGAAGTGGTGGGGCGAGCAGCGGGACCGCTGATCCCGTTTGTCCGCGGCCGGGTGGCGGATCCGCGGTCGACGGCCGACCGTCACCCGGCTCCGCGCCCTGCCGTGGACGAGCCGCGCCGTGGCAGAAGACCGGTTCCGGCGAAACACCCGGAGCGACCTGGTCGACGGTAGTCGGCATTTTCGCCGTCCCCGGACCGGGCCGGATCTCACGATGATCGTTTCATGTTCCGCCGCCAGACCGCCGTCCTGCTGGGTGCCATCGCTCTTTTCGCCGCCGCGTGTTCGTCGCCGCCCGACATCGCTCCCCCGCCGCTCAGCGGGTCGTTGATAGTGGCTGGCAAGGACCAGGCCGGGCAGCCTGCGGTGTGGCGGGTGGCCGAAGGGGCCACGACGCCGCTGCTGACCGGGAACACGGCACCGCAGCTGCCTGCCGTGGCGCTGTCGCCGGACGGCCGGACCCTCGCCTACGTCAACCGCGCCAGCCGGATCGTGCTGCACGACGTCAGTGCCGGGACCGAGATCGTCGCCGAAGCGTCGGTGACCAGTCCGCTGTGCGTGACCTGGGCGCCCGACAGCGCGCACGTCGCGATCACCGCCGAACAAGGGGTCTACACCGCCGACCGCAAGGGTGCCGTGGCCGGTCTCGTCACCCGGCCCAGCGGCAGTTACCGCGAGACCGGGCCCGGCTCCTCCGGTCAGTACCGGGACGTCGTGTCCGGGATGACGTGCGCCCTCTGGGGCGACCCGGACACGGTGCTGCTCAGCCGCTACAACGGCGATCTGCCCTCGGTGATCCCGGACAGCAGCGGCGCGCTCGCGCCGAACACGACAGTCGTCGGCCGCGTCAGCACCGGCGCTGTCCAGGACCTGCCCGAGAAGGAAGACCTGCTGAACACCTGCCAAGGGCACGTGCTGCTGCACCGGGCACCCGATCCGGTCGTGGTCGGCCCGACGCTCCTCGCGGACGCCTCCGACCTGTCGCACACCACCGAAGTGCCGCTGGGCCGCAGCGACGACGTGTGGTTCTTCCAGCCGGGAACCTGTGCGCTCGTGGTCGTTTCGCACCCGGGCGACGAGGACAGCTACGACCGCACCGTCAAGCTGCTCGACCCGGTCACCGGGCAGGAACGCAGTTCCCGCACGCTGCCGATCGCGCTGGGCGGGGACAGCGGGATCGGCGAACCTGCCGGCCGCACCATGTTCGTCCCGTCACCGGCGCCCGGCGCGCTCGCCACGGCGTACGCGGACCGCAACACCCACCAGCTGATCGTGGCGGACCTGGCCACCGGCGGCACCCGCCGTCTGGACGGGCCGTGGAGCGAGGCCACCGAGGTGCTCGGCTGGACTCCCGGCGCGCGGTAGGACCCCGGCTGCTGCGACCGCAGCTCACCGGTCAACCGGTCCGGCGGGATCGATCGCCCCGTTCCACCGGCTCACCCCCGAGTACCGCCGCCGGTGGCCTGGTCGCCGTACGGCCGCCGATCGCGCACAGGGCGGCGGCGAAGGCGAAAACCGTTGCCTCGTAAGTCATCCCGTGCCACAACGCGCCGCTCGCGGTCGCGGCCGGTGCGGCGTAGGCCATCCCGGCGAACGTGACGCCCAACGTCCCGCCCAGTTGTTGCGCCGTGGGAAGCAGGCCGGAAACCGAGGTCGCCGCCTCGGGGCGCGCCCTGGCGATGATCCGGGTGAAGGCCGACGCGGTGAACACCCCGAAAGCGACTCCGCCGGCGCACAACGCGAGCCAGTACAACCAGAGCAGGTCGTCGTCGCCGAGGAGTACCGGGACGGCGACCGACACCAGTCCCATCGCGAGCGAGGAAGCGGCGAGCGCCCGGGGGCCGAGCCGCCTGTTGCCGGCGATCCGGCTCCCGGCCAGCGCTCCGACGGCGTACGGGGTGAGGCTCAGCCCGGTCTGCAGCGGACTCCAGCCCTTGACGGCCTGCAGATGCATCGACAGCAGCAGGGTGAAAGACGGCACGCCCGCGTTGAACACCAGCACGGCGACCAGCCCCCGCCGCGTCGCCGGTTCGGACCACGTGGACGGTTGCACAAGCGGATCTGCCGCCCGGCGCTGGGAATGCACGAAACCGGTCAGCGACGCCGCGGCCAGCGCCAGGCTCGCCCAGGTCCAGGGCAGCCACCCGGTCTCGCGTCCCATGGCCAGCGGGAACACCAGCAGGGCGAACCCCAGCAGGCTCAGCGCCGCACCGGCCGGATCGACGCGCTGGGGTTCGCGTCCGCCGCGGACGGACGGCAGCGCGGGAGAGAACGCGAGGGCGGCGATCCCGACCGGAACGACCGCCAGCATCGCGGCCCGCCAGCCCAGTCCCAGCGGATCCAGCTGGGTCAGCACGCCGCCGAGCACCGGGCCGGCGAGCGAGGCCGCCGCCATCGTCGCGCCGAAGGCGCTCAGCGCGGCGGGACGGCGGTCCGCGGGCACCGCCGACTGGATGATCGACAGGATCTGCGGCGCCATCAGACCGCTGCCGAAACCCTGCAGGGCGCGCGCGGCGATCAGCACCCACGCGTCCGGCGCGGCAGCCGCCCCGATCGAGGCGGCGGTGAACAACGCCATCCCGGTGACGAACATCCGGCGGTAGCCGTACTTGTCCCCCAGCCGCGCGGAGACGATCAGCGAACAGGCGTAGGTGAGGGTGTAGGCGGCGAGAACCAGCTGGGTCTCCGCCGCCCCGGCGCGCAGGTCCCGCTGGACGTCCACCACGCCGACCTGCATGACCGTGACGCTGAACAACTGCACGAAGGTGCCGGAGAGCACGATCGGCAGCAGCAGCCGGCGGGAGGGCGGCGAAAGACGCACCGCGCTCATCGGCCGGACCGGTCCAGGGCGACCGCGGTGAGCGTCGCCGCCAGCTCGTCCGGCCGGGTCGCGAACGGGGAATGGCCGCCCGGCAGGGAGTGCACGCGGAACGGATTCTCCGGCGTCAGCAGGTCCGCCTCGGCGATCATCAGGTCCTGAGTCGCCGGCGGCAGGGCGAGATCGTCGGTCAGCCGCAGGTAGGCGCGGGGAATCCGGCCCCAGCGCGCCGCGGACACCGGGACCGGCGTGGTGAAGTTCGCGAACGGGAGGTCGGGGTGCAGGAACTGCCGCCACGAATCCGGGCTGCCGGCGGGGAGATCGCTGAGGAACGCCCGGCGGATGCCCTCGGTGACCGCCGGGTCCGCGGAGAGCGGGTTGATCCGGATCGCGCCGAGTTCGGCCGGATCGCCGACCGGCGGGATCCGGACCGCCCCCGCGTTCTGCTCCGCTTCGATGTAGTCGGCGAACCGGGGCCGTCCCGCCGGCACGAACGAGGACAGATAGACCAGCCGGTCGACGAGTTCCGGCGCCTGCTCCGCGGCGCCGGACGCGGCCGAACCGCCGGCGCTGTGCGCGACCAGGACGACGTTCCGGTACCGGGTGCGGGCATTGCCGAGCGCGTCGAGCACGACGTCGACGCTGTCCTGCATGGTCACGCCGTGCAGAGCCGACTTTTCGCTGGCGAAACCGGGCTGGCCAGGCAGGAAGTACCCGCTGGGGACCGGCGCGCCGAGCCCGCTGCCGGGCAGGTCCACGGCGACGCTGGCGACGCCGTGCCGCGCGAGTGCGCGCTGCGTCGACGTCCAGTGCGAGGCGGAATGCCAGGCGCCGTGCACGAGCAGGAGGACGGTCTCGGACGAGGAGGGTCGGGTCACTGGAGATCCTTCGGAAGCGTCGATCACGGACCTCTCCACCGCACACCGGTGCCGGCGCGTTATCCATCGCTATATCTCACGTGGGGCCGCGTGATACTTCGCAGGTATCGTGACCGCCGTGGAAGCCCGTCATCTCCGGTACGCGTTGGCCCTCGCCGAGCATCAGCACTTCGGCCGCGCCGCTGCCTCCTTGGGCATCGCCCAGCCGCCGTTGTCGACGCAGATCGCCGCGCTCGAGCGCGAAGTCGGCGAACGGCTTTTCGACCGAACCGCGCGCGGCGTGCTGCCCACGGCCGCCGGGGACGCGTTCCTCGCCAGGGCGCGCAGCGCGCTCGCCGAGATGAGCCTCGCGCTGATCGACGCGGGCCGCGCGGCGCGCGGGGAGACCGGGCGGCTGCGGCTCGGGTTCATCGGGTCCGCGCTGCTCGATCCGCTGCCGGGGGTGATCGGCCGGTTCCGCCGGACCCATCCGGACGTTCGGATGACCCTGCAGGAGCTGGACAGTTCCGCCGGGTCCGCCGCATTGCTCGCGGGCGAGCTGGATGTGGCGGTCGGACGGGGCAGCCCCCGCGGGACCGGCGCGGAGCAGCTGGTCACCGTGCCCATCGGTTCCGACCACCTGGTGGCCGCGGTTTCGGCGGGGCATCCCTTCGCCGGCCGCCAGTCTGTCGACGTCGCGCAAATCGCCCGCGAGCCGCTCGTGGTCAGCGCGGACGCGGCCGGCTCCTATCTCCGGTCGATATTCGAGCCCGCCGTCCTCGACGGGGCCACCCTGGCGCGCGACATCCACACGATCGCCGGGCTGGCCGCCTGCTCCGCGGGGGTCGGCCTCGGTCCGGAACGGATGCGGCTGATCGCTCGCAAGGACATCCGGTTCTGCGCCGTCGAGCCGCGGTTCCGGCTGCCGGATCTGCAGATGTCTTTCCGGGCGGCCGATTCCTCGCCGGTGCTGGCCGCTTTCCTTTCGGTGGTCCGGCAGAACTGCGCCGACGTCGGCAGCCGGCTCGACGACCTCCTCGCCCGGCATCCGGCTGCCACTGGGCGGCAGCCGGCGCTTGGCGCCTCGTGACCGGTCCGGCGACACTGGAACACTCGCTCGCCGCAAGGGAGAAACATGCCACGGCCGCTCGAGTCGGTGCGACTGGACGACGTCGACCTGGCCTATCGGATCGCCGGCACCGGGCCGGAACTGGTCGTCCTGGTGCACGGCTGGCCGCAAACGCACGCCTGCTGGCGCCGGGTCGTCGAACCGCTCAGCCGGTGCCGCACCGTCGTCGCCCCGGATCTGCGCGGTTACGGCGCCTCCGGACTGGCCCGCTCGGGCGACTACGGCAAACGCGCCGCCGCCGCCGACCTGAGCTCTCTGGTCCACCGCTTGGGGTTCGAATCGGCGGTGGTGATCGGGCACGACCGCGGCGCCCGTGTCGCGCACCGCTGGGCACTCGACCGCCCCGCGGACGTCAAAGCGCTTGCCCTGCTGGACATCCTGCCGACCAGAGTGGTCATGAACTCGTTCGACCGCGGCTCCGCGAGCGCGATGTGGCACTGGTTCTTCCACCGGAATTCGGAGCTGGCGGCGAAACTGGTCTCCGGCGACGTCGAGGCGTACCTCGGCCAGTTCCTCGCCCGGGTCCGCGAAACCGGCGCCGTCGACGAGGAAACCTTCCGGCATTACGTCGAAGCGTTCGACGACCCGGCGCGGCTGCACGCGTCCTTTGAGGACTACCGCACCAGTTTCTCCGTCGATCTCGATCGCGACGAGACAGACCACGCCGCGGGCGCACGGGTGCAGGCGCCGCTGCTGCTCCTGTGGGGCGCCGACGGCGGTCTCGCCGGACGCGACGTGGTGCGCGTCTGGCAAGAACACCATGTCGATCCCGCCGCGGTGCGCGGGCACGCGGTCCCCGGCGGTCACTACGTTCCGGAGGAAGCGCCGGAAGCGGTCGTGGACGCCGTCCAGGCGTTCCTGGCGTGATGGCGGGCAACGGGGCGGCACCGGGACGAAGCGTCTCCAGCAAACTGCTGGCAGTGCTCGGCTGTTTCGACCTCGGCCGCCCGGCGTTGACGCTGACCGAGATCGCCGAACTGTCCGGGCTGCCGTTGTCCACGGCCCGGCGGCTCATCGGCGAACTCGTCGCCTGGGGCGGCCTGGAACGCGCGCCGGACCAGCGATACCGGGTCGGAATCCGCTTGTGGCAAGTGGGATCCCTGGCACCCCGCCGGCGCGCGCTGAGCGAGGCCGCGTTGCCGTTCATGCAGGACCTGTGCGCGGCGACCGGAGAGAACGTGCAGCTGACCGTGCTCGACGGGCACGCCGCCATGTGCATCGAGAAGATCTCCGGCAGGCGCGCGGTGCCCACCGCGACCCGGATCGGCGGGCGGCTGCCTCTGCACGCGACCGGGGTCGGCAAGGTGCTGCTCGCCTTCTCCCCTCCCGCCCTGCTCGAGGAAATCGTCGACGACGGCCTGCCGGTTCTCACGCCGCACACGATTGTCGCGCCCGGACGCCTCGTCGCGGCACTGGACCTCGTGCGCGAGCACGGCCTCGGGTATTCCTGTCAGGAGATGACGCTGGGGGCGGTGTCCGTTGCCGCGCCGATCCTCGACGCGGCCGGTGCGGTCTGCGGCGCGCTCGGCATCGTGACCCATTCCCGCGCTGCCCTGCGGCAGCTCGCTCCCGCGGTGCGCGCCGCCGCTCTCGGGGTTTCCCGCCGTTCCGGCTGACCGGCGCGGCTGCCATCCAGCGGCAGCCGTCGCTGGGCCGCCGCCGCTGTCCGGGCCACGATGAGTCCACGGGGAACGGCGAACGAGAGGAACACCGATGCGTGCGGACACCGAAGACCGGCTCGCGATCCGCGAACTCGTCGAGAACTGGGCGGTCTGGCGCGACGCGGGGAACTGGGAGCGATTCGCCACCGTCTGGCACCCGGTCGACGGGTGGATGACCGCGACCTGGTTCCAGGGCCCGGCATCGGAGTTCATCGCGGCGAGCCGGGAGGGTTTCGAGCGCGGAGTCTCGATTCTGCACTTCCTGGGCGGGCATTCCGCGGACATCGCGGGCGACCGCGCGGTGGCGCAGACGAAGATGACCATCAACCAGCGGGCGGTGATCGACGGGGTCGAAGCGGACGTGGTGTGCACCGGGCGTTTCTACGACTTCTGCGCCCGATCCGACGGGGCGTGGAAAATCGTCCGGCGCCAGCCGGTCTACGAGAAGGACCGGCTCGACGTCGTCGACCCGGGCGCGCGGCTGGAGCTGGATCCGGAGCTGCTCGCGCGGTTCCCGGCCGGCTACCGTCATCTCGCCTACGCGCAGACGAAAGCGGGCTTCACGGTGAAGACCGGGCTGCCGGGGCTGACCGGCGCCGCTGTCGAGCGGCTCTACGAGGAGGGCGCGAACTGGCTTGCCGGTTCCGCCGCGGCGTTCAGCCGGTGAACTCGTAAGTCGGATCGGCCCGGTAGCGCCGGGCGGTTTCCCGCAGGCAGCCCAGCAACACGTCGCCGTACTTCAGGTCCAGGCCGGCCCAAGCGGCCCACGTCCGCATCCAGTGCTCGGGACGCTCCGGGTGCAACGGAATCCATCGCCAGGCGGGGAACCACTTGCGGGCCGAGGGCGCGCCGATGAGACACCCTCTGTCAACCTCAGGCCGCCGAGGGAGGCTGGTGGGCTTGCTGCCGGTTGC
>NZ_ASXG01000074.1 GCF_000411975.1 Amycolatopsis orientalis DSM 43388
ATCCACTCTACAGTTCTCAAACACCACACCAGAAACAACGTGTGTTGCCTCAGGACCCAACAGCGTGCCAGGAACATGAACGCCGCCCGGCCCCGCAACACCGACGTTCCACGATCGCACGCGATCAGTACTAACCGGCGGCAGCGCCACCACGAGTCCACGTAAACCAGTAGTTCCACAATTCCTTGAGCAACCGGAACAAGCACACATTCGGCACTTGAGTTCCAGCCACCCCACGCCCTGGGTTCCGGGTATCCCGGAGAGCGTGGATGTGTTGTGCTCCTTAGAAAGGAGGTGATCCAGCCGCACCTTCCGGTACGGCTACCTTG
>NZ_ASXG01000075.1 GCF_000411975.1 Amycolatopsis orientalis DSM 43388
TTTTTCAAGCAGAAGACGGCATACGAGATGCACAGGGAGATGTTTATGCTGCCTGAAGGCGGGCTTTTAATCGATACGCCGGGGATGCGGGCATTGGAGCTTTGGGAATCGGAAGAAGGATTCAAGCAGAGTTTCAGCGATATTGACCAGCTTGCACAAAACTGCCGATTTTCAGACTGCCTGCATCAAACAGAACCCGGCTGCTCCGTGCGGGAGGCGCTGGCTGACGGGAGGATGGATGCCGGCCG
>NZ_ASXG01000076.1 GCF_000411975.1 Amycolatopsis orientalis DSM 43388
GAACACGATCGTGCCGTAGAGGACGTAGTGGAAGTGCGCCACCACGAAGTAGCTGTCCGACACCTGGAAATCCAGTGCCGGGGCGGCCAGCAGAACTCCCGAAAGGCCGCCGAAAAGGAAGGTCACCATGAAGCCCATGCAAAAGATCATCGGCGTCTCGAACGTCAGCTGGCCTTTCCACATCGTGCCGATCCAGTTGAAGAACTTCACGCCGGTCGGGACCGCGATGAGGAACGTCATGAAGGAAAAGAAGGGGAGGAGCACGGCTCCGGTGGCGTACATGTGGTGCGCCCACACCGCCACCGACAGGGCGGCGATGGACAGCGTCGCGAAGACGAGCCCCTTGTAGCCGAAGACCGGCTTGCGGCTGAACACGGGAATGATCTCGGAGACGATCCCGAAGAACGGCAGCGCGAGGATATAGACCTCCGGGTGGCCGAAGAACCAGAACAGGTGCTGCCACAGGATCACCCCGCCGTTGGCCGCGTCGAACACGTGGGCGCCGAGCTGACGATCGGCGAGCAGGCCGAACAGGGCCGCGGTGAGGATGGGGAACGCGATCAGGATCAGGATGCTCGTGATCAGGATGTTCCAGGTGAAGATCGGCATCCGGTACATCGTCATGCCCGGCGCGCGCAGGCAGACCACCGTGGTGACCATGTTGACGCCGCCGAGAATCGTGCCAAGGCCGGAGATCAGGAGCCCGGTGATCCACAGGTCGGCGCCGGCTCCCGGCGAGTGGATGGCGTCCGACAGCGGGGTGTAGGCGAACCAGCCGAAGTCGGCCGCGCCTCCGGGGGTGACGAATCCCGACACGACCAGCAGGCTGCCGAACAGGTAGAGCCAGTACGACAGCGCGTTGAGCCGCGGGAACGCCACGTCCGGCGAACCGATCTGCAGCGGCAGGATGAAGTTCGCGAACCCGAACACGCTGGGCGTCGCGTACAGCAGCAGCATGATCGTGCCGTGCATGGTGAACATCTGGTTGTACTGCTCCTGCGACAGGAACTGCTGCCCGGGCTGGGCCAGCTCCGTGCGCATCAGCATCGCCAGCGCGCCGCCGATCATGAAGAAGCCGAACGAGGTGACCAGGTACATCACCCCGATCTGCTTGTGATCCGTCGTCCGGAACAACCGCAGGAGGAGCGACCCGCTGGCCGGCGGAGGGGAGGCCGGCGACGGCCGGATCGCGGCCGGGCTGGGGGTGACGACCATGGACGACTCCGTTCGGCTTGTCCGCGCCGCGCAAGGAACCTCGGCACTGTCTACTATCGCAGATAGTACATTCGCGGCCGATCGGTGCACTCGGAGGTTGTCTCGCACGGCGCGACAAGGTCGGCGACGGGGCGCCGTCGCTGTACTCCGCAAAACGGTGTCGTGAACTTTCGTGCGGCGGACCGCGGTCAGGAGTGCCGGGAAGCAGGTGGACCGCGGCGGCACGGGGTTTGCGCGGGAAGTGTGCTGTCAGTTCGGGTCGGGCGCTCGCCGTGCGGCGACGAGATAGCCGGTGCCGAGCCAGCCGCGGCGGCTCCGGCTCGCGGTGGTCTCCGGATGGCTGCGCCACCGCCGGGTCCATCGCCGGGCGACCTTGTCGAACGGCGGCACCAAGGCGGTGAGGTCGTAGAACACGACGTCCTCGGGGCGCAGTCGCGCGGTGCGCAAGGCCACGCTGAGCCGGCGGGAGGTCAAGGCGCGGATTCCGGATCTGCGCACGCCGTGGCGCCGCTCGGGCCGGATGCCCAGCAGTCGCTCGACTCGGCCCAGCAGGCGTAGTGCCGGCCAGTAGAGGAACCATTCGAAGGCGCGATAAGGGCTCAGCGGGTTGAGCATCGTCACCACGACCAGCCCGCCGGGCCGGGCCACCCGGGCGATCTCGTCCAGCGCGCGGCGCACGTCGACGTACTCGAGGACCCCGGTCGCGAGGACAACGTCGAAGCTCCCGTCCGGGAACGGCAGATCTTCGATGCGTGCCACCGAGAGGCGCAGATCGCGGCGTTGCCCGGTCTGCCGGCCGACGGCATCGATCATGGCCGGGGACCGGTCGCAGGCGGTGATCCGGAAGTCGCCCGGCCGCGCGTCGAGCAGGTGACGGACCAGCATGCCCGGCCCGCAGCCGACATCCAGGAGATCGCCGCCGCGGCATTGTCCGAGCACCTCGTCGACGACATGGAGACGCGAGCGGAAGTACCGGGCAGGCGGGCCCCACCCATCGTGCGAGGCGGCATATCCGGACACCAAGGCGGTATCGGCATAGTGTGCCCCGACGCGATCGTCGCGTGCGTCGTGCCTGGGTTGCCTGGCCTGGCCGCTGGTGCCGCCGAGTGCCATCCTTGCCTCCGTGGTCCGGTTGTCTGGTCGCGAGTGGCCACTACGACGGTTAAGACTATTTGGGATAGTAGATCGTTACAGCGATATCGCTGAATGCCGGGAATGCGCGGATATTCCTTGGTGTCCGCCGGTCGCGGCCGGGCGTCAGCGGAGGCTGGGCGGCAGCGTCGGCTCGATCGTCGACGGTGTCGTGCGTTTCGATTTTGGCTGTCGCGCGGAGATCCTGACGTGTGTACCCTACGGGGGTAATGTAATGCGGTGCGGCGGAACGGTCCGCCGCACCGCATCGGCCAAAGGGAAGGATCCAAGGATGGCGACCACTGTCTTCACGGTGAAGGGCATGACGTGCTCGGGTTGCTCGGCAAAGGTGACGTCTGCGGTTCAGGGCGTCGAGGGCGTGTCGGAGGTCGCCACCGACGTCTCCAGCGGAGAGCTGACCGTGGTGAGCGACGGGCCTGTCGACGCTGCCGTGGTGCGGTCCGCGGTGGCTGAGGCGGGATACGAAGTGGCCTGAGCCGTGGCAACAGGTTCAGGCGGCCGGGTGCGCGTGCGGCAGGGGAGACCCGTGACGGCGTCAGGTTCGAGCCGGATGCGGCAGGCGCTCGCCTCGGACGCTGTCCGCGCTGTGCTGGTCTGCCTGCTGGGCTGTGCGGTGCGCGCACTCAGGAGCAACGTCGAGGGCTCGGCCGCGCGATGCGGTCGCGCGGCTCACTCGCCCGACGGGAAGTCGTAGCGCGACGGCACGTTTTCGCCGGGGCGCGGGCTGCCGTAGAGCACGGCGACCTCGTCGTGGGCGGTGAAGGTGACGGCGGCGGGGTTTCCGTTCTGCTGCTTGCCGTTGACGAACACGCGCACCGTTTTGCCGTTGCCGGCGCGGAGGCCGCCGATGTTGTCCGCGGACAGGCTGAGGTCCCATTCGCTGAACAGTTCGCCGAGGCTGAACCGGCGGGCGACCGGTGATTCGATGTGCACGACGCCGCTGGGGTCGTGCGTGTGCAGCGGGCTGATGCTGGCCCGGTTCTGGTCGATGCCCAGCATCGCCGGCACTTGTGCCGGCCGGCCGTCGACGAGAACGTCGAGATGGGCGTGGATGTGCTCGACGGCGCCTTCTTCGGTGAGCATCGGCAGGCCCGCCGCGCGCGCCGCGGCGGTCGCGTCGGCGGGGGCCGGCCACGGCGGCGAGGTGGCGCGGCCCGCCGCGGTGGTGGCCGGCGGATGGTTCAAGCTGGCAGCCGCCGTGTCGCCCTGGCCGGTTTTGGCCGTGTTCGTCACCGTGACGATGACGACGACCAGCAGTGCGACGACGAGCAGGATGCCGCCGATCAACAAGGGTGTGCTGCGCCCTTGGCCTTTTCGCGCTTGCGTCACGGAATTGCGGGCGGACTTCTTGGCGGTCACGGGTGCTCCTGTGGTCAGAGGGGAACGGAGAATCCGGCGATCGGGCCGCGCAGCCAGGCGATGATCTCGCCCCAGAGGCCGGTGACCAGTGCGATGCCGACGAGGAGGAGAAGCGCGCCGCCGGCCTGCTGGACGCGGCGGATGTGGCGGCGCACCCACGCGGTCGCGTGGACTGCCCAGCGGGCGCCGAGCGCGAGCAGGACGAACGGCAGGCCGAGCCCGACGCAGTAGGCGGTGATCAGCAGCAGGCCGCGGCCGGTGGTCGGCCCGGCTTCGGTTCCGCTGGCGAGCGCGATGACGCCGGCCAGCGTCGGGCCGAGGCACGGCGTCCAGCCCAGGCCGTACACCGCGCCCAGCAGCGGGGCGCCCCAGATTCCGTCGCGCGGCTTGTGCCGGAGCTTCATCCCGCGCTGCAGCGGCGGGAACAGCCCGAGGAAGACCAGGCCCATGGCGATGGTGACGACGCCGCCGAGCCGTTGCAGCATCTCCTCGTTGGCCAGCAACGCATCCGACACTCCGAGCACCGCCATGGTGGTCGCGGCGAACACGACGGTGAACCCCAGGACGAACAGCAGTGCCGCGCCGGCGACCCGCCACCGCCCGGTGGCGGGCGGCAAGTTCCCGTCCGGCCCGGCCGGCGATGGTTCGGT
Source organism: Amycolatopsis orientalis DSM 43388 (assembly GCF_000411975.1). GTDB lineage: Bacteria > Actinomycetota > Actinomycetes > Mycobacteriales > Pseudonocardiaceae > Amycolatopsis > Amycolatopsis orientalis_D. Next base: position 4,377 of record NZ_ASXG01000076.1, read on the forward strand.
GCCGACGAGGCCGGCGAGATAGCCGAGATACCCGGGCACCAGCGGCAAGCAGCACGGCGACGCGAAGGACACCGCACCGGCGGCCAGGGCGAGGAGCGAGGCCAGGAACAGCGGGCCGGAGACGGCCAGGTCGGTGAGGTTCACGCGCCCGGACCTCCGGACGCGGGTTCGGCGGCCAGCCGCTGGACGACGGGCCGGAGATCGGTGTCCAGCAGAGAAGTGAGGAAGACCGCGGCGACGCGGTGGCGGCGATCGAGCACGATGGTGGACGGCACGACGTTGCGCGGGTATCCCTTCAGCGCCAGCAGCGACCGGCCCGGCGGGTCGTAGATCGACGGGTAGGCGACGTGCCGGTCGCGGACGAAGTCCTGTGGCGCGGTGCGCGGCTCGTCGCGTACGTCGATGCCGAGGAACTGGACGCCGGATGCTTCGGTCTCGTTGTAGACCTGTTGCAGGTGCGGCATTTCCGCACGGCACGGCCCGCACCAGGAGCCCCAGATGTTCAGGACGACCACGTTGCCCGGATATCCGGAGACGCGGAGCTGTTTTCCCGGATCGGCCAGATCGTCCCCGGCCAGTTCCGGGCTGGTGCCGCGGGTCTGCGGCGGGTCGTAGAAGATCGAGGTCCGGCCGCCGGGGGAGACGAACTCGAACGTGCTGCCCCGCGCCACCGCGTCCTTGCCGGCGCTGCACGCGGTGAGCAGCGCCAGTCCGGCGACGGCAAGCGCATGCTTGCGACTGCGCGTTGCGCGCATCGACCCACCTCCTACGTATCTACTCCGTAGGTTAGTAGGTGAGGCGGGTCACGGATGCATCGGGCCCATGTTGCCCATCATCGACCCCATGAGGACGACTGCGAGCACGCCTAACGCGATGAGAACGACAATGGCGACGAGTGCGACGATCAGGACGGTGTTCGGCTTGCGCGCGGTCGAACGAGGCGGCGACGGGCGGGGCAGGTCGCTGGTCAGTGCGGCCAGTTCGCCGGCTGTCTTCGCCTCGTGCGCGCGGGCGGCGCGTTCGGAGAACTCGTCCATGGAGAGGCGGCCCGCGGCGACCTGATGGCTCAGGCGTTCCACGGTCTCCTCTCGGTCTGCGTCAGACGCGCGGATTTTCGGGTCCGCCATTTGTCACGTCCTATCCGGTGATTGCGGCGCAGATGCGGCCGTATGCAGGAAAAGTAGGTCGCGGTGACGGAGCACACGGCAAACAATGCTGCGAGCCAGACCGGCATCAGCGGCCGGTGTGGGCGCGTTCGGCTTTGAGCTGGTCGATTTCCGCTCGCAGCTGCTCGACCTGGTGCGTGCCGTCGTCGCGGTCCTTGTGCTGGCCGCGCGACATCATCCACATCATGAAGCCCATCCCGACCGGGCAAGCCAGTGCTGCGATGCCCAGGAACAGTGACTGCATGAGAACCTCCAGGGCTCGGATCTACGTACTTCGATAGTAGACGATGGTGCGGCCGGGTGCACACCCGTCGATTACGGTGGAATGACAACGGTTTCACGCCTGTCGTGCCATAGTCGGCGGATGGCTACCCGAGTCGAGTGGAGCGTCCGCGACTCGCATCGCCCATGGACGCTCTGCGCTGTCGTGGCGAGTGCCGCGGCGGTCGGCTTGCGCGTAGCGGGGCTTCCGCCAGTCGACGTCCACGGCCCGTTGCACTACCTCGGCGTCATGGACCCGTTGTGCGGCGGGACGCGGGCGGCGTTTCTTCTGCTGTCCGGCGATGCTGCCGGGGCCGCGCGGTACAACCCGATTGTGTTCCCGCTCGCGGCGATCGCGGCCGGTCTGCTGGTTCGCGCGGGAATCGGGGTCGCCTGCCGGCGGTGGCTGGAGATCCGGCTGCCGGCCGGCTGGCGACGAGCGCTGCTGGCCGCGCTCGCGGTGGCGGTCGCGCTTCTGTGGATTCGCCAGCAGGCCGAGGCTGATTTGCTCACGCGCGCTTGGGCGGGCGCAGGGGTCAGCTGAACGACAAGTCGCACACGCCGAGGCCGCTGGCCGCCAGCAGTCCGGTCAGGACGGGACCCGCGGCGGCGGCGAGCGTGACGAGCGTGAGCACGAGGCGGGACTGCCACTGCGCGCGCGGTGCCGCGGGGAGGGTGAGGCGTTCGGCCCGGGCCAGTACGTTCGCGCCGGTGGCGCCCAAGACTCCGGTGGGGAGCGGAGGCTGGCCGGTGAGGGCCAGCAGGCCGTCCAGGAGCGCGTCCGGCCCGTGCCTGCGCACGGCCGCGTCGTCGGCGCACATCTCCAGCGTCCGGGCGACTTCGGCGGCGCCGATCGTGAACAGAGCGGCCCACGGCAGGATCGCCGCCAGGCCGCGGGTGAACGCGAGGATCTGGTGGTGCCGTCCGTCCAGGTGGGCGTGCTCGTGGGCCAGGACGGCGGCGAGGTTCTGCCGGTCGAGGACGTCGAGCGCCGAGCTGGTGACGACGATGGTGCCCGGGCGGCCGGCGACGCAGTAGGCGGCCCGCTCGGTGGCGTCCAGGACGACCGCGTCCACGCCCTCGACCCGGTGGCCGACGATGCGAGCGGCGGAGGCGTGCTCGTGCGTGCGGGCGCGCGCCGTGTGCAGGGCGCGTCCGAGACGGCAGGCCAGCGCGACGAGAGCGGCCGCGGCCGCCGTGGCCAGTGCGATGAGCCCGGCCTGCAGGAATATGCCGTAGCGGCCGGTGGCCACTGCCTGTACGGCGGCGAAACACGTGCTGGCCAGCTGGGCGGGGCGTCCCCAGTCGCCGACGGCCTCGACGGCGAGCGACGCGGCGGCGGCCGCCCACGAGCCCACCACGCTGACCATGACCACCAGCCATGCCAGCACGCTGACCCGGGGAGCGGTTCCGCGGCGGGTCAGCCTGCGCAGGGGGCGGGGCACGAGCACCGCGACGGTGAAGCTGTAGAGCAGGAGGCAGGCGGCGACGCTCATCGGGTGCCTCGCGTCCGCTTCAGCCGCCGCAGCACCTGGCCCAGTTCGGTCGACTCCTGGTCGGTGAGCTGTTCGACCAGGTGTGTGAGCACGGCACCGGGGTCGCCTCCCGCGTCGAGTGCGTCCCGCATCAACCGGGCGCTGTACTCGTCCCGGCTCAAGGTGGCCCAGTAGACGAACGCCTTTCCCCGCCGTTCGCGGGACAGCCAGCCTTTGCCGTGCAGATTGTCCATTGTGGACATAACGGTGGTGTAGGCGATTTCCCGCTCGTGCAGCAGATCCTCGAAGACGGCGCGGACCGTCATCGTTCCGCCGCGGCGCCAGACGCGGTCCATGATCACCGCTTCCAGATCCCCGAATCCGCGCACCCGGCCTCCTCCGCCTTCGTCTCCGGCAATGCCAGGTACTCAGGCTGCGAGGTCTGGTCCCGCCCAGGCACATGACCTGGGCGGCTGCACCCGCAGCGCGCTTGAAGTTCCTGGCATTGGTCTCTCCAGGGTAGCGGGGGCCGCTGCGCGGACCTCACGCCAGCTACGTACTATCTCCGTACGTAGATCGTAGGAGACCGGGAGGCGGCCGTGGGCGAGGTGCTGTTCGGCTCGACGCTGCTCGCGTCGTTCCTCGGCGGCGTAGTAGCGCTGCTCGCGCCCTGCTGCGTGTCGGTCATGCTGCCCGCCTACCTGGCGACCGGGTTCCGGCACCGGGGCGGAGTGGTCCCCGCGACCCTGGTGTTCGGCGCGGGCGTCGCGACGGTCATCCTGCCGATCGGGCTGGGCGCGACGTTCCTGAGCAGCCTGTTGCTCACCCGGCACGTCTGGATCTTCTCGATCGGCGGCGCGCTGATGATCGCCGGCGGGCTCGCGACGCTGGCGGGCTGGAAGCCGCGGCTGCCGATGCCTGGCGGCCGCGCGGTGCGCGAAGGCAGCTTCGGCTCGGCGTACGTGCTCGGTGCCTTCTCCGGTGCGGCCAGCGCCTGCTGCGCGCCGGTGCTGGCCGGGGTGGCGGTGCTGTCCGGCGCGGCCGCGTCGTTCCCGGCGGCGCTGGCGATCGGCGCGTCCTACGTCGCGGGCATGGTGGTGCCGCTGGCGGTCGTGGCGTTGCTGTGGGACAAGCGCCGGGAACACGCGACGCGGCTGCTCACCGACCGCAAGGTGCGCCTGCGGCGTCGAGAGATCGCGCTCGGCACGCTGGTCAGCGGGGCGTTGATGATGCTCATGGGCGTCCTCGCGGCGGTCCTCGCGTTCACCGGGCCGGGCATGAGCGGCGGGTGGCAGGTCGAACTGTCCGCCTGGCTGCAGCACCTGAGCAGCGTCGCGGCCGGCCGGCTGTCCTGGCTTCCCGGATGGGGCCTCGCGGCGCTGCTCGCACTCGGCTTCGCGCTGCTCGTCCGCCGGGTCCTGCGAACGAGATCCGCCGACCGTACTCGACCTTCCGAGGAGAATTCCCGTGAGCAGCAGCGTTAAGACCCGGCGGGCGACGATCATCAGCGTGGCGGCGGCCGCGGTGGTCGCAGTCGTCGTGTTGTTCGTCGTCTACCAGAACTCGCAGAGCAGCAGTTCCGACGCCATCGGCGGCTCCGGGTACCAGCACGTTTCAGGTGCGCCCGGAGCCGGGACGGCGGCACCCGCGTTCACCCTCGCGTCCGACCGCGGCGCCCGGATCAGCCTGGCGGACTTCCGCGGCAAAACCGTGCTGCTGTACTTCCAGGAAGGGCTGTCCTGCCAGCCGTGCTGGGACCAGATCAAAGACCTCGAACAGAACCAGGCCGCGCTCAAGGCGGCGGGCGTCGACAGCGTCGTTTCCATCACCACCGACCCGGCGGAACTCATCGGGCGGAAGGCCTCCGACGAGAAGCTGGCCACTCCGGTGCTGTCCGATCCGGACCTGCGGGTGTCGCGGGCGTACAACGCCAACAAGTACGGCATGATGGGCGAAATGCGCGACGGCCACAGCTTCGTGCTGGTCGGCCCGGACGGCACGATCCGCTGGCGCGCGGACTACGGCGGCGCGCCGGACTACACGATGTTCCTGCCGACCGGGAAAATGCTCACCGACCTGAAGGCGGAGCGCGCCTCGTGACCGACCGGTTCGACATCACCCTGCTGACCCAGGACGACTGCGCCTTCTGCACCGTTGCCCGAGAGGTGCTCGACCGGGTCGGCCGGGAATTCCCGTTGCAGGTCAAAGAGATCCCTCTCGCGACCGACGAAGGCCGCGCACTTGCCACAACGGCGGGCGTCCTGTTCGCGCCGGGAGTCTTGATCGACGGGGAAGCTTTCTCCTACGGTCGGCTGTCGGAGCGGAAACTGCGGCGTGCGCTGGAAAAGCGCCGGATGGACGCATGACCGCCGCTCGCTCCGCACGGCGCGCGGCCGCGCGGGCAGCGGTGCTGCTGGTGCTCTCGTTCGGCACGTTGCTCGCTGCCGTGACCCCGGCCAGCGCGCATCCGACACTGCTGTTCACCGATCCGGCCCCGGACACCGCCGTGCCCACGGCGCCGACTCTGCTCACCTTGGCGTTCAACGAACCCGTGACCGTCGGCCAGCGGGCCGTCACCCTCCTCGACGGCGCAGGCCGGGAGGTCCCGCTCGGTGCGCCGACGCTCGCGCGCGGCGGGCAGAACGTCAGCGCGCGCCCGGCCGGGCCCCTCGCGCCCGGTGCTTACAGCGTGCGCTGGCGGGTCACCGGCTCCGACGGCGACCAGGTCGAGGAGGAATTCCGATTCGCGATCGGCACCGCGGTCACCGGGTCGGGGACGAGCGGCGGCAGCTCGATCTCCTGGCTCGAAGCCGCGCTTCGCTGGTTGCTGTTCGCCGGAGTGGCCGTCGCGCTCGGCGGACTCGTCGGCGAACGATTCGCCGCATCGGCGCGCGCGGAGAATCCGGCGTTGCGCGCGCCGAGGTCTCAGCTGGCGCCCGGGACGCTCGTCGCGCTCGCCGGGGCTGCCGGACTTGTGGCGGTATTGCTCGCCGGAGCCGGGGCGGAGGCGTGGCGCAGCCGGATCGGGCTGTTGCTGCTCGTGGAATCGGCCGGGCTGGTCCTCGCGCTCGTGCTCGGAACTGTCGCGAGTGGACGGTTCCGCCGGGCGAGCGCGCTGCCGCTGCTGGCCGTGGTGGTCGCCGACGGCCTCCGGTCGCACGCGAACCAGGCGATCCCCGGCTGGGGTGCGGCGCTGACCGCCGTGCACTTGGCCGCGGTCGCGGTCTGGGCCGGCACGTTGGTGTACGTGGTGCGGACGGCGTTCGCGTGGCGTACGCGGCGGCCTGCGGTCCGATGGGTGCTGGCCGGATACTTGCGGCTCGCGGGATGGGTGTTCGCCGCGGTGGTCGCGACGGGCGCGCTGAGCGCCGTGGTCCTGATTCCGCTGTCGGACCTCTTCGACACTGCCTACGGCCGGGTCCTGCTGGTCAAGCTCGGTCTCGTCGCGGTCGCCGCCGGAGCCGCGCTGGCCGGCCGGTCCGCGGCGCGCGGGAACCGGCTCGGCGGCGTACGCGCGGTGGCCCGGGTCGAGGCTGTCGTGCTGATCGGCGTGCTCGCGGCGAGCGCGGTCCTGGTCTCCACTCCGCCCGCCGGGTCCCAGCAGTCCGGCCCTCCGCCGGCGAGCGGCCTGGTCGTGCCGCTCGGTGCCCTGGCCGGGCAGATCGGGGTGAGCGCCGCGGCCAGCGACGGCCAGCTCGTCGTGCGCCTGAGCACGCCGCGACGCGGCGACTACTACAGTCCTCAAGCGGCGCAGGACTTCTCGCTCTCCGGCCGGCTCAGCGCCGGCGACTCCGATCTGTCCTTCCGCGGCTGCGGGGAAGGCTGCTTCGTGTCCACTGTGGACTGGAGAGCCGAGGACAACGTCCTGACGCTGAATGCCGGCGCGGCCGGATGGCACGGCGGCGTGGTCAGCCTGATCGTGCCCTGGCCCGCCCGTCCCGGGAACGGCGACCTTTCCCGCGCGGTCGAGAAGCTGCGGTCGGCGGAGAAACTGACGGTCTACGAATCCGTCACGAGCGACACGTCCGCGGCCGCCCCGCCGCCGCAGCGGCTGGACCTGACCGGGTCGTTCTTCGCCGCGCAGGAGCCCTACGCCTCCGGGGTCGCGCCGCTCGCCGCCCGGATCTCCCCGGACGGCCGCCCGGTGCGGCTGGCGCTCGGCTATCCGGCGGCCTCCACCGACGTGGTCCTCGCTCTCGACGGGCAGGGCCGGATCAGCGAGGAAACGCTGTCCGACGACACCCATCTGATCCACCGGCGGTTCGTCTATCCCGGCTGACGCAGCCCGGCGAGGGTGACGGCGACCAGCCGCTCCGCCGCGGCCTTCGACGGCAGGCCGCCGGCGGCGGTGAGCGCGTGGAGGCAGTACGTCGCCAGCTCCGCGGGGTCGACATCGCCGCGGACGTCGCCCGCTGCCGCCGCGTCGGCGAGCAGCTCCCGGAACAGCTCGTGCAGATGCTGCTGGGCGCGGGCGACGTGCTCGTCGGGGTGCAGCAGCGCCGCGAGCTCGGCGCCGTAGGGCTCGTCGTGGTGGTGCTGCACCCGCTCCTGGTGGATGAGGGCGTACGCGAGCAGCACTCGCTCCAGGCGGACCTCCGGCTCCGCCGGTTCGTCCCGGATCGCGACCAGGCGCGCGAAGTGCGCGTCGATCTGCCGCTCGTGCCAGGCGGACAGGATGGCTCCGACGTGGGGGAAGTACTTGTACAGGGTCGCCCGGCCGATGCCCGCCTTCTCGGCGATCTGCGACATCGTCACCGACGCGGCACCGTGCGCGGCGACCAGCGCGGCCGCGGTGTTCAGCGCCGCGTCCCGGACCGCCTGCCGGTGCGCCTCGATCGTGTCGTTCCACAGCTTGGGCACCCCGCGAGAATACACAATGCCAAGGACGAGGCAGAGTGCATTGACAGAGACACTGTGTATCGATAAAACTGGCGGTCTCCTCGAGAAGGGCACGTCGATGACCGGTTCGATTCATCCGCAGTCGCACTCGCCGAGCAGCCCGGACCAGCTCTACGCGTGCAGGCCGCCCTGGGACATCGGCCGGCCGCAGCCGGCGTTTCGCCAGCTCGCCGACGCCGGGGACATCCGGGGCCGGGTCCTCGATGTCGGTTGCGGGACCGGTGAGCACGTGCTGATGGCTGCTTCGCTCGGCCTGGACGCCACGGGGGTCGACCTGGCTGAGACGGCGCTCCGCGCGGCCAAGGAGAAGGCCCGCGCCCGTAGCCTGACGGCCGAGTTCCGCCTCCACGACGCACGCCGTCTCGGCGACCTCGGCCGAACGTTCGACACGGTGCGCGATTGCGGGCTGTTCCACATCTTCGGTGCCGACGACCGCGCCGTCTTCGCCGAGAGTCTTCGCGCCGCGGTGGAACCGGGCGGGCGGTACTTCATGCTGTGCTTCAGCGACCGGGAAACCCGGGGCGACTGGTCGCACGTGCATCGGGTGCGCCGCGACGAGATCGTCGCCGCCTTCGCCGACGGCTGGCGGATCGACGCGATCGAACCGGCCGTCATCGAGATCATTCCCGATCCGGACGGCATTCATGCCTGGCTGTCCGCGCTGACGAGGAGCTGACCGATGCCGGTGTCCGAAGCCCGCATCCGGACCTCGCGTGCGAGCCGGTACCTCGTCCAGCTCTGCCGGCACGCCGAAGCGATGGGCGGGAAGGCGCGTGCACTGCACGGCCGCGGGGTGCGGCCCGAGGTCGGTGCCGTCGAATGGACCGACACGTCCGGGAAGATCGAGTTCAGCTGGGGGCGGTGCACTCTGCGCGCGACCGACGACACGTTGATCGTCCGGCTCGACATCGACGACGAAGACCGGCTGCGCGCGGCCGAAAAAGTCCTTGCCGCCACCCTCGAACGGTTCGGACGGCGGGACGGCCTGCACGTCGGCTGGGACCGCGTCGGCACCGTCGGTCCCGTGTCCGCGAACCCCGGACGCCCGCGGAAACGGCGGACCGCCGTGGCTCTCGCTGTCGCAGTCGTGCTGGCGGTGGCCGCGCACCTGGTGGTCGGCGGGCTCGCGCTGGCGTCCTGGGCATGGACGAGTGTGCTCGCCGACGTCGTGCTGGGCCTGGTCGTCCTGAAGATCGTCGTGGTGGCGGTGCTGTCCCGGCACCGGCTCCGCAACGGCCACGCGCGTCTGCGGGCCCTATACCCCCGACAGCGGGCACGCCGCGACCGCGACGCCGAACAGCAGCGTCGCACCCATCAACACGGGTAGCGAGGTCGCCGCCGTCGCGGCGAAACCGCAGGAAAACGCCTGGCGCAGCCGGCCGGGCGGTGCGATGCCCGCGTCCAGCCGCGCGAGCCGGACGGCCACGCCGTCGCGTGCCATCGCCAGAGACCCGTCCGGCGCACCGTGCCCGGCGACGGCGAGCAATGCCGCGCGCACCGCTTCGGCGCCGTGGCTGCGGACGGCGGCCGCGTCTGCGGTCAGCTCGACCAGTTCGCGGACGGCGCACGGAGCGCGGCGGAACAAGGGAACGAACGGCAGTCCCTGGCCCATCGCCTCGACCCAGCCGATCAGGAGATGGTGCCGGCCGCGGAGATGCGCTTTCTCGTGGGTCAACACGGCGGCCACTTCGCGGGCAGGCAGCTGCCGACGCAGTCCTTCGGTGGCGACGATGACGCCGCGGCCGTGGGCCACGCTGAACGCCAGCGGCCGGTCGTGCTCCAGCCACCAGGTCGCCGGTGCACCGCCTTCGCGGCGTGCCGCGATCCGCAGCAGCCCCAGGTGCTCGCGCCGCGTCCGGGCCCTCCGGCGGGCCATGCGGAGTCCGATCACTGCGAACCGGACAGCGAGAGCAACCAGCAGCAGGGCACCGGCCAGCCCCACGAGTTCCTCGGCCCGCGGAGACGTGCCGTGCGAGATCGCCGCCAGACAGCCGTGGACGGCGGCCACCACGCTCGTCCCGGTGCCGTGGCCGGGAAACAGCAGCAGCGCGATGCCGGACACCGCAGCCGCCAGCACGCCCGCAGTGGCCAGGAGCCACGCGGTGAGCAGGGCGGACGGATCGGTGCGGGTCAGATCAGCGCGGCCGAGCAGCCCGGGAATGGTGCGGCCCGCGAGGAACGCGCCCAGCAGCAACGCGAAGGCGGCCGTCATCGGGGCGGTCGCAGACCCTGCCGGAGCGCCTGGGACTCCTCGGCCGACGCGGAGCGGGCGAAGTGCAGCAGCACCGCCGCCGGGTCGCCGGACTCGTCGAGGACCTCGCGCAGGGACCGCGCGGCGGCGTCCGCGCGGCTGACCGACGGCCGGTAGAGATACGCTTTGCCGACGCGTTCGCGGACCGCCCACTCCTTGCGGTGCAGGTTGTCCAGCACGGTCATCACCGTGGTGTAGGCGAGATCCTTGCCGGTGTCGAGCCGGTCGAGCACGTCGCGCACCTTCACCGGGCCGTCGGCGTCCCACAGGACGTCCATCACCGCCCGCTCCAGCTCACCGAGACCGCGCACCGGACCTCCACGGGCAGCTCGCCACTCACTACTACCAACACTAGTATAGCTGGCCGGTTCCGCGGTCAACGGCCGCCGCCGTGCGGCCGGCGGCGCCCCTGCCGTCACGCGCCCCAATGCCAGGGACTCAGGCCGCGCAGCCCATGCCCGCCGACCGTCCACAAAGGACGTCAGTGCTGTCGGATGCCTGATCTATGACCATGTGGCCGGGTCTTGAGGTCCGTGAGGGGAACCCTGAGGGAATCAGATTCCCTCAGGGTGGCCCTCACGGACGCCTGGCCCCGCCCAGATCCTCCGACCTGGGCAAACCGCACCCGCAGCGCCGCCTTAAGTCCCCAGCATTGGTCACGCGCCCGCCCGAGTCAAAAGACGGGAGAAGTCCGTGAAGGACTCCTTGAGGGAACCAGATTCCCTCAAGGAGTCCTTCACGGACGTCCGCATCGCGCACCGGGCCCGTCCGCGAATCCGGCCGCGACGGGAGCGGTCCAGGCTCTCTTTTCCGCGCCTCCCCGCGGTCTGTGGCCGGGCCTGCTCGTCTTCGGCACCGATGCGGTTTAGTCTTACTGTGGGTAGTAGATGTGCTCCTGCGGCTCTTCGGCCGCAGCCGGTTCGAGTCCGGCGACGAGGTTGAAGGCGCCCGTGAGGTGGTTGAGCGACACCAGTCCGACCACGTCGGCGAGCGTGCGGTCGGTCCAGCCGTGCGCGCGCAGATCGGCGACGTCCTCGTCCGAGATCGAGGCTGGTTCGGCGAGCACGCGCACCGCGTAGGTGAGCAGCGCCGCCTCGCGGGCGTCGGGCGAGGTGGCTTGCCGGGCGAGGGCGATGTCCGCTTCGGACACTCCGGCGGCGCGCGCCGCCTCGGTGTGCGCGGCGAGGCACAGTGCGCAGCCGAGCCATTCCTGGACGGCGAGGGAGATCTTTTCGCTGAGCGCCCGGGGGAGTTTGACCCGTTTGATCGCCCGGGAGAGTTCGAGGTAACCCTGCAGCAGCGCGGGCGAGTGCGCCATCGTCGCGACCATCGCCCCGGGCTCGCCGGTGCGCGCGGTGATCTCGTCGAGCAGTTGCCGGGATTTCTCCGGTGCGGCGGACCTGTCGGGCGGCGTGAGGCGGGTCATGCGGGCTCCTGTCGTCGGGTGCGTTGACTACGGTACCCCCCTAGGGTATAAATGTGCCATGAGCGAGTCACCCGCGGCCGCCGGGCCCCACGGCTACAGCGAAGACAAAGAGGACTATCTCAAGCGGCTGCGCCGGATCGAGGGCCAGATCCGGGGGCTGCAGCGGATGGTCGAGGACGACAAGTACTGCATCGACATCCTGACTCAGGTGTCGGCGGCCACGAAGGCGTTGCAGGCGGTGTCGCTCGGGCTGATGGACGAGCATCTGCACCACTGTGTCGCCGAGGCGATCGCCGAGGGCGGCGCGGCTGCCGATGACAAGATCCGCGAGGCGAGCGACGCCATCGCCCGTCTCGTCCGTTCCTGAAAACCGTTGTCCCAGAAGGAGAATACCGTGAGCGAGCAGACCTACACCGTGACCGGCATGACCTGCGAGCACTGCGTGCGTTCGGTCACCGAGGAGGTCAGCGAGATCGAGGGCGTCACCGATGTCGCTGTCGACCTGCCGACCGGCAAGGTGACTGTGCGCGCAGTCAAGGACATCGACGTCGCGGACGTCCGCGGCGCGGTCGAAGAAGCCGGTTACCAGCTGACCGCCTGAGCGGCGGCTCTCGCGACTGCGGGCCAAGCCCGCGGTGAGGACTGAGGACATGAACACAGCAGCGAAGCTCTCCGCCTACGGTGTGGCGCTTGCTCTGGTCGCCGGCGGCGGCTGGGGCATCGGCACCGCTGTCGGTCCCTTCTCCGGCGCGGCCGGGGTGCACGGCGGCGAGGACGCCGGGCACGGGGACGCTCACAGCGGCACCGTCGCGGAGGCCGCGAACACCGACCAGCCCGGCGGGCTGGCGTCGTCCAGGGGCGGTTACACCCTCACGCCCACCAGCACGACGCTCACCCCCGGCACGACCAGCCCCTTCGCGTTCCGGATCACCGGGCCCGGCGGCGCGGCGGTGACCGCGTTCGACGTCGAGCACGAAAAACGCATGCACTTCATCGTGGTGCGCCGCGATACCACCGGATACCAGCACCTCCACCCGCAGCTCGGCGCGGACGGCGCCTGGACGGTGCCGCTGTCGGTCAAGGAGGCGGGCAGCTATCGGGCATTCGCCGACTTCACCCCGGCCGGCGGGACCGGGACGACGCTCGGCGTGGATCTGGTCGCTCCCGGCGACTTCCGGCCGGTGGCGCATCCCGAATCGAGACTGGCCACTGTGGACGGCTACCAGGTCCGGCTGACCGGAGACCTGGTTCCCGGCCGCGCGTCGAAGGTGACCGCGACGGTCACGCGCAACGGCGCGGAGGTCGTCGACCTGCAGCCCTATCTGGGCGCGTACGGCCATCTGGTGGCGTTGCGGCAGGGCGATCTCGCGTATCTGCACGTCCACCCGGACGGCGCCCCCGGCGACGGGAAGACCGCGGCCGGGCCGGCGGTGACCTTCTTCGCCGAAGTCCCGTCGGCAGGCGGCTACCGGTTGTTCCTGGACTTCCGGCACGGCGGCGCCGTGCACACCGCGGAGTTCACCGTCAGCACCACGGCACAGGGAGGGAACGGGTCATGACCGCCGAAGTGGAGAACCAGCCCGCGACCGGCGAGGTCGAGCTGGCCATCACCGGGATGACGTGCGCGTCGTGCGCGATGCGGATCGAGCGGAAACTGAACAAACTCGACGGGGTCACCGCGACCGTCAATTACGCGACGGAGAAGGCGAAGGTCGTCTACTCCGGCGACGTGGCGCCGGAGCGGCTGGTCGAGCAGGTCGAGGCGGCCGGTTACGGCGCGACCGTGCCCAATGCGGAGAAGGCTGCGAGCGAAGAAGGCGCCGAGGAAGAGGACGCCACCCGCCCGTTGCGGCAGCGGCTGATCGTTTCGACGGTGCTGTCGGTGCCGGTGATCCTGCTCGCGATGGTGCCGGCGTTGCAGTTCACCTATTGGCAGTGGATCTCGCTGGTGCTGGCCGCGCCGGTGATCGTGTGGGGCGCGTTGCCGTTCCACCGTGCCGCGTGGGCGAATCTGCGCCACGGCGCGGCCACCATGGACACGCTGATCTCGATGGGGACCATCGCGGCGTTCCTGTGGTCGCTCTACGCGCTGTTGTTCGGCACCGCCGGGGTGCCGGGCATGACGCACGCGTTCGAGCTGACGGTCCAGCGGATGTCCGGCGACGGCAACATCTACCTCGAGGTCGCGGCCGGGGTGACGACGTTCATTCTCGCCGGCCGCTATTTCGAGGCGAAGTCGAAGCGGCGCGCCGGTGCCGCGCTGCGGGCGCTGCTGGAACTCGGCGCGAAGGACGTCGCGGTGCTGAGGGACGGCCGGGAGCAGCGGATCCCGGTCGAGCAGCTGCGAGTCGGCGACTTGTTCGTCGTGCGGCCGGGGGAGAAGGTCGCCACCGACGGCGTGATCGAGGACGGCAGCTCGGCGGTCGACGCGAGCATGCTGACCGGCGAGAGCGTCCCGGTCGAGGTGGGTCCTGGCGACCCGGTGGTCGGGGCCACGGTGAACGCCGGGGGACGGCTGGTCGTGCGGGCCACCCGGATCGGCTCGGACACCCAGCTCGCCCAGATGGCGAAGCTGGTCGAGGACGCGCAAACCGGCAAGGCGCAGGTGCAGCGGCTGGCGGACCGGGTCTCGGCGGTGTTCGTGCCGATCGTGATCGCGCTCGCCGCCGGGACCTTGGCCTTCTGGCTCGGCGCCGGGGACACCGCTTCGGCGGCGTTCACCGCGGCGGTGGCGGTGCTGATCATCGCCTGCCCGTGCGCGCTGGGCCTGGCGACGCCGACCGCGCTGCTGGTCGGCACCGGCCGCGGCGCGCAGCTCGGGATCCTGATCAAGGGCCCGGAGGTGCTGGAGTCGACGCGGCGGGTGGACACCGTGGTGCTGGACAAGACCGGCACGGTCACCAGCGGGCAGATGGCGCTGGTCGAGGTGCACACCGCGGACGGCGTCGAACCTGACGACGTGCTGCGGCTGGCCGGCGCCCTGGAGGACGCTTCCGAGCATCCGATCGCGAAGGCGATCGCCCGGGGCGCCCGGGAGAAGGTCGGCGAGCTGCCCGCGGTCGAGGACTTCGCCAACGTGGAAGGCCTTGGCGTGCAAGGCGTCGTGGCCGGGGCGGCGGTGCTCGTCGGCCGCACGGCGCTGCTGGCGGAGTGGAGCCAGCACCTGCCCGCCGACCTGGTTTCGGCCAAGGCCGAGGCCGAGCGGCACGGCCGGACCGCGGTCGCGGTCGGATGGGACGGGAAGGCCAGGGCGGTGCTGGTCGTCGCGGACACGGTCAAGCCCACCTCGGCCGAGGCGATCGCCCGCTTGCGGGAGCTCGGCCTGACCCCGGTGCTGCTCACCGGCGACAACGAGGCGGTCGCCCGCTCGGTGGCCGCGGAGGTCGACATCGAGGAGGTCATCGCCGAGGTTCTGCCGAAGGACAAGGTCGACGTCGTCCGGCGGCTGCAGGGCGAGGGCAAGGTCGTGGCGATGGTCGGAGACGGCGTGAACGACGCCGCGGCACTGGCTCAGGCCGACCTGGGCCTGGCCATGGGCACCGGCACCGACGCCGCGATCGAGGCGGCCGACCTCACGCTGGTCCGCGGCGACCTGCGGGCTGCGGTCGACGCGATCCGGTTGTCGCGGCGCACGTTGCAGACGATCAAGGGCAACCTGTTCTGGGCCTTCGCCTACAACGTGGCGGCGCTGCCGCTGGCCGCGGCGGGACTGCTGAACCCGATGATCGCGGGCGCGGCGATGGCGTTCAGCTCGGTGTTCGTGGTGAGCAACAGCCTCCGCCTGCGCGGATTCCGGGCGGTCGGCTGAGCGCAGCGCCCCGGGACTCGCTCCCGTAGTTGTCCGTGAAGGACTCCTTGAGGGAATCAGATTCCCTCAAGGAGTCCTTCACGGACTTTTCGCGACGGGGGCCGCAGCGGACGGCGTCAGGCGAGGGTGAGGAACAGTTTCTCGAGCTGTTCCGCGGTCATCTCGGCCTCGTCGCCGTTGCCGTCGGCGGTGACGCAGTGGCGCAGGCCGCTGGCGATGATTTTGAAGCCGGCCCGGTCGAGGGCACGGGAGACGGCGGCGAGCTGGGTGACGACGTCCTTGCAGTCGCGGCCGTCGTCGATCATCGCGATGACGCCGGCGAGCTGGCCCTGCGCGCGGCGGAGCCGGTTGCGCACTTGGGTGACGGTGTCCTGGTCGCCGATCATGGGGTCCCCTCCCTGGCTGGTTTCACGAAGGCTCACAATACCCCGGCGGGTATATTCCTGGTCAGGAGCCGCGCTTGCGCCACGGCCACGAACGCGGCGGGCGCGGTGGCGAAGGGTGGCCGGGACACCACTGCGCGGCCGGCACGGCGGCTTTGACCTGGCCGACGTGCCGGCCGCAGCCGGCCCAGGTGGTTTTGCCGCAGGTGCGGCACGAGACGGGACGGCACATCAGACCGGTTGTCCCGCCGGCATGGCCGGGGCGCCGCGCCGCGGACGGCGGAGTTCGGCGAATCCGGGGACAGCCGAGGCAGTGCGCAGGGCGTCGAGCAGGGCCTGCCCTTCTGCCGGGGCGGGCAGTTCGGTCAGCACCGGGCCGAAGAAAGCCCGGCCGCCGATCGCGGTGATCGGGCTGCCCGCGGTGTCGCCGAGGGCGTCTTGGCTCGCCTGGTGCGCGGCTCGCACCGCCGGGTCCAGATCGGCGCAATCCGCTTTGGCCGCAAGGTCTTCCGGCAAGCCGACAGCGGTCAGCGCGGTGCGGAGCAGCGCGTTGTCCACCGGCAGCCGCTGCTCGTGGATCCGGCGGCCGAGCGCGACGTGGAACCGGGCGGCGGCGGACCGGTCCTCGATCGCCGCGAGGACGCGGCCGGCGCGCAGCGAATCCTCGATCCGCCGGCGATGCGCCTCGGCCACCTCGGTTCCTTCGTTGAGCACCGCGAGACTCATCGGCCGCATCGGGAACTCCGTCCGCGTGCCGTCGAGCCAGCGGTACGCCAGCCAGGCGAACGGGCAGACCGGATCCCCGTAGAGCACCACGTCGTTCATGCCAGCTCCCGGTCCACGGCGTTCAACGCGGATTCCAGCAGTTCGGCGGCCTCCCCGGCGACTTCGGAGACTCCGGCCGCCGGCGCGACTTCGGCCATGACCGCGGGATTGATCGCCTCGACGACCGTCTCGCCGGCGCCGTTCTCGCGGACGACCACGTTGCAGGGCAGCAGCAATCCGATCTCCCGGGTCGCCTCCAGCGCCCGGTGGGCGAGCGCGGGATTGCAGGCGCCGAGGATGGTGTAGCGCTCCATCCGCTCATCCAGCTTCTCGCGCAGGGTCGCTTGCACGTCGATCTCGGTCAGCACCCCGAACCCCGCTGCGGCCAGCGCGGCCCGCGTCCGCGCCATCACTTCGTCGAAGCCCGCGCCTCGGTAGGTGCGGGACAAACCCAGTTTCACGATTGCTCCTTCCGTTCGGCAGATACCCGGTGGGGTATTGGGCATGCCCCCTAGGGTATCAGTCGACCCGGTGTGGCGCCGAGCGCGAGCACGGTGAGCTGTGTTCAGGCTCGGCGATCGCGGCACGCTGGGACGGCAGGAACCGACGTGGGCAGAGGCCAAGCAGGGGAAGGACTGCCGCTGTCGCGCGGGAGACGTTCGGGCGATCAGGAGCAATGCCAGGAACTTACTAATCCGGCCAAAAGTAGGCCGACCCCGACCGCGGCACGTAACCGTTGCTACGAAAGCCATTCGGCCGTGGCTGTGGTCGGATTAGTAATGATCGGCACAGTAAGGCTGTGCTGCGGACGCGCTTCCGGCGTGTTCCCAGGCTCAGCTGGCTCGATCCGGTCGAGCGCACGTCGCTGTGGGCCCCGGACCCGGGACCACAACCTGGCCTCATGGTGGCAAAGCGGGCATTCCGGCACTGTTGGCGTCCTTTGTGGACTGTCAGTAGGCCGAGATCTCGGAGCCTTAAGTTCCTGGCATGGGCGATCAGGAGCGGAGCGGCGAAGCGGATCGTCCCCGGGACGCGGCAGCAGCCTTGGTCACGAGCAGGACACCAGGCCGGTGAGCACCACCAGTGCGCCCGCGACCAGTGCCGGGGCCAGCAACGCGGTGAGCCCGCCGGTCACGGCGGCGAGGCGGGCGGCCGCCCGGTTGGTGCGGGCCGGTCGTTCCCGGAGCCGGTCGAGCCGGATGGCGGTGTCGCCGCCGGCCATGGCGAGCGCTCGCCATGGCCCGCCGCCGGCGCGGATCGAAAGCAGCGCGGAGCACAACGGCCCGGTGCCGCACTGGGCAGCCGCGGCGTGGTCGGCCGACAGTTCGACGAGCAGCCGCACGGCGGCGGGCAGTTCCCGCATCAGCGGGACGAACCGCACAGTGCGGCCGAGAATGTCCGCGCACGCGGTAAGCAGGTGATGATGGCCGCGGACATGGGCCCGCTCGTGGGCCAGGACGGCGTCGAGTTCCGGTACCGAAAGCCGGGCGGCGAGCCCTTCGCTGGCGACGATCATCGCGCGCCGCCCGCCGAGGCTGTAGGCGACCGGCTCGTCGTGCGGCAGCCACAGCGTCGGCACGGACCGGGAGCCGGCCGAGCCGCACAACCGCAGGGCGGCCAGGTGGCGGCGGTACTGGCGATTGCGGCTCCGGCGCCGCCCGGCCGAGGCCACCGCCAGCCGGACGGCTCCGGCGAGGGCGAAGGCTCCCGCGCTCGCGCCGACGACCGGGTCCAGCAGCGGCACTTCGCCGTGGCTGAGCGCGGCCCAGCAGTCGTGCAGCGCCCGCAGCACCGCGTCGGCCGGGCCGTGCCCGGGCAGCACGAGCAGCAGCACTCCCGCGACAGCGCCCGCCAGGACCCCGGCGGCGCTCAGCAGCCACCAGGCGATCGCGGTGCCGGGAGAGATCCGGCCTGCGGCCAGCCTGCTCAGCGGGCGTGGCGACCACCAGCCCACGAACACGGCCCCGAGCAGGAGCGCCGCCGCGACGATCACCGCTTCCGCGACTTCCGGCGCAGCGCCCGGCGGAGGATGTCCGACTCCTCCTCGGACGCCGTCTGGACGAAGTGCAGCAGGACCGATTCCCGGTCCTCGGTGGAGTCCAGCAGATCGCGCACCGTCTGCGCGGTCGCCTCCTCGCGGGAGGCGGTCGCCTGGTAGTGGTACGCGCGGTTCCGCATCTCGCGCTCGACCCAGCCCTTGCGGTGCAGGTTGTCCAGCACCGTCATCACCGTGGTGTACGCGAGATCGCGGTGCTGGTTGAGCTCGTCGAGCACTTCCCGGACCCGCATGGGTTCCGCCGCGTTCCAGAGCACGTCCATCACCGACGCCTCGAGCTCGCCCAGTTTCAGCATGGCACCTCCGGGGATCAGGATACTTGCTCCGCCGGGATCACCCGACGATGCGCCGTGCTCCCATCAGGTGCCCGTCCCCGCGGATCGGCCGCACGTCGACCAGCTGGCCCTCGGTGGGCGCGTCGACCATCTTGCCGTTGCCGACGTACATGCCCACGTGATGGATCGCGCCGGCGCTGCCGGAACCGTCGTCGTAGAACAGCAGATCGCCCGCGACGAGCTGGTCCAGCGGCACGGCTTTGCCTGAGGTGAACTGCTGCCGGCTCGTCCGGGGCAAGGTGATCCCGGCTTGTTTGTACGCCCACGAGGTCAGCCCGGAGCAGTCGAACTGGCTCGGGCCGGTGGCGCCCCACTGGTATTCGGAACCGCGTTTGGACAGCGCCGCCTGCAGCGCGTCGTTCGCCGCGCCTGGAGGACCGAGATAGGAACCGCTGTCCTGCACCTGTCCCAGCTTCGTGCGGGCGGCCGAGGGCAGCTGCGCCAGCGCCTTGCGCACCTCGCCGATCTGCTTGTCGAGATCCGTCTTGCGTCCCTGGACTTCTTCCAGCGCGGTGGCGGCGTCGTTCGCGGCCAGCTGCGCCGATTTCTGCGCCTTCTCCGCGGCGGCCTTCGCGTTGTTCGCGGAGGCGACCGCGCGCTGCAGGCCGGTCAGTGTTTCGTTCTTCCGCTCCGCGAGCAGGGAGAGGATGGAGGCGCGATCGAGGAACTCCTGCCGGTTGCTGCTGTCGAGAAGCAGGGCTGTGTTGCTCAATTGGCCGCCTTCGAGCGCGGCGTTCGCGACCTGGTTCGCTTGCGGACGGAGCCGGTCGATCGCCGCCTGCGCGCCGACGACCTCGCCGTTGGCCTTGGCCACGGCCGCGTCGGCCGCGGCACGGTCGTTCTGCCGGGCGGTGAGCGACTCCTGTGCGCCCAGGAGGTCCTCGTCGGCCTTGGCCGCTTGTGCGCCGAGTTCCTGGTAGCGCTGCATCGGATCCTGGCTGCCGCCCGGGGGCGGCGCGGCCTGCGCCGCCGCGGGCAGGGTGGCCAATCCCAGGACGACGAGTGCGGCGGTGGCGGCTATCGGATGTCGGAAGGCACGACGCCGTTGCGGTGTCACGGGTGCTGAATCTCCTGTCGTGGGGACCTGCGTTCGGGGTGGACCGCCCCGCCGGCCCGCGGTCACATTAAGGTAACGCGCGGATCTTGTCCACTATCGCATCTAGTACTAGCGAAGCAGTTGTCGGAATCCGGTGAACAGGAAGGAAAACGTTCGTGCGGGAACGCACGAACCCGGGAGTAGACCCGGAGAACGGCAAAGCGGTGCGCCGGGGCCACGGCGGCCGTGGCCCCGGCGGCCCGGGTCAGCCCTGCGAGAGCAGCCCCTGCATTTCGGTGATCTCGGCCTGCTGGCCGTCGATGATCTTCTGCGCGAGCGCCTTGGCGTCGGCGTTGCCGCCCTTGGCCAGTTCCGTCTTGGCCATGTCGACCGCGCCCTGGTGGTGCTTGATCATCATGCCGAGCCACATCTTGTCGAACTCGGCGCCCTTCATCGTGTCGAGCTTGGCCATGTCCGCGTCGGACATCATGCCCGGCATCGACCCGCCCGGCATCGGCATCGAGGACGACGAGCCCATCCCCGGCATCGACGACATCCCCGGCATGTTGTGGTCGCTCATGCCCGGCATGGCCGAAGCGGAGGAAGAAGCGGCGCCCCACGCGGTGAGCCAGCCTTGCATCTGCTGGATCTCCGGGTCCTGAGCTTTGTCGATCCGGCCGGCGAGGTCGACGACCTTCGGGTTGGTGCTGCGCGAGGACACCATCTTCGCCATGTCCAGTGCCTGCTTGTGGTGCGGGATCATCTGCTGGGCGAAAGCGACGTCGTCGTTGTTGTGGCCCGCGGCCTGCTGGTTCGACGCGGGCGCGGGGGCGGACGACGAGCCCATCTGCATGCCGGACGGCTGATCGCCGCTGTTGCAGGCGCTGAGCGCGAGGGCCGACGCCACCGCGATGCCGCTGATCACCAGAGTTTTGCGCACGACAAATCCTTCTCTCGAAAAGTGATTGCTGAAATGACCGGTGGGGACCAGGCAGGCCCGGCCGGTCAGGTCCGCAGCACGCAGAGAGAAGCAAGGACCAGGCGGCCGCGTCTGTCCGGCGGCCGCCCGGGGACGGGCGAGCCGCGCGGACCGGCGGGGACCGGGAGCTTCGCGGCGGAATGCCTGCGGAAAGCCAGCAGCGCGAGCACCAGTGCGCCGACCGCGTACAGCACGGCGAGACAGAGGTGCAGCATCGTGTGCGCGCCGCCCGGCGTGCCGGGGTGTTCCTCGCCCGAGCCGGTGGGGGCCGCGTCTGCCATCGCGATGGGCGCGTCCGCCATCGCGGCGGGCACGGCGGCCGGGGCCATCGCGTGCGCGGAACCGCCGGGGAGGCTGATGTGGTGCATGGCGGCGATGCACAGCGCCAGCGCACCCAGCAGAAGGATCTGCCGGATGCCGCCGAGCCGGTTCGCCGCCATGCCCCCACCGTACTCAGGCACCGGGCCGCCGACGCTGCCGAGCCCGTCCGAGTGCTATGTCACCCAGTACGAGCGGGGGTAGTCGGCGGCCCGTGTTCAGGCCGCCGGGGCGAGCCGGTTCGCCGCGCCGAGGCTCCGGATCGCCCACGCGCAGGCTGCCCCGAGCAGGGCCAGGATCAACCACGGCGCGGCGGGCACCCCGGCGTCCCGGGCCAGGTCCAGCACGGTCCCGGTGAAGAGGTTGCCGAGCAGGATCCCGACTCCCACCACCGTGTTGTACAGCCCGTAGTGGGTGGCGACGAGCCGATTGCCCGACAGCGCGACGATGGTGTCCATTTCGAACGGGAACACCACCAGCGTGCCCAAAGCCAGCAGCGCCGCGGAGAGGATCAGCGGGACCCAGGTCAGGACTGCGGGGCCGCCGGCGGCACCGGCGGTCAGCGCGGGCGGCAGGAACGCCGCGGCCATCAGCAGCAGGCCGGTGGCGAGGCAGCGGCCCGGGCTCCACCGTTCGCGGCACCAGGCGGTGATCCGGAGCTGCCCGGCGATCGCGAGGGCGCCGGACAGTCCGAAAAGGATCGCGACCAAGGCGGTGCCGGAGAAACCGGGGCCGGCGATCCGGCGCGCCTCGAGCGGCAGCGCGAGGTACACCTGGAACGACAGCACGTACGAGCCGATCATGGCGAGCGAGAACAGCACGAACGAGCGGTTCCGGAACACCCCGGCCCAGTCTTGCCGGATCGAGCGCGGCTGCGCGGGACGCTCGGCCGAGTGCGCCGGCAGCGCGCGGATCTGCAGGACCGTGAGCACCGCGAACACCGCGGCCGCGGTCAGGCAGGTCACCTTGAACGCCACGCTGGTCAAGACGAGCCCGACGACCGGGCCCAGCAGGATGCCGGTCTGGTAGAAGACGTTGAACAGCGCGAACGCCTCGACCCGCCGCTCGCCCGCGTCCGCCGCCAGGTAGGCGCGCACGGCCGGGTTGAACAGCGCACCGGCGAACCCGGTGGCGGCCGAGGCGATGATCAGCGCCGGGACCGAATCGACCAGGCCCAGCAGGGCGAACCCGCCGGTGCGCAGCGCGCAGCCGGCGATGATGAGCGGCTTGTAGCCCAGCCGGTCGGCCAGCGTGCCGCCGATCAGGAACATGCCCTGCTGGGAGAAGTTGCGCACGCCCATCACCAGCCCGACGACCCAGCCGGCCAGCGCGAGGTCCGCCGACAGGTGCGAGGCCAGATACGGCATCAGCATGTAGAAGCCGAGGTTGATGGTGAGCTGGTTGAGCATGAGCAGCCGGGAAGGCCGGTCGAAGGACCGGTACCGGGTGATGAGCGAGGTCACCGGACCACCGCCAGGGTCGGGTCGACGACGTGCGTGCACCGGGTCCAGCGCTGCACGACCCGGTCGGCGGGAGCGCCGATGCGGTCGGGTTCCGCGGCGGGCGGCGCGTCGAGGAGACCGTGCTGCCGGCAGTAGTCGTCGTTGTAGACGGTGTCGAAGTACCGGTTCGGTCCGTCCGGGAAGACGGCGGCGATCCGGGCGTCGGCGGGTTCGGTGCGGGCCAGCCATCCGGCGACGTGCGCGACCGCGCCTACGCTCCAGCCGCCGGTGGCGTGGTGGGACGCGGCGAGCCGGCGGCAGGTCCAGGCCGCTTCCGCGGGGGAGACCCAGTGGACCTCGTCGAACCCCGCGTAGTCGACGTTGCGCGGGTAGATGCTGGAGCCGAGCCCGCGCATGAGCCGGGGTGCCGCGGGCTGGCCGAAGATGGTCGAGCCCACCGTGTCCACGCCGACGACCTTCAGGTGCGGGAAGTATTCCCGCAGCACCCGCGAGACCCCGGCGGAGTGGCCGCCGGTGCCGACCGAGCAGACGAGCACGTCGACCCGGCCGAGCTGGGCGACCAGTTCCAGGGCGAGCGGCGCGTAGGCCGCGACGTTGTCCGGGTTGTGGTACTGGTCCGGGCAGTAGGCTCCCGGCCGCTCGGCGAGCAGCCGGCGCACCCGTTCGCGGCGGGCTTCCTGCCAGCCGCCGGTCGGGTGCGGTTCGGTCACGAGCTCGACCCGGGCGCCGTAGGCGGACAGCATCCGGTGCACGATCGGCTCCAGGCCTGGATCGGTCACCACCGTCACAGGGTGGCCGTGCACGATGCCTGCCAGTGCGAGCCCGAGGCCCAGCGTGCCGCTCGTCGATTCGACGATCGGGGCTCCGGGGGCCAGTTCGCCGCGGGCACGGGCCTGCTCGACCATGTGCAGTGCGGGCCGGTCTTTCATGCCGCCGGGGTTGAATCCTTCGAGCTTGGCCCAGAAGCCGCGTCCCGCGGAGGCGAAGGGCTGATCGACCCAGAGCACCGGGGTGTTGCCGACCGCGCGGGCCGGGCTGTGGCACCGCGCGGCGGCGGTGAGCAGTTGAGGGGGAGAATTCGTTGCGGCAGGGGGCAAGACGGTTTCCATCGAGTCTCTTTTCGCGTGAGTGCCGCGGGCGCGGCGGAACGGGGTGACGGCAGGGGTTCCGGCGCCCGTCAGATCCGCGAGACGCAGAGCTCGATCAGAAGTGCCGAGCCGGGGGATCCCCGGGGCGGCGGCCGTGCGGCCCATGGGCGCGACAGCGGGCGCGCCCCGGGCACCAGGCAGGCCGCGGCTGCCGTGGTGAGCACGGCCAGCCACAGGAAGTCGTTGGCGCTGCGAAGGAATCGGCAGAGCGTGTCGCTGCCGTCGTGGCCGTGGTGCCCTGATCCGCATCCCGGGTCGCTCGGCACCGCCGCGGTGTCGTTCGCGGCCGCGGCGTGCACGACGGCGGACCCGGCGTGGCCGGTCTCGCAGCAGGGTTGCGCGTGCAGGACCAGGAAACCGAACAGCACAGCGAAGACGGCCAGGGCGCGCCAGCCGGCGCGACGCTTCGTGGCGGAATGACACCTCACAGTCAGCGGACCGTATCAGCGATGATCTTGTGCTCGCCACGTTCTGCGGCTGCGATCACCTTGCCATGACTGCGGATTCACTCGTTTGATATGACTACTACGTACGGTAGTTGAAATCCGCGTGACGGGAATCCGACGAACGGCCGGAGCCGGTCGGGTCAGCGGCTGTCCGCCGACCGGCGCACGCGGCTACTACTCTACTAAGTAGAGAAGTAGAAATCGGCCCCCTTGCGACTTTCGTAGCTGTGCCACCGGATCACGCCGGGCTACTTTCATGCGCACTGTCCGCACTCCCGGACGGGTCCCCACGGAAATCGCAAGGAGTTTGCCATGCGCAAATGGCGGCTGCTTTTCCTCACGTCGTTCGCGGTCGCGGCTCTCGCGGCCACTACGGCGGAGGCGTCGGCAAGCAACAGCTGGAACGGATACCACTGGGCTCGCTCGTCCACCTCCAGCACGGTGCGCCTGACCGTGCTCGACAGCGTCACGTCGAGCTGGGACGCCAACCTCAGCAAGGCCAATGCCGACTGGAACCGGTCACCGGTGTTCGAGAACACCCTTTCCACGAGCGACAGCAGCGCGACGACCCGGCGCAGCTGCCCCGCGGCGGCCGGGAAAGTCCGGGTGTGCAACTACACCTACGGCAGCACCGGCTGGCTCGGCGTCGCCGAAATCGATTTGTCGAGCGGCACCCACATCGCGTGGGGAACCACGAAGGTCAACGATTCCTATTCGATGGGGACTTACGCCAAACAGCACGTGATTTGCCAGGAGGTGGGCCACGACTTCGGCCTGGACCACCAGTTCACCAACGCGGGTTCGTGCATGGACTACGCCGGGCAGAGCGACCCGGCCTACGTTTCCCCCAATTCGCACGACTACAGCGAACTGCTCTCGATTTACAACCACGGAGACGGTTCGGCCGCGGCCTCGAACGGCTCGCAGTCGAAGATCGTCGCCGGGGGCGTCGTGACCTCGATCTTCTGGAAGGACTGACCGTCGCGCACCGGCCGGCCCGGCACCTCCGGGGCGGCCGGTGTCCCCTTGTGCGAGGAGATTCCATGAAACCAGCGGTGCCGACAGCTTTTCTGGGAATGCTCGCGGTCGTGGCGGGCGGCTGCAGCTCGGCGGCTCCCCGGGGCGACTCCATTCCTTCGCATCAGCCGTCCGCGGTCAAGGTCCCGTCCGGGACGGTCGACATCGTCGTGGCGGAGCCGGCCAGCCGTGCGGGCCGCGCCGTCCGCTATTTCCGGCTTGAAGACGGCCAGGGAAAAGCGGTGCTGGAGCGTGAATTCCGGACCGCTCCGGCGGAGTTGTCCGCGCCGTTGGCGGTCGGCCGCTACCGGGTGGTCACTTGGACCAGGGACTGCACCGGCGCCTGCCGGGATGCCGTGGACGCGAACCTCGGCCGGGCAGCCGGCATTTGCGGAACCCGTATTACCGTCCCGAATGAAGCGGTGACACGGGTTTCCGTCAGTGCACCGTCCGGTGTGGACTGTTCGATGCGGACAGGCTAGGGCGTCGCGGGTGTGCGGCCGGACTGGCCGAGCAGGACCACGAGCACCGAAACCAGCGCGGATACGGCCACGACTCCGCCGACCAGTTCGGCCGACCAGCGAATACCGTAGGACAGTTGCACCGCCGCCAGCACCCCGGACCACAACAGGACCGGGACGATTCCCGCAGCCGCCAGTGATTGTGCGCGGCGCGACGCTCCCGCTCGTCGTACGCCGTAGAGAGCGGCATCGGCTGCGAGCCCGGCGACAGCGGCGGCGAGAACGACCCGCCCGCCGGTGAAGCCGAAGTCGACGAGCGTGGACGCGAGAACCGCGTGCGCGGTCAGGAACACCGTGGTGGCGCCGAACGGCAGCTTCCACGTCCGGGCGAGGTAGGCCAGCGGCGCGACGACTACGAGGGAGGTCAGCACGTAGCTGCCCAGTCCGGCCTCTGCCCTGGTCTCCGCCGCGATGTGGGCCGGGTGCCCTCGGGGAAGTGCCCGACCGTGTAGACCGGGGCATCGCTGAAGAATCCGGACAGGAAGCTCAACGCGAACGCCGCGACCGCCGACAATGCCAGCAGCGCCAGCACTGTCGCCGCCAGCGACGGTTCGCCTTTCACCCGAGCCGACAGGACCGGCCCCGCCAACAGGAACCCGGCACCGGCGAACAACAGCAGATGCGACGGGCTCAGCAACGCGTCGATCCCGGCCTCGATGCCGAACACCTCGTGCCACGCGAGATCGGCCGCGCCTCCCGCGGCGAAGATCCCGGCGCCCACGAGCGGCCAGCCGTATCCCGCCGGAGGGGCGAGGACCGCCCGCCAGGGCGGCGCCGTTCCGCGCCGCCGCCAGCCCATCGCCAGCAACCAGAGGCCGAGCAGGAGCAGGCCGCCGTAGAGCAGTCCGTGCCACGGCGTGAAGAACGAATCCGGCAGGCCCAGCCAGTGCGCCCGCCCGTCGAGGAACACCGCGACGACGAGCCACAGGCCCAGCAGCGCGGCTCCGATGTCCTCCCAGCGGGCGCTGAACGCGCGACCGGCAGGGGCGAGGCCGGACCGGCTCGCGGTCGTTGCTGCTTCCCGATGCGTGACCATCACGTCCTCCTATACCGGGCAGGGGTATCGAATAACCTGAAGATATACCCCGTGGGGGTATTAGGCAAGCGTGAGGTGCGCTGCCGCGGCGAGCGGGGGACATCGGTACGGCGCGGACGATCTGTCCGGGTGGCGGTCATCCTGTGTGCCAAAGAGGCTGGGCTCGGCCTGCTGTGGCAGCGCGCGGAAATTCGGCGCCGGATGGTCGGTTCGCGGGCGTCACTGGACCTGATCGAGTGCGCTTTGGGCTGCGATCACGAGGATTTCATGCGGCGCGCCCGTTTTCGTGCGGTCGCGGCAGGCGGTCCTGGGATCGAGGCGGGCACGGACGCGGGCCTCGGAGGAACGAGGCCCGCGTCCGCGTTACGCGCCGGCCGAGGGGGAGGGTCCGGCGCGGCCGCGAGACAGCATGCGGGAAGCTCGCGACATAACCGACATACTAGGAAACTTAGTAATTGATGGCAAGGCGGGATTCCGGAAGGCTCCTCGCGTACTACGATCTCGCTTAGTAGAGGTGGCTGGTGCGAGGAGTTGTGACATGCCGAAGGTGTCGACGAGAGGGCGCGACCGCCGCGCGAGGCAGCGCGCGCTCGAGGCCGGGGTCCGCCGCGCGGCGGTCAAGCCCGAGAAGGCCGGCTACACCGGCGCGTACCGGAAATGGCTCGTCGTGCGGGTCGCGGGTTTCGTGCTGATGGGGGTCGGGGTCGTGATGGCGATCGTCCACATCGGAGCGCACCTGGGGAAGTTCTCCTTGCTGCCGACGGTGGGCTTGCAGGACCTGCTGATCGGCTGGCCGATGGCGGGCGTGCTGTTCCTCATCGGCGGGGTGTTCGCGGGCCGGCGGTTTCGCGCCTGACCGTCCTGCGCCGCAGGAGCACCGCGCCGAGCAGGGCTCCGGCGAGCGCGCCCGCGACATTGGCGAGCACGTCGGCGAGGCTGCACCACCGGCCGGGGATCTGCGATTGGGCCAGTTCGATCGCGGGCGGCAGCGTGAGGGCGAGCACGACTGCGGGTACGGTGCGGCCGACGGTGAGCACTGCCGAGGCGGTCAGCGGCAGGAGAAGGAGCAGGTTGAGCACGTTGCCGGCGATCCCGCCGCCAGAGTTCAGCACCGTGCCCACGAGGTCGGGGAAGTCCTCGGGCAGGCAGGCGTGCAGGCCGTTGGTGTGCCGCTCGCTGCCGGGTGGCAGAGTGAGCGCGAGAACCGCGGACAACAGCACGACGGTGATCAGGATGCCGCGCGCGGGCCACTCGGTCCGCTTGGCCAGCGGCCGGGCCGCGGAGAGGCCGACGAGTGCGCCGAGGGCCAGTACGGCAATGGTCCAGGCGGACACGGGCACGACGGCGCCGAATACCAGCACGGCTGCTCCTCGCTGCAGTCCGGCGGGGAAGCCGGGCGGGACACGGGAGCCGACATAATACTAAGTGAAATAGTATCAACGGGGTGAGTTCATTGCGTCTACCATGCTGCGGAACGGATCCGGTGCGGTCCTGGGAACCGGCGTGACCGAGACAGCGGAGGAAGCCGCTCCGGTCCGGACGAGGTCGCGGGTGCGGCTGCACCCGGTGCTGGTGGCCGTCCCGATCGGATGCTGGTTCGCGAGCACGGTGCTGGACCTGGCGGCGCGCTCGCACGATCCACGGGAATTCACCACCGCGGCAACGTGGCTGGTCGGGATCGGGCTGCTCGGCGCAGCGGTCGCCGGGTTCGCGGGATTTGTCGACGGGTTGCCGATCCGCTCGGGCACTGCCGCCTACCGGCGCCTGCTGGTGCACCTGAGCCTGGCGATGGCGCTCATCCTGGCGTACCTGGTCGAGTACGTGCTCCGGCTGGGCGCTCCGCCCGACCGGGCGATCCCGGCGGGCGTGCTGGTTTACGCGCTCGCCAACGCGGCGGCGCTCGTGGCGACCGTGGTGTGGGGCGCGCTGGTCGCGCACCGGCTCGGGACTGCGCTGCCGGATGGTGGCGGCGAAGGCTGACACGGATCGGACCGCCAGACGGCATCGGTAGTTCGTGGGTGAGCACCCGGACGTGAAGCGCGAGGCGGCGAGGTGCGGGCGGTTGCCGAGGCGGCGATCCGTGCAGCAGCAGAGGCAGGACAACCCGGCCGACCTGATCAACGTCGCGTGGAGGAGCTGGTGCGGCCTGCTGAGGGTCGCCGGGGCACGTGACGCCGGACGCGATGGCAGCCGTGCTCCGCACGGATGTCAACCCGCGGTTCACTACGATGGTCGCGGCCCGGGCTGACGGGCCGAGTGTGCCTGCCTGGATCGCGGCCCGGTGGCGGACCCGGCCGCGCGGCGTAGCGAGTTCGATCGGACGAAGACCTGGGCGCAGGCGACCACGCTGGGCAAGTTCCAAGGCACGACTGGCGGATTTGCAGGCACCGCACGCGATCGGCCCGGCCGGGCTGTGGTTGGAGGGGCGTGCTGCCGGGGAATGTCGTGCGCTTCGCCGGTGAGGCACGGATGGCTGCGTCGACATGTGCGAGACCGGCGACTCGAAGTGGGTGACGTTGCTGATCAGCCCGCTGCACAGTAGCGGATCGAGGAGAGTCGCGGTGATTGCCATGTTCTGAAGCACATGGCTGGGACTGTGCGAGCGAGCAGCGGAACGGCTGGCGGCGCTTCAGGACGAGCGGCGGAAGCTGAGTGGCTGGGCGGCGCAGCTGTCTGCGGCGTTCGAGCGGTGTCGGCCTACCACGGCAACAACTAACTGCCCTCGCTGGAGGGGATCTGCCGCTCGCGCCGCCGGTCGCTGTTCACCCTGGTCGACGTTCGATCTTGAGGGTCGAGGTCGAGTTCACGAATTTGGTGGGCTGTGATCCGATCTTGATCTCGCGGGATCACGGTGCCGAGTCCCTCGTGGTGCCATCGGTGGCGCGGAGACTGGCCAGAACCAGCACAGCGCCGCCGACGGTGATGAAGACATCGGCGAGGTTGAATGTGGGGAACCAGCCGGTGTGCAGGTAGTCGGTCACGACCCCGTCGGCGGCCCGGTCGGCGAGGTTGGCGATCGCCCCGGCCAGCACCGCGGCCAGCCCCAGCCGTACAGCCAGGTTCGCCGTGCGTGCTTTGCGCCAGGCGAACACCGCGAGCCCGGCGACGATCAACCCGGTGACACCGAGCACCACCCAACCGGGCAGGGTGTCGCCGAGGCTGAACGCCACCCCGGAGTTGAACGTCAGCCGCAGCTGAATCACCCCGAGATCGGCCGACGTCCCGTCAGCCAAGGCCCCGCTCGCCCAGGCTTTCAGGCCGAGGTCGAGCGCGGCCAGCAGCGCGGCGGTGGCCGCCAGCGCGACCCGTGCTCGGGTCACTCTGGCCGTGCGAGTGGGTTGACCGGTCGTCACGAGGACACCCCGACCGCGGCGGACATCGACGCCGTCTGCCTGCGACCTCCTGTGATCTGCAGGGACTTGGTGCGGCCGGCGCGGACGCCGTTGGCGATGACGACGACCTCGGCCAACTCATGCACCAGTACCACCGCGGCCAAGCCGACCACGCCGAACAACGCCAGCGGGATCAACACGGTGATCAACCCGAGGGACAGGCCGACGTTCTGCAGCATGATCCGCCGGGCGCGGCGGGCGTGGGTGAACGCCTGCGGCAGGTGCCGCAGGTCCTCGCCCATGAGCGCGACGTCAGCGGTCTCGATCGCCACGTCGGTGCCCATCGCGCCCATCGCGATGCCCAGATCGGCGGTGGCCAGGGCCGGCGCGTCGTTGACGCCGTCGCCCACCATCGCGGTGGAGCGCTGGCTGCGCAGCTGTTCGATCAGGCGAGCCTTGTCCTCCGGGCGGAGTTCGGCGTGCACGTTTTCGATCCCGACGTCCTTCGCCAGTGCGGTGGCGGTGGCGTGGTTGTCGCCGGTGAGCATCGCGACGTGGTAGCCGTCCCGGCGAAGCTGCGCCACCACCTCGACGGCTTCCGGGCGAAGCTCGTCGCGGACCGCGATCGCGCCGACGACCTGGCCGTCCTGCTCGACCAGCACCGCGGTCGCGCCGGCCTGCTGCATCCGCGCCACGTCCGTCGCCAGTGAGCTGGGTTCGAGCCAGCCGGGACGCCCAAGCCGAACGGTGCGCCCGTCCAGACGGCCGGTGAGACCCGCCCCGGTGACCGCCTCCACGGCCGAGGCCGGGGTGACCTCGTCGACCGCGGCAAGGATCGCCCTCGCGAGAGGATGTTCGCTGCGGGCCTCCAATGCTGCTGCCAGGTGCAGGACCTGCTCGCGGCTCGCGCCATGGGTGGTGGCGACGTCGATGACGGCGGGCCGGTTCGCGGTGAGGGTGCCGGTCTTGTCCAACGCGACTCCGCGGACCGCACCGAGCGCTTCGAGGGCGGCACCGCCCTTGACCAGCACGCCGAGCTTGCTGGCCGCGCCGACCGCGGCCACGACCGCGACGGGCACGGAGATCGCCAGCGCGCACGGGGAGGCGGCGACGAGCACGACCAGGGCACGCTCGATCCAGGTGACCGGGTCGCCGAGCAGGCTGCCGACCGCAGCGATCAGCGCGGCGGCGATCATGATGCCCGGCACCAACGGTTTCGCGATGCGGTCCGCGAGGCGTTGGGAGGCGCCCTTACGGGCCTGTTCGGCTTCCACGATCCGCACGATCCGCGCCAGGGAGTTGTCCTCCGCGGTGGTGGTGACCTCGACTTCGAGCACGCCGGTGCCGTTGATCGATCCAGCGAACACCTCGCTGCCGGGACCTGCCTCGACCGGCACCGATTCGCCGGTGATCGCCGAGACGTCCAAGGCAGTACGGCCGTCGCGGATGATGCCGTCGGTGGCGATTCGCTCACCGGGCTTGACCAGCATGCTGTCGCCGACCCGCAGCTCGGCCGGCGACACCATGACCTCCGTGCCGTCGCGCAAGACGGTGGCCTGCTCGGGAACCAGGGACAGCAGGGCACGCAGGCCGCGACGGGTGCGGGCCAGCGAGTACTCCTCCAGGCCCTCACTGATGGAGAACAGGAAAGCCAGCATCGAGGCCTCGCCGACCTCGCCGAGAATGACCGCGCCGACCGCGGCGATCGTCATCAGCGTGCCGACCCCGATCTTGCCCTTCACCAGCCGCTTCAGCGTGGACGGGACGAAGGTGTAGGCACCGGCCAGCAACGCCGCCACCTCCAGCACCAGCTCCACCGGCCGCGCCGCGCCGGCCCAGCCGGCGATCAGCGCGGCGAGCAGGAACGCTCCAGAGCTCGCCGCGAACTGCAGTTCCTTGACTTGCCACAGCCGCTCCGGCTCGTGCTCCTCGGCCTCCACGCTCACAGGTTCTTCGTGGCCGCAGCCGCACGCGTCACTCATCGAGCACTCTCCTTGCTATCCCGAATCACGCTGTCCGGGGTTGCGTCGGCCGCGGCGTCGGTGCCGTAGTTCGGGCACAGCGCCACCGCGTTGCCGGTCGCGGCCAGCAGCGTCTCCGCCGACGCCAGCAGGTCCATCAACTCCGGCCGGGCGAGGCTGTAGAACACCTGCCGGCCCTGCGGGCGGCCCACCACCAGCGCGCAATCACGCAGGCAGGCCACGTGCGCCGAGACCGTGGACTGCGCCATCCCCAGCGCGGCCACCAGGTCTGCGACCCGCGCCTCCCCATGAGCGAGGCGTTGCACGATCGCCAGCCGGGTGGCGTCGGAGAGACTGTGGAACAGCGCCACCGCCGGGTCCAAGCCCGCGCCCACGCTCGACGCGAGGCATCCATCCCTGCTTATCATCGCCACAAGACGATGATAGCAGCAATTGGCGATTCAAACGACAACGACTGCGTCAGAGGACGTGCCCGGACTCGCTCGGACCCCAGTAATCCATTTATGCGCATATCACTATACTTGAGGCAGGATAGGCAGCGGACGTGAGCGATGACGACGCGAGAGGTGCAGCGATGAGTAGCGCGACAGGCGAGCAGCCGACAGGCGGCGGGGCGGGGTTGTTGTGCCCGAAATGTGTGTCCCAGATGCTGCCGGTGAACCGGTTCGGGGTGGAGATCGACCAGTGCACCGGTTGCGGCGGGGTATTCCTCGACCGCGGCGAGATGGAACAGCTGGCCACGGCGGAGGCCAGGTTCTACGCCGCCGCCCAGCCCACCCCGCCGTCGCAGCCTGCGCCGCCGCAGTACGCGGCACCGGCTCAGCCGTACTACCCGCCACCCGCCTACGGCGAGCGCCGCCATGGCGGCGGGTTCCTGGGTGAGCTGTTCGGGCAGCACGAGTACCGTCCGCAGCACGGAGGGCACCACGGTGGCCACCACTGAACACCAGGCCCAACGTGCCGGGCAGGCGGAGGGGACCGGCGAGACCGGACACGGACACGGGCACGGGGTGTCGGCGAACGCGGACCGGAAGTGGCTCGGTCTCGCGCTCGGGCTGATCGTGGCGTTCATGACGGCCGAGGTGGTGGTCGGGCTGATCGCCGGATCGCTGGCGCTGATCTCCGACGCCGGGCACATGCTCACCGACGCCGCGTCGATCGTGCTCGCGCTCATCGCGATCCGGCTGGCGGCCCGGCCCGCGCGCGGCAACTACACCTACGGCCTCAAACGCGCCGAGATCCTCTCCGCCCAGGCCAACGGCATCACCCTGCTGTTGCTGACCGCGTGGTTCGTCTACGAGGGCGTACGCCGGCTCATCGACCCCCCACCGGTGGAGGGGCTGCTGGTGTTCATCACCGCACTGGTGGGCATCGCGGTCAACGTGGCCGCGTCCTGGTGCATCAGCCGCGCCAACCGGTCCAGCCTGAACGTCGAGGGTGCGTTCCAGCACATCCTCAACGACCTCTACGCGTTCATCGCGACCGCGGTCGCCGGTGGCGTGATCCTCTGGACCGGCTTCGCCCGCGCGGACGCCATCGCCGCGTTGATCGTCGCGGCGCTGATGGCCAAGGCGGGCTGGGGCCTGGTCAAGGAATCCGGGCGGATCTTCCTCGAAGCCGCCCCCGCGCACCTGGACCCCGAGGCGATCGGCGGCGAGTTGGCCGCCGTGCCCGACGTAGTGCAGATTCACGACCTGCACATCTGGCAGATCACCTCCGGCGACACCGCGCTGTCCGCGCACATCCTCGTCAAACCGGGCGCCGACTGCCACGCCATCCGCCAGGGCGTCGAGGAGATCATGCGCGCACGCCACCACCTGGAACACACCACCCTGCAGGTCGACCACACCACACCCGAGGCCGACGACGAGCACTGCGACCACCCGCACGGCCGGACCTACCGACCCCAGCCATGAACCCCGGCCCAGGTCAGCTCAACGTTTCCACGCGGGCCTGGGCCGGCCGCGCCCGCACGGAGGAACCCACCATGACGACCACGCTACTGGCCGCCGGCTCAGGCACGGCCGGAGTCTGGACCCTGATCGCCATCGTCGTCGCCCTCGCCGCCGCGCTCACCGGAATCGGCATCGCCCAAGCCCGCGACCCCGAACGCCGCCGCATCGCCGCCCAGGCGGGCGAAGCCGGCGCCACCACGACCGGCATGCCCTCCGGAGTCGAGGATCCTGACGGTGCCGCGGCAGGCGACGACGCGGCCGACGACCGCCCGGATGACGGCCTTCCCGAGAGCAGAACGAGAGGCTCCGAGGACGGGGCCGCGCCGAATTCCCCGTAACCGCCCGACGGTGACAGCGGCCTGAGCGAGCATCCGCGTGGCCGTGACCCGAGACCGACAGGACCCGTGACGCAGCCATCATGCCGACCGTTTCCTTGCCACCCTTGACCTGGACCACCGCGCTCACCGCATGGTCCTGGCATCCCGCACCGATCGCGGCGATGCTGGCCTTCGGTCTCTGGTACGCCCTGCGCGTGCGGAAGCTCCGCCGAGCCGGTGGCACCTGGCCCGCAAGCCGCATCGTGTGGTGCTACAGCGGGCTCGGCAGTTACGCCCTCGTCACCGTGACCTCGATCGGGGCCTATCAGAACGTTCTCTTCAGCGTCCGCGCCATCCAAGTCGTCACGCTGCTGATGATCACACCGCAATTCCTCGCCCACGCCCTGCCCGCCCGACTCGCCCGCGACACCGCAACCCCGGCAACCAGGGCACGGTGCAGCCGCATCCTGCACTCGGCCGCCATGCGGGCCGTCACCCATCCGCTGATCGGCGTGCTAGTGCTGCTCGGCGTACCCATCGCGCTCTACGGCAGCGGCTGGTACGAAGCCGGGCTGCGCAGCCACTGGACCAGCGAACTCACCCAAGCCGCGCTACTGATCGCCGGGGCACACTACTTCTGGACCCGCCTGCAACGCGATCCCGTGCCCAAGCTGTACCCGCACGTCGTCTCGGTCGGACTGACCTTCGCCGAAGTCGCCCTCGACGTCATCGTCCCCATCGCCCTGCTCATGTCCGGCAGCCTCGTCGCCGCCGACTACTATCTCGCACTCAACGGCGCAGGAGGGCTTCCCCCCGACACCGACCAGACAACCGGTGCGGCCGTCCTGTGGGGCCTCGGCGACCTCGCCCTCGTACCCTTCCTCATCCTGTCCATGCAGCAACTGCGACGCCGCGACAAGGAACACGCCGCCGAGATCGACGCACAACTCGACCAATACCAACGAGCCGAACAACGCAGACAAAACCCCACAGCAACAGCCGCTGAAACGGCCGGCACTGCTGCGGAACTACCTGCCACGATGCGCCCCTGGTGGGAAGACGACCCGAACGTCGCGGCACACTTCCGATGGACACAGCAAAAACCGCCCCAGGACGGCTAATTCCGGTGCCTCTGCCCGCCATCGCAAGCGGCTTCGCTCACCGGCGGTGCTGGACATCAGCGACCAACCGGTTGTGCCGTCGACAAGAAGACCACGGTGCCGCCTACCGGTGCGCCGGGCTCCATCTGCCCGCAAGGGGGCCAGCCGTCCGGCACGGCGGCCCGGGTCTGGACAAGCGGTACCAGCAGAACACCCACCGCCGATGCGGCGAGCCCAGATGAATCGTGGCCGTGCACTCGATGCGCAGCCGGACGGCGCATCGTCGACGCGAGCGCTGTGACTTCTTCGGCTCGATCGCCGCTGACAGCGAGGGCGAGCTGGAGCAGTTAGGACCCACCGGATGCCGACCGGTGCGCGACGCTCCTGATCAGCGCCGGAGCCTCACCACGGCCTCATTCTGGCATGGCTGACGGAGGTCAGCGGCCCTGGCCGGGAGCGGGCTGGACGGAGCCGCCGGTGCGGGACTGCGGTTTCCGCCCGGCGACGATGTCGTCGAGGGCGGACTTCAGCAGCGGCGGGTCCACCGGGCCGGTGATCTTGGCGACGATGGTTCCGGAGCGGTCGAGGAAGAACGTTTCCGGGATGCCGTAGATCCCGAATTCCATGGCCGCGCGGGAGCCGGGGTCGGTGACGTACTGGTAGCTCTTGCCGCGGCCGAGTTCGTTGAGGAATCCGACCGCGGACTTGGGCTGGTCCTGGTAGCTGATGCCGACGAAGGTCACGCCCGCCGTGCGGTAGGCGTCCGCGGCGGCGGTCAGGGTGGGCTGTTCCTCGCGGCACGGCACGCACCATGAGGCCCAGAAGTTGACCACGACGACCTGGCCGCGCAGCGAACGCAGCGCGAGGCCGCCGTCTCGTTCGAGGTAGGGCAGGGTGAGCTCGGGTGCGGGCTTGCCGATCAGCGGGGTGTCGACCAGGTTCGGGTCGTCGCCGATCCGGGTGCTGATGAGCACGCCGACGGCGACCGCGGCGACGGCGACGGCGAGCGCGGTCCAGCGGAGCCATCGCATGGTGCCGCGGCGGGCGTCGGCGCCGGCTGTCATCGTCCCTCCTTGGCCAGTTCGCGCCGCGCGGTGGCGATCATGGCGTCGACGTCCTGGCGGGTCTGGGCGGGCAGCCCGGGTCGTTGCCGGAGCTGGTCGAGGGTGCGCAGCGCGGCGGCCGGGTTGTTTTGAGCGAAGAGCTGCAGGTTCGCCTGCATCCACAGCGCGGTGTCGGCGGCGCCGGTTCCCGAAGGAAGCGGCGCAGCGGGGGCGCTGGACTGCATGACCTCGTTCCCGGTCACGAAACCGTTCTGGGGACGCTGTTGCACGGCGGCGGGGAGGACGACGACCGCAGCGATCCCGGCCGCGACGAGCGTGCCGAGGTAGGCGATGGTCCTCGTCCGTGCCTCGCGGGTGCGGCGTCGCCGGGAGACGGGCTTGGCGGGTTCGTCGAGGCGGTTGATCGCGTCGGCGGCGGCCTGCTCGTACTCGGCGCGCAGGCGTCGTGCGGCGTCCGGCGGGATTTCCCCGGCGTCGACTTGCGCTTCGAGCGCGAGGATGTCGCGCAGGGCCTGGTCGCGTTCTTCGGCGGCGGTCACAGAGTCTCTCCGGTGCCTTGTTCGCGGGCGTGGCGCAGCGCCAGTTCGACACGCGCGCGTTCGTCGCCGGCCAGTTCCGGGACGTCGGGTCGTTTCCGCAAGAGCCCGGCCAGCAAGAGCGCTCCGGCGGCGATGCCGGCCAGCGGCAGCAGCCACACCCACAGCGTGCGGCCGCTCACTGGCGGATCAAGCAGCACCCAGTCGCCGTAGCGGGCCCGGAAGAAGCCGAGGACCTGCTGATCGCTGCGGCCGGCGGCGACCTGATCCTGCACCGCCTGCCGCATGGCAGTGGCCGTCTCGGACGGCGATTCGGCGATCGACACGCTCTTGCACACCGGGCAGCGCAGTCGCTGGTCGAGGTCGTGCGCCCGGTCCGCGGTCCCGTTCCCGCCGCTGAGGAGCAGCCCGGCGGTGAGGCCGAGCAGGACGAGGATTCCGGCGAGCGCGAGCAGGCTTTTACGCATGGCTCACCGTCTCCTCGGCGGGTTCGGCAGTCGGGGAACCGCGTCGGCGCCGTTCGCTGAGGGCCCACGCGCCGCCCGCGGCCATGAGGAACCCTCCTGTCCACAGCCAGGACATGAGCGGGTAGCGGTAGAGGTTCACCGTCACGGTGCCGGGGGCGATCTGCGCCAGCGCGACGTAGACGTCGCGGCCCGCGGTGCTCCACACGTCCGGGGTGCCGACGGCCTGGGGCTGGTTGGCGAAGGTCTCCAGTTTGGGCTGGGCCGTCCAGGCGAGCTGTCCGTTGTCGCGGAATTCCAGATGCGCGTCGCGCTGGGTGCGGTCGGGTTCGGTGTGTTGCTCGCTCTTGGTGAACATGACGGTGTAGCCGGCGAATTCGGCCGGGTGCTCGGGGGTGAGGGTGACCGTCGCACGGGTCGCGGTGGCTCCGGCCACGGAGATGGCGAGGGCGACGACCGCGACGCCGATGTGCGCGAGCTGCCCGCCCCAATAGGCGCGCTGCCCGGACACCAGCCGCCACAAGCCGGACGGGCGCCGGTTCGGCGCGGTGGCGAACAGATGCCGGATGCTCGCGGAGACGATGGTCGCCGCGAGGAAGGCGACCGCGACGACGCCGACGGAGCGGATTCCCGCCACCGCGAACGCGGCGGCGGCGATGCTGCCGATCAGCATCGGGAAGGCCAGCCGGGTCCAGAGCACGCGCGCGGTCGCCCAGCGGTAGGGGGTGAACGGCCCGGCGCCCATCGCCAGCAGCAGCGCGAACGACAGGGGCACGGCCATCCGGTCGAAGAACGGGCGGCCGACCGAGACCTGGCCTCCGGTGAACGCCTCGACGAAGATCGGGTACACGGTCCCGAGCAGCACGACGAAGGCGAAAAGGCACAGCACCAGGTTGTTGACCAGGAAGAGCCCCTCGCGGCTGGCGAGCCGCAGCGACCCGGTGCGGGAGGCGACGTGTTCGCCGCGCAGCGCGAACAGCGTGAACCCGCCGGCCAGGACGACCACGAAGAAGCCGAGCAAAGCGGGTCCGACCCCGGACTGGGTGAAGGAGTGCACCGACGCCACCACCGAGGACCGGGTGAGGAAGGTGCCCAGGATCGTCAGCGCGAAGGTCGCCAGCGCGAGCACGAAGTTCCACGCCTGCAGGGTTCCGCGCTTCACCTGCACGACGGCGGAGTGGACGAACGCGGTCGCCGCCAGCCAGGGGATCAGCGCCGCGTTCTCGACCGGGTCCCACGCCCAGTAGCCGCCCCAGCCGAGCACCTGGTAGGACCACCACGCGCCGACGATCAGGCCCGCGGTGAGGAACGTCCAGGCGACGAGGTTCGCCCGCCGGGTGCGGACCAGCCAGTCGGTGCCGCCGCGGCGGATGAGCAGCGCCGACATGGCGTAGGCGAACGACACCGTGAACCCGACGAAGCCGAGGTACAGCAGCGGGGGATGGATCGCCACCATGATGTCGTTGCGCAGCAACGGGTTCGGGCCCGGGCCGTCGGCGGGCGGGTTCGCCACGATCCGGAACGGGTTGGCGACGGTGGTCACCAGCCCGAAGAAAAAGGCCGCCACGAGGCCCATGACGCCGAGCGCGCCGGTGCCCAGCCGGTCGCCGGGGTCGGTCACCTTGCGGCGGGCGACGAAGACGTACCCGGCCAGCAGCAGCGTCCACAGGACGATGCTGCCGCCGAGAGCCGACCACGCGCTGGTGATGGTGAACAGCAGCGGCGTGGCACGCGAGTGCGTCTCGGCGACGTAGGACATGGCGAAGTCGTCGGTCAGCAACGCCGTTTCGAGCGCGGCCATCGACAGCACCGCTCCGCCGAGCATCACGAACGAGGCCAGCCGCAACTGTCCGATTCGGACGGAGCCGGGCCGGCGCTGCGCGCGGAATCCGTACCAGGCCAGCACGAGCGACGCGGCGAGGCCGAGGAATGCGCCGCCCCAGCCCGCGGCGGGAAGCACGGCGGTCACCGGGAATCACCTCCAGACGGGGCCGGGGCCGGTGTCGCGGGCGGCCGGTAGTTCTCGTCGTGTTTGACGATCATCGTGTCGGAGTCGAATTGGCCGTCCCGCCAGGAACCTTCGACGATCACCCCGATGCCGGGCTGGAACAGTTGCGCGAGCGGGCCGTTGTGCAGGACGGGGACTGCCGGGCTGCCGGGCTTCACGTCGGAGGACACGACGAACCGCAGCCCTTCCGGGGTGTGGGCGACGCTGCCCGGCCGCACGAACCCGCCGAGCTGGAACCGGCGGCCGTCGGGGTAGTCGGCGTGTTTCGCGATCGCCTCGGCCGGCGTGAGGTAGTAGACGAGGTTGCCGTTGAGGTTCCCGAACATCAGCACCCCGACCAGGACGGCGACGATCCCGATGCCGGCGACGGCGAGCAGGCGGTACCGCTTCACCGCTCCTCCCGTTCCCGCCGGATCGCCTCTGCCCGAAGGCGCAGCCGCAGCGTGTACCCGGCGAGCGTGCCGAAAGCGATGGCGAAGCCGATCGTCACCCAGGCCCATTCAGGCATCCCGCATCCGTCCTTCCAGGTGCGGCGCGGTGACGGCGCCGCCCGCGACTTCGGTGTCCTCGGCCGCTTGTGCGGCAGCGAGTTCGTCCTCCAGCGCGGTGAGCCGGAGCCGGGCGCGCAGCAGCATTCCCGCGAACACGGTGAACGCGACCACGTTGAGCAGCAGCACGGCGAGCATCCGGTGGTCGATCGTCGGATCGCCCGGCTTCAGCACTGTCGGCGGCTGGTGCAGCGCCCGCCACCACACCACCGACATGTGCACGACCGGCACCTGCACGACGGCGACCACGCCGAGCACCGCCGAGCGGCGCGCGCGGGCGACCGGATCGAGCGTCGCCCGGCGCAGGGCCAGATAGCCGAGGTAAACGAAGAACATCAGCGCGGTGGTGACCAGGCGGGGGTCCCAGGTCCACCACACGCCCCACACCGGTTTGCCCCACCAGGAGCCGAGCACGATCGTCAGGCCGGTGAACAGCACCCCGAGTTCCGCGCTCGCCGCGGCGAGCCGGTCGAAGCGGGCGCCGCGGCGCCACAGCCACAGCGCGCTGGCGAGCCCGGTGAGGCCGAAACAGAGGTAGGCGACCCACGCGGTGGGCACGTGCACGTACATCAGCCGCTGGTAGTCGCCTTGGAACCGGTCCGGCGGCGCGAGGACCGCGCCGGCGAGACCGGCCGCGAGCAGGACGAGCGCGGCGGCGGGAAGCCGCCTGCCGAACAGGTTCATGACGATTCCTCCAACGCGTTCGCGCCGAGCAGCAGAGCGAGCCAGCCGATTCCGGTGACGGTGACCAGCAGCAGCAACCACAGCCACGGGACCTGCCCGTAGCCGCCTTCCTCGACCAGTTCGGTCGCACCCAGCAGAAGCGGCAGCGCCAGCGGGCAGACCAGCAGCGGCCCGAGCGTGCTGCGGCCTGCCATGCCGTGCACCAACGCGCCGGCGAGAGTGCCGAGAGCCGCGAGCCCGGCAGCAGTCAGCGGAAGCGCTGCCGCCAGCCACGCCCACCCGGCGAGATCAGGCTGGTACAGCGCGATCATCACCGGCAGCAGCAGCGTCTCGAACGCGAGCAGGACGACCGCCGTCGCGGCGGCGCGCCCGCCGAGCCGGGCCGCGGCCGGCATTCCGGTCATCCGGAGCATGGCCAGGTGGCCGGGCGAGTCGGTCGCGGTCTGGCGCAGCGCGACCAGCACGCCGAAGAGCAGCACCACGACCCAGTACATGCCCGTGCCCAGCTGGCTGAGCAGCGGGCGGTCCGCACCGACCGCCATCGGCGTCAGCAGCAGCGCGACGGCGCCGAACGGCGTGATGATCCAGAGCGCT
This sequence comes from Amycolatopsis orientalis DSM 43388, assembly GCF_000411975.1. GTDB lineage: Bacteria > Actinomycetota > Actinomycetes > Mycobacteriales > Pseudonocardiaceae > Amycolatopsis > Amycolatopsis orientalis_D. Next base: position 45,750 of record NZ_ASXG01000076.1, read on the forward strand.
TCGCCCGCGCGCGCCTCGATCCGCAACTCGGCGCCGGCGATGGTCCGTGCCTGGCGGAGCGGAGCGGGGGACAGGACGGTCATCGCCACTCGCTTTCCGGGGCGGGTTCGCGGTGCAGCGCGACGAGACCGCCGTCGAGGAGTTCCCCGACCCGGTCGGCCAGCGCCCAGACCCGCGGCGCGTCGTGCGCGACCACGACCGCGGCCCCGCCGCGCGCCCGGACCCGCTGGACGACCAGGTCGACCAGTCCGAACGACGACCGGTCGAGCCCGGCGTGCGGTTCGTCGAGCAACAGCAGCGCCGGTTCGGTCAGCACCACCCTGGCGAGATCGGCACGGCGGAGCATGCCCTGCGAGCAGTGCTCGGCGCGCCGTCCGGCAGCCCGGCGCAGCCCGACGACGTCGAGCGCGTCCGGCACCGCAGCGGCGTCCCGCCCGGTCAGCGCGGCCACATGGCGGAGATTCTCCTCGAGCGTCAGCCGGGGATGCAACGAGGAATCGTGTCCTGCCAAGGCGATCGACGGCCGTGCAGCACGGACTTCGTCGGTGCCGAGCCGGGCGCCGAGCACTTTTCCGGTGCCGGCCGTGGGACGCAGCAGGGTGGCCAGCACGCGCAGGAGAGTGCTTTTCCCCGCGCCGTTCGGGCCGAGCACGCCGTAGACCTCACCCGCACCGACCGCGAGGTCGAGCGCGCGCAGCACCGGCGTGCGGCCCAACCGCACACCGAGCCCGGTCACCGCGATCACTGGCTCGCCCTGCTCTACTATCATCGATCGTAGAGTACAAGCCCTGGCCTGAGACCAGGTCCCGGCCCCCGACGGCAGGTTTTTCGCTCGTGGATCTGTATGCCTCGCTGTCCCTGGCGATCGCCGCCGGGGTCATTTCGTTCACTTCGCCGTGCGCGCTGCCGCTGCTGCCGGGCTACGTGTCCTACGTCTCCGGGCTCGGCCGCGCCCCGGAGGGGAACCCGACGGCGATGCGCGCCAAGCCGCGGGTGGGCCTGGCGTCCGCGTTGTTCATCGCGGGGTTCACGATCGTGTTCGTCGCGCTCGGCGTCACGGCGTCGGCGTTCGGGCTGCTTTTGGCGCAGCATCGGCAAATTCTGACGATTGCGGGCGGTGTGCTCGTCATCGGCATGGGGCTGGCGTCGCTCGGAGTCGTCCGGATTCCGTTGCTGCAGCGGGAAGCCCGGTTCGACCTGCACCGCGTGCGCAGCGGCCCCGCGGGCGCGGTGGTGCTCGGCGCGGCGTTCGGGCTCGGCTGGACGCCGTGTGTCGGGCCGGTGCTGGCCTCGATCCTCGCGACCGCCGCCAGCAGTGCCACCCTGGGCACCGGCGCGCTGCTGCTGGCGGCCTACTCGCTCGGGCTGGGCGTGCCGTTCGTGTTGGTCGCGATCGGCGTCGCGCGGGGGCAGCGCAGCCTGGCGTGGCTGCGCGCGCACACGCGGAAAGTCGAGATCGCCGGCGGGGTCCTGCTGATCGCGATGGGCGTCGTGATGCTCACCGGAGGCTGGACGCAGCTGATGGGCCGGATGCTGGCGGCGTTCGCCCGGCTGGGCTGGCCTCCGTTGTGATCTCCGGCGGGCACGTATCCGCGGTGCACGCCCGTCGCCGCCACCGCAGCACGACCGCGGCGGCCAATGCGGCCAGCGAGAACGCCGCGAGCAGGGGCTGAACGGGCGCCCAGATGCCGAGCGCGCCGGAGATGCCGAGCAATCCGACCACGATCTTGTTGCACACGGGGCAGCCGACGGCGAACACCGCCGCGGTGACCGAACCGGCCACGCCGGCGCGTCCGCGCGCATCCGCGCTGGGCCGGGGAATCGCGACCCACAATCCGGTGAGGACCGCGGTCAGGACGAGCACCGGGTACTCCCACCACCGCACCGGCGTCATCCGGGTGAACAGCGGGGTGTCGATCACGTCGGTCGGCACCCCGACGGCGAGTGCGCTCACCGCCGCGGCCGCGGCCGCGAGCGTCCAGCGGCGTCCGTTGTCATTCCACATAGGACACCACGGTCATCATTCCGGCCTCGCCGTGGTAGACGTTGTGGCAGTGGGTCAGCCACTGGCCCGGGTTGTCCGCGTCGAAGTCCACCTCGACGGTGCGCCGGGGCAGGACCAGGACGGTGTCCTTGCGCGGGCCGGCCGCTTTCGGCGTGCGTACCTGGAAAGTGTGGCCGTGCAGGTGCATCGGGTGGTACATGTCCGTTTCGTTCACGAACCGCAGGCGTACCCGCTGTCCCTTGCGGACCGGGAGCCCGTCGTTCGGGTTGTACGGTTTCCCGTTGATCGTCCAGTCGTACTTCGCGCCCGGCCCGGCCAGTTTGAGATCGTGGGTGACGTCGGGGGTCTTGTCCTTCAACGAGACCTGGGGTGCTGCGGAGAAATCGGCCACGGTCAGGACTTTCGCGGTCTTCAGCTGCTCGGCGGCCGCGTCGTTCACCGCGGACGCGGTGCTGCCGCCGGCGTGCACCAGCACCTGGGCGTACCCACCCTTGCCCTCGGCGAGAGCAAGGATCGGGACGCCGCTGGAGGGAACGGTGATCACCGCGTCGACCCGTTCGCCCATGCCCAGCAGCACCGTCGCCGCGTTGCCGGGCGCGCTGGCCGGGAAGCCGTCGGTGTGGGTGATCCGCATCGGAACGCCGGGCACGCCGACGCGGAACGCGGTGTCGCCGGCCGCGTTGATCAGCCGGAGCCGGATCCGCTGCCCGGGTTTGGCCTTGACACTGGTCGGCGCGACCGAGCGGGTGCCGTTGGCCAGGAAGTAGGGGTAGGTCACGTCGCCGGCGTCCCCGCCGAGGGTGGCCGACTGCGGCATGCCGCCCATGCCGGACATCGGCGGCATGCCGGAGCCGCTGCCCATTCCTGGCATGTCCGGCATCGAGGACGACTGCCCGCCGCCCATGACCATGCCGTTCTTCTTGAGGTTGGCGAGCACGGCGTCCGGGTCGGTGCCGGTGCCGTCGATCCAGTCGTCGAGGACGACGACCAGCTCCGTGTCGTAGTCGCGGCCGTCCGCCGGGTCCTCGATGACGAGCGGTCCGTACAGGCCCCGGTCGAGCTGGGTGCCGACGTGCGGGTGGAACCAGAACGTGCCGGCCTCCGGCGCGGCGAACTCGTAGGTGAAGTCCTTCCCGGCCGCGATCGCCGGCTGGGTGAGGTCGGGCACGCCGTCCATGTCGTTGCGCAGCGCCAGTCCGTGCCAGTGGATGGTGGTCGGCTGGGGTAGCCGGTTGTTCACCTTCGCGCGCAGCACCTCGCCTCGTTTGAGGCGGATTTCCTGGCCGGGCAGCTGCCCGAAGCTCCAGGTTGCGACCTTGGCCTGCCCGAGGTCGAGTTCGCCTGCCTGTGCGGTCAGCTCGACCTGGCGCACCGGCGCGTTCGCGGCGCGCCGGGCCGCCTCGGCGCGCCCGACCAGCGGCGAGGACGGGCCGATCTTGGCCGGTGCCGCGGCAGATCCGCCGGACGAGCAGGCGGCCAGCCCGAAGGCGGCGGTCGCGCCCGCGCCGAGCACGAGGAAGCCGCGCCGGTTCAGCTGGCGGTTCGGGGCGGTCGGCGAAGGGTCGGCAGGCGTCATGGGGTCCCGATTCCGTTGTCGTTGCGTGGCGAGCGCGTCCGTGAGGGGAACCCTCACGGACTCTGAGTCCCGCGGGGTTCCCTTCACGCCCGCGCCGCGTCCTCCCGGAGCGGGTCCGGGCCTACTAGATTCGATAGTACATATCGGGCGGGTCAGCCGCTTCCGGCGCAGACGACGGTGGGCTCGGGGTTGTAGCGCACGTTGCGGGTGTGCCGGCTGAGCTCCTTGCCGCCGAGGTCGCGGATGACGCGGGTGTCGGAGGCGGTGAAGCCGGGCTTGCCCTGGACCGGTTTGCACGAGGCGTCGGATTTCGTGACGGTGGGCGGGTTCACGAAGTCGTGTTTCGGGCCGGGGACCGATTCGACGTTCACGTGTTTGGTGCCCCACAGCTTGACGGTGATCGAGGAGTTCGTCCAGATCGTCTGGATCGCCACGCCGGTGGCGGAGTCGTTGGCGAACTTCAGGTCGATCACGCTGCTGCCGTCCGGGTTCTGGAACACCGTCGCCTCGCGCGCCGCGGGGTAGCGGCTGATGTAGAAGCTGTGTTCCTTGTGCCCGGCGTCGGTCATGCCGGCGAAGTACGCCGCGTTGTAGGTCGTGGTGGCGAATTGCGAGATGCCGCCGCCGACTTCGCGGGCGGGCACGCCTTCTTCGATCACGCCGGCTTCGACGTAGCCCTGCGGTGTGCCGCGCGGGCCGGTGTAGCCGTTGAGACTGAAGGTTTCGCCGGGCTTGACGATCGCGCCGTTCACCTTCTGGGCGACGACGCGGATGTTCACGCCGGAATCTTGCGCGAACCCGGTGGTCGTGAACTCTCCGATGACTTCCTTGATGCCGAGGCTCTTGACCGCGCCGCTGGTGACCTTCGCCGGTACGTCGGTGTATTTCGCTTGCACCGCCCGGTCTCCCGGGCCGGTGATCGCCTTCAGGAGGCCGGCCAGGGTCTGGTCCCAGTCGATCTGCCGCCCGTCGGTCGACGGCGTGACGACGGGAGAGCCGCTGGAGAAGTCCATCCGGGCGTCCTGGCCCTGCTTCTCGGTGGCTGCCAGTTTGTCGGCGACCGCGCCGAGTTTGTCCTTGTCGAGGCTGGGCACCAGATTTCCGTTGTCGCCGGCCCGGAACCGCAGGGCCGCCGCGATGCGCGCCGGGGTCACGGCGGCGTCGCGGCCGTCGCCTCGCACGGTCGCGGGAGCCGACACCGCGGGTTTGGCGATCTCGTCGACCGCTCGCCGGACTTCGTCGGCCGGGACCTTGGGCTGGAGCGTCCGGATCGGCAGCTTGACGTCCGCGGCGTTCGCCCACTCCGTCACGAGCGCCTGGCGGGCCGCCGTTTCGTCCAGTTCCTGCCCGGCTTCGGGCTGTACGGGCACCGGGGCGACGCCGTCGAAACGCACGTCGCCTTCCGTCATCGGGCGGTCGACGGCCGGGCGGAGGCCGGCGATGACGGCGTTGAGCGCCTGGTCGTCGCCGCTGGACATCACGCGGAATTCGCGGCCCCCGAACAGTGAGCCGAGAAGACCCCACGGGGTCGGGGACTGGGTTCCCGCCTGCGCCACCGTCGCGGCGTAGTCGACCTGGATCTTCGCGGACGCCGGCACGAACCGGGCCGTGCGGTCGCCCGCGCTGACCTGGACGGGCTGGGCAAGGCGCGGTGTCAGCGCCGCGGTCAGCTTGGCCTGGGCCTCTGCCGGGGACAGCCCGCCGACCGCCACGCCGGCGACGGTGGTGCCGCCGGGCACCTCGCCGATCGTCGCGATCGCGCCGATCACGTACGCCACGGCCAGTGCTCCCGCCGCGGCGGCGAGCGCGATGGTCAGCGGGCGCCGCCACCACGGGCGCGCGGCGCCGCTCCCGCCGCCGGGGTCCTGGTCGTCCGGATCCGTCGACGGCCAGCTCGCGTTGTCGGTCGCTGGATGCAAGAAAACCCCCGGGTAGCCGTGGTTTTGCCGCGTGCGGCGGTGCAGGGAGCCCAGGCTACTATCGTCCATAGTTGCCCGGTCGGGCGGGCCAGCGGCGGGGGATCCGGTCCTCACATCGACGCCAGGTCCCCGCGCAGGGCGGCGAGCGCGAGCCCGGCGAGGGGGCCGAGCACGAGGGATCCGGCCGCGGTGACGTACGCGGTCGCGGCCGCCCAGCCGCCGGGAACGGCCGGGTCCGGCTCGTCGCTCCGGCGGACGGCGGGGGTGATCCAGCGCAGGTAGTAGAACAGGCTCGCCACGGTGTTGACGGCTGCGACGACGACCAGCCAGGCGTAGCCGCCGTCGAGCGCCGCGGCGAAGATCGTCAGCTTGCCGGTGAAGACCGCGGTGGGCGGAGTGCCGACCAGCCCGAGCAGGCACACCACCAGGCTGACGGCGAGCCAGGGCTGGTGCCGCAGGAGCCCGCGATACTCGTCGATCGTCCGCCGCCCCGGCAGCGCGCAAACGACCGCGAAGGCGCCGAGGTTGGTGACCGCGTAAGCGCCGAGGTAGAGCAGCATGCTCGGCAGGGCCAGCTCGTTGCGTCCGGCCACGGCGACGGCCATCAGGAGGTAGCCGACCTGGCTGATGGTGGAGTAGCCGAGCAGGCGGCGGACGTCGCGCTGGAAGAACGCGGCGAGGTTGCCAAGCGTCATGGTGGCGGCGGCGACGATGGCGATCAGCAGGGCCCAGTCGAGGTGCGAGCCGGTCATCGCGGCGGCCAGGCGGTACGCCGCGACGACGCCGCCGATTTTGGGGACGGTGGTGAGGAACGCGGCGGCGGGCGGGCGGGTGCCTTCGGTGACATCGGGGATCCAGAAGTGCGCCGGGACCGCGCCCATCTTGAACAGCAGCCCGGCGAGCACGCCGACGAAGCCGACGGCGACGGCGGCCGCCGGGGCAGTGCCGAGCGCCTTCTGCAAGTCGGCGTAGGCGCTAGAGCCGCCGACTCCGAACAAGACGGTGGCTCCGGCCAGCATGATGATCCCGAGCAGCGCGCCGAGCAGGTAGAACTTGAGCGCTCCCTCGGTGCCGGCGTCGTCTTTGGCGAACCCGGCGACCGCGTACAGCGGGATGCTCGCGAGCAGGTACGCGGCGACCAGGAGCAACAGATCGTTCGCGCCGGTGAGGACGATCGTGCCCAGCGCCGCGAGCAGGATCAGGACGTACCACTCGCTCTCGCGCGGCGCGGACCGGAACTCTCGCGCGCTCACGCCGAGGGTGAGCAGCACGGCGACCAGGACGATGACGCGTCCGGCGTTGGTGCCGACGTCGATCGCGTAGCTGCCGCCGAAGACCGTGCGGACCGGATCGCCCCAAACCGCCACGGTCGCGGCCAGCCCGGCCGCGCAGGCGAGCGCGGCGAGGAGGCGGACCGGCCATTGCCGCCGGCGCGGCAGGTAGGAGCCCAGCAACAGCCCCGCGACCGAGGCGACCGCGAGGATGATCTCCGGCAGCAGCGCGAGCGGGTCTTCGTTCATCGTCTCCACGGCGCGGTCACCGGGCCAGGAGGTTCAGGACCGACCGCGACGCGGGTTCGATCAGGTCGAGCAGGAACCGCGGGAAGACCCCGATCACGACGGCGAGCACCAGCAGCGGCGCGATCGAGACGCCCTCGGCGACGGTGAGGTCCGCGGCCGGCGTGCCGGGCTTGCCGAGGAACACTTTCTGGAACGCGCGCAGGAACAGCGCGGCGGTCACCAGGATGCCGAGGAACGCCAGCACGGTCGCGACCGGGGCGGCGCCGAGGGAACCGGTGAAGATCTGGAACTCCGCGATGAAGCCGGAGAAACCCGGCAGTCCCAGGGAAGCGAAGGCGGCCGCGGCAGTCAGGCCCGCGAACCGGGGTGCGCTCGCGGCCAGCCCGCCGAACCGGTCGAGGTCGTAGGTGCCGCCGCGTTCGTAGAGGACTCCGGCGAGGAGGAACAGCGCGCCGGTGATCAGGCCGTGGCTCACCATCTGCGTGACCGCGCCGGTCACGGCCAGCTCGCGGGCTTCGCTCGCCGAGCCCGCGGCCATCCCGGCCGCGCCGATCGCCAGGATGATGTATCCCATGTGGTTGACCGAGGTGTAGGCGATCATCCGCTTGAAGTCCCGCTGGCCCAGCGCGACCAACGCTCCATAAAGGACACTCACCACCCCGGCCACGACGAACACGACCGCGTAGCGGCGCCACGTGCCGGGCAGGATCGGCATGGCGATCCGGATGAAGCCGTAGGTCCCCATCTTCAGCAGCACCCCGGCCAGGATCGCCGAGCCGGCGGCAGGCGCTTCGGTGTGCGCGGGCGGAAGCCAGGTGTGGAACGGCACGGTCGGGGTCTTGATCGCGAACCCGACGCCGAGCGCCAGCAGCACCAGGCCCGCGGCCCAGCCGCCGCCGGCCAGCGGGTTCTGGCGGGTCAGTTCGACGATGTCGAAGGTGTGCGGCGCGGCGGTGACGTAGAGCGCGATGAACCCGACGAGCAGCGCGAGCGAGCCGAGGAAGGTGTAGAGGAAGAACTTGAGCGCGGCCCGCGCGGCGTCGCGATGGCCCCAGCCGGCGATCACGAAGTACATGCCCACAATGGACAGATCGAAGAAAACGAAGAACAGGATCAGGTCGAGCGCCACGAACAGCCCGAGGCTCACCGTCTCCAGGAACAGGAACAACGCGGCGAACGACCGTACTTGCTTCTCTTGCCGCAGCGAATAAATCGCGCAGGCGAGGAAAAGCCCGGCGGTCAAGACCACGAGCGGCAGGCTGAGGCCGTCCACCCCGAGGTGGTATCCCGAGCTGATGCTGGGAATCCACCGCAGGTTCACTTCGTAGGCATAGCCGTCGCCGGCGGGACGAGCCGCCCACAGGACAATCGTCAGCAGGAAATCGGCCGCCGCGACGGCGAGCCACCACCAGCGCACGAACCGGTCGCTGGCGCGCGGGATCGCGAACGGGACCACCGCGGCCGCCAAGGGCAGGAACACCACGACGCTGAGCACGCGTCACCTCACGTTCGTCACAGGAAGATCACCAGAATGGCCAGGACGCCCAGCGCGATCGCGGCTTGGGCGTAGTAGTGGTGCAGCTGCCCGGTCTGCGGCCGGCGCGCGAGCCGCCCAAGTGCTTGCGCGCCGCCGGACACGCCGCGGACGACGGCCTCGATCGATACCTCGACGCGCAGATCGGCCAGCCGGGCCAGCGCCGCGCCGGTCGCGGCGGCCGCGCGCACGCCGCCGTCCACGACCCGGTCGTCGAAGCGGGCGAGACTGCGCGCCAGCCAGTCGGCCGGCACGACGAAAGCCCGGTGCGCCAAGCGTTCCAGCCGCAACCAGTCGGCCAGCGCTCCGTTCTCGGGCAGCGTTCGGGCACGGGTCCAGGCCGCGGCCCCCGCGACGCCGGCGACGGCGATCACGCCGGACGCGGCCAGCTGCGCCCAGCCGGGTTCGACGGGCTCGGCGGTGCCGAGGAGTTCGGCGAACCGCCGCGACAGGCCGGGTACGCCGCCGATCCCGAGCAGCGCGGCGGCGGCCGCGAGGACGGGCAACGGCGCGAGCAGCAGCGCGGGCAGGCGATCGCCCGGCGCGGTGCCGGCGGGAGCCCAGAGGATGGTCAGGATCCGCCCGACGTAGGCGCCGCTGACCAGTGCGGCGGCCAGGCCGGCGACGTACAGCGCCGGGGAGTGCGCGAGCGCGGACGCGAGCACCGCGTCCTTGGCCACCCAGATCGACAGCGGCGGCACCCCGGCCAGCGTCAGCGCGCCGATGCTGAAAACCGCGCCCAGCAACGGATACCGCCGTGCCGCGCCGCGCAGCCGATGCAGATCCTTCGTCCCCAGCCCGAAGAGCCAGGCTCCGGCGCCGAGGAACAGCAGGCTCTTCGTCGCCGCGTGCGCGACCAGCTGGCCGGTCCCGGCTGCCTGGCCTCCGGCTCCGGCGGCGAGCACCATGAACCCGATCTGCGAACACGTCGAGGCCGCCAGCACCTGCTTGAGGTCCCGTTGCACCACCGCCACCACGCCGAGGACGAGCGCCGTCACCACCCCGGCCCAGGCCGCCGTGTCCGCGGCCCAGCCCGTCGCCCCCAGCAACGGCTCGACCCGGATCAGCAGGTACGCCCCGGCGGCGACCATCGTGGCCGAGTGCAGCAGTGCCGAGACCGGGCTCGGGCCGTCCATCGCGCGGGAAAGCCAGAAGCTGAACGGCAGCTGCGCGGACTTCCCCAGCGCGGCCAGCACCAGTCCGGCCGCGACGGCGTCGCGCCAGCCGCCTGCGGCGCCGGGCAGCCCGGCGAGGGCGAGCCCCGGGACCCCGCCCGCCAGTGCCGCCCCAGCCGCGAGATACAGGCCGAGATCGCCCGACCGCGTCGTGAGGAACGCGATCGCCCCGGATTCCACCCGGCGGTTCTCCCGCCACCAGAAGCCGATCAGGGCGTACGAACAGGCCCCCATGACCTCCCAGGCCATCAACAGGACGACGAGGTCGCGCGCGGTGACGGTGACCAGCATGGCCCCGGCGAACACCAGCATCAGCCCGTGAAAACGCGCCCGTGATTCCTCGGCGCCGAACTCGCCGGCCGCGAACACCAGCACCGCCGCCAGAACCGCGGCGACAGTGATCACCATGACCGCGGACAGCCCGTCCACCGCCAGCCCGATCGGCAGGTTCGCGAGCAGCGGAACGGTCACGGCGGGCCGGGCGACCGCGGCGGCGACTGCCAGCGCGAGCGTCGCCACGGCGATGCCCACGCCGACCGCGGGCGCGATCCGGTCGCCGCTGCGGCGCGAAAGCAGCAGCGCCGCACCGGCGACGAGGGGGAGACCGATCAACAGCCACAGCGTCATCGGATCAGCCCTTGAGGTCGGCGGCGGAGTCGGTCAGGTCGACGTCACGCCGCCGGAAGATCGCCGTGACGACGGCGAAGCCGACCGCCATGTCCACCGCCATCAGCGTCACCGCGACGAGCACGACGACCTGGCCGTCTGGCCGGCCGGGGGAGACGAAGTACCAGAAGGCGGCTCCGGCGACGATCACCGCGTTCGCCATCAGCTCCAGGCCCATCATGATCATCACGATGGACTGCTGCGACAACGCGCCGTACAGGCCGACGCTGAACAATGCCGCGGCCAGCAAGAGAAAAGCCTGCAGGGTCACCGGTTCAGCCCTCCCGGCACCGGATCGTCCGGCCGTTTCGCGTCCAGACGGTCGCCGTAGCGGTCGTACCGGCCGCGGTGGGTCGCCAGGACGACGGTGGCGACCATCGTGGCGAACAGGCACAGCCCGAGCACCATCATCACGAGCATCTTCGACCCCATCAGCGCCTCGCCCAGCGCCCGTGTCGGGTCGGCCGGGCGCGGCCGGGCGGATGCCGGCCACGGAACCAGGAAAATCCCGGCGGCCAGCGCGGCGAACACCGCGCCGGAGATCGCGAGCGAGCCCTTCTGGTTGTGCACCATCGTCATCGGCATCAACCCGGCCGGATTCATCATGTACATGATCATGAAGACGACCATCACGACCATCTCCATGATCATCATCAGCACGACCAGGATCCCGAGGTAGGCCAGGTTCAGCAGCAGGAGCGTGCCCGCCGCGAAGACGAACGACGCCAGCAGCGCGAAGGTCGCCCGCGCCATCGAGTCGACCCGGAACACCGCGATTCCCGTCGCGACCGCCGCGACGGCGCAGGCCCAGAACGCGACTTGTGTCCACATGCGACTGCTCCCTTCCTCAGCGAACGAGCACAACGACGGCGACGACCAGCGCCTGCACCAGGGTGACCGGGATCAGCACGACCCAGGCGATCTCCTGGTAGCGCTCCATCCGCACGGTGGGCAGCCGGCGTTTCAGCCACACCAGCACGGCCAGCACCGCGAGGGTCTTGACCACCGACCACAACCACGGCGGCAGCAGCGGCCCGGCACCGCCGCCGAGGAACAGCGGCACCGCGAACGCCGCCCCGGACACCAGCAGCAACCAGCGTCCGCCGAGGAACACCAGACGGTCCACTCCGGACAGTTCGGCAGCCGCCCCGCCGGACGCGTCCGAGCCGACCGGGTGATCGAACGGACCCCAGAACGCCATCGCCGGAACCGACAGCAGGTACCCGGCGAACGCGGCCGGCATCCACACGACGAACCACAGCGAACCCTGCGCGGCCACCACATCCGACACCCGCAGCGAACCCGCGCCCAGCGCCGCGGTGATCAACGCGAACATATGCGGCAGTTCGTAGGCCAGCCCCTGCGCGATGAACCGGTAGCCGCCGACCAGGCCGTACGCCGAGTTGGCGCCCCAGCCGACCAGCCAGACGGCCGCCCAAGCCACCACCTCCATGGCGTTGAACCAGACGATGCCGATCGAGAAGTCCGCGACCGGCCGCTGGCCGAACGGGGTGACCAGCGACGCGAGCACGGCGGCGGCCAGGAGCGCGACCGCCCCGCTCTGTCCTAAGAGGACATCCGCGGCCAGTGTGCGCCGTCGCTGCCCCACCAGGAACCCGGCGAGGTCGCGCAGCGGGAGGGTCAGCGCCTGTCGTGCCGGTGCGCCCGCGGTCCGGGCGGTGAGCACGGCGTCCGCCGACGCGGTCGCCGCGGCGAGGGCCGCCAGCACGAGCGGCAGGAGCAATCCTGCCCACCAGGGCAGTTCGTCACCCATGGGTCACCCGCGTCCGCTCGAGATCGGGATCGAGACCGGCGACGATCAACCGCGCAGCCGCGAGTTCGGCACCGGCCAGCAGATCGGGCAGCAGAGCGAGAATTTCGTCCGGGTCCTCGACGGTGGCCGGTGCGGCGCCGGTCGCCTCGTCGAGCCAGCGGTACAGGCGATCGGCGGTGTCGCCGGCCAGCGCTCCGCGGTCGAGCCGCCCCAGCCCGGACAACGACCAGCGCAGCGTCCTCGACCGCCGGACGCGGCGGGCCCACCGGGCCAGCTGGCCGCCGACGTCGCGTCCGGCGAGCAGATCGTCGCGCAACCGGCAGGCGGCGACGGCGGCGTCCTCCCAGCCCGCGACGGACAGCAGCCGCGCGCAGCTGTCGAGCCGTCGCGCGGCGATCCGGGTGCTTTCGAGCGGGAGCGTGTCCCAGAACGGCTCCATGCCGTGCGGGTGGCCGCGCACCGCTTCGACTTCGGCCTCTTGGATCACGTCGCCTTGCAGCGTTGTCCGCACCAGCAGCCCGGCCGGCCACGCGGGCAGCACCGGGCCGAGCGGCACGGTGAGCCGGTCGAGTTTCAGGCCGTCGCGGTCGTCGGCGCGGTCCGCCATCGGGATGCCGCCGGGCATGGACATCCCGCCCATGTCGTGTCCGTGGTGGCCGCCGTGCCCCATGTCGTGGGACTGGTGCTCGCTGTGGCCCATGTCGTGGCCTTGGTGCCCGCCATCGTCCGAGTCGTGGGCTTGGTGGCCGTGCTGGCTCATGTCGTGCCCGCCGTGCGCGGCGTCGCCGGTGTCGTGGGCTTCGTCCATGGCGTGGCCGCTGTGGTCCATGGCGTGCTCGTGGTGTCCGCCGTGCCCCATGCCGGGCTCAGCGTCGTCGCCGTGGTGCATCTCGTGGCCGTGCATTCCGTGGTTGTCGGCCGGAGGATGCTGACTGCGGGCTGCTTCGTGGCGGTCCAGGTCGGCGTCCGGCGGCAGCACCCCGGAACGGAGTTGCTGTTCCGCCTCGGTCAGCTTGGCGTCCGCCTCGGCGGGATCGGCAATGTCGGCTCGGGACCGGGGTCCCGGAACGACGCGCCACACGGCTTCGAGGAACGGTTCCATCGCCGGATCCCGCGGTCCGGCGACGATCAGCAGATTCGCTTCGGCCGGGTTCGGCGCGGGACGCCAGCCTTGCCGGCGGAGCCGCTGTTCCGCGGCGAGCCGGGCGGCAGTTCCCCCGACCGTGCTGACGAGCAGCGGCCGCACCGAAATCCGCTGGAGCAGCCAGGCGGTCAGGTCCATCGGAACACGCCTTCCCGCCGCGCGTACCAGACTCCGGCGAAGAGCACGGCGAGGAACGCGAACATCTCCACGACCGCTGTGGTCCCGACTTCCTTGACGACCAGCGTCCACGGGTACATGAAGACCATCTCCATGTCGAAGGCGAGGAACACCATGGTGATCGGGTACCAGCGGACGTGGAAACGGGACACCGCGTGCTCGGCCGGGGAACCGCCGGAGAGGAACGGCAGGACGTCCCGTGCGGTCGGCGCGAGCCGGACCAGCCGCGCGAAGGCGTAGCCGCCGGCGGCCAGCAGGACAACCGCGGCAAGGGCCGCGAGCGCACCCAGCACTCCGCCTCCTCGGTCTGCATCGGTCTACTACGGAGCTTAGAGGGCCGGACCGGGACCGGCAGCTCGACGCTCCTATACGGGTACGGGGTAATGCTATAGGGGCGCTCGCAGGCTGTCGATCTGGGATCGGCTTCGGTGCCGATGGCGGGCTTGGGCGGTTTTTCGTACGGGTGGGCCGTGGCACGGAAACGCCCGGCGGCGGGTAAGCGGGCGGCCGCGGCAGGTTCCTGTGATCCGGTTCCGGGCGCGTGACCTGGCGGGGTGGCTCGGGCAGGCGAGCAGGCGGTGCCGCCCGACTGTCCTCTTCGGACGCTGTGGTCGACGGGATGTCGTTGGCCTGGAACGGTGGCGATTCGCCGACGTCGCGAGGCGGGCCCGGACGGCTGGTGCCCCGGCGACCTCCGGGAGAACACACCGCGGCGGCCGAAATCCGCTGCTGACAAGAAAGTCGCGACGATCGGCAGCGTCAGGTTCCGGACGTCGCGGCTTCCCGATCTCCGCCGGCGGCCGGTGCGGACTCGCGGACGGCGCGGCGCCAGGCCGCCGCGCGCAGGAGGCGGAGGCCGTTGAGGCCGACGATGACCGTGGAGCCTTCGTGTCCGGCGACGCCGAGCGGGAGCGGGAGGGTGCCGATCAGGTCCCAGAGGACCAGGGCGGTGATGAAGGTCGCGGCGATGACGAGGTTGGCGGTGACGACGCGGCGGGCTCGGCGCGACAGCGCGATGACGGCGGGGACCGTGGCGAGGTCGTCGCGGATGATCACGGCGTCGGCGGTCTGCAGGGTCAGGTCGGATCCCGCTCCGCCCATCGCGATTCCGGTGTGGGCGGCGGCGAGAGCGGGGGCGTCGTTGATGCCGTCGCCGATCACGGTGACGCGCTGGCCGTCGGCTGCCAGTTCGCGCACGGCGATGACCTTGTCGTCGGGCAGCAGCCCGGCGCGCACGTCGGCGATCCCGACCTGGCCGGCCAGTTTCCGGGCTGTGGCGTGGTTGTCTCCGGTCAACAGGACCGGGGCGGCGCCGGTGAGCCGGGTGACTGCCGAGACGGCGCCGGCGGCTTCGGGGCGCAGCTGGTCGGTGATCGCCAGTACCGCGATCGGCTGGTGCTCGCACCGCACGACCACGGCGGTGTTGCCGCGCTGCTGCAGGGCGCCGACCGCGGAGGCGGCGGTGGCGAGGCCGGCCGTGCCGTCTCCCTCCGGCAGGAGGGCGCCAGGCGAGCCGACCTGGATGAACCGGTCCTCGACCCGCGCGGAGACGCCGCGCCCGGGCTGGGCGCTGAATTCGTCGACGGCGGGCAGTTCGAGGCCGCGGGCTCGGGCTGCCCGCACGACAGCGGCGGCGAGCGGGTGCTCGCTGGGGTGCTCGGCCGCTGCGGCCAGCCGCAGGACGTCGTCTTCGGTGAAGCGCGTACCGGGCAGGACGCGGATCTCGGCCAGCTCCGGGACGCCGCGGGTGAGAGTGCCGGTCTTGTCGAAGGCGACGCGGGTGGTCGCGCCGAGCTGCTCCATCACGACGGCGGACTTGGCGAGCACGCCGTGGCGCCCGGCGTTGGCGATCGCAGCCAGCAGCGGCGGCATCGTCGCGAGGACCACCGCGCAGGGCGAGGCGACGATCATGAACGTCATCGCGCGCAACAGCGAGTCCCGCAGCGGGTCGCCCCACAGCAGCGGGAGCACGAACGGGGCGATGGTCGCGGCGACCATGCCGAGCGAGTAGCGCTGCTCGACTTTTTCGATGAACAGCTGGGTTTTCGCCTTGGTCCGGCTGGCCTGCTCGACCAGGGACGCGATGCGGGCGACGACGGAGTCTTCGGCGCGGCGGTCCACGCGCACGCGCAGCGACCCGGTGCCGTTGAGGGTGCCCGCGAACACCTCGTCGCCGGTCGTCTTGTCCACCGGCAGCGGTTCGCCGGTGATGGTCGCCTGGTCGACTTCGCTGGCCCCGCCCACGACCGCGCCGTCGGCGGCGATGCGCTCGCCGGGCCGCACCAGCACGACGTCGCCGACCTCCAGATCGGCCGCCCGCACCGTGTGCTCGGCGCCGTCGGGGCCGAGGCGGGTCGCGGTTTCGGGCGCGAGGTCGAGCAGGCCGCGGACCGCGTCCTCGGTGCGGGCGGTGGCCAGTGCCTCCAGCGCGCCGGAGGTGGCGAAGATGACGATCAGCAGGCCGCCGTCCATCACCTGCCCGATCGCCGCGGCCCCGATCGCGGCGGCGACCATCAGCAGGTCGACGTCCAGGGTTTTCTCGCGCAGCGCCTGCAGCCCGGCCCATCCGGGTTCCCATCCGCCGGTGACGTAGCAGGCCAGGTACAGCGCCCACCACGCCCACGCCGGACCGCCGGCCAGCTGCACGGCCAGCCCGGTCAGGAACAGCGTGAGCGCGGCCGCGGCCCAGCGCATCTCCGCCAGCGCGAACAGCCGGGTCCGCCGTGCGGGGACACCCTCGGCAGGCGCCGCGACAGCTGAAGCGCCGGCTGCGACGGTGGGCGACGAGACCACGAGGAACCTCCAAGACGAGCGGGCTGACTGGATCACGATAACAGAACACATGAAGATGTCTTCATGCGTTATGGGGTGAGTTATGCTGCACCGCATGGGACACGGGGTGCAGGGGCACGATCGCCCGGCAGCACGGCTCGACGCCGAGTCGGCCGCGCACGTCGCCACCACCCTGCAGGCGCTGGCCACCCCGAGCCGGTTGCTGATCCTGACCGAACTGCGGCACGAACCCCGGCCGGTCACCGCGCTCGCGGAGGCGATCGGCATGGAACAGTCCGCGGTGTCGCATCAGCTGCGGCTGCTGCGCAATCTCGGCCTGGTCACCGGCACCCGGACCGGCCGCAGCATTGTCTACAGCCTCTACGACAACCACGTCGCCCAGCTGCTGGACGAAGCCGTCTACCACAGCGAGCACTTGCGTCTCGGGTTGAGCGACGCTCCCCGCACCGCGGGCTGACCGTCCTCGGAACCCGGGGCGGTGCACCGAGTTCGCGGAAGCGCTCTGCCGGAACTCGACGCCGGTCCGCCGGGGCGGAGCCGCTGTGCCCCCGCTGATCGGTTCCGGCCGGCCGCGCGGGGAGGGACTCTGATTCCCCATGCCAGGAACTTGAGGTGAAGCTGTGGGCGCGGTTGAGGCGTGTCTGTCCTAGGTCGCAGAGCTGGCTGGACTCGGTGGCTCGGCAGAGGGAGGGCCAGCGCCCCAATGTGGCATTGGGTGCATGCGACGCACCCAATGTGGCATTGGGTGCGCGGCGGGAACGGTCAGAGGGGCATCAATCGGTCATTCCGGCGGCGTCGGCTTCTCTTGTGGACGGTCAGCAGGCCGTGTCGACGCGGCTTAAGTTCCTGGCATTGACTCTGAGTCCCTCAGGGTTCCCCTCACGGACCTGCGAAGACAGTCATGCGGGAATCAATGGGGCATTTCAGCGATCCTGACGTCCTTTACGGACGGTCAGCGGGCCGAGGCCACGAAGGTTAAGTCCCTGGCATTGCGTGCCGGCCTGCCGGGAGGCCGGCGAGGTCGGCGACGAGGCCGCTGAGCATGCCGCCGCACCCGCCTCGCGCCGGGTCACCGCCGCGCTCGCACAGGCGACCCTCGAAACGGCTGCTGCGGCGCCTTGGCCCCGCCGCACTGCCGTCCACATCTCAGGAAGATCGAAGGACCGGATCCCGCCTCGGGCAAGTTCGTACATCGGCAACCTGCTGCGGCGCTTGCGTCGCCGCGAGCCGAGGCGAAAGGCCCATCGCGATGTTCGGTCGCTCGCCCGAGCTGCCGAAGAGTGCGGTCGGTCAGCGGGTACCTTGCCGCGGAAGAGTTTTGCCCCGTCCGGCGGGGCCGGCGATGGGCCGCACCTGATCCTCAGGCGTGCTTTCGGCCGAGATCATCCGGCAATGCGGAGCGCGGCAGAAGGCATCGATCTCGACCGGCGAGCCTGCCGGGCTGTCGACCCGGGATCAACCTTGGGGTGGAGGCGAGCGAGCGTGCTCGTTCGTACGGTTGCGCCATGGCACCGACGCAAGACAGCTTCCCGGTACGAACCGTGGAGCTGGAAGACGGCAGGCGGCTCGCGTTCGAGGAGCGGGGCAACCACGACGGATTCCCGGTGTTCCGGTTCCACGGCACGCCCGGGTCGCGGCGGGAACAGTTTCCCGGCGAAGAGGCGACTGCCGGACTCGGCGTCCGGCTGATCACCTTCGACCGGCCTGGCTATGGCCGCTCCGACCCGCGCCCGGGCCGGACGCTGCTCGACGTCGCGTGCGATGCCGCGCGGCTGGCCGATGCTCTCGGCATAGACGCGTTCGCCGTGACCGGGATGTCCGGCGGTGCCCCCTTCGCACTCGCGACGGCATGGTCCTGTCCGGACCGAGTGACTGCGGTGGCGCTCACGTGCGGCATCGCACCGCTGGACCGGCCGGGCGCGTTGGAGGGGATGCACGCGCCGAACGCGCGCGAATTCTCGTGCGCGGCACAGGAACCGGAGCGATTGGAGAGCCTGCTTTCCGGCGGGAGCCTTGCGGCGGACTTGCCGGCGGACGAGGTGCGGGCATTCGGCGGGATCGACGGGCTCGGCGAAGCCCTGGCACCGGGCTTGGCCGAGGCTGCCCGGCAGGGCTGGGCCGGAGTGCTTGCGGACGACCTGGCATTCGTGCGGCCGTGGGGATTCGACCTGGCCGCGATCGCCGTCCCGGTGTCGTTGTGGCACGGCGACCGCGATTCGCTGGTCCCGTTCCACCACGCCGAACATCTCGCGGCTCGGATCCCTGGCGCGGCGCTGCACCGCTGCCGCGGCGAAGGGCACCTCGCGATGTTCGGCCGCCAGGAGGAAGCACTGGCGAGCCTGCTCCCGCAGCGGATTCGGTGAGGCGGAGGCGCTTCCGCCGCATCGGAGCGACTCCGCGAGGCCGGCCGAGTTCATCCGGCAGCGTGGAGCACGCGGCAGAAGGCGTCGATCTCCTCGACGGTGTTGTAGTAGTGCAGCGAGGCGCGCACGACCTCGGCCAGGCCGCGATGCTCCATGTCCCAGCGAGTCGACGGTGCGCGGGACACGCTCACGTTGATCGAGTGTTGTGCCAGCGTCGTTTTCACCGCGTCGCCGGTCATGGCGTCGACGGTGAAGGAGACGATTCCGCACTGCTCGGCGCCGACGTCGCGCACGCGGACACCCGGCAGTTCGTCCAGGCGGAGGCGAAGGTCGGCGGCAAGCCGGCTGACGCGCTCCCAGATGGCGTCGAGATCCCAGCCGAGCGCGTAGTCGACCGCTGCGCCGAAGCCGATTTTCGCCGCGACATTGAATTCCCAGGATTCGAACCGGCGTGCGTCCTCGCGCATCTCGTAGCGGTCGCGCGCTACCCACTTGGCGGCGTGCAGATCCAGCATGGGTGGTGCCAGCTCGGCCAGCCGTTCGCGGCGGACGTAGAGGATCCCGGTCCCGCGCGGCCCGCGCAGGTACTTGCGCCCGGTCAGCGACAGCAGGTCGCAGCCGATCGCGTCGACGTCGAGCGGGATCTGGCCGGCCGACTGGCAGGCGTCGAGCAGGAACAGCACGCCGGCCTCGCGGGCCGCGCGGCCGACTTCCGCCGCCGGGTTGACCAGGCCGCCGTTGGTGGGCACGTGGGTCAGCGAGACCAGCCGGACCCGGTCGTCGAGCATCTCGCGCAGCCGCGGCACCGAAATCTGGCCGGATTCGTCGTTGGGCACTACCGCCACCTCGATGCCGTGGCGTTCGGCGGCCTGCAGGTAGGCGATGAAGTTGCTCGCGTACTCGGCTTCGCTGGTGAGGACGCGGTCGCCGGGCCGGAACGGAATCGCGAAGAACGCCAAGTCCCAGGCCCGGGTGGCGCTGTCGAGGAACGCGATCTCGTCCGGTGCGCAGCCGAGCAGGCGCGCCGCCGACGGGTAGACGCCTTCCAGGGCGTCGTTCGCGGCGGCAGCGGCCTCGTATCCGCCGATGCTCGCTTCGAGATTGAGATGCCCGATGACGCCGTCCAGCACCGGACGCGGCATCAAGGCGGCTCCGGCGTTGTTGAAGTGCACGACCGTCTCGCAGCCGGGCGTTTCCTTGCGTGCGGTGTCGACGTCGAACGGGGTCATACCGCCTCCTCGCCGCGTCGGGGGAGGGGCGCGGCTGCCGTCGCGCCCGTGTGATCCACCAGTCGCAGGAACGAGCGTGCCCGTTCCTGGGTCGGCCGGGTGAAGAAGGCTTCCGGCGCCGCTTCTTCGACGATGACGCCGCCGTCCATGAACACGATGCGGTCGGCGATTTCGCGGGCGAAGTGGGTCTCGTGCGTGACGATCACCATGGTCATGCCTTCTCCGGCCAGCTCCCTGATGACTTCCAGCACCTCGGCGTGCAGTTCGGGGTCCAGTGCCGAGGTGGGTTCGTCGAAGAGCACTGCCCGCGGTTCCATCGCCAGCGCCCGGGCGATGGCGACTCGCTGCTTCTGACCGCCCGAGAGGCGGGATGGGTATTCGTCGCGTTTTCCGGACAGCCCGACCCTGTCCAGCAGCCGCTCGCCGAGGGCGATCGCCTCGGACATCGGCAGCTGACGGACCTGGCGCGGCCCCTCGATGACGTTGCCCAGGGCGGTCATGTGCGGGAACAGGTTGAACTGCTGGAAGACCATGCCGGTTCGCCGGCGGGCTTGCCGCGCCAGCCGCCGTCCGGCGCGGTCGCGCGGCGAACCGCAGTCGAAAGCGCAGTCGCAGACGCGCAGATGCCCGGAATCGGGCTCCTCCAACAGGTTCATGCACCGCACCAGGGTCGTCTTGCCCGATCCGGACGGTCCCATGAGGACCACGACCTCGCCGGCCCGGACGGTCAGGTCCACGCCGCGGAGCACCTCGAGGTCGGCGAAGCGCTTGTGGATGCCGCGAAGTTCGATCATCGGCTGGGTCATCTTCAGTACGCCCTTCCCATCCGCTTTTCGAGCACGCTCTGCCCGAGCGACAGCAACGTGTTGATCAGCCAGTACATCAGCCCGGCGAGCAGGAATGCCTCCATGTAACGGAAACTGGCGTTTCCCACGCTTTCCGCGACCCGGGTCAGCTCGACCACGGTCACCACCGACGCCAGCGAGGTGTCCTTCATGAGTGCGATGAAGCGGCTGCCGACCGCCGGCGTCGCGATCCGGATCGCCTGCGGGAACACGATCCTGCGGAAAGTGCGCCAGTACGGCATGCCGATCGAGGAGGCGGCTTCCCACTGTCCTTTGTCGACACCGAGGATTCCGCCGCGGAAGTTCTCGCTGAGGTAGGCGGCGGAGAACAGCGTCAGAGCCAGGATCGCTGACGGGATCGGCTCCAGCTGGACGCCCAGCTGCGGCAGTCCGAAGTAGAGCACCATGATCTGGATCAGCAGCGGGGTGCCGCGGAACACCGAGACGTAGCCGATCGCGACGGCCCGCAGCACCCGGATCGACGAGATCCGCGCCAGTGCGATCAGCGCACCGAGCGCCGAGCCGAGGGCGAACGACACCACGCCGAGCAGCACGGTGACGCCGAGTCCTTTGGCCAGCATGGGAAACGCGTTGGCGAGCAGGTCCATGACGTCCTCCCTAGTTCGCCGGCGCGGTCTTGAGTTCGGCCGCCATGTCCAGGCCGCCGAGCCACTGCTTCGAGATGCGGGTCAGGGTGCCGTCGGCGATCATCGCGGCGATCGCCTTGTCGGCTTCCTGTTTGAGCGCGGGCGAATCCTTGCGGAAGGACATGCCGTTGACCTCGCTCTCCAGCAGCGGTCCCACCGGCTTCACGGCGAGGCCGTTCTTGCTGGCCAGGTAACTGCCCTGGAAGCGTGAAACCAGCATCGCGTCGGCGTTCCCGCGGGAAAGATCGGTCAGGCCGAGTGTCGCGTTCTCGTACGTTTTCACCTGCACGTCCGGGATCTTGTCCTGTGCGAAGCTTTGCTGCGTCGTGCCTGCCGACACCGCGACCGTCTTGCCCTTGAGGTCGGTCAGCGAGGCGATCTTCGGATTCGACGCCTGAACGAAGACCGAGATTCCGTTCACCTCGTAGGGCCGGGAGAAGTCGACCTGTTGCTTGCGGGCCGCGGTGATGGTCTGGCCGGAGATCACCATGTCGTACCGGCCCGCCTTGATGCCTTCGATGAACGTCTGGAAACTCGCCTGGACGAATTCGACCTTCCCGACGCCCATCCGGCGCGCCAGTTCGTTGGCGACATCCACGTCGTAGCCGATCGGAGTGCCCGACGGGCCAACGAAATTCCACGGTGGATTCGCTTGTGTCAGCGCGACGCGCAAGGTGCCGCTGTCGCGCACCTTCTGCAGCACGTCTCCGGAGGCTGCGCTCGAACAACCGAGCACCGTCCCGGCCGAGACGATCAGAACCGAGGACAGGACGACCCTTCGCGACAGCTGCATCCGTACCTTGCGCATGGCGGCTCCCTTGGGGACAGAGGAATCTGGCGGCCATCGGACACCCGTCGCGGCAGCCGCTTCGGTCGTGATGCGCATCACTCGAACGAGTGGACTGTATGCCCCCCTAGGGTATGGGTCAACGGGGGTTCACCCGGCTGTCGGACTGGAAACCGAACCGTAACGACCTGAGCGTAAGGTCGCGGCGGGCGAGCCGAGGGCCGTCAACCTACTGCCGGCTGCCTGCGCGAACAAGGCGACGACGCGTGCGCGCGCTTCCTCGCTCCTAACTCAAGTAGTAGATTGACGGTCTGTCCGGAGTGGAAGGTGGACGCTCATGCCGGAGCAGCAAGCGGTGCGGCCGACGCTGATGACCCGGCTCGCGGCTGTGCTGCGGGGAGAGGTCTCGGCCGAGACGGTGGAGGCGTACCGGCGAGCCGGTGCGGGCGCGTACGAGGACTTGCTGACGGCGGAGAAACTCCGGGACCGCCT
The DNA here is from genome assembly GCF_000411975.1 of Amycolatopsis orientalis DSM 43388. GTDB lineage: Bacteria > Actinomycetota > Actinomycetes > Mycobacteriales > Pseudonocardiaceae > Amycolatopsis > Amycolatopsis orientalis_D. The sequence goes on from NZ_ASXG01000076.1 coordinate 68,396, forward strand.
TGCCGGCCGCGGGGCCACGCTGTGGCAAGCGCGCCCAGGCGAGCTGAGCCAGCTGCTGTGCACCTGGAACGCATTCGCCTTGCAGACCCTCGGCGACCAGTTCGTCGAGGCGGACTACACGGCGGTTCCCCGGACCGTCGGATACCTTCCGCCGGTGACGGCGGAGCAGGCGGCCGCGTTCCTCGGCGAGGTCGAGCAGTGGTCGTCGCGCGCACGACGGGCCGCGCGCGACCCCGGTTTCGACGTCGCCGCCGAGGTGAGCCTGCCCGCCTCGCTTCCCGCCTGGGTCGAGGCCGAACCGTGTCCGCGTGCGCATCTGGCCGCCATGCTCGCCGCGGTGCGGACGATGCGCGACCATGTTCAGGCAGCGCAGGCCGACTTCGCCCGCACCGGAATCCCCGCGGGCAAGAACGCCCTCGCGGCCACCGTCGACGGGATGGTGGCGGAAGCCGAGGGCACTGCGTCCTACGCGGAGTCGCTGTGGTCCCCGAACGCTGACGCGGCCGTTCATCAGCGGGTCGAGAACTCGGTCAAGTGCGCGATCGAGCGCTACTACCTCATCGGGCAGCTGCTCGCGATGCCGGCTCTGCTGGATCGCCCCGACGTCCAGGTCGCGATGGTGTCGGGACCGGCCTTGCCGGTTCCCGGACAGGCGGGCTTCGACCCGTGGTGCCTCACCGACCCGGCAAGCCGGGCGAGCTGGAAGCGCGACCCGGCCGCGCGCCGGGCAATCGATCACCTGTGGCGCTGCGACCCGGACCCCGCGGCGACGCTGACGATCCAGGCGCAGATCGATGCGGCGCTGCGGGCGGAGGCGATCGCGGCCGGGACCACGGCCAGCGGCGCGGCGATCGGCAACTACTACTGCTGCCCCTGGTCGGCGATCTACCTCGTGCGCGCCCCGGTCGTGATCGCCGGCCGCCGGCTGCGTCCGGGGGACCAGTTCACGCTGGACGTTTCGGCGGAGGAGATCGCCGAGGGCGGCCCGTTCAAGCGGGCGCTGCTCGTGGGGCCGTTCCATCCCACGAACGACATCGACTACTGCGATCCGGCGTCGGGCGGCCGCCATGGCTAGGCGCGGCGCGACGTGTCGGCGGGGCGGTCTCCGGGCAGCCGCGGCTGGCGGAATCCTGGCGCTCGGCGCGGCCGGATGCGGCGGGAGCGGTGCCGGATCGCCCGGCAGCCCAGCTTCGCCGGCTCGGTCGTCGAGCGCTGCGCCGCCGGGGACGCGGGTCGCGGTGGAGCTGACCGAGTTCGCGATCCGGCTGCCGCAGCGAACGTGGGCACCCGGCACCTACACCTTCGTCGCGAGCAACAGCGGAACGACAGTCCACGCGCTGGAACTCGCCGGACCCGGCGGTGCCGATCAGAAGACCGGCACCTTGCGCGGCGGCGAGTCGGGGAGCTTCACCGTCACGCTCCAGCCAGGGCGCTATGAGCTTTCCTGCCCGGTCGGCAACCACAAGGAACTCGGCATGGACACGACGATCGAGGTGGGCTCCGCCGCACCCGGTACGTCGCCCGCTCAGCCCAGCGGCGGCGGCGACTGAACAGCGGGGGCAGGCCTGCCCGCAGGACTGTGGTGGGAGAATGATCCCCAGCTGGCCGAACGGTTCAGGCGGCAGTGATTTTCGGCAGCGCTGCTCTCCTTCGCGCGCCGGACAGCCGATCACAGCAGGAGATCGCGTTCGTGTTTTCAGTCCGCCGGTCTGTGCTCCGGACGGTCCGGGCGCAAGCCCCGGAGGAGGTCGACGACGGGCCCCAGCTCGTCGGTCTCGCGGCGGCACGCGATGCAGACTCGCAAGTGCCGCCGGAATCGCTCGTGCTCCGCGGGTCTCAGATTCTTCAGGAGATATGCGGCTGCTTCGTCGGTCATCGGGCAGGAGAGCGGCATCGCGCCTCCTCTCCGGCTCGGGAACTCAATTAGTACTAACCTATATAGTAATATGACTCCATGCGACGTCATCAGCGCGGTCCAGGCGCCGTTTCGCGGTGGGGCCGGCGCGGCGGAGACTGGGGGTGCGGCCGGATCGGCCGGGTTCCGGTCCGGATGAGCCCGTGGATGGCGCTGCTGGCCGCGTTGATGGTCTACGTGTTCGCACCGTGGGTAGGGAGGTGGGCGCCCGGCCTCGGGATCGCGCGGTACGCGGTGGCGTTGGTGTTTCCAGCGGTGCTGGTGTTGTCCGTGCTGGTGCACGAGTTCGGCCATGTGGCGGCGGGGCGGGCGCTCGGGATGCCGGCGAAGCGAATCACGATCGACCTGCTGGGCGGTGCGACCGAATTCGACCGGGACCCGCGCACGCCCGGAGGCGAGGCGCTGCTGGCGGCCGGCGGGCCCGCGGCGTCGGTTCTGGTGGCGGGTCTGGCCGCCCTGGCTGAAGATCTGGTGCCGCTGACGGGTCTGGCGGAGGTGCTCACCCATGTCTTCGCTGTTCTCAACGTGGCGTTGGCCCTGTTCAACCTGCTGCCGGGGCTGCCGCTGGACGGCGGGCACCTCCTGCGAGCCGGTGCGTGGCGGGTCTTCGGAGACCGCCGGCGCGCGACGAGGATCGCCGGCTGGTTCGGGCGTCTGCTCGCGGTGCTGATCGTCGTGGTTCCGCTCGTGCGGCTCCTGGGCGGTGCCTCGACGGGGATCATGTTCGCCGCCGTCTTCGTCTTCGCCGGGGTGATGATCTGGGCAGGCGCGTCGGAGGCGCTGAGCGAAGCCGTCCTCCCGGTGCCGGATGCCGGCAGCCTGTGCCGGCCGGTCCTTCCGGTCGCCGAGCATCTGTCCGTTGCCGAGTCGCTGATGGTGGCCGAGCAGTACGGCGTGCGGGAGCTGGTGGTCCTCGACGTCGAGGACCGGGCCTGGGGAGTCGTGAGCCGGTCGGCGCTGCTTGCGGTGCCGCCGGCGCAGCGCCCGGCCGTGCCTGTCGTGGCTGTTGCCCGGACGGTCGGAGAGGACGCGATCGTCCCGGCTGGTCTCCGCGGACGGGAACTCGCCGAACGCGTGCGCAGCGGTGCCGAGCTTGTGGTCGTCGATCGGGCCGGTGTACCGAAGGGCCTGCTCGCGGAGGGTGATCTGGATCCGCGGGCGGCTCGCTCCTGAGGCCGGACGGGTCGTTCGTTGAGCAGTCTGCGTCTCGTCAGCCGGCTATGCGGGGAACTCGCCCGTGGCGGCGAAGTCCAGTCGCTTGGCGACGGAGACGGCCTGGTCGGCGAAGCGTTCGTGGAAGCGGGCCAGCAGTGCCAGGCTGGTGGCCGTGCGCACCCCGTACGGCCAGCCGGGGCCGGTGATCGTGGTGAGCACCCGGGAATGCAGGGCATCGACAGCGTGGTCGGTCTCGTCGAGTTCGGCGAAGCCGTCGACGCCCGGCTGGCCGATCAGTTCGCCCAGCCGGTCGGCCATGCCGGCGGCGATCTCGCCCAGCCGGGCGAACGTGTCCTCAAGGTCGGCGGGCACGGCGTGGTCGGGATGGCTGAAGCGTGCGGTGTCGGCGATGTGGGCAGCCAGGTCGCCCATGCGCTCGATCTTCTCCGCCGAGTAGACCGCGGCGAGGATGCTTCGCAGGTCGCTGGCGACCGGAGCCTGCAACGCCAGCAGACTCTGCGCGTGATCCTCGCAGCCGCCGCGAGCCTGATCCAGCGCGGCGTCTCCGGCGATCACCCGCTCGGCCAGGTCGAGGTCGGCCATCAGCAACGCCCGGCTCGCCTGCCGCATCGCCTGAGCGGCCATCGCGCACATCGCGACCAGCTGCTCGCGCAGCTGGACCAGCTCGCCGTGGAAGGTCACCCGCATGAACAACGAGCCTAACGCTGTACCTGGACCTCGGCATCCGCACACTGGCACCCTTCCGGATCCGGCGAGCACGTCCGGCGACATCGCCGCCCGGCGAGCACGCCCAGCCCTTCGCCCGGTGCCGAGCATTCCGGCCACGGCAGGCGCTGGGCGGGTAGCGCTTTCGCGCTGTACGCCTGGACGTCACGGCAGAACTGCGGCACCAAACGCGGGCAGGATCCGCCCCCTCCGCGGAAGTGACGTTTCCGCGGGCATGTTCGGCCGCCGAGTTCCTGGTGCGGCTGGGCGGCGTTCGATCAGTTCGGCGGAGGCTGCGCGTTCATCGTGGTCTCGCTCGCTGGGTTGCTGGTCCGCGTGCGGGATTTCGGCGTCAGGAGCGCAGGACGTCCATGAGGACGTCTTCGGCATGGAGATAGCGCAGCGAGTCGACCCACAGCCGGTAATAGCCGGGGCGACCGCGGACGGCCGCGGTGTAGGCGGCGATGTCGGCTTCGGTGAGGGCGAGCAGTGCTTCGGGGAGTTCCTCGGCGGTGAGGTCGGCGATCTCCGCCCAGGCCTGCGCGGAGATTCCGTTGCCGAAGCCGTGTGGCGGCAGCCAGAACATCGGACCCCGGCCGGCGTAGCCGGGGTCGGGGGTGTGCGGGGCGCTCATGGCGTGTCCTGGTCGTCGAATTCGGCGGGGGCGAGGCCGAGGCAGGCATCGCCGCGGAGGAAGGGGATCGCGCGGGGCCAGGACGTTTCGGCTGGGGTCGCTGGTTCGTGGCGGGTGTGCCAGGCGTGTTTGCGCTGGGTTTCCTCAAGCTCCCAGCCCAGCAGCGTCAGGCGGCTGCGCAGGACGTCTTTGGCGAGGTCCGATGCGGCGAGTGCGGCATGGTCACGGCACAGTCCGTGGCCGCGGGTCCAGCGTTCGCGGACGGTGTGGTGCAGGGAGGCCGCGTCGAGCAGTGCGAGTTCGCGACGTTCGGCGAGGTCGCCCGCGGCGCAGGCAGTACACGAGGGTTGGTTGTCACGGAAGTTCCGGAGGGCCTCGGCGACGAATCGTTCCGGACGTCGAAATGCGGCAGCGGCCCTGTCCCGGCGACGTTCGAGCAGGTGCGGCCAGGCTGCGCGAAGGCGGGCGAAAAACCCGGGGAGCGGCGAAGCGTCGAGGCGGTCGGCGAGCTGGGCAAGGCGGGCGTGTTCGGCCTGGTGCATCGTCGCCCAGATCGTGCAGGCGCTGTCGTGGTCGAGAAGGGTGGCGTCTGCGAGGTGCGTCGGGCAAAGCCAGGGCTCGCCGGGGTCGAGGCGGGCGACGTCTTGGCCGAGAAGCCAGGTGGCGTAACGCAGTTCGCCGCGGCTGCGGGCGCGGCATACGGGGCAGCAGGGAAGGTCGAGGGCGTGGGTTGCTCTGTCTGTTGTGGACTGTTCGGTGAGTCGTTTGTCGTCCTCGGCGAAGAGTTCGGCCGCGGCGGTGAGGTGCGGAGCCCGGATGAGGAGGTCGGGATCGGAGGGAGGCGTGTATGGCTGGTCCCGGGCGATGGCGGCGAGTGTGGTCGCGAACGGCCACGGAGCTGTGTTCAGGACGTCGAGCAGGTGGTGGGTGCACAGCCGGCGGATTCCGTTGATGACCTCGGGGTCGTCGAGCCATCGGACGAGGGCGCCGAGACGGCGGTCGACGGCGGCGGTCATTTTGTCGCAGGGATCGCAGTGGCAGCCGGTCACGCCGCCGAGAGCGGAGGCGATCAGATCTCCCAGGAGCGAGGGAAGGACCCGGATGCCTTCGGAGGTGGTGGTCAACAGACGCAGGTGGCGTGCGCAGAAGCCGCCAGCGGCCGCGATCCGGCGGCGGTAGCCGGGATCTCGGTGGGTTTCCATGACGTACCAGGTGTGCCAGTGGTGTTCGGCGGCGTCTTTGTCGCGGCACAGGAGGCAGCCGTCGTCGGCCAGGGCGCGAATGAGGCGGTGGCGTTCATCATCGTCTCGTGGGGTGTTCACGGCTCGCTCCGGAGACGTTCTGCCACTTGGTCGCGGAGAGCCTGCAGTCGCGCGGCGGGTGGGCCGACGCCGTCGAGTCGGCGGCGCATGGCTTCGCGGCGCGGGTCTTGGTTGAGGGAGAAGGCCAGCTGCACGGCGGTGCGCATGAGCCATTGGTGGTACTGCAGCAGCCGGCCGATTTCGTCTGCCAGCGGGGCGCGTTCGCGGTCCACGGGGATGCTGTTCAGTTCTTCGCGGAGCCGGTGGTAGGTGCTGACGAGTTCGCTGCCGGCGTGGCCGATGGCGCCGGGCACGTCACCAGCGGCGCCGCAGGCTCGTACGGCGGTCTCGGTCTCCGGTGCTACTGCCGCGGCGCGGTCGAGCACCGACGACAACCGCGCCAGCTGCTCTCTGGCGGAGAGCGCGGGGCGGCGGAAGCGGTGCAGGAAGCCGGGCACGGTTCATCCCAGGCGGACGGTGAACGCGGTTTCCGGGATGCCGTAAGGGAGTTCGGGCGCGTCGGCGGCGATCTCCAGCAGGCGGTTGTATTTCGCGACGCGTTCGCCGCGGGCCGGGGCACCGGCCTTGAGCTGTCCGCAGCCGGTGCCGACGGCGAGGTCGGCGATGAAGTCGTCGGTCGTTTCCCCGGATCGGTGCGAGATCATCTGGCCGTAGCGGTGTTCGCGGCAGATCTCGATCGCTTCGAGGGTTTCGGTGACGGTGCCGACCTGGTTGAGCTTGATCAAGGCGGCGTTGGCGACGCCGAGGCCGGCGCCGCGGGCGATGCGGGCCGGGTTGGTGACGAAGTTGTCGTCGCCGACCAGCTGGATGCGGTCGCCGAGTTCCGCGGTGAGTTCGCGCCACCCGGCGAGGTCGTCCTCGGCCATGCCGTCTTCGATGCTCCAGATCGGGAAGTCGCGCACCATTTCGACGTAGCGCTGCACGAGATCCGACGAGCTGTGCCGGCGGCCGTTGACCAGGTACGTGCCGTCGGCTTGGCGGAACTGCGACGCGGCCGGGTCCAGCGCGATGGCGATGCCGTCTTGGCCGGCCGGGTAGCCGGCGTCCTCGATCGCGCGGAGCAGCAGCTGCAGCGCGTCTTCGGGCCGGGTGACGTCCGGAGCGAAGCCGCCCTCGTCGCCGAGACCGACGGTGTATCCGCGTTCGGTCAGCAGCGCCTGGAGCGCGGCGTAGACCTCCGCGCCGGTGCGGATCGCCTCGGGCAGGCTGGCCGCGGCGAGCGGGGCGATCATGAATTCCTGGAAGTCGAGGCCGGTGCGGGCGTGCGCGCCGCCGTTGAGGACGTTGAAGTGCGGCACCGGCAGCCGCGGCCGCCCGCCCGGGACGTGCAGCCAGGACCACAGCGGAACCTTCTCGGCGTCCGCGAGCAGACGGGCGACCGCCATGGACACGCCGACGATCGCGTTCGCGCCGAGGCGGCTGCGGTCGGCAGTGCCGTCCAGCTCGACCATTGCCAGGTCGATCTCGGCGAGACCGGTCCAGTGGCGGGCGATCAGGAGGTGCCGCACCTCGGTGTTGACCGACTCGACGGCGCCGAGGACTCCCGCGCCGCCGTAGCGGGCCGGGTCGCCGTCGCGACGTTCGCAGGCTTCGTTCCGGCCGGTCGAGGCACCGGAAGGCACAGTCGCGGTGGCGTGCCGCGACCCGCTGGAGACGGCGACGGCCAGAGTGGGACGGCCGCGGGAGTCCAGGATTTCGCGGGCGCGGAGGTCGGTGATCTGCATGGTGGTCATGACGTTCTCCGTAAGGGTCGGGACGCGTGGTTTATTGCGGTGGGGCAAGGGGGCGCACGGCGAGCAGGTACGCCCCGCCGAGTGCGAGAACGCCTGCTGCGGCAAGCCAGGGCGAGCCGGTGGTCCACATGTCGCCGACGAGGGCTGCGGCGATGCCGGCGAGCCCGCCGAGCAGCAGGCGGCTGCGGTGGCGCAGCCAGCCTGGCAGGTCGGCATGGCCTGCGAGGGTGCGGCGGGCTTCGCCGGCGAGCAGGAACGTGAGGGCCAGGAACCCGGTTGCGCAGGCTGCGGGCGGCGACGGCGTCCCCACGGCAACGGCGAAGGCAGCGGTCACGACCGCGAGCGGGGCGGCCCATGAGCCCGGCCAGCGGGCGGTGACGAGGACGAACAGCAGCGTGACGGCTGCGCTGGCCACGACGACGGGCGAGACCTGGAGAGTGGAGGCGGCCATGGGGACGCCGGTGCCGAGCATAGGAATCGGTCCGCGGGCGAGTGTGTTCATCGGGTCCTCCCGATCAGCGGGCGAAGGCTGAGCGGTCCGAGGACGTCGTCGAGCTGCTGGCGCTCGTTCCACTGGACGACGGGGATCCCGAGGCCGGTCAGGCGGGTTTCGACCCGGCGTCGGTCGAGGCGCCACAGCCGTACTGCGAGGCGGTCGGTCTCGGCGTCTCGGCCGATGGGCGGTTCGGTGCGCAGCGTGTCGACCACGACGATCGCGCACCCCCTGCGGTGCAGGTCCTGCACGGCGTTGAGCGCGCGGTGGTCGAGCAGCGGCGAGAACACGATCACGGCGGCGCGTGGCGGCAGCGCGGGCCGCGGGATCCGGGAGAGGTCCGGCTCGACGACGGCATCGTCGAGACGGGCCTCGACCACAGTGTCGGCGACGCGGTAGAACTGCCGCGCGCTGGCATCCGGGCCGATCCAGCGCAGGATCCCGCCGAGCGCGACGACGCCGGCCCGGTCGCCCCGGTGCAGGGCCGTCCGCACGACGGCGGTCGCGCCGTGCACGCCGAGGTCCAATGTGGACCCGCCGGACTGCGGGACGGCGGAGAAGGTGTCGATCACAGCGATGATCTCGGCGGCCTGCTCGGCGAGCCGATCGGTGATGTACAGCTGTCCTCGCCGTGCGGTGGCGGTCCAGTTGACGTGGCGCAGCAGATCTCCCGGCTGGTAGGGCCGGACGGCGGCGAATTCGATGCCGCTGCCCCTGCGTCGTCCGATGTGGACTCCGGCGCGGTCGGGAAGATCAGCGGGGCGCGGCAGGCTGTCGAGCGTCGTGGTACGGGGGTAGGCGCGTATTTCGCCGGCGTCCGCGATCACCACGGCTTCGAGCAATCCTGAATGGGCGTAGGCGGCCACTCGCGGTTGTACGGACCAGCGCCCCCAACGGAGCAGTCGCAGCGCGAACGTGCGTCCGTCCTCAGTGGACGCAGCGATGCGAGGCGTGGGCAGCGACACGGAGATCTCGTCGGCCGCGCCGCGTGCGTGGACGTCGACGGTCAGCGGAACTGTGTCGTGTTCAAGGCAGCGGGGCTCCGGCAGCGCGGTATCGACGGTGAGCGACTCGGCGGGCGTCCGGCGTCGGCGGCCGACGGCGAGAGCGCCCAGCAGAGGTGCGGCGAACCCGATCAGGTCCGCCCGGCCGAGCAGCATCCCGGTCAGCATCGCGAGTCCGGCACAGGTCGCGAGTGTCACTGCGAGCGGGGTCGGATGCCAGTGCACCGGATACGCGCTCATGTCGGCCGCCCGGCGCGCGGGACGGGGACGTCGTCGAGAATCCGGGCGAGCACGTCTTCGCCGCGCACCTGACGGACCCACAGTTCGGGCCGCAGGCTGAGCCGGTGCGCCCAGCACGCGGGCACGAGATCCTTGACGTCTTCGGGCACGACATAGTCCCGGCCGGCCAGCAGCGCCTTCGCGCGGGCCAGCTGCACAAGCTCCAGGCAGGCCCGGGGGCTGGCGCCGACCACCACCTGGGTGTGCTCGCGGGTCGCCGCCGCGAGCCGCACGACGTAGGCCAGGACGTCCGGGTCGACCTCGGCCTGTTCCACCGATTCGCGCAGGGCGGTCAGCTCGCCGGAAGCCAGGATCTGGTGCAGCGCGGCCGGAGCGGAGCCGCGGTCGAGGCGGCGGCGGAGCATGTCCTGTTCGCGTTCGGCGGGCAGGTAGCCGATGCGGACGCGCAGGGCGAACCGGTCGAGCTGCGCTTCGGGCAAGGGATAGGTGCCCTCGTATTCGATCGGGTTGTCGGTGGCGAGCACGACGAACGGGTCCGGCAGCGGGTGCGTGCGCCCGTCGACGGTGACCTGCCCTTCGGCCATCGCTTCCAGCAGCGCGGCCTGGGTTTTCGGCGGGGTGCGGTTGATTTCGTCGGCAAGCAGCAGGTTGGCGAACACCGGCCCGGGCCGGAACACCAGCCGCCGGTCGGCCTGGTCGTAGACGACGGCGCCGGTGACGTCGGAGGGCAACAGGTCCGGGGTGAACTGGATGCGGGCGAAGCCGAGGCCGAGCACGGTCGCGAACGATCGGGCGATCAGTGTCTTGCCGAGGCCGGGCAGGTCTTCGATGAGCACGTGCCCGCGCGCGAGCGCGCCGAGCAGGATCAGCTCCAGGACGGCGCGTTTGCCGACGACGGCGCGTTCGACCTCGTCCAGGACGGCGGTCGAGCGGGCTCCGGTCATGGCGGCGTCGGTGAGCGTCATCGGAGGGCCTCCAAGCGGTCGAGGATCGCGGCGAGGGTCTGGTGCGACGGTCCTGGGGCGTCGCGGTCGCCGGACCGCGCGCGGCTCGGGTCGACCAGCGGCCAGAGGTCTTCGCCGAGGAGGCGCCTTCCGTCCGGGTCCGGTCCCAGCAGGCGCACGAGGACCGGGCGCAGGTCGCAGTCCCAGGCGTGCCGGGAGGTGCCGGACCAGGCCACGGCGGCGGCGAGCTTGGCATAGCCGGGGAAGTCCGGCCGCCGAGCCTCGCGGGCCGGTGCGGCCGCGGTCTGCGAGGGGCGCAGAGCTGCCCGGACGTTGACTATCGCCAGCACGGTGATCAGCACTGCGGTGACGAAGAGGCCTGCGACCGAGGCGATCGCATAGCCGACGGCGAGCAGGACCGCCGCGGCGACGCTGAACAGGACGGTGATCATGGTCGCCTGCCGAGGTCGTGGAGGAGTTCGTCCAGGGCCTGGCGCGCGGTGTCCTGGTGCGCGCCGGTGATCGGGTGGCTGCTGAAGCGTGCTTCGGCGAACACGTCGACCAGCCGCTGTGCCGGTCCTGCGCGCACGAGTCCGCCGTCTGCGGCGCGGGCGAGCACCGCCGACGGGGTGTCGGAGAGCCGGGGTGCCGCCGCGGACTGTGCGAGTGCGCGCTCCATCGCCGCGAACGACCGCAGGATCGCCCCTCGCGGCCCGCCGGTGACCGCCGCGACGATTTCGCCGCGGCCCGCTGCCGCAGCCTCCGCCAGACCACCTGACGCCTCGATCGGACGCGGCGCCCGGCGGTGCCATCGGAGAAGCAGCAGGAGCAGGGCTGCCAGCAGCACGACCGGCAACAGCCAGGACGGCCCGCCGCCGGGGGAAGCCACCGAGGGCGCGGCTGCTGGCGGAGGGGGCACGAACCGGACTGGAGGCTGCGTCGGCGGGGTGGCTCGCGACGCCACGACAGCCAGGACCACGAGCGGTGCGGCGACGACGGCCAGGGTGATCAGCACTGCCCACCGCCGGCCCCATTTCGTGCCCAGCGGCTCGTGGACGGCCTCGAAGTCGTCGTCCTCAGGCCTCCGGCGACGGCGCAGCGCCGCGAAGAACGCGAGCACCGGAAGAACCGCGGCGAGGACGAGGATCGAGGTGAGGACAGCCAGCGTCGTGCCCCCGACGTGCGCGAACGGCCCCGCGAACGACCAGCGGGCGTTTCCGCGGGCACGCACTCCGGCCACGCCGAGCGCCAGCAGGACGCCGACGGTGATCAGCGCGGTGGCTTCACCCCGGTGTCGCATTCGCACACCTCTCCCTGACGTGTTCGTCAGGGACCGTTAGCGGCGTGCCGCGGTTGTGGTGAGCCCCATCACCTGCCTGCGATTGTGCCACGGCCGGACGCCGGACGCGATCAGCCGGAGGGCTGGCTCGGGTATGCTCGGGTGAGGCGATGAAGCTCGCCGCAACCGCCGCCCCCGGCTGATGGCTTCTACCAGTGCCGAGCTGGTGTGGAAGCGGGTGGTGCGGCATGGCGCGTTCTCCGAGCGTCCTGTTCCCGGGTGGCGAAACCGTCGGCAGACCGGCCGAGCCCGCGTTCTTCGGCGATCTGAATCTCGGCCAGGCGGTGTCCGCGGTGACTGCCGGGCGGGCCGAGTACGACCTGGGCCTGTTCTTCTCCGCGCCGCTGCACGAGGCGCCTGCCGTCGAGTATCGGCACGAAGTGTTCCGCGACCTCCAGCGCGACGACGTGCGCGAGGTGGTCGAGGAGTTCGCCGAGCGGATGCGGCGCATGCGCGAGCGCCTGGCGCTGGCCGGAAAGATCCACTATCCCCGGCAGAAGCAGCGGTGGTTCCTCGACGCGGTGGATGTCTACTGTGGAGCGGTCGCGGCGCTGCGGGAAGGGCTGGACCGCGTCGAGATCCGGTCCCGCGGCCTGCGGTCGATCCACGAGCACGTCGCCGGATACCTTGCGGCGCAACCTTTTCACGCATTGCTTGCCGACACGCGTGATCTCCAGGAGCAGCTCGCGCGGATCAAGTACCGCGTGCACGTCCAGGGCGCGCGAGTCAAGGTCAGCCGGTTCGACGACGACGCGGACTACAGCAGCGAGGTCGAGAAGACGTTCGCGAAGTTCAAACAGGGCGCGGTGAAGGACTACTTCGTCCGGTTTTCCGAGCCGCCGGAGATGAACCACATCGAGGCGCAGGTTCTCGACTGCGCGGCCCGGCTGTACCCGGGCGCGTTCCGCGCTCTCGCGGACTACTGCGAACGGCATCGTGACTACCTGGCGGCCGCGATCGGCCGGTTCGATCGCGAGGTGCAGTTCTACCTCGCCTACCTGGCGCACATCCGGCGGCTGTCGGCGACCGGTCTGCGGTTCTGCTATCCGGAGATTTCGGCGACCTCGCACGACATTTACGCCGAGGACGCCTTCGACCTCGCTCTCGCCACCAAGCTCGTCCCGGACAGCCCGTTGGTGTGCAACGACTTCCGACTGTCGGGTGCCGAACGGGTGCTGGTGGTGACCGGGCCGAACCAGGGCGGCAAGACGACGTTCGCGCGCATGTTCGGCCAGCTCGCGCACCTGGCCGCGCTCGGATGCCCGGTGCCCGCGGCGCGAGCCAGGCTGTTCCTCCCGGACCGGGTGTTCACGCATTTCGAACGCGAGGAGAATCCGATCACCCTGCGCGGCAAGCTCGACGACGAGCTGGTGCGGATCCGGGACATCCTGCGCGACGCGACGAGCGACAGCGTGCTCGTGCTGAACGAGAGCTTCGCGTCCACCACCCTGCACGACGCCCGGTTCATCGGCACCGACGTGCTGCGCCGCATCATCGACTTGGGCGCGCTGACGGTGTATGTGACCTTTGTGGACGATCTCGCGTCGCTGGGCGAGGCGACGGTCAGCATGGTCGGCGGGGTCGTTCCGGACGATCCGGCCGAACGCACTTACCGGCTTGAACGGCGGGCGGCCGACGGGCTCGCTTACGCCGCGGCGATCGCCGAGAAATACGGACTAGCCTACGACACCCTGCGAAGGCGGATCGGGCGATGAAAGTCTTCCTGCTGCACCGAGACCAGGACGCCGATCTCGACGCCCCGCCGCCGCCGGACGACCTCGTCCAGGATCTGGAACTGGAGACCCTGTTCGACGCCATGGCCGCCGGCGACGACTTCCTGCGCGACCTCGTGCCCCGAATCATGTTCGCGAGCCTGACCGACCCGGACGCGATCCGGTATCGCCAGCAGGTTCTCGCCGACTGCGTCGCCCATCCCGGGGTCGTGCGCGACCTCTACGCCATCGCGGTCGACGCGCGCCAGGTCGAGCGGAAGGTGTGGTTCGGGATCCTTTCCCGCGACTCGCCCGAGCACATCCTGAACCGGTCGGTGAAAACGCTCGAATTCCTCGTGGACAACCTCAAACAGCTGCGGCAGCAAGCGATTGAGCGCGGCGGCGAATTTCGCTCGCCGGGATTCGCCCGGTTCTTCGCGATGCTGCGGGAGGAACTCGACGACGACTACTTCGCCGTGGCCGAGAACCACTTGGAGGAACTCGAATTCCCCCGCGGCGTGCTGATGAGCGCGGAGCTGGGACAGGGGAACCGCGGCGTGCGGTTCGGCCTGCACCGGATGCCGAAACGAAGCTGGATCGAGCGGATCACCACGAGCGCTCCGCCCAGCTACGGGTTCGTCGTGCCGGCGCGGGACGAGGCCGGTGCCCGGGCCCTCGGCGACCTGCAAGGGCGCGGGGTGAACGTCGTGGCCAACGCGCTGGCCCAATCGGCTGATCACGTGAAGAGCTTCTTCCGCGTGCTGCGCGCCGAACTCGCCTTCTGCCTCGGCTGCCTGAACCTGCACGAACGCCTGCGCGCGAAAGGGAAACCGGTCTGCTTTCCCGCTCCGGAACCGAGCGGAGAGCCGGTGCTGACCGCGCGCGGACTGTACGACGTGTGCCTCGCCCTGCGGTCCGATGAACAGGTGGTGGGCAACGACGTCGACGCCGACGGCAAGACGCTGGTCCTCGTCACCGGCGCGAACCAGGGCGGCAAATCCACGTTCCTGCGCAGCTGCGGCACCGCGCAGCTGATGCTGCAGGCCGGGATGTTCACGGCGGCGGAAGCCTTGCGGGCGAACACGTGCACGGGCCTGTTCACCCATTTCAAACGCGAGGAGGACGACACGATGACCCGGGGCAAGCTGGACGAGGAGCTGGCCCGGATGAGCGAGATCGCCGACCGGATCCGGCCCGGCGGCCTGCTGCTGTGCAACGAATCGTTCGCCTCCACCAACGAGGCCGAAGGATCCGAACTCGCTCGCCAGGTGGTCCGCGCGCTCACCGAAACAGGCGTCAAAGTCCTGTTCGTGACCCACCTCTACGACCTCGGCCACAGCCTGTGCGAGCAGCACCGCGACGACATGCTGTTCCTGCGCGCGGAGCGCGAGCGGACGTTCACCCTGACCGAAGGCGAACCGCTGCCGACCAGCTACGGCGCGGACTCCTATCGCCGCGTCTTCGCCGGTCACCGCTAGGCACCGCGCGTGCTCGGCTGCTACCGTGGATCAGTCCGTGGTGCTCGGCACCGCGACCGGCGATGGGGCTCGCCGTGATTCGCGCCGTCCGGCGCTGATGGCTTCTACCCGCGACCGCGTCCGCGCAGCATTCTGCCGGGCGACCGGACGAGGAGGAAGCCATGGGGCTGGACGCCAAACCCGTCAACCTGCGCTGCACCGGCCTGATCCTGCGCGACGCCCACGTCCTGCTGTGCCAGCGGATCACCGACTGGGTGCTGCCCGGCGGCACGCAACAGGACGGGGAGTCCGTCGGCGCGTGCGTGCGCCGCGAAGTGCGCGAGGAGACCGGTCTCGCGGTCACGCCGACGGGCGTCGCGTTCGTGCTGGAGGCAACGAATTCGCGTTACGGCCAGCACCTGGTCGAGATCGTGCTGCACGCCGAGACCGACGACCCGGACGCCGAGCCGCACGGGGTCGAGGACGGCCTGGTGCCGCGGTTCGTGCGGCTGGAACACGTGCTGTCGCTGGAGCTGCGGCCTCCGATCGGCGGGTATCTGCGCGGCTTCCATGCGGGTGGCGCGCAGCGGACTGCCGCCTACCTGGGCAACGTGTGGCGCCCGGCGCCGGCCGAGGCGAGGCGATCGTCGTGACTGCCGCGCTGGCGAACCTGGCCGACCTGGTCCGGCGGTATCTCCCGGTCGAACGGGCGCGAGTGGTGGACGACGCGGTGTCCCGTGCCTTGTCCGGGCAGGTCCGGGTGCTCGTGCTCGGCGAGGCCAAGCGCGGCAAGAGCACCTTGGTGAACACGCTGTTCGCCCGCGACTTGCTGCCGACCGGCGCACTGCCGGTGACGTCGGTCGCGACCACCGTCACCGTCGCGTCCACTGTGGATGCCGAGGTCCGCTACCGCGACGGCCGCAGCCGTCCGATCGGGCTGGACGAGGTCGCCGAGCTGGTCAGCGAACGCGGCAACCCCGGCAACGTCCGGCAGGTGGACACCGTGCGGATCTCAGCGCCGTCGGCCTGTCTCCCAGCAGGCACCGAAGTGGTCGACTCGCCCGGCACCGGATCTGTACATCAGGCCAACACCGAGGAAGCCGCGCGGGCGCGCGACAGCGTGGACCTCGCCGTGCTCGTGGTGGCCGCCGATCCGCCTGTCTCGCAGGCTGAGCTGACGCTGGCCGCAGAGGTGATGACGACCGCGGCGGCCGCGGCGGTGCTGGTCAACAAAACCGACCTGGTGCGGCCCGGCGATTTGGCCGAGATCGTCGCGTTCACCCGGGCCGCGGTCGCCGGACCGCTCGGCTCGGACGTCCCGGTGCTGCCGGTCTCGTTGCGCACCGGCGCGCCGACGGAATTGGTCGCGTGGCTCGGGGAACGGATCGCACGCTGCGGCGAAGCGGACGTCGTGTCCTCGACCGCGCGTGCGCTGCGCCGGGAAACGACCGCGGTACTGGACGGCCTGCGGATCGAGTACGAGCTGATCCGACGGTCCACTGAGGACAGTGCGGGTGCGGTGCGCGCCCTGCGGGCGATACTCGACAACGCCCGGGTCGCGGAAACGGCCGCCGTGGACCATCTGCACGGTGCGGCGCGGCGGGCGCGGGCAGACTTGGATGCCGGACACGAGCGTGCGGTCGGCGCGGCGCGTGCGGCCACGCGGGAAGTGCTGGGGGCCGCGTTGCCGGAACAGCCCGCGCGCCCCGAGACCGCAGCAGATCTCGTCCGGCACCGGATCGGCGACCTGGCGGCCGGGCGCTGCGCGGAGTGGTTCAACCGCTTGGGCGCGGAGTTGGAGACGGCCATGCACGCCGGCGCCCGGCAGGCGTTGTCCGGTCTGACTGCGGATCTCGCGCGGTCACGGCAGGCCGCGGCCGAGGTGCTCGGAATCCGGCTGGACGAGGTGCCGATGCCGGAAACCGCTGCCGCGCCACGGTTGCCGGTACTCGAACTCGGCCCGGAGGTCGTTTGGCGGGAACTGGTCACCACGGCACTCGCACACCGCCTGCCGGCAGCGATCCGCCGCAAGCGGTTGCACCGTCACCTGGTCGACTGGGCGGCGAATGCCGTGCCCCGGCCGTTCGGGCGCGCCCGCTCTGCGCTGCAGGACTGGTTGCAGGACAACGCATGCGGGACCGAACGCGCGCTCGCGGAGATCTGGCGGGCCCAGCTCGCCGCACTCGAACGCGGACTCGCCGAAGCCGCGCGCCGGGAGAGTGCCGGTCCGGACGTCCAGCTCGACGAACTCGGCGAGCAGATCAGCGTGCTCGACCAGGCCGTACGCGAGCTTGACACCACCGTCCTCAGCGCCGCGGCACGGTGAGCCGCCATGATCGGATGTGCGCGCTGGCGGCAGACGGAACTCCAGGTCCTGGAATGGGTCCACGGGCAGACACCGCGGTCCGCGGTGCGGTGCGCTCAGATGGTGACCACGCTCGGGGAGACTCCGGTCGCCTGGGCCGCGGTCGGCGCCTCGTGCCTCCTGACGCGATCCGGCGGGCGGGCCGCGCCGATCGTCACGCTCGCGGTCGCGGCTGCACTGCGACGCGGCCTGGCCGATCTGATCGACCGGCCGCGTCCGCCGGAACGGTTGTGGCGCACGGAATGGTCCGGCCCGAGTTTTCCTTCCAGGCACACGACTCTCGGCACACTGGGTGCGGGTCTGGTCGCCGTGAACCTGTTGCGCCGGCCGGGAATCGTCGCGGTGCCGGTCGCGGCGGCCGTCGGGATCAGCCGGATCGTGCTCGGCGTGCACTGGCCCACCGACGTGCTGGCCGGCTGGGCATTCGCGGCGGCGGCACTGGCGCTCTCGGGCGGGAGGCGCCGGAATGGCCGGCGTTGAGCTGTGCCACGCCTTCGTGGAGTTCCCGATCTTCGACGCGAAGTCCCGCTCGCTGAAGAAACGCGTGCTCACCTCCGTCGGCGAGGCGATCCGGACCGGGGCGAAAGTGCCGATCGTGACGGCATTGCGGGACATCACCCTGTCGCTGGCCGAGGGCGACCGCGTCGGGCTGGTCGGGCACAACGGCGCAGGCAAGTCCACCCTGCTGCGGCTGGCGGCCGGGATCTGCGAACCCACCCGCGGATCCGCGCGGCGGACCGGCCGGGTGGCACCGGTGTTCGACCTCGGCCTCGGCATGGACCCGGAAATCTCCGGACTGGAGAACATCGTCGTGCGCGGCATGTTCCTCGGCATGACCCGCCGCCGGATGCGGGCGCGGATCGACGAGATCGCCGAATTCACCGAACTCGGCGACTACCTGCGGATGCCGCTGCGCACCTACTCCACCGGCATGCGGGTGCGGCTGGCGCTGGGCGTGGTGACGTCGATCGACCCGGAGATCCTGCTGCTGGACGAAGGCATCGGCGCGGTCGACGCGGACTTCCTCGAGCGCGCCCGGGCCCGGCTGCGCGACCTGGTCGCGCGCTGCGGGCTGCTGGTGTTCGCCTCGCACACCGAGGAGTTCCTGCTCGACCTCTGCGATTCGGCGCTGTGGCTGGACTCCGGGCGCATCGTGCGAGCCGGCCCCGCGACAGACGTGGTGCGCGCCTACAGGGGTAGCTCAGGCCGGGCGGACGCCGAACCCCAGCAGCGCCGGGCCGCCGATGATCCGATCGCCGCCGATCGCGTCCTTCAGCTCGTACAGCCCCGCGTCGTGGCCCCGGACCGGCAAGCTCTGGGACAAGGGCGACGCGAGGATCTGTGCCGAGCCGATGGGAATCGGTCAGCTGACCGCCAGGAGCGGCCGGAGGCGTCCGGTGCGCAGGGTCTCGACATACCCGGAGGCCACCCGGCGCAGGACGACGCTGGCGGCGAGGGCGACGAGGAGACCGACGACGAACGAGCCGGCGACGTCGTGCGGGTAGTGCGCGCCGACGTAGACGCGGGAGGCTCCTTCCGCGAGGGCGAACAAGGCGGCGATGGCGCAGAGCCGGCGGCTGACCAGATACAGGGCCGCGACGGTGGCGGCGGCGACCGTGGAGTGGCCGCTGGGAAAGGCGTAGTCGTCGAGTGCGGGGCAGGCTTCGACGATGAACGCGTTCGGCAGGGAACGGCAGGGCCGCAGTTCGGCGACGCCGGACTTGACGACCTCGGCGACGACGAAGGCAACCAGGACGCAGACGGGGGCGACGAGGGCGGCGGTCATCGTGGCCGCGTCCGCGCGCCGGGCCTGCCACCAGCCCACGATCATCAGCACGGCGAAGACCCCCAGTCCGTACTGGGTCCAGGCTTCGGCGGGAGCGTTGAGCCAGGCGGTGTGCCGCGCGAAGTCGGTCACCGCGGTGAACCACGAGCCGTCGACGGTCGAGCCGTCGAAGTCGAGCCGGAAGGGGGAACTGGGAGCCATGGCAGGTGGTCTTTCTGGGCAGTGGCGAGCGGTGGGCTGGTGCTTGCGACGGGGGGCGGACTCCTCCGTCTTCATCTACATGGTTGTAGATTCTCGTCATCGTAGCGGGATGGGGTCCGGGCGGTCGCCTGCCGGCAGGCGCGCGGCCTCGGCAGGCGGCATCGCTCCTGGTTGAGGTGCGAGATCGCGGCCGGCGACCAGCACTGCGCGATCGCCTGACCGATGTCGATCATGCTCACTGGCTGCCGTCCTCGCAGGTCGCCGGTTCAGGGAAGCGGTCAGGCTAGCGTGCGGCGGCAGGGGTGCCGATCTTGGGGATGCTAACTGTCGTTATTTTCCAGACCTAACCGCCGCCTTGCTTCCAGCCGCGGGTGAAGTGCCGGATGAGCGTCGCCGGGACCAATGCGATGAGCAGCGCGCCCACCACGATCGGCCCGGGGGAGCCCATGCCGATCCCGACGACCGTGATCACCAGCCCGGTGGACAGCAGGGCGAGCAGACCCGCGGCGGCAGCGGCGAGCGTGGACAGCCGCACCGGGTGAAACGCGGCGAAGCGCCGGGCCAGTCGCGGGCTTTCCCGGACAAGCTCGCGCTCGATCTCGTCGAGCTGCTGTTGTTCGTGGTCGCGCAGTGCCATGGCCGGCTACACGTCGTAGCAGAGGGGCGCAAAACCGCGGAGCATGACCAGAGTTGCCACCCGTGGCCTCCCTGCCTGTGTGATCGCAGCGATCGTCGGACCAGGCAGGGGCTGTTGGCGGCGCACGGCCGCGGTTGGGTCCGGCGAGCCCCACCGCCGGGCGCTGATGCGCGTGGCGGAGTCTACTGCGTTTCGACGGGCGGGAGAGTCGGCGGCGCGAAGCCGTACTCGCGGGCGTGCCGGGCGGACAACGCGGTGGCACAAGGCAGGCAGGCCAACTGCCGGATTTCGGTGAAGGCCAGGTCTGCGGAGCTGAAGCCGGTGGAGTGCGGGACGGAGTTGTGGCCGACGCGGACGCAGTCGCGGCAGACCGCGGCGCCGCAGGAGGTGCAGATTCCCACGGCGGGGCGCGTTTCATCGGCGAGAGAGCAGTCGAGGCAGTGCACGGGGTGTCCTTTCTGGTCAGGCGAGGATGAGCACGAGGGCGAGCACGGCGACGAAGGCGATCAGCAGGTAGCCGACGTAGGCGTCGAGCCGTCCGTTCTGGAGGCGTTTGGCGGTGCGGACGGCGGCGCGCAGCGGGCGCAGCAGCGGCCGGTAGAGGAACTGTTCGACGGCTTCCACGACGTCGGAGGTGTAGCCGAGGTGGGCGCCGGCGGCGTCCGGGCGCGGGTCGTCGTCCCGCCCGCCGCTTCGGCGTTCGACCGTGCGCAGTTCGGCGCGGGTCAGCAGCACGTTCGCCAGCACCTTGCGCGTCGGATTGGTGAACGCGAAGGGTTTGTACTGGTTCTCGCCTTCGACCCCGCCGGTCGCCGAACGCCACGCGGGCACCCGGCGGACGGCGAACATGCGGCCCCGCGCGAACACCAGGCACAGGAGTCCGGCTCCGGCCAGGAGCGCGGGCAGCACCACGGCGAGCCAGGACGGGGAGAGGATGGAGAAGCCGGGGAACACCGGTTGCAGCACCCAGGGCCCCTTGATCGCGGACCCGGTGGCCTCGCGGGGCACGATCGGGCCGAGCCCGGCGGCGATGACCCGCACCTGGAGGGGCGCGACGGCGGCGACGGCGACGCAGCCGACCCCTAGGACGGCGAGGGCGAGCTTGCCGAGCGGGCCGGTGTCCCGGGCCAGCTCCGCGTCGCGCGGTCCGCGGGGGCCGAGCACGGTGAGCCCGACGATGCGCACGAAAGCGACGGCGGCGAAGCCCGCGGTGAGCGCGACCAGCGCGCCGGTGACGGCGAGCGGCAGGGTGTAGCCGAGCGCGCCGAGGCGGAACTGCTGCATCAGCGCCTCCAGCAGGAACCACTCGGACACGAACCCGGCGGTCAGCGGCAGCCCGGCGAGGGTGAGCGCGCCGATCGCCAGCCCCGTGCCGGAGAACCGCAGACGGTGCCCGACCCCGCGCAAATCGTCGAGTTCGGTCGTGCCGGTCGCGTCCTCGATCCCGGCCGTGGCGGTGAACAACAACGATTTGGCCAGTGCGTGCGCGATCGTTTGCAGGGTGGCGGCGAGCAGCCCGACCGCGATCAGCGGCGGCATCGAGGCGGCGGCGCCGATCATCGCGACCGCGTAGCCGACCGTGATGAGCCCGGCGTTCTCCACGCTGGAGTAGGCGACCACCTCGGCGAGATCGGTCTGCACGGTGGCGTGCGCGATGCCCAGCAGCGCGGTCGCGCCGCCCAGCAGGAGCACGACGACGGCGAGCCAGGGCGGCGGCTGGTGCAGGAGCGCGAGGGTCCGCCAGAGGCCGTAGAACCCGACGTTCACCGCGACGCCGGCCATGACCGCGCGCAACGGCCCCGGTGCGGCGCGGTAGCCGCGCGGCATCCACACGTGCACCGGGACCAGCCCGATCTTGACCGCGAAACCGAGCACCAGCAAGGCATAGGCCGCGTCGCGGACACCGGTGTGCGGCAGCGCCGCGAAGCTGGGGAAGGAGAAGCTACTGCTTTGGGCGGCGAGCAGCAGCAGGCCGACCAGCAGTGCCGCCCCGCTGACCTTGCCGAGTGCGATGGTGACGATCGCCGGCGTCGCGGTGCAGCCGCGCTGGTGCGCGGTCATGAGATAGAACGCGACGGTCAGCGTCTCCCAGGCGAACAGGAACACGAACACGTGGTCGGCGGTGACGATGACCGCGATTGACGCGAAGGTGAGCGCATAGGCGCAGCCGAGGCCCCTTGCCCGGACGCGGTGCGGCCGGAGGGCCCAGGCCGCGCACGCCAGCGAGACCGGGACGGCGACGGAGAAGCTGATCACGAGGAACAGCGCGGAGAGCCGGTCGACGGTCAGGTCGGCCGCGCCGAAGCCGAGGAACGCGTCGAGGCTCAGCCGGATCGGCTGCCCCGCGAGCCCGGCGGCGCCGACGATGGTCAGCAGGGTCGCGGCCGCGGCGCCGAGCAGGTAAGGCAGGGGGCGGGCCCAGGCGTGCCGGACGCCGAGCACCAGATCGGCCAGCAGCGCGAGGCCGAGCAGGCCGAGCGCGGCGATCAGGACGGCCGTCATCGCGTTCGCCTCGTCCCGGTCAGCCGGCCGGTGGCCAGCAGGATCGCGTGCAGCAGCCGGAACGGGCTCGGCGGCGACCCCGGCACCCACACGTCGACCGGGAGCAGGTCGCCGATGCCGCCGGCAGTGGCGTAGGAGGGAGAGACCAGGCCGCCGCTGATCGCGTCGGCGCCCGCGGCGATGACCGCAAGCGGACGCGGCATCGCCTCCAGCGTGCGGGCCAGCGGCGCGGCCATCCCGTGCGTTCCGGCGCCGGTGACGAGCAGGAGGTCGGCGTGGCGGGGGCTGGCGGTGAAGAAGATCCCCAGCCGGTGCACGTCGTAGACCGGGTTGAGCAAGGCGAGGACTTCCCATTCCTCGGCGCCGTCCGAGCCGGCGTCGACGTGTCTGATGTGGACGGACCGGCGGAATGCCCTGGTGCGCCGGGACAACGCGGCACGAAGACGGCGCAGTTCGGCATCGGTCTCGGCCAGCTCGGGCACCACGAGGGCTTCCCGGGAGAGCCGGGCGACGTCGTTGCCGTCCTGCCAGGCGAACCGGTCGGGCCGGGCGGCGACACAGGCGCCGCACCCGATGCACCGGCCCTGGTCGAGCCGGACGCGGCCGTGGTCATCCTGGATCGCGCCGGTGGGACACAGCTCGTCCAGCCCCGGCTCCGAGGCGGTTCCGCCGGCCGGGCGGGCGATCGAGCGGACGTCGTCGGCGTCGGGCCGCCGGGGGTGTCCGGTCGTGACGATCCCGTCGCGCAAGCCGCGGAAGACCCAAGGCATCTACATCGCCACCCCGGCTATGGAGAGGCCGAAACTGGCCTCGATGAACGGGAAATCGGTCAGGATGTCGCCGTGGAAGGCCTGGGAGAACACGGCGAGGTTGTGGAACGACGCTGACCTCGGCGCGCATCGCCGCAGCCGCCCGTCGCGCTCGGCGTCGAGGAAGTACAGCACTTCGCCCTGGGGTGCTTCGGCCCAGCCGACTGCCTGACCGGCGACCGGGCCGATCGGGGCGGCCAGCGTCTCGTCGGGCCGGTCGCCGAGCAGTTCGACGATCTGGGCGAGCAGGTCGAACGACTCGGCGACCTCGTCCCAGCGCACCCGCAGCCGGGCCATCGCGTCGCCGTCGCTGCGACGGGACCCGGGCGTGCGGCTGAGCTTGGGGTAGGCGTCGTAGGGCCGGTGCCACCGCGTGTCGTCGCCGGTGCCGCCGGCCCGTCCGACCGGGCCGAGCAGACCGTGCTCCAGGGCGAAATCCTCGTCCAGCGGCCCGGTTCCGCGCAGCCGGTCGAGGAACGACGCGGTCTGCATCAACGCCTCGGCGTCGGCGGCGACGGCGCGGCGGAGAGCGTCCATTCGGGACCGGAGGTCTTCACGGCCGAGCATCGGAAGCGCGCGCACTCCGCCGGGAATCACGACACCGCGGCCGAATCGGTTGCCGCACAACGCGGACACCAGCCGCAGCGTGCGCTCCTTGTGCCAGCCGAAGCGGGCGACGGCGACCGCGAGGCCGGCGGCGTCGGCGAGTTTCATGGCGACGTCGAGGTGGTTGGCGATGCGTTCGAGTTCCGCGTGCAGCGCGCGCACCAGCTGTGCGGTCAGCGGCGGCTGCGCATCGGCGAGTTCCTCGACGGCGTGGCAGAACGCGAGGGCATGCGCGACGGAGGCGATTCCCTCGACCCGTTCGGCCAGCAGAACCGCGCGATTCGGGGCCATTCCTTCGAAGCGCACTTCCAGGCCGCGGTGTTTGAAGTGCGGGCGGACGTTCACGTGCGGGATGTCCTCGCCCGGGGTCTCGACGACGTACTCCACCGATTCGAACACCCCGGAGCGGACGGGACCGTGCGGGAGGCTGAACAGGCCGGTGCCCATCACGTGGCTGGGCAGCGCGCGCTCGTCCGGCTCGACGTGGGACGGGTGGAACGCGGCGCCGGCGCTGGGCAGGGGTTCGTTGTCGTCCGGGTGCGGCAGCACGAGCGGGTCGAGCCGCGGATGGCCCTGCGGGACCACGCCGAACAAGTCGTGCAGCTTGCGCTCGTACCAGAACGCGGAGGGAATCCTCGGCGTCAGCGCGGGATAAGCGCCGGTGCCGGGCGGGAGCCGCAGGTCTACGACGTCGATGCCGCCCGGCCGGGCCAGCAGCACGTGCAGGGTCACGCCTTCGGTGACGTCGCCGTCGCCGATCAGGGCGGCGAACCGCGCCCCGTCGCCGATCCGGGCGAAGATCTCCTCCCGGCTCATGTCCCGCCTCCCAGCTCGGCCACTCCGCGGGCCAGGAGATCGGCGAAGTCCGCTGGCGGGTGCACGCCGAGCACGATCAGCACCACCAGCCCGGCCACCATCGGCGCGACCATCCAGGCACTCGGCTCCCCGCGCACCGGGACATCGGCGCCGCCGCGGACGAAGAGCATCCGCGTGGTCGCCACCGACAGCCCGAGGAAAGCCAGCGTGACCAGCATGACGAGGACCACGGTGACCGTGTCGTGGGCGCTGGCGAGCCCGCCGGCGACGATCTGGAACTCGCTGCGGAACAGCCCGAACGGCGGCATCGCCGACAACGCCAGTATCGCGAACAGGAACAGCGGCGCCGTCCACGGCAAAGTGTCCAAACAGGACCGGATGGTGCCGGTGTCCTTGGTGCCGTACTTGCGGACCAGCACCCCGGCGCCGAAGAAGGCGTTGCCTTTCGCCGCGGCGTGGGCGACCACGTGCAGCAGGACTCCGGCGAGCGCCAAGGGCGCGCCGAGCCCGATGCCGATCGTGAGAATGCCCATGTGCTCGACGCTGGAGTAGGCCAGCAGCCGCTTGAGATCGCGTTGCTCCAGCAGGTACAGCGCGGCCAGCAGCAGGGTGAGGACGCCGAACACGAGCAGCACCGTTCGGGGGAAGCCGGAGCCGAGCGTGCCGCTGGCGACCTGGTAATAGCGCAGCACCGCGTAGAAGCTCACCGCGAGCAGCGAGCCGGACAGCATCGCCGAGACCGGCGTCGGCGCCTCGGAATGCGCGTCCGGCAGCCAGGTGTGCACCGGGAAGAGCCCGACCTTGGTGCCGAACCCGACGACGGCGAGCACGAACGCCAGCTGAACGGCGGTGTGCGGCAAGGTTTTCCCGGCGGTGAGCAGAGGCGCGAACGCGACGTCGTAGGACGAGCCGAGGACGGTGGATCCGGCGTAGTACATGACAATCGTGGCGAGCAGCCCGATGCCGAGACCGGCGGAGGCGAGCAGCACGTACTTCCACGCGGCTTCGGCGGCGTTGCCGGTGTCGTCCAGCGCCACCAGCAGCGCCGACACGACGGTGGTGATCTCGACCGCGATCCACAGCAGCGCGAGGCCGTCCATGAGCGGCGCGCACATCATCGACCAGGCGAACAGGTTCAGTCCGATGTGGAATCTCCGGGCGTAGCGGGCGAATCCCGGACGGTCGCGTTCGGACTGGAGATAGCCGATCGAGTACACCGCGGTCGCGGCGTAGAGGAAGGTGGTGCCGAGCAGGAACACGACCGACACCGCGTCGGCCCGGAGGATCCCGAACTGCACCGGCCCGCGCACGACCGCGGGCACCAGCACGACGGCGAGGCCGAGGCTGGCCAGCGCGGTGAGCAGGCTCAGCGTCTCGCTCGCCCGGACGCGGGCCGGGAGCGCGCCAAGGGCGGACACCAGCGGGAGAGCGGTCAGCAGGACGAGGACGACCGGCATAGCCTCACCCCCTCAGCTTCGTGAGGTCGCGGGTGGACAGCGATTCCGATCGGCGGTGGTGGACCTGCATGAGCACCCCGAACACGACCACCGCGACCAGCAGGTCGAACAGGAACGCCACCTCGAGGATCAACGGCATCCCGGCAGCGACCACGAGACTGGCCAGGGAAACTCCGTTCTCCAGCGAGAAAAACCCGATCGCCTGCGAGACCACGTCACGGCGCACGATCATCAGCACGAACGCCACCAGGATCACCGCGACCGACAGCGCGAGCGCGGTTTCCGGGAGCGCGGGGCTGGTGACTTGGAAGCGCCCGGTCGCGAAGAACCCGAACGCCGCCACCGCGACCGCCAGCAGCACCTCGCTGGCCACGCCGAGCGCGCCGCTGCCGGCGATTTCGGTGCCCGCCCTGCGCAGCATCCGCAGCACCAGCCACGGCACGACGATCACCTTGAGCGCCAAGGACAACGCCGCCAGGGCGTACAGCTCCGGCACGTCCCGCACGACCGCGACGACCACCGCGAGCAGGGACACCAGCAGCGACTGCGCGGCATACACCCGGACTTGCGCGCGCAGCAACGCGGTCCGCAGCATCGCGAACTCGGTGAGCAGCACCAGCACCGCCAGCCCGTTCGCCACCCCGGCATACACTCCGGGAGGCGCGACGGCGGCGGGGTCCGCGGCCAGGACGTTCATCAGCCGCCTCCGAAGTAGAGGGTGAACACGGCCAGCACCGCGAGCAGGAACGCCGCCGCGACGAACTCGGTGATCTTGAACAGCCGCAGCTTCGCGAACGAGTTGTCGATCACCGCGATCAGGACGCCGAGCACCGCGCATTTGCCCAGCAGCGCCGCGATCGCGAGCGCCACGTTCCCGATCCCGGGCGTGGCGGCCAGCCCCCACGGGGCGATGAACACGTTGATCAGGATGGTGAAGAGGATCAGCTGCTTCATCGCCGATCCCCAGCGCAGCATCGCCAGGTACGGGCCGGAGTGCTCGAACGCCCGGGCTTCCTCGATCATGCCGAACTCGTTGGTCCCGGTGTGCGTTTCTACCGGGATCCTGCCGGTTTCGGCCAGGATCACCAGCAGCAGCGCGGCCGCGGCGAGCAGGTGCGCCGGACGCACGATCTGCTCGGCCGAGGACCGGACGGTTTCGGCCAGCGCGTACGGAAGGTCGGTTCCGGTCACCAGCGCGACGGTGAAGACCACGAACAACACCACCGGTTCGGTGATCGCGCCGAAGGTTTTGGTCCGGCTGGCTCCCAATTGCGCGTAGGGCGAACCGGTTTCGGCAGCGGCCACCGCGACCGCGAAGCTGGCGAGCGCCAGCACGAACCCGCCGCCGAGGATGTCGCCCATGTACCCCAGCGGCAACGGGAACGTGGTGAGCACCGGGATCAGCAGCGGCACGGTCAGGTAGCACGCCATCGCGCCGATCGGGGCGACCAGGAAGACCCAGCTCGCTCCGTTCGGAGCCAGGGATTCCTTGCGGAACAGTTTGCCCAGGTCGTAGTACGGCTGGAGCAAGCGGGTGCCGCGCCGTCCCTGCAGCCGCGATTCCACCCGCGCGATCACGCCGGACACCCCGGGCGCGGCGACCAGCACAGTCAGCGCCTGCGCCAGCTGCACGAGCGGGATCGGCACCGGCGGGTTCACGATCGCTCCCCGAGCCGGGGAGCGAGCTGATGATCGGGGACTGCGGAGCCTTCGGAATCCTCGTCCACCCGGACCTCCTCTACCGGCCTGCCAGCGTGCGAACACGAAGGTGGTGCGGTAGAGGCCATTAGCGGAGGATCCGCGGTTAAGGCGAGCCCCATCGCCTGTGTTCCCAGTGTGACCACCACGGCGACGTCGCGCAAGCCCGTGCGCCGCCGCGGACCCGGATGGGTTCTTGACCGCCGGGTCCCCGAGCGGTTGTACTGGACGCGGCGATGGATCCCGCCGGGGCTCGTGTGTGCCCGAACCGCCTCCGCCGAGGCTGATGGCTTCCTGGCCGATGCTTGCCGCGCCGGACCAGGAGGACCGCTGTGAAGATCACCAAAAGGGCGCTGCGACTGTCGATCTTCCTCGGCGACGGCGACATCTGGCACCACAAGCCGACATACGTGGAAATCGTGCACCGGGCGCACAAGGCCGGTCTCGCGGGCGCGAGCGTCCTGCGCGGCTTCGAGGGTTACGGCGTGTCGTCGCGGATCCACACCCAGCACGTGTTCCGGCTGAGCGAGCACCTGCCGCTGCTGGTGCTGATCGTGGACTCCGAAGAGAAGATCCGGGCGTTCCTGTCCGAATTGGACGACCTCGAAATCAGCGGCCTGATCGTGGTCGACGAAGTGGAAACGATCCGCTACACCGAATCCGCGCCGAAGCAGTCGCATTGGTGGTCCGTGAGCTGACGCGGGTGAAACCCGGCACAGCCCGCGGGCCCGCGGACGCCGGCTCGGCTAGACTGGAGCTGCGGCGGTGGGGCTCGCCGCTTCGGGGTCAGCCCGGAAGAACCGCGGCTCTGCCCGCCGCCAACAGTCCCTGCTTGACCAGTGTCGTGCCCAGGACAAGCAGGAGGCGTGCGTGAGCAATGAGGTCGACGTGACCGACCCGATCGACCCGGATGTCGATCTCCAAGTACCGGCACAGCGCCGGGAACTCTTCCGCACGCACGGATTGGTGCTCGTCCTCATCGCGGTCGGCGGTGGTCTCGGGGCACTGGCCCGCTACGGCCTGGCCACGCTGCTGCCCACTGCGCCCGGCCGCTTCCCGTGGGCCACCTTCGGCACGAACGTCGCCGGCTGCTTCCTGATCGGCGTTCTCATGGTGCTCATCACCGAGGTGTGGCCCGCGCACCGGCTCGTGCGGCCCTTCCTCGGCGTCGGCGTGCTCGGCGGATTCACGACCTTCTCCACCTACGCGGTGGAGACGCGCGGCTTGCTGCAGCCGGACACCGTCGGGCTCGCTTTCGCTTACCTGGCGGGAACTTTGCTCTGCGCGCTGCTCGCGGTGATCGCCGCCGTCTGGCTCACCCGGACCGTGACCAGTCTCGTCCGCCAACCCGAAGAAAGGGTCTGATCATGCAGCTCACGGGATACGCCCTGCGCATGTCGATCTTCATCGGCGAGGACGACGTCCGGCACCACAAGCCGCTGCACCGGGTGATCATCGAACGCGCCCGGGACGCCGGATTGGCCGGCGCCACCGTGCTGCGCGGCTGCGAGGGCTACGGGATCCACGCGATGATCCACACCACCCGGCTGCTGAGCATGTCCGAAGACCTCCCGATCACGATCCTGATCGTCGACCGGGAAGACAAGATCCGCGCGTTCCTGCCCGAACTGGACGAGCTGATCAGCGAGGGCGCCGTCCTGCTGGACGAGGTCGAAGTGCTGAGCACCGACGGAGTCCGCCGCCCATGACCGCCGTGCTCGTGTTCGTCGGCGCGATGGTCGGCGCGCCGCTGCGTTACCTGACCGACCGCACGGTGCAGAACCGGCACGACAGCCTGTTCCCGTGGGGCACGTTCAGCGTCAACCTCGCCGGCTGCCTGATCCTGGGCGGGCTCGCCGGAGCCGGAACCGCGCTGCCCGCACCGCTGCTGGCGCTGATCGGCACCGGCTTCTGCGGCGCCCTCACCACCTACAGCACCTTCAGCTACGAAACGGTGCGGCTGCTGGAGCAAAAACTGTACTTCTACGCCGCGATGAACGTGATCATCAGCGTGATCGCCGGGCTGGGCGCGGCGCTGATCGGATACACCGTCTTGCACGCCCTGGTGGGCTGAACCCGGCAATACGGGTTACCGCTGACCGAGTCTCCTTCCGGGCTCGGCGCCGAACGGATCTCGACCCGGCGGTCATCCGGGCAGCGGACGGCCCAGCAGGCTCAGCGCCGCCCGTCTCGCGGGTGCGGGGCCACAGGAGGCGTAACTGTCGAGCAGATCGCGGTGCGCGCCGACTCCGCCGATGCGGACCAGCGCCTGCAAGACGGCGGTGGCCAGGTACGGGTCGGGTCCTTCGACGAGCAGCGTGCGCAGCGGGCCGAGAGCACGGTGTTCCTTGCGGGCGCCCAGAATTTCGGCGGCGATGATCCGCCGCTCCGGCAGCGGGTGCCGCAGCGTCCACAGCAGACGGTCGACGTAGTCGAGGTCGGCGGCCACGACGGCACACAGCGGCTCCTTCGCGGGGGAGGCACCCAGCACGGTCGCACTGGTTCATCTGGCAAATCCACGGCATCCGGTCTTCCTCGCGTCGTCCGGCTGGACGGGCGGGACCCTGTGACGAAGTTCGCCGCACCCCGCGCCTGCTTCATACGGCACTCAGCCGCCGGTAGCCCGCGGAGCAGAGCGCACCGCCTCCGCGAAAAATGGCGCGTCCCCCAGGACGAGGCCGCCGAACGGCTCGCGCGCACCAGGCGGTGGCCAGCACCCGGTGGTTCCCCGGAGAGCCCGGTCATCCACGTCGTCGCGGTCGGCGGGCGGGTTGTCGGATGGGTCTGTCGCGAACGGGAAAGCGGACCGTCGTGCGCGCCGGAGGCTCGGTCGCCGAAGCGGACACGTTCGGCGAATCTGTTCGCGTGCTCGCGGGCTTATCATGAGAGGGCTGGCGAAGGAGTCGGGATGTTCGCGAAACGGGCGGTGCCGGTGAGTTCCCTCGACGCGCCGTGCGCTCCGTGGGAGATCCCGGTCGAACGCGACCTCGCCGAGCTCGGCGGCGGCCCGGCGCGGTCCTTCCGGCCGTCGTCCGCGCGGTTTCTCCCGGTGGACGCGGCCGAGGACCTCGCCGATCTCGTCGGCCCGCCGCGCCCGGGCGACCTGCTGGTGCTGCCGTCCGCGACGCGACCGGCGGCCGACGGGCTGGTCTGCGTCCCGGACCAGGTCGTGGGCATGGGCCCGCGCGGGGTGGCGCAGTGGGTGGACGATCTGCCCTACCCCCGCGTGGTGGGCGTGATCCCCTACGCCGAGCTGGTCGCCGCCGAGCACCTGCTGGCGGGCGAACACGGCTGCCTGGTACTGACCGGAGCCCGCACCCAGCTGACGATCCACTACCGCTCGCCCGCGTGGCCCGCTGTCGGCGACCTGCTGACCCGGCTGCGGGCCCACGCGCTCGCGAGCACCGGGGCGTCGACGATGTCCGCCACCGGCGAGCACGTCCAGTGGGAGGAGCTTCCGTACTCGCTGCTGGTCGGCCTCGGCGACCCCCGGCCGCCGCGGTGCCTGTCGGCGGCCGCGGAATCGGTTCGCGGCCGGTGGTGGCGGCACCGGCGGACCCGGCCCGCCGCGCAGGTGGTGCTGACCCGGTACGAATTGGTGGTGCTGCGGCACGTGACCGGCCGGGCGCCGCTGCGGCACGGGGTGAATCTCCTTGCTGTCGCCCGGGAACACATCGCCGGCCTCGACGCGAGCGGCGAAAGGCTGACGGTGCGCACTCCGGCCGGCGAGCACCAGGTCGAACTCAACCCGGCGCTGGCCGAGGCGGCGCAGACGAAGTTCCGTCCGATGCTTCGTGCCTGCGGCGCACGAGGATCAGCAGCGGGACGGCGGCGAGCTGCGCCACGACCGAGAACAGCACCACAATCGTGAGGGACACGCTGAACAGCGCACCGATGGCCGCGCTGCCAGCGAACCACGCGACGCCGTAGACGCCGGTGAACAGACCGTAGGCCGAGGCCCGCCGGTCGGCCGGGACCATCGGGGCCACCGCGGCCGGGATGATCGATTCGTGCACGCCCATTCCCAGCCCCCACAAGCACATGCCGATCAGCGCGGGCCAGAAGCCGCCGAGGAACGCCAGCGGCGCGTAGGCCGCGGCGACCACGGTCAGCGGGATGAGCAGGCCGATCCCGAAGCGGTCGAACAGCCGCCCGAACAGCAGTGATCCCGCGCCGCTGACCGCCATCGCGACGGCGTAGAAGATCGGCGTCAGGTCGGCGGACACGGCGCCTGCCTGCTGGAAGTGGAACGCGATCACGGGAAAGTCGGCGAAGCCCGCCGCGACCAGCGCCGCGGCGGCCAGATACAGCCAGAACCGCCGCGGGAACCCGTGCGCCTGCACCGGGGCCGTCGAGGGCTCCAGGTCCTGCGGGCGCGGGTAGACCAGCCGCGCTACGCCCAGCAGACAGAGCATGATCGCGGCGGGCACGGCGAGGACGGCGAACGCGAGCCGGTAGTCGTGCCGGCTGCTCGCCAGCACCAACGCGATCAGCAGCGGCCCGAACATGGCCCCGAACTGGTCGAGCGCCTCGTGCACGCCGAAACCCCAGCCGTACCCGATCTGCTTCGCGGCATGGGACAGCATCGCGTCCCGCGGCGGATTGCGGATCGCCTTGCCGACCCGTTCGAGGATCACCAGCAGCGCGGCGACCTGCCAGCTTCCGGCCAGTGCCAGCAACGGGACCACCGACATCTGCAACACGTACCCGCTGATCGTGATCGGCCAGTACCGGCCGGTGCGGTCCGCCCCGCGACCGGACACCACCCGCAGCCCGTACCCGAGCAGCTCGCCGAACCCGGTGACCACTGCGATCGCCAGCGCACCGGCCCCGAGCAGCCCGAGGAAAGGCCCGATGACCGCGCGCGACGACTCGTAGGTGAAGTCGGCGAAGAAGCTCATCACGCCGACCATCAGCACGAACTTCAACCCGGCGGACAACCGCCGCCCGCGAGCCTTATCGGCCATACCGCGCCACCGCCTCAAGACGACCGCGTTACGGTAGCAAAGTAACCGCCGTTACGCATCAGCACGCGACGGCACGATCGGGCAGACTGAGCCCGTGCCCGACCAGAAGACGAACGCCCCCCGTGGCTGGCTGCTGCTGATCTACCGGGTCCCGCCGGAACCGACTCGCCTGCGAGCCACGGTGTGGCGCCGCCTCAAAGGACTCGGCGCCGTCTATCTCCAGAACTCCGTCGCCACTCTCCCGGCCGCACCGGCAGCGGAACGCGCGCTGCGGAAGCTGCGCCACGAGATCGTGGAAATGGGCGGAACGGCGCAGCTGCTCACGAGCACCGCGCTCGTCGGGCAGGCGGACATCGTCGCCACCTTCCAGGCCGCTCGCGACGACGAGTACGAGGAAATCGTCGACAAGTGCCAGGACTTCCTGGCCGAAATCGAGAAGGAAACCGCCGCCGAGCACTTCACCTACGCGGAACTCGAGGAGAACGAGGAAGACCTGACCAAGCTGCGGAACTGGCTGGCGAAGGTCACCGAACGGGACGTCCTCGCCGCGCCTGGCCGCGCCGAGACGCTCCGGGCGCTGGAACGGTGTGAGCGGGTGCTCGAGGAGTACGCGGCGAAGGTGTACGCGTCGGACGCCGACGGACACTGATCGGGTCGCCTTGGCGGGTGCCGCGGGCCGTTCTGATGGCATTCAGCCTGGCTCAGCTCTGGCAGCACGTCGTCCTGGCCGGTGCTGCGATCCTGTTGCTGGCGCCCGAAAGCGGAGTCGTCACCGCACTCCGTGCCAGCGCACCAGCAGGGGCGTTGCTCGCGATCGCCGGAATCGCAGTCGTACACCGAGGCACGCGTGCCGCGACCGGCAACAGTTGCGCCATGACTCTTGGCCTGCAAGGCGACGAGCCGATGTCAGGAGGATGACCACGGGCATTGACAGCGAGAGGTGATCAGCACCGTTTGTTGCGATCGGTATCCGCGACGGGCGCGATCTGGTCGACGAGCGGGCCGCCGGTGTCCAGCAGTGCCCGGAGGGTCTCCAGGGGTTCGGGGACGAGGCGGTACCAGCTCCAGGTGCCGCGGCGTTCGCGGGTGAGCAGTCCGGCGGAGACGAGGACGCGCAGGTGGTGGCTGAGGGTGGGCTGCGGCATGGCGAATTCCTCGGCGAGGTCGCAGAAGCAGGCTTCGCCGCCGGGCGAGTAGCGGATGAGGGACACGAGCCGGATGCGCAGCGGGTCGGCGAGGGCTTTGAACAGGGCCGCGGCCTGGTGGGCGTCGGTGTCGGTGACGGCCGCGGCGGGTTCGGCCAGCAGCAGGGTGACCGGGACCGGGGTGCGGTTGTGCCGGTGTTCGCCCGCCATGGGTCCTCCCGTCGGTTCGTGTGCCGTAGTCGACCATACCTGCTGGATTGACAAAGTTCGATGCAATCGAGTTCACTTGGATTGAGAGAAGTCGATCCAAGGGGTGTGGGTGATGGTGCTGCCTGCTGGCGGCTTGCCCGTGCATGACGCGGACGCGCAGGTCGAGCGGATCGTGGACGAGCTGGCGGACCGGTTCCGCGGGACGTTCGAGCGGGAGGCGGTGGCGCGGTTCGTGCGCGAGTCGTACGCGCTGTTGTCGGAGTCGGCGACGGTGCGCACGCATTTGCCGGCGCTGACGGCGCGGTTCGCGCGCGAGCGGCTGCTGGACCGGGGCCGGGCGTCGGGGCTGTTGCGGGTGGAGGTGCCGCAGGTGCTGTTCGTGTGCGTGCACAACGCGGGCCGGTCGCAGATGGCGGCGGCGCTGCTGGACCATCACGCGTTCGGCCGGGTGGCGGTGCGCTCGGCCGGGTCGCGGCCGACGCGGGAGATCCCGGAGACGGTCACCGCGGCGCTGGCGGAGCTGGGCGTGTCGCTGACGTCGGCGTATCCGAAGCCGTTGACCGACGAGGTGGTGCGGGCGGCGGACGTGGTGGTGACGATGGGCTGCGGTGACGCGTGCCCGGTGTTCCCCGGCCGCCGCTATCTGGACTGGGCGGTGCCGGACCCGGACGGGCAGCCGCCGGCGGCGGTGCGGCGCATCCGCGACGATATGGACGCCCGCGTCCGCGGCCTGCTCGACGAGCTGACTCCGTGATTTTTCCGTTGCCGAGAAAGGAATCCTAGTGTCGCGTGTTCCGGAAGTGCTGTTCGTGTGCGTGCACAACGCCGGCCGTTCCCAGATGGCCGCGGCGCTGCTGGCGCACCACGGCCTGGGCCGGGTCGCGGTCCGCTCGGCAGGGTCGGAGCCGGCGGAGCAGGTGAACCCGGCCGCCGCGCGGGCGTTGGCCGAGTGGGGCCTGGACATCACCGCGGAGATCCCGACGAAGCTCTCCACCGCCGACGTCGAGGCGTCGGACGTGGTGATCACGATGGGCTGCGGCGACACCTGTCCGGTGTTTCCGGGCAAGCGCTACCTCGACTGGGCGCTGGACGACCCGGCCGGGAGGGGCGTGGAGGCGGTGCGCCCGATCCGCGACGAGATCGACCGCCGGGTCCGCGGCCTGCTCGCCGAACTGCTCGACGCCTGATTCCTTCACACCTGTTCTGCCGCAAGGAGAATCGTGACACAGACCGCCGACGACACCGCCCCGGCCGATGGCGACGTCCTGCACAAGCTCTCGTTCCTGGACCGGTTCCTGCCGGTGTGGATCATCGTGGCGATGGCCGCCGGGCTCGGCCTGGGCAGCGTCGTGCCCGGCCTGCAGTCCGTGCTGGACGCGGTGAAGATCGGGCAGGTGTCGCTGCCGATCGCGCTCGGGCTGCTGCTGATGATGTACCCGGTGCTGGCGAAGGTCCGCTACGACAAGCTCGACACCGTCACCCGGGACACGCGCACGATGGTGCTGTCGCTGATGCTGAACTGGATCGTCGGCCCGGCGCTGATGTTCGCCCTGGCCTGGCTGCTGCTGCCGGACCTGCCCGAGTACCGCACCGGGCTGATCATCGTCGGGCTCGCCCGCTGCATCGCGATGGTGATCATCTGGAACGACCTGGCCTGCGGCGACCGCGAGGCCGCCGCCGTGCTGGTCGCTTTGAACTCGGTGTTCCAGGTGATCATGTTCGGGGTGCTGGGCTGGTTCTACCTCGAGCTGCTGCCCGGCTGGCTCGGCCTCGACACCACGAGCGTTTCCTTCTCCCCGTGGGAGATCGCGCTGTCGGTGGTCATCTTCCTCGGCATCCCGCTCGTGGCCGGGTATTTGTCGCGGCGCATCGGCGAACGCACCCGCGGCCGCGACTGGTACGAAAGCAAGTTCCTGCCGAAGATCGGGCCGGTCGCGCTGTACGGGCTGCTGTTCACGATCGTGGTGCTGTTCGCGCTGCAGGGCGACAACATCACCTCCCGTCCGCTCGACGTCGCCCGGATCGCCCTGCCCCTGCTGGCCTATTTCGCGCTGATGTGGGGTGGCGGCTACCTGCTCGGCAAAGCGTCGGGCCTGTCCTATGCGCGGACCACGACCTTGGCGTTCACCGCGGCGGGCAACAACTTCGAACTCGCCATCGCCGTCGCGATCGGCGTGTTCGGCGTGACCTCCGGCCAAGCCCTCGCCGGCGTGGTCGGGCCGCTGATCGAGGTCCCGGTGCTGGTCGCGCTCGTGTACGTGAGCCTGTGGCTGCGCAAACGCTGGCGCACCAACGCATCCCGGACGTGAACCGCACCCAGGTAGCAGTGGTCGGCGGCGGGCAGGCCGGGCTCGCCGCTGGGTTCTACCTGCGCCGCGCCGGCCTGGACTTCGTCATCCTCGACGCGCAGCCCGATCCGGGCGGCACGGGTGGGAGTCGCTGAGGCTGTTCTCCCCGGCCCGCTACAGCGCCCTGCCCGGCTGGCCGATGCCGCCCTACCCCGGCGAGGGGTACCCGACCGCGCCGCACGTGGTCGACTACCTCGCCGCCTACGAAAAGCGCTACGCCCTGCCGATCGTGCGCGGCGAGACCGTGACCAGCGTGGTCCGCGACCGCGGCGGGCTGCGGGTCGCCACCGACACGACCTCCTGGGACGCGGCGGCGGTGATCTCCGCGACCGGCACCTGGTGGCGGCCGTTCCTGTCGCTGGTCTCCGGCGAGTTCGGCGGACGGCAGCTGCACACCGTCGACTACGACGGTCCGGCCGCGTTCGCCGGGCAGCGCGTCGTGGTGGTCGGGGGCGGGAACTCCGGCGCGCAGATCGCCGCCGACCTCGCCCCGGTCGCGACGGTGACGTGGGTGACGCGGCGGCCGCCGCGGTTCCTGCCCGACGACGTCGACGGCCGAGCCCTGTTCGACCTGGCCAGCCGCCGCGCCCGCGCGCTCGCCGCCGGCCAGGCCGATCCGGGCGGGGTCGGGAGCCTCGGCGACATCGTCGCCGTGCCGCCGGTCCGCGTCGCCCGCGACGCCGGGCTGCTCACTCACCGGCCGATGTTCGCGCGCCTGGCCGCGGACGGTCCGATGTGGAGCGACGGCAGCCGCCTCTCCGTCGACGCGGTGGTGTGGTGCACCGGGTTCCGGCCCACGCTGGGACACCTCGCCTCGCTAGGGCTGCGTACTGCGGGCGGAGCGATCCGCACCGAGGGAACCCGCGCTGTCGACGAACCGCGGCTGCATCTGCTCGGCTACGGCGACTGGACCGGCCCCGGATCGGCCACTCTCGCCGCCGTCGGCCCGACCGCACGCGCCGCCGTCTCCGAGATCGCCCGGCAGGCCGATCCGGACGGGCGAGCTGGTTCCTGACCTGCCTTGACATCCACCATGCGCGAGCACGGTCGTTTCCGGCGGAACGCGATCAGGTCATCCGTCGTCGCCGCCCGAACTGTCGCGAACCTTCCGGTAGGTCGCAGCGTTGCGCAGGGAAGACCGTCCGGTGTAGGACGCGTAGACCGCGAGCAGGCCGTCTTGCTGCTCGTCCGAGAGGTCGTTGAGGCCCAGCACCATCTGCTCGAACGGGTCGAGGGCAACCCCGGGCACGATCTGCCTGATCTCCGCGTTTAGCAGCATCTCCTCGGGGATGTGCAGCACCTCGCAGATCTTTTCTAGGAGCGATTCGCCGGGACGCTCCCCTCCCATGATCTGCGATATGCGGCCGGGCGTGACGGCAACCTTCTCCGCGAGTTCCTTCTGGGACAAGCCAGCGAGTTCGAGACGGCGGTTGAGCAGTTCGCTGAGCGCCGTAGTCGGCATGCTTAGAAGCTAACTAAACTGCTAAATCGCTGTCAACCTCTCCGCTCGCGGTCTTGCTGAGCGCGTCGACACGGCTACGTCGCCGCCTGCACGGCATTGGCGCTCGCCGCGCTCGCCTGGGCCGGGAGACCGCCCCGGGCCTGACCCGTCGGCCCGGCCGCCGGGAGTGCCTGCGACGATCACGCCATGCCCGACCCGACACCCGCGTCCACCGCGGCGTGCTGCGCACCGCTTGTGCAGGAGCCGCTGTCTGCCGAGGACGCCGGGCAGTTCGCGGCCGGGTTCAGGGCGCTGGCCGATCCGGTGCGGCTGCGGCTGCTGTCGCTGATCTGCGCGGGTGGGGACACCTCGGCCGGGGAGTTGGCAGCGGCGTTCGCGGTGACCGGGCCGACGATCTCGCACCACTTGAAGGTGCTGCGCGAGGCCGGACTGGTCGAGACAGAACGCCGCGGCACCTCGATCCGCTACCGGACCCGCGAGGAAGCCATGTCCGCGTTGTCCGGGCTGCTGGCGGTGCCGCTCAGCTGACCGGCTGGCAGCAGCGCCGCCGGCCTGGTGCCGCGGTGTCGGTTCTACGGCATCGTGGTCAGGGACGGGAGTCTCAGTCCTTCGGGGAAACTGCTTGAGCACGAACTCCGAGCCGTGGAAGGAGAATCACGCTGCGGGCGACGAATCTCGTGGCGGCGGGTGCTCGCTGAGCCAGCGCCGCTCGACGGTCCAGCCCGGATTCATGCTCGCGTATTCGACGATCCAGGTCGGGCCCCCGTGACTGTCTCCGGTCCAGGGCGTCGGCAGCCGTGGCCCGGTCAGCCGCAAGTGCGGGGTCGGGTCGTGGTCACGGTGGCAGAACACCTGGGAGTCGGCGGCGTCGAAGATCATCTGGCTGACGATCTGTCCCGTGCCGCCCTCCATTTTGAACCGGTGGTCGACCCGCTTCCGGGGGTCTTCCTTTCTCGCGCGGTGGCCGGGCAGCAGCAGGAAGCGGTGCGGGTCGAGCGGCAGGATGACGTCGCAGTACGCGGTCGCCAGCAGCTGGTTCTGGGCGTCCTGGGCGTTCAGGACGACGACAGGCACGTCGCCGGTCCACAGGCACAGGTCGCTGAACCCGAGGCCCCACGGCCGATCGAAGATCACCCAGCTCAGCCGGGCGAGCTGTTCTCCCATGAACCGGAGCTGCTCGTCGCGGCCCGCCGCTGACCTGATCGACTGGGGCAGCGCCAGCTGGCCGGTTCCGTCGCCGGCGAGGTGTTGCAGACGTTTCCGCTGGCGGACGGTCCGCACGATCTGCGAGGCGATCCACCACGCCAGCGCGGCACGCTCGTTGGCCGGCAACGGCCACCGGCCCGGCCCGGGCAGTGCGCCCCGGGGGTCTTCGAGCATCGTGTCGAACGCGGGCACCGCCTGCTTTTCGGGTTGCACAGCAGCTTCTCGGCCCGTTCGCCGTAGAAGTCGCCCACCGCGGCGACCTTCCGGATGTTCGATCCGAACGGCTGGTCGAGGCAGTCGATGTTGCGGGTGGAGATGAACCACTCGCGGCTGCCGGGTTTCCGCTGCCAGCCGAACCGCCGCAGGTACATCTGCGGCACGGTGTGGTCGTTGCTCATCGCGCGCCCCTGTTCGTCAGCACCTTCCGCGGCAAGCATGTCATCGAGCACCGACAGGAATCAGTTACCGGAATCGCTCCGGCTGCTGAAGGCCAGGCTCAGCTGACCGGCTGGCAGCACCGCCGCCCGGCCGACACCGGGGTGCCGATCAGCCGGTCGACGAGGTAGGCGGCGTCGCGGCCGACGCCGCGCAGGGTGGCGGAGGCGAAGCTGCGCTGCCACTCCAGCCCGACATAGCCGAGCCCGGGCACGGTCGTGGACAACCCCTTCCTCTGCAACGGGATCCCGTCCCGCAACGCCCCAGTTCCGTCCAGATAGGACAGTCCAGGCCGGAACCCGGTCGCGAGAACGATCGTGTCGGCGGGTTCGCTCGTGCCGTTGGGCCAGTGCACGCTGTCGCCGTCGAGGCGGGTGAACATCGGCCGCCGGTCGGGCCGCCCGGCGGCGACCGCGGCCTGGTAGCGGCCAGGGTCGGCCACGGGTGTCGCGGGCGGGGCGGACAGGAGGTGCCCGACGGGAAGGTGGTCCAGGCCCAGCGCGGCGGTCCACCAGTGCGCGTCGCGGCCGAACGGTCGTTGCGGGGCGAAGCGGATCGGGGCGCGGGTGGCGAGGGTGACGCGGGCGTGTTCGGCGAGTTCGGCGGCGATCTGCACAGCGGAGTTCCCGGCGCCGACGACGATGACCCGCTGCCCGGCGAACGGCGCGGGGTTGCGGTATTCGCTGGAGTGCACAACGGTCCCGGCGAACTCGTCGAGTCCGGGCAGGGCGGGAATGCGGGGCTGGCTGAATCCGCCGGTGGCGGCGATGAGCGCGGGCGCGGCGAAGGTGTCGCCGTGCCCGGTGCGGACGGTGAACCCGTCGCGGTCGCGGGTGACGGCGACGGCGCGGTGGCGGGTGCGGATGTCGGCGTCGAGTGCGGCGGCGTAGCGGCGGAGGTAGGCGACGACTTCGTCGCGGTGCGGGTAGTGCTCGGGGTCGCCGGGGAAGGGGCAGCCGGGCAGGCTGCTGTAGCGGGCCGGGGAGAACAGGGTGAGGCTGTCGTAGTAGTGCGGCCAGGATCCGACCGGTTCGGGCCCTGCTTCCAGCACGAGTGGGCGCAGGCCCCTCGTCAGGAGGGCGTGGGCGGCGGCGAGGCCGGACTGGCCGCCGCCGAGGACGATCGCGTGCGGGTCTTTGGTCATGGTGTGCTCCGGGTCGGGGTGACGGTCAGGGCGAGGGCTGCGGCGGCGAGGTTGACCGCGGCGAGGGCGAGGAAGGCGGGGCGGTAGCTGCCGAACGCGGCGGCGAGGGCGGACCCGGCGAACGGGGCGAGCGCCATGGTGACGGTCATCGGCGCGGAGAGCAGTCCGTTGAGGCGGCCGTAGTGCGCCGGGCCCCAGCGGTCGGTGATCGCGGTGGCCTGCAGCAGGGTGAAGACCCCGCGCGCCATCCCCGCCACGACCGAAGCGGCGATCAGCGCGACGGTGGTGGTGAGCAGGCTGAGCAGGACGGTGGTCAGCGACGTCGCGGCGAGAATCGCGGCGGTGCGGGCGCGGACGCCGGTGCGGCGGGCGAGCGCGGCGTAGCCGAGCCGGCCGAGGACCTGTCCGGCGCCGCCGAGGCCGAGCGCGACCGCGGCCGTGCCCGGGTCGATCCCGCGTTCGAGCAGCAGCGGCACCAGGTTCACCACAACGGCGAACACGGAGAACGTCGCCAGGCTCAACGCCGCCACCAAGAGCCGGAACGCGCCGCTGCGCGCGATCCGCGCCGGGTCCCCGTGCACTGCCTCGTGCGGCGCGGGTTCGGCGGGCGGCCACGGCCCGCGCAGCCCGAACCAGTGCCCGGGAATCGTGATCGCGGCGAGGATCGCCAGCAGCACCAGGTAGGTGTGCCGCCAGTCCAGGTGCGCGGCCAGCAGCGCGGTCAACGGCGCGAACACGGTGCTGGCCAGCCCCGCCACCAGGGTGAGCGTGGTGAGCGCCGGGACACGGCGCGGGCCGTGCCAGCGGGTCAGCGCGGCGAACGCGGGCGGGTACAGCGTCGCGCTCATCGCCACCCCGGCCAGCGCCCACGCCACGAGGAACCACGCGAGGTTCTGCGCGGTCGCGACCAGCACGACTGCCGGGACCGCCAGCAGCGAGCCGACGGTCATCAGGACGCGGGGGCCGTGGCGGTCCAGCCACCGGCCCACCCCGATTCCGGCGACGGCGGACACCAGCTGCGCGCCGGAGAGGGCGGCGGTCACCGCGGCCGCGGGCCAGCCGGTGTCGCGGCTGATGTCCGGGGCCAGCACGGGGAACGCGTAGTAGAGCACGCCCCAGCTCGTGATCTCGGTGAGACAGAGAACGGCCAGCACGCGGCGCAGCCCGGACACCGGCAGTGCCGCGGACCGCGCCGTCGCCGTGCGGCTCACGCTGGTCAGTTCCCGGAGCGCGACGGCGCGGCCAGCGTCAGCACTTCCGGCTCCGCCGGACCGCAACACCCGTCCGACGCTGCGGTCGTGCCGGGGTCGTCGAACAGTCCCGCGCCGCCGCACACGCCGGTCTCGGCCAGGACCAGCTCGACCTGTCCGGCAGCGTCGTGGTCGCCGGCGAGGGCGGCGGCGATGCTGCGGACCTGCTCGTAGCCGGTCATCGCCAGGAACGTCGGCGCGCGCCCGTAGCTTTTCGTCCCGGCCAGGTAGAACCCGGTCTCCGGGTGCGCGAGTTCCTTCGCGCCGTGCGGGTAGACGGTCCCGCACGAATGCACGTTCGGGTCGACCAGCGGCGCCAGCCGCACCGGGGCCTGCAGCGTCGCGTCGAGTTCCAGCCGGATCTCCGAGAGCCACCCCAGGTCCGGGCGGAACCCGGTCAACGCCACCACTCCGTCCACATCGGACAGCCGCTGCCCGTTCGCCGACACCAACGTCAAAGTGCCGGTGTCGTCGCGTTCCACGGTCTCGGTGCGGAACCCGGTCACCACCGAGACCAGCCCCGCCTCCACCGCTTGCTTCGCGCGAGTGCCGAGCGCGCCGCGGGCGGGGAGCTGGTCGGCGTCGCCGCCGCCGAACGCGGTGCCGATCCCGCCGCGGCGCAGCACCCAGCTGATCCGCGTCGCCGGGTTTTCCTTCGCCAGTCCGGACAACGCCACCAGCGCGGTCAGCGCCGAATGCCCGCTGCCCGCCACCGCGATGTGCTTGCCGGCGTAGCGGGCCCGCACTTCCTGGTGGCCCAGATCCGGGACCCGGTAGACGATCCGGTCGGCCGCGGTCTGTTCGCCGATCGCGGGCAGGCCCTCGCCGCCCAGCGGGTTCGGGCCGCCCCACGTCCCGGACGCGTCGACCACCGCGGACGCGAGCAGCCGCTGCTCGCCCTCGGCGGTGCGCACGTGCACGGAGAACGGCTCGCCCTCGCGGCCGCTGTCGACCACCCGGTCCCGGCCCCGCCGCGCGACCCCGACCACCTCGGCGCCGAACCGCACCCGCGACCCCAGCGCCTCGGCCAGCGGCTGCAGGTACCGCTCGGCCCATTCGCGGCCTGTCGGGTACTCCGCGCCGTCCGGACGGATCCACCCGGTCGGCTCCAGCAGACGGCCGCCCGCCGGGTCGACCAGCTCCGACCACGCCGAGAACAACCGGACGTGATGCCACGCCGCTACCGCAGCACCCGCACGCGGCCCGCGTTCCAGCACCAGCGGCTCCAGGCCCCGCTCCAGCAGCTGCGCCGCCGCGGCCAGCCCCACCGGGCCCGCTCCCACCACCACGACCGGGTACTCGCTCATCCCACACCCCTGATTCATCGATCGGGTTCGATTAACGAGGCGAACTGTATCGACCGCGATCGATGGATGCAACCATCGACCGTGGTCGATACACTGTCGGCATGCCGATCGCGCTGCCCCAGGCCCAAGTGCTGCCGACCGCCGACGCCGCCACCTACGCCGAGTGGTTCGCCTGCCTCGCCGAACCCGTCCGCGTCCGGCTGCTGCACGCCGTGTCGACCAGCCCGCGCGGCATCACCGTCGGCGCGCTGACGGAGATCCTCGGCACCAGCCAGTCGACGACGTCGCATCACGTGCGCAAGCTCGCCGACGTCGGGTTCGTGCGCCTGGAGAAGGTCGGCACCGCCACCGTCGTCACCGTCAACGAAGCCTGCTGCACCGGGCTCCCGCACGCCGCCGACGCCGTCATGGGCATGCTCGGCCCCCGCCCCTGCTGCCCCGACGACGTGCCCGACGACATCACCGTCCGCGCCCTCGAACCCGGGGACTGGACCGCCGTGCGGCGGATCTACGGCGACGGCATCGCCACCGGCATCGCGACCTTCGAGACCGCCGTCCCCGCCCGCAAGGCCCTCGACGCGAAGTGGCTGCCCGGGCACCGGTGGGTCGCCGAACTCGACGGCCAGGTCGTCGGCTGGGCCGCCGCCAGCCCCGCCTCCGACCGCGACTGCTACTCCGGCGTCGCCGAAACCTCCGTCTACATCACCGAAGCCCACCGCGGCCGCGGCGTCGGCAAAGCGTTGCTGCGCAAACAAGTCATGGCCGCCGACGACGCCGGACTCTGGACCCTGCAAACCTCCATCTTCACCGACAACCGCGCCAGCCTCGCCCTGCACCACTCCGCCGGCTACCGCACCATCGGCGTCCGCGAACGCATCGCCCAACGCGACGACACCTGGCACGACACCGTCTTCCTCGAACGCCGCAGCCCCGTCAACTGACCGGCTGGA
This sequence comes from Amycolatopsis orientalis DSM 43388, assembly GCF_000411975.1. Taxonomy (GTDB): domain Bacteria; phylum Actinomycetota; class Actinomycetes; order Mycobacteriales; family Pseudonocardiaceae; genus Amycolatopsis; species Amycolatopsis orientalis_D. Next base: position 112,371 of record NZ_ASXG01000076.1, read on the forward strand.
TTTCCCGTCCCGCGAGGCGGACACTGGACGGGTGGACAGGCAGGCCGTTCACGACGAGATGGAGCGTGCTCGCACCGAGTTTCACCGGCTTCTCGACCAGGCGAGCGACGCGGACCTGCGCCGCGCCAGCAACGGGACCCGCTGGACCAACCGCGAACTGCTGTTCCACATGCTGCTCGGCTACCTGATCGTCTGGGCACTGCGGAACCTGATCGCGCTGTTCGACCGGCTCCCTGACAGCGTGGGCAAGCGCTACGCACAGGCCCTGAACGCGGTGACCGTCCCCTTCGACGCCGTGAACTACGTCGGTTCCCGCCTCGGAGGGAACCTCCTGAAACGCCGGGGGATGGCAGCTGTCGCAGACCGCGCGATCGCGCGTCTGCACCAGCGACTCGACCGGGAAACTGAGGCCGCCCTCGCCCGGACGATGCACTTTCCGACCCGCTGGGACCCCTACTTCCGCGACCGCATGTCACTGGCCGACGTCTACCGGTTCCCGACCCGGCACTTCGACCACCACGCACGACAGCTCACGCTGCACTCCGGCTCCGAGTGACCCAGCGGGTTCGCGTGCCGGGCGACGCCGCCATTGTCGCATTCGTCCCCCACGCCGAGGGACTCCTGGACGCGGCCGCCGTGGTCACCCACGCCGGTCACGGCACAGTGGCCGCGGCCATGCGACACGCCGTGCCCGTGGCCGGGCTGCCCGAGCACGCCGCCGATCAACCGGCACTGGCCGCACGCCTCGCCGAGCGGGATGCCGGAATCGCGCTCGACGGCGAACCAGCCACACCTGCGGACATCCGCGCCGCCGTCGGCAAAGTGCTGGGGCAACGGCTTTCGGGACGCAGCCGCCACCGTCGCCGCGGCAATCGCTGCCACGTCCGGTGCGGCCGGAGCTGCCAGCCTGCTCGCCAGTCGAGAGCTGCGGCATGGGGGAAGGCTGTCCGATGGGCAACCAGGGTGGTGGGCGGAACGGGAGGGCCGCCCATCGCCGTCTCCACAACGACTCGTGCGCCGCGACGGGTTGCGATCCCGCGCAGGATCCGCCCGACACGACGGGGCGCCCAGGGTGCAATGATGCCGATTCCCCTTTTGCCTTTTCAATCAAGAAGCGTGACGTTCTGGGCGACGACGGGTAACCCGCCGCTCCGGCTAGACCAATGTGACTCAGGGTCGAACGCATGTTCGGCTCTGAGTACGGGTTGCCGGGCTGCAGGCGGCCCAGGCTGTGGATACGAGCAGGGTGATTTTGTGGTGGACGAGTGGCCGTCAACCGTTCGGAGAGTGAGTCCGCCGATTCCGGTCTGGGTAGGCGTGCGCAAGCTGCTCGTGCTGTGTACGGAAATCCTCGTCGCACGCAACCGCGCTGGCTTGCGGACCGAGACCGACGGTCCCGGCCTGCTGTTCGAGCGGGCTCGCCGCGAGGACGGAGGAATGCTCAGCTGGGTTACCTACGAGCTCGTCACCGCCGACGACCAATTTTCACGGCCGGTCAGCCACTACGTGCCAGCCCACCTGCTCCGCAGACGAGGGCCTGCCCGTCGTCACCGGTTCGGCGACTACCGGCCGCGGACCCACGGGTAAAACGGTTGGCGGTTGCCGAGTCTCAGCAGCGAAGAGCGTCACTTTTCAGGCCTGCGCTCCGCCCACTCTGCTCGAGGACGCGTGCCAAGGTACAGGGCTGTTTGCGGTGTCGGTAGCTCGAGCCTTGGCCGCACTCTTGCGGCACTAGGCAGGCGGCGAAAGCGTTCCGACCTCACGCAGCAAACGTGTTCGACGACTTCTTCCGTCGTCTGATGACTCACCAGCTCACAAGTGCGCCCAGTTACTGGCCTATCGCGGTACTTCGTCTGGCTGGGCAACGGACTGGTGCCAGTCGATGTGGTAGCCGGTGAGCCAGGATGCGGTGTTGCGTGGTCCTTTCTTGAGTTTTCGGGGGAGGACGGCGTCGCGGATCATCCGTTTGACGGGGCCGGGGGTTGCGTTGCCGCCCATGCGTGCGCTGGTGGCGACGACGCGTTCGACGCGGGGGCGTCGGATGGTTTCGTAGGCGTGGAATGCTTGGGGTGTGGGCAGGTCGCGGAGGCATTGGGCGAGGACGATGCTGTCTTCGATGGCCATGGAGGCGCCATGGCCGGCGTTGGGGGCGGAGACGTGGGCGGCGTCGCCGATGATGATGGTCGTGTCGGTGTGCCAGGTGGGCGTGGTGGCGATGTCGTAGCCGTTGGCGCCGGTGACGGCATCGTCGCTGGCGCGGACGATATCGGCTGCCGGTGTCCGGTCGCGTGCGAGGAGTCCGGCGACCCGTTGTTTCCATTCGTCGGAGGTGGTGCTGGCGAGTTGTTCTTTGGTGAGTTCGGTGCGGGGGTGGGGGAGGTTGGCGAACCACCAGGTCTGGCCGTCGGGTGCGGTGAGGAACGCGAAGAACGCCTTGCGGCCGAAGACCATCCGGAAGGTGCCGGGTTCGGTGGTGACGGCGGCGTGGGCGGCGTAGCCGCAGACGGTGATGGCGCCGGTGTAGCGCGGGTTCGGCGCGGCGGGGTCGATGAGCCCGCGGGTGGCGGAGTGGATGCCGTCCGCTCCGATCAGCAGGCTGCCTTGGGTTTCGGTGCCGTCGGCGAATTGCGCGGTGACCGGGTCGCCAGGTGTGGTGGTTGCGCTGGTGAGGCGTTTGCCGTGGTGGACGGCGATGCCGCGGCGGCTGGCTTCGTCGCGGAGTGCGCGGTAGAGCGTGGACCGCTTGATCATCCGCGGGCCGCGGTCTCCGGCGGCGCCGCCGATGGGGGCCTGGCCGAGCCGGGTGCCGCGGTGGTTGAAGAATTCGACGGTGCTGGCTGGGAAAGAGTGTGTGCGTACGAGGTCGGCGGCGTCGATGGCGGTGAGGGCGTCGAGTCCGTTGTGCATGATGCTGAGGAACGCGCCGACGCCGTCCGCGGTGGTGGGGTAGGCCTCGTAGATTGCCGAGTCGATCCCGGCTTTCTGCAGTGCCATCGCGGTGACGGGGCCGGCGATTCCCCCGCCGATGATCATGGCCGTGGTCATGGGTCTCCTGTCGAGTTCATGGCGCGGGAGAGGGACACCAGTTCGCGGACGTCCGCGTCGAGGCTGTCGGCGGCCGCGACGACGACCGGTGTCGCATGGACCGACCGGGCCTGTTGTCCTGCGGCTCGGGCGGCGAGCGCGTGTGTCAGCGAGCGCGCCAGGTCGTCGTAGCCTTCGCAGGCGCGGGGCGGCAGGTAGGGGCTGATGCGGACGAGACCGTCGCGGCATTACACGACGCGGCGGTAGTAGCGCCGGTGCGTGCCGCGGAGCCGGAAGAGGTCGCGCCAGGGACTGGGGGTGACCCGTTGCAGTTCGTCGTCGGGAAACTGCGCGTGCAGCACTGTCCACAAAGGATCGAGCTGGCGGTATGCGCGGCGGTGGCCTGCCCAGACCCGCAGTGCGGTGACCCGCATCGCGGCGGCGGGATAGATGACGCCGGCGAGGAAGATGACGACGCCGGGAAGCAGGAAGACGGCTGCGGCTACCGCGCCGAGCAGGGTGGCCGCGGCGCCGCTGGTCTCGGCGAGCGCGGAGGGGGACGACGCGCCCGCCCGGCGCAGGATGATCTCGGGGATGAACACGCAGTTCGCCAGCACGATGGCGGCGAGGCCGACGGAGGCAATCCGGAGGCCGCGGGCGAGGCGCGGGTTGGCGTCGCGGGCGTAGCGGCGCGCCCAGAGGAACGCGGTGGCGAAGCCGAATGCCAGATAGAGATCCGCGGTGACGGTGAAAACGGCGCCCGCGGGCGAGGAACTGCTGTGGACCGTGGGAGGGGCGAGCGCCGCGGTGGCGATCAAAACGGCTTCGGCCGCGACGAGCGGCACGGCGAAACGGCGGGCTCGTGGCCATGCCTGGCGTGGTTCCAGGGCCGAGAAGAGGAAGAAAAGGACCAGACAGGTCACTCCGATCAGCAGCGTGCCGTGCTGGATCAGGCGGGACAGCATCGGCGGGAGGCCGAGCACGGTCGCCTCGCGGTCGGCGGCGAGGCCGAAGGGGAAGGCGAGAGCGAGACAGGCGACGAGACCCGTCAGGGCGCGCAGCGGCAGGTTCTGCGGGGTCCGGCTCAGTCGTAGGCCCAGCCAGGCCAGCACCGCGATGGCGGCGATGCCGTAGGCGAGGACGAGGTAGGTCATAGCCACCCCAGCCGGTCGCTGAGCGCGGTCTCCATTCGATGCGCAGTGCCGTTGCCTGCGGCGGGCACCCAGACACGGTCGAGAACCGAAGCCCACTCCAGGATGATGGTGGCGACTGTTTCCGCTTCGTATTCCTGCGCGGTGTCGTACGAGGTGCGGCGGAGCGCGCGGCGGACCGCGTCCGGCGCCAGGTCGGGGTACTCGGCGCGCAGGGACTCGGTCGAGGAACCCGGGCAGAGGTCGCTGAGCAGGGTGTCGTCGTGTGCGTCGCTGTCGTGGCCGGCCAGCATGTGACCGAGTTCGTGCAGGATGATGTGGTCTTGGTGCGGTTTGCTCGTTTCCTGCTGGTAGAAAATGTAGTCCGCCGAAGCCGCCGCGACCCAAGCACCGAACGGGCCGGGGACAGGGATGGGATGCGCACGCAGCCTGATCGGTTTGCCACGCTGGATCCCGACGCGGCGGCACAGTTCGGTGACATCCAACGGCGGATGGATGTCGAGATCAGTCAAGAGCTGCCGGCAGCGACGGCGCAGCTGCCGTTCGGACGTCATCTGCCCCTCCCTCCAGGCTCAGGACCGGACTAGCACATAAGCCACCGTGCCGGATCGCTCCCTTGCCTGCCACAGCGCTCACTCCGTTGGCGATTGGCCTCGCTCAGCCTGCTCGTCGCGATAGACCACGTCGAGCAGGTCCATCACCAGCCGTCGGCGCTCGGGGGACAGAGCACCCGCACGCATCGCGATCAGCTGGGCTTCACTCGTGTTCGCGGTCAGGCTTTCCTGCGCAGCCTGGAGCTTCTGCAGCTGTTCGTCGACCCGGTCGGTCACCGCGTCATCGAAGAAGTACGACGCCGGCACACCGAAGAACGCAGCCAGTGCATACAGGTGGCGCAGTGTCGGGTTGTCTTTCCGTGCCTTGCGCAGATGCCAGATGTAGCTTCCGGAAATCCCCACGCCCGTGGCGGTGATTTCCGCTGCGACGAAGTCGTTCGTGTACTCCTGGCCGCTGCGCGGCTTCATAGTCGCGAACAGCTTGTTCAGCCTGGCGGCCAGGATGTCCGCGAAGTTGTCCGGCAGGCTCGCCGGAAGGTGCCCATCCGGATACGCCGGTGTCGCCATGCGATCTCCACCCCGACTGCTTCCACTCACGTAAACACCCGTACGAGTGAGGATGTTGATCCTGGTTGAACTCGTCCGCGCGACCAGCCTAAACTCGCGATCATCGTGATTTCAACTCCGAACCAACGGTAGCGAACCGGACGCCTTCACGTCAGTCAAAGCCACTCGTTCGGAGGAAGATCAACAATGGTATCTACCTGGCCATCCCTGTCGGGGCAGGGGCCATGCTGCTCTGCCTGCGGACAGCCGCTCGGCTCGTGGGGCACGGACAAATACACCGGAGTGCTTAATCGGGAAGGGTGGGACGTCCGGGTCGCCTCGGTCCTCGACGGGTCCATAGGGCATGCGATCGCGCTGCTCGTCCTCGACCTTGATCATTTCAAGGCTGTCAACGACCGATACGGTCACCCTGCGGGCGACGCCGTCCTTCGCGTGGTCGCTGCGAAGCTCACGGCCGCGGTGCGGCGCGAAGACATCGTCGGGCGGTACGGCGGAGACGAATTCATGGCGCTCCTTCCCGGCGCGAACCGGGCGTGCGCAAAGGGGATCGCAGAACGGATCCTCGGGCGGATACGCGGCGCAGTCGTCGAAGCTCGGTCCGCGGACGGACGCTTTGTCGTCATCACTGGGCTGACCGCCTCCGTCGGCGGTGTCGTCCTGAACGCCCGCGGCCGCACTGGCATCGCGGATCTTGTCCGACGAGCCGATGCGAACCTCCTGAGCGCAAAGCGGTTTGGCAAGGACCGCGTGCTGATTGCGGCAGACGGCGACCTGTCCCGAAACCTCTGTCGTCCTAAACTCAGATGAGAGTCATCCAAACTACTCCCTTGTTGACAGTTGAAGATCGAGTCGACGGGGCCTACGCTGGCCTTATGGACGTTGCGCGTTCTGCGGCCTGATCTCCTCCCCGGCCGGCTGCACGAACGGACCTGCCCGTCTTCGAACTGCGACCTAGCCGCCGGGAGGATGCAATGACCGAGCTGTCGAACCGAACTGGACAAGTCCAGCTGACGTCCGGACGAACCCTGAGGCCCGTCAAGCGCCGCTGGCCTACCGCTCATGTAGACGGGACGGTTCCCGTCGGCTCCCGACACGACGGCGCGTGGCGCGACGGCTGGGATGCCGAGCAGCTGCGCAAGCTGTCAGACGTGAGGCGCCTTTTCAGCGGCGACTGGATGCACGCAGTCATCGTCGCGCTCGCCGATGGGCCAAAGCACTATAAAGAGCTTCTCGACACGATCAGGACACTATGCGAACGGGACCGCGGGCACCGTCGCACTCTGCACGAAAGCGTTCTCGCGCGCACGCTCAAAACCATGACTGCCGACGGGCTGATCCTTCGGCACCAGCAGTCCACAGCTTTTCCGCCCTCCGTGCAGTATTCGTTAAGTCCGGAGACGGCCGAAGCGCTCGACGCGATGATGCCGATGGTCACTTGGGCGACGAAACATGCCGATCTCATACAGCGTGCCCGCGCACGCCGATGCAACTCCCAGGCGTCCAGCTCCGAATGAGCTGAGTTATTGGGCAAGCCTCCTCGCTCGGGGTGCGGTCGTCGCAACCGTCACCCGGACCGGGCGTACAGGTCGCGCACATGCGGCGCGTACACCATGTTCTCGCGGGCGTACAGGTTGCGGCAGTGCTGGTCGCGCATGGCCAGGACCAGCAGTTCTGTGCGCGACAGGTTCAGACCGTAGGCGATCTTCACGACGGTGGGGATCGACGGCGCGGCCGCCATGCGTTCGACTCGCGACAACCACAGGCGATCGGCACCCGTCAGTTCGGCGACCTGGGTCAGGGTGCGATTGTGCCTGATGCGCCACAGGTAGAGCATTTCGCCGAAGCAGGTCAGGGTCCGGTGTGGCCCTGCGATGTCGGACGCTCGGACGGTGCGGTGTCCCCGGTCGCGGTCTGAACGGGTGGCTGCGGGGTAGCTGCGGCCTGCGGCGATCGCTAGTGCGTACGGATCGGCTTTCAGAGCGTAGGCCAAGGCTGCGGCGGTCCATAGTGATTGCAGCGGGGTGCGGCCTCGTTCGAGGGTTCCGATGGTGGAGGCGCTGATCCCGGATCGTACCGCGAGGCGGTTGATGCTCAGGCCCGATGCCTGCCGGCGTCTGCGCACGAAAGCTCCGGCTGTCTCGGGCGGTTGGGCTGCAGCGTCGGGTGTCGGTGTGCCGACGGCGGATGCGGGTATCGGTTCGAGGGTCACCGGTGGGCCTCGGTTGCCGTTGGGGGTTGGGCAAGTTCTGCCGCAGGCGAAAGTCGTTCCAGGTCTCGGATGCGGTCGTCGATCACCTTCCGGGATTGTGTCGTGGGCAGTGCGAGCAGACGCAGATCCGCGGTGAGCCGTCGGTAGGCTCCGTGGTCGGGGGCGAAGACACCCGCACTGTGGTGCGCGAAGTACGTGACCGGGCCTGCGGCCGTCTCGTAACAGGTGAACGGGGCCTGCAGTGCCGGGCTGCCGCAGATCTCCGACGGAACGATGCGCACTCTGATCATCGGGTTCGCCTTCTCTAGCGCCCGCAGGAATCGGAGCTGGCTGCAGGTGACCGCCGGTGCTCGGAGATGGGACGACAGGGCAGGCTCGCCAAGGAAGACTTCGACCTGTTTTCTGCTCGTTTCCGCGGTAGGGGTCCGCAGAAGCCTTCGCTGCGCTGCCTGGGCTCTGACGAATTCACTGACACATCCGGGAGCCGCGCCGAGATCCTTCAGGACAACGCGGGCGTAGTCGGAGGTCCACAGGGAGGCGGGAACGAGGGTCGGATGGTAGTCCACAAAGGATTTTGCGAGTTGGGTGAAGTGGCTGCGTGCTTCGGCATGGTGGCGGTGGTGAGCCGGGTGGAGGATTACCACGCTGTGGTCGGTTGTCCTCGCGAGGCTGGAGATGTAGGCGTGGTCGTCTGGAGCGACGGACAGGGCGCAGAGGATTCCGCCGACGTGCTCGGCGTCGGGCTTGCGCACGCCGAGTTCCCACTGTGCGACTTGCGCGTGGTGCTTGTGGATCAGGTTCGCCACTTCGCGCAAGGTCTTGTCGGCCTTGCGGCGTTGCGCGTGAAGGACAGCGCCGAGCAGCAGGTGCCGGGGCGACGGCTGAGGGGTGTCTTGTTTGCTCGTCACGAAACGTCCATGTTCTTGCGCTATTGCCGAAGCAGGGTCGGTGGGAGTGGGCGGCGCGGACTGTGCGTCGAGGGAGCCCGCGCCAGGACCGCTTTCGTCTTCTTTGGTCGGGGTGGGCCATTGTCGGCTTGGGCGGCGCGGAGGCTGATCGCGTTTTGGCCGCCATGGGGCCGGATTGCGACTTTCTCGCGCAGGAGGAGCCGGCGGATCGTGCCATAAGACGCGTGGTGCGTGTCCGCGACCTGCTGGATGGTGGCTCCGCCCTGGTAGTCGCTGACGACTCGCGCGACGTTGAGTTCTCGTTTCACTCCTTGCCGGACAGGGGGCATCGCGACGCCCTGTTGGCGAAGAATCCGGCCTGTCCAGCTCAGAGACAGCCCGTAGACAGCGGCGATCCTCGTGATCGTTGCGCCGTCCCGGTATGCCTGCGCCATTTTCTCGTTGCGGCTGTTCAACTCAGGTGTGCTAGCTGGCATCACGACAACCGATGCTCGGCGCGATGGTATGGGTATGGACGTCGAGCCGGATGGGCTGCTCCCGTAACAGATCTCGGTGCGTGCGGGCCCACAGGTAGGTGCCGCGCAGCACCACGTGTCGGCACCTCCCGATGTCCAAGCCCCGCGGGAAGAACTTCCGCCAGCGTCCGGACGCGACATTCTTGTCGTAGGCCGCGGCCCATTCGGCCAGTTCGCGATCGCCTGTTCCGGCGGTGATCCCGGAGGATGCCGGGTCTTTCTCGAACCACTCGCCGGCGTACATGCCTAATACCAAATCGTCGTCGGAGAACGCTGTTGCGAGGTGTTCGCGTATCCGGCGGTACAGCACGGCCGGAACATCGGCGAGCAGCGGTCCGACCAAGCTGGCGGCCTCCTGTAGTACGCGATTCGCGGCGGCGGTGGTCACGCACGGGATCGTCCAGCAGACGGTCCGGTCGGGCAGCACGTCGTCGAAGACGCGTGCGTCCAGCACGCCCGTGTCCTGGTCCAGTGTTATGGCCACAGCCTGTGCGCGTTGTCGGCCCGGCAGGTGCCGGTGCAGGTTGGTCGGTGAAGCTTCGTCCAGCAGGAGGATCTGTGCTTCGGCCGCGCGCAGCTGTCCGGCAGGCTGCCGTGCTCGTGCGCGGTCACTGAGTTCACGCGCGGCCTCGTCAGCGGTGATCAGTGCCGCGGCGGTGTCGAACTCCCGGCCGTCACCGGTGTGCGGGACGAAAGTAGCCTGGTCGAGCGCAGCGAGCCGGGCCAGTCGCCAGCCGCGGGGATGCGGGTCGCCGGGCATGTCGCTGTCGGCGAACCACATCCGCCACGTGCGTCCGCTCTTGTCGACCGTTTCGTGGACAAATCCCGGAGCGTCGTAGAGTCGACGCCATGTCGGCAGTCCGATGCGGTCTTGCACGGCTGGGGTCCAGTTTGCGTGATCCGGCATCAGCGGCAGCTCCATCGTGTGCTGGTCGGGCATTCCATGAGTCCGTGCCTCGTGGTGATCAGTTCTGTGGTGTTCCAGCCGGTCGGCCTGTCGGTAGTGTGCGACCAGACGACTGTGACCGTCTGTGCCGCGTCGCAGAGGCCGTAGAGCCTGCAGTCGCAATAGAGTGTCGGGTCGGGCTCGTCGAAATTCCGGGTGCAGAAGTCCCTGTGGTGGCTGTTGAACGTGCGGCCGGTCGAACCGGCACCGCTGGTGACCTCGAGGTAGGCGAGCTGGACCGTCTTGGTTCCGGTGCCGCCGTCCGCGTTGATCTCCTGGGACAAGGAGTGCAGTCCACAGTGACAAGCGTTCAGCAAATCTCGTTGCTTCTCATTGGTCGGTGCTGGCTTTCGAGAGCCGCGCGATGTCGGCCGCCGCGGGGACTCGCGTTCTGCGTGCGGCAAGCGGGTTCCGTCGGCCTCTGCGAGTGTCTGCAACGGTTTCTTGCCTCCTGTCTGTCTATCGACGGGCGCTGCTGTGTGCTGACGTCGTCGGGTATCAACGGGCCGCGGCGGTAAACCGGATGACTGGAGCGCTAGTTCTCGCCGTCCGCGTCCTGATTCGGCTTCGTTGTCGGCCGGACCGCATCGGCGAACCTCTCCAGGTCTTCCGGCCAGGGTGCCGGGTACTCCGTCGTACTTTGGCTTTTGGTCTTAGTGGTCTCGGCATCCATGGCTGCGCCCTTCTGCGCGGACGACCAGTACGTGGTGAGCATGTCGCGGACGGCGACCGGAACCCCTTGTGGTCCCAGAGGAACGGTGACGTCCTCGAGGATCTGCCACAGCGCCCGATCGGCCGGCTCGGGATCGACCTCTGCGCCGAGGGTGCGGCGGTGGCGGTCGATGGCCTCGGCGAGCCTGCGCACGGCGTTGCGGTGCCTGCGGTTCAGGGCGGCTGCCTTGTGGTTTTCGTCGGCAGCGGCGGCTCGCGTCTGGGACAACCTGGTCTCGACGAGGCGTTTGAACATGGTGACGCGGACACGCCACTGGCTGTATCGCTGTTCGTAGTGCGACGTCGGGTCGAAGCCCAGTTTGCTGCCTCGTTCGTTGCGCCTTGATCGCCGCGTGCGGAGGTCGTTGTCGACCCTGTGCTGTGTCGCGATCAAGATCGTCCGGACCCGGTCGAGCAGCGGCGGGAGTAGCAGGGCTTGCCACAGTCCGGTCGCGTCCGGGCCGAGGTTGGCAAGGACCAGTTCTTCGAGCTGGTCGTCGCTGCGCCCGATCAGTTCGGCGAAGTCCGGAACTGCATCTGTCGCATCATCGAGGCGACTGCTCTGCGCCTCCCTTGACGTCATCTGGTATCCCAAGGCAGGAACCGGCTCCGAACGCGGCAACTCGCCATCTCTGGCCGAGAGCCAGCCGCGGTTGTCAATCGCTGTGCGGAGTAACTGGGTCATGGTGTCCACGCCCGCCACGGAACGTCGGCGGACAGGCTTCCGGCGGCGAGCACCTCCGCGATTGCCGCCGGGCGCAGCACAGAGACCTCGGCCTCGCCCGCCCACCGGTGCGTACGAGGCCGGTGAACGGTGATGCGGTCGGTGTCGGCGAGCGTCACGTCAAACAGGAACGCCAGCTCGGACGACGACCCGTGCCGGCCTCCGTCTATTTCGTGCTCGACGACGGAGCAGAAGTCGAGTCCGGTGATCGCTGCGTCGATCTGGCCGCGCAGGGTGCGGCGGAGTGCCTGCTCGACGGGTTCGCCGTCGCGGACCGGGCCGCCTGGCAAGACAAAGGCACCGGTGTCGTCGGTGATGAACAGGATGTCTTCGTCGCGGCCGATGAGGGCGTACGTTCCTACTCGTGGCCCTGGTGTGCGGCAGGCGTTGTTGTTCATAGCGGATGTCCCATCGAGTGCTGAGGGCCCGAACCGATCGGCGCGGCCGGGCGTGTCTTGCGGACCCGCCAGCCTCGGTTGCGCATCTGAACTCCGGCCTCGGAAAGAACCCGGTGCACGAAGCCGTACGAGCGCCCGCATTCCTCGGCCAGCGCACGAACAGTCGCGCCTTTCTCGTACCTCTTCTTCAGCTTCCTGCGCATCGCGTCCCGGGCGGGTCCGGTGATCCGACACCCCTTGATGCTGATTGCTGGCGCTGCCAAGGTGTCCCGTCCTTTCTCTTGTTATCGAAATCGGTGCCGCGCGACTAGGCGCTTCCGGGATGAGGAGGCGGCTCGTGCTGCGCATGGTGTCCTTCGCGCTAATGGTTGGCTGGTGCGAGATCGCGGTCCTCGACCGGCCATGCGATCTGCGTCGCGGTCCAGTCGTCCAGCGGCCGGTGGCGGATGACGGAGGGGCGGCTCATCTCGGCCGCCCGATCGTCTGGGAACCCTCCGGGTGCTGCGGGAATTCGCGCCGCGTCCTGCGCGGTACCGGGCCGGTAGATCACGGCTGCTGACTCCTCTCGTACGCGCGGCGGGCACGGTCCCCGCCGGGAAGCACTTGATGCACCACATCAGAACGACGTCCTCGCGAGGCTCCCCGTCGGCAAGGCAGATGACTCCGCAGTCGCTCATCCCGAGCCAGGTGCGCCCGCGGCACAGGATTCGCAGGAGTCTCTGCGGAACCTTGTGCATCACCGCTTCGCCGCGAAGTGAGAACGGCCAGAGTGCGAGGCACACCCTGTATGAGGGCGCATTGGGGCTCTCCCGGAACATGTCAAGCTGCCTTCAACTCAGCGAGCAGTTGGCCCTTGTCGCATTCGCAGAGTTCAGCGAGCGCGTCTTGCGCGGGCCGGGGAACGAGCAGCCGGCCTATTGAGTACGGGGGCAGGTCTCGCAAGCGGATCTCTGCCCAGCGTGCGAGTGGATGTCCCGACCGGGCCAGCTCGGCTAGGTTCACGACTACCGTGCCGTCGCTGATCGCCTCGTCGTACACGCGCTCGAACAAGCGTCCGGGCGGCAGTCCCAATACGTTGCAGTACACCGTGAACCGGGCGACCGTCATCGCGCGCGTTCCGAACTCGTGCGAGGCGATAGTCTGCGTCGCCTGGCCAACACCCATCGCGCGCCAAGTCCTGCCGCGTCCAGTCGCCGATCTCGCGTTCACAACGCAACGCCCTGCCCAGGATCTTCAGGAACCTCGCTTCGACGTCTGCGCGACCGTCCAGTTCACCGTCGGGATTCTCGGGCGCACGGGTGTCCTGCTTTCGCCCATCGTCGTTTGTCATGACGCCCTCCTGCCGCGCTGGCTTCGTCCGCGAACGCGATGAGGCCGCCGAGCCGGCGGGGGCCGGCGATGCCGTCCGGTTGGACCGCCCTGGACGAGCACAAGAACAGCCCGCCGCTTCTCGCTCTGCCGCATACGGGACAGGTGAATGAGCCGAGCGCACTCGACGCATTGAGCGCCGGGGGCCGAGATAGCGAGCGAACACTCCAGCTGACGACCGCAGACGGCGACGAGGGGTACGCCGTGCTCGCGAGACTCGTAGAAGGCCTCGTCGGTGACCTGATGCTGCATGCCGTCGCGCCCGCAGGTATAGGGCGTCGTCCACAGGCGTTGGACTGGTGCGGCCATTCCAGACACCTCTCATCCGGGGTGGAGCGCGGTGGAGGCGACCGGTCGGGGTCAGCCGCCTCCACCGCGGCTATGGGGCGGCAGACAGGCGAGGGCGCCTAGGCTTTCTGCCGCTGGGCAGAATGTGAACGCCGTCGGGCTCGACCTCGCCCGTCCGCCGCCGATTTCCCCGAAGGCATGCGCGCCGCGCGGCACGAAACACCGCCGGGGTGGCTACTGAGTCAGAGCTGGACGTTGCCGTGACCGATCAGGTGGCTGAATCGGCGGGCTCGAGCATTGCATTCAGCTCGTCGCGGATGATCGCGGCAGACTGCTCAGGCGGACGGTTTGAGCAATCCAGGGTCAGAACGGGGAAGCCGACCTCATCCAGCATCGTGCGAGCTTCCCGGTAGAACTTGGTCTCCGTGCGGCTATTGCCTGGCGGGCTCTGGAAGCGGTTGTGCGGTCCACGTGCGTGCAACCGTTCCGAGATCACGTCGGGGTCGGCCTCAAGGATGACCGTAAGGTCCGGTCGTTCGACTTCTTCGTTGATCTGCCAGAGAAACACGGGGTCCACGCCGTCGAAGCGCTGGACGACCAGCCCCGATGCCAGGTACCGGTCGGAGATCACCACGTGGCCAGTCTGAATACGTGGCTTGATCTCGGTTTCCACGTGGTGATACCGGTCAGCCGCGTACAAGCATGCGAGAGCGTGACCGGTGACAGTCGGTGTGAGTTCGGCGGCGAGCTTCCCGATCGGGCCGTTCGACGGCTCCGCCGTCACGTGCACGTGACGGCCCTCCGCAAGAAGAATCTGTGCCAGATGCCGGACGATCGTCGTCTTTCCCGCACCGCCGGGGCCGTCGACGCTGATGAGCAGGCCGCGGTCGAGATCAGAAGAGGACGGCGTCATCTTCGTCACCTCGCTCCGGTCGTTCGCGGAGTGCTTCGAGCGATCGCCCGGCCGCGACATGAGCAAATAACCGGGCGGTCACCGTCGTGTCGTACGCGGCGCGATGCGGCTGCTGCATGTCCTCCAGCCCAGCGTCAAGCCCGAGCTGCCTGACAAGCGATCCGAGCTTGTAAGTCGGATGGCCGGGCAAGAAGCGCCGCGAGAGCTTGAGCGTGTCGAACACTTCGGGGCATTCCCAGTCGCCAAGTTCGCGCTCCAGCACACCGACGTCAACATGGGCGTTGTGGGCGATGAGCGCGGGGGCGTCCAAGGCCTTCAGCACCTCGGCGGCGATTTCGGCGAATGCGGGAGCTCCTGCTACCTGCTCATTGGTGATCCCGTGGATCCGCTTCGCGAAAGGGGTGATCGGCCGGCCAGGCCGCACTAGCCACGAGACGGGCTCGCTGATGCTTCCGTGTTCGATCCGGACAGCCGCAATCTCCACGAGATCGGCGGGCTGTTGGCCGTTGCCCTCGACATCCACGACGACGTAGCTGAGTGCAGTCCAGTCAGTCATGCTGGAACTCCCGTCCATCCAATGTCGGCGCGACCATGCCGGAGCGCATGGTGAGGGTGTCTCGCGTCGTGCACCTGAAACCCGAGCGCGTGCTGGAGGAAGTACCGTGGCTGCTCAGTTTCCAAGCCGGACACGACGACGGCCCGCTGGGAAATGTCTACGACCTCAAGGTCGCGCGCCTCGGGCAACACGCTGGCGCAACGGTGTACATCTTCTGTTGCTGGCACGCGTTGCGCCCCGGCACACAGTTCTCTCTGCGGGAGCGGGCAGATGTCGCAAAGTTCCCGAATGCCGTAGTGACCGTTGTAGTCGGGCAGGCCATGCGCGTACGACACGGCACAGGAAGTCTTGCGGAACAAAGCAGCCGAGTCAGCAAACGCATCGAGGACCCGGCGTTCCAGCGTCTCGGGCACGATCTTGCGGCGTGCAGTATCGGTATAGGGCTCGGGGATGCCGTTGGCCTTGTAGTACGCGGCGATCTGGTCGCGGTAGAAAAGTCCAGTGAAAACCGTAGCGTCCGCGTGCCGGCTCAACTCGTACGCAATGGAGAGGTGCTGATCGGTGTCGTTCAGGCCGGGGACGAGCGGACGCCAATAGAGAATCGTCCGGTACCTTCGCCGCACCGGTTCGCTCATCAGCTTCAACGACTCGGCTGCGACGTGCGACGGGTACGGTTCGATCTTCGGGTCGTCGATCCCTGAGTAGGTGAACAGCAGCGTCAGCTTGACGTGGCGAAGCTGGTTCAACCGGTCGATGTCGTAGGGCTTGAGCTGGTGCCGCGTGATGACCAGCACGTGATTGGTCAGCTCGCGTTCGTCCAGATCTTCGAGCACCGCATACGTGTGCGGGCGGACCTTCGGCAAGAAAGGCTCGGTGGCCCGGTTGAACAACTGGACCGGTGTGACGTGCGGTTGAAAATACCGGTGGTTGACCAGTTCGTCCACCGCTTGCGCGTCCGGCATGAGCGCAACAGGCTGATCCTTGTCCCACAACCCGTAGGTATGCCGGATGCAATATGCGCATCCCAGTGGGCATCCCTGGATGTGGTTGAGGCTCAAGCCGCTCTTTCGATATTCGACCACCTCGCGCGCACTCTCGGAGAGGAGGCCGATCCGGTCCTTGCTGAGCAGGGGTACTGGCGTAATCACGTAGCTCGTCTCCAAGGTCGGCCGGGGCGGACTCAGGGAGACTAGGCAGGTTCACGTGCGCGAGAAAAGCAAGTTGCTCGTAGTTGCACGCAACAAGTCAAACAGTTGATGATCGGAGCAACGTGGCGCTAGTCCTGCGGCAGCTGCTCTGCGAACTCGTCCATGACGCGCGTGATGATGGCGCGAGCGGCACGGCCATAGCTGGCGACAGCGGCGAGTTCGCTGAAGACGTCCGAGTACAGCTCGATCTCTTGGGGCTGTGCGAGGTTGAGGGCCGCGGAATATGTCTCGACCAGGACCTTCTCCTCGTCGTACAACCAGAACCCGTGCCACGGTGCTGCGGTGTACTGGGTGTCAAATCCGATGATCCCGAGCTTGACGTTGGGGAGCGCGGAGATCGAGACCAGGCGATCAAGCTGGCCGAGCATGACCGGCACAGTTGACAGGCGGAAGCGCAGAGCCGCCTCGGTGAGGACGAAGTGGAAGCGCTTGTCCGGCCGGTAGAAGATGTCCTGCCGCTTCAGGCGGCCCGCGACTGCGTCGTTGATGTCGTTGGCGAGCTTGAAGACACGGATGCTTTCGGCGAAACGCGCGCGAGCGTACTCGGAGGTCTGAAGGAGCCCCGGAATCACGGTCGACTCGAATACGCGGAACAGCTGCGTCTTTTGATCCAGTTCAGCAAGCGAGTTCTGCCGCGGCCGGATGCCGCCACGAAGAATCCGCTGCCACTCGGCGTGCTGAACTTCCAGTGTGCGGAGCGACGCGAGCAGTGCAGGAGCCTCGTCCTCGCGCCCAGTCGCCTTCGTCCAGGACTTGATGTCGTCTTCGCTGGGTTTCTGCTTGCCGTTTTCGATCTTGGAGATCTTCGAGAAATGCCATGACAGCGACTCCGCGAGCTTCCTGCCGGTCAGACCGGCTTGTTCGCGCAGCTCGCGGAGCCGACCGCCGAGCGCCATGCGCGCCTCATGGACGTTCGAGGGATCAGAGGCCCTGTTGCTTGGCAAAATCGTCCCGCCGTACCGCGTGATGCCAGGCTGCATCACGCCAGTAGTTGTGTTGAACTACCTGCTCCGGGTCTTCGACGACCTCGCCGCCTAAGAATCCCATGCGATCGTCGAAATGCATCCGAACCAGCAAGCGCGAGTCGAACAACCAGTAGTCATGCTTCGGCAGCCGGTCGGCACGGGTTCGCGGAAGGTAGCGGATGTCTTCGCCTGCTCCGCCGGTGAACTGCGAACACCACACGCCGAACCGGCTGTAGTCCGTGAGCGGCATTGAGACGATGCGCACGCGGCTGAAGAGCCGGCCCGCGGCCTTCGCTTCGCGGATCATGTCAAGCCAGCTCTGCATCCAGGGCAGGTCGTCCGGCTCGCCGGCGAGGAATTTGCGCAGGGACTCGTTCTCGTACGTCGCGTCGTACTGATCGAAGGTCTCCAAGCGGAAGGCCGTGTGCTCGAAGCCATGGAAGAGTTGCCTGAACTCCGGTCCTGGCTTGATCAGCTCAGTCAGCGTGTTCCTCCTTCGGCTCCTGCTGTGCGTAGCGTTTGGCGTAGAACTTCAGGACATCCTCGGGGATCTCGATCAGGGTCTCATGATCGGGGACCGGTCCGATGGCGGCCAGCGCTTGCGGGTCAGTCACCCTCCATCCCTGGGCAATGTAGGTGGTGCGGTCAGTCCGGTCAGTGGCATAGAGCGTCGGCGAGTTGTCGACCTGGGATTCGGGATCCTTGCCGAGGAACGTAACGTGCATCATGCCTCCGTTTCGAGCAACTTCCATCTTGTTGCTCACCATGGTGACGCACGACACCATGACCGTCAACGGTGAGAATGCGGGTCCTTGGGCTGAAGCGCGGGATCGCTGCCCCAGGGTTCGCTGTGCGTACCCCGGGCAGCTTGCCGGGAATCGACGGGAGTCAGCGTACGACCGTCGATGACCCGAAATATAGGAGGAACGGCAGTGCTCCGGCCAGGAGGAACGGGCCGAGCGGGATGTCCCCGCTCGCGCCCTGCTTCCCGACGATTCTCGCGGCCCCGACAACGGTGCCGCCGAGGAGCCACCCCGCTGCGAGGCCGGCCCAGACAGCCTCCCAGCTGATCCAGCCGAGTCCAGTTCCGAGCAGTCCTGCCAGCTTCATGTCGCCGCCGGCAATTCCGCCCAGGGCGTACAGAGCTCCGTTGACAGCCAAGGCGACGGCCATCGCCGAGGCTGCTCGCGCAAAGTTGCCGCCATGAGCATTCAGAGCAGCGTCGGCCCCCAGCGAGATTCCTAGAACCGCGAATGCCGTGCCTAAAAGAATATTCGGCAGTTTGTGCACGAGCAGGTCGATTGTTGCCAGCGGCACACCGAACCCGCCAATGCCGCTGTACGCGACCAGTTCCAGGGACCAGTCGAAGCGGCACGCGAGTGCGGCGAACACGATGGCTGTCACGGCTTCGAGCAAGCCAAGGGGCGGCGGTGCTGTGGCGGGCTCGCTCGCAGCGGCATATCGGATGACTATCGGGCGCAGCATCAACGCGAGCGCTGCGCCAACGAGTGCCCAGCCCAGGACCGCAGCGGTCTGCATGGCGATTATGGCCCGTAAGTATTCGAAGTTTTCGGGCGAGGCTGGTTCACGAGGTGCCCCCAATCAGCGCTGAGTAGCTCGTCATCAGCACTACCAGATTTACTACTCGCCAGTTGGGAAACTCGCACATTGCTAGTTCGAATGGGTGAACGTTGAAGGCAGAGTACCATTCCGACTTCCGGGTCGGTACTTCCACACCTTGCAGTCAGTATGGGTACGCAAGGTAGACCTGAGCCAGGGCACTCGGCAGAAGTTCGAGTGAGAGGAGTGGAGGGGTGGAGTCCGTGGTCTCCCAAAGGGCATGTCGGCCAGCAGCGGTGTTTTCGAGCGTCATCGTCGCTGCCTTGGCGGCTGGATGCAGCGCGGGCTCGCCGTCCGATCCTGCTCCCGCTGGCTCCTCCGAAGCTCCTGGAGCGCCTACGTCGGCAGCCGCACCGCCAGCGTCGACAGCACCGGCTGACGCCGCACGTCAAGGAGCGGTGGCGGCATACCTCGGGATGTGGGAAGACATGGCCGCCGCGGCGAAGACATCAAACTGGCAGGACCCGCGCTTAGGGCAGCACGCCACTGCCACGGCACTGACCAACATCACCCGCGGCCTGTACGCGGACAAGGCGAATGGTCTCGTGACCAAAGGGCAGCCCAAGAACTCACCCAAGGTGTCATCCGTCGAGCCGCCCACAGACCCGACAAAGGTGATCGTCGCTGACTGCGGCGACGACAGCAATTGGCAACATTATCGTGCGGACAACGGACAGCCGGCCAACGACGGCCCGAGCGGACGTCGGCAAATCAATGCCGTTGTCGAACGGCAGGGAGACGGCGCATGGCGGGTTACCGACTTCGGAATTCACGAGGTCGGGTCATGTTGAGGAGAGCTGCGCTGATTGCGGGGACGACCGGATCGCTGGTGCTCGCAGGAGCAGCCCCGGCGTTGGCGGGCGGCCCTTGGGGATCTGCGGATTGCCAGCAGACTCCGTCCCCGGCGTGCCAGCTCGGCGCGGGCCAAGGCGGTACTGACGGCACCCCCGGGCGAGTCCCGTCCGGCCCCGGCAGGAATCCGGGCCGACAGGGCGGAGGTCAACACGATGACCAGCCGGACACCGGCGACCGAGTGATCGGCCCGAACGACAAGAGCGCCGACTGCGGATACCAGCGCTCGGACTACCGGCCCCCGGCGGGTGGAACGATCACCGCCGCCTATCGGCCATCCGACCGGGAACGCGGCACTGAGGTCCGGCCTGCGGTGTTTCGCCTGGCGAGCGTGCGGACGGCACCGTTGGTGCACACCGCCGCGCGGCCTCTGCAGGCGCAAGCCAGCCCTGGTCAGGGACCGGGCGCGTGGTACCTGTACAAGTGCTCCGGCCCTGGCTTCTCGGATGCGCTGTACCGGACGCCGATCTGGATTCCAGACAGCCAAGCGCCTGGTCCGGCTCCGCTGCCGTCGCCTGCGGAACTAGCGCAGGCCGCGCGCAACCAGCTCCGATTGCCGAGCCCCACGATCGCGGCGAACCCGCGCCGAGATCAGCTGGTGGCCCTGCCGACGTGGTTGTGGTTGTCGAGCGGCTGGGATCAGCAGTCGGCCACGGCCTCCGTCCCCGGGGTCTCGGTGACCGCGGTCGCGAAACCGACCTCGCTCGTGTGGTCGATGGGCGACGGATCGAAGGTGACGTGCGGCAGCGGCGGCACCCCGTTCCCTGCCAAGGGCGATCCGAAGGCAGCGTCGCCGGACTGCGGTCACACCTACCGGACGTCCTCGGCCGGGCAACCGAACAACGCATATCCGGTCACAGCCACCGTGCACTGGGCGGTCTCATGGTCCGGGGCTGGCCAATCCGGAACATTCCCCGACATGACGACCACAGGCAACGCGGCGTTCCGCGTGGCGGAGAGCCAAGCGCTCAACACCGGCGGACGGTGATCCGCAACGGGGCACGCGCTCCGCGCTGACAACCACAGAACTCAGTCCGAACAGCCACCGCGCCGCAGACGGCGTCGCGGCGCGGTGGCGCCATGCCTGAAACCAGAAGGGAGGCCGGTCATGAGCACACCCCCCTCGACACGCACGGACACCGCTGGCACGGCGACCGCGCCACCGGACGCCTGGGCCCAGCGGGGAGGCAAACAGGAGCCGCCGTCGCGCTGGAAGACCGTTCGCCCGTCTCGGCGGATTCCGTACCTGCTGCTCGGTGTCGTGTTAGTGATCGCCTGCGCCGCCGCGGCGGTGATCGTGTCCATCCAGCTTGACAACCGACAGCCGGTTCTGGTGTTGGCTCGTCCGGTCACCGTCGGCCATCTGTTGTCCGCACCGGACTTTCGGCAAGTCTCCGTGTCTGCCGATGTCGGGCTCGACGCAGTACCGGCCGCCGAGTCGTCCACTGTGGTCGGTCGCCCTGCGGCGTTCAGCTTGCCTGCCGGCACACTCCTGACCCGTGGCTCGCTGGGGCCGCCGGCGATCCCGGTTGACGGCCAGGCAATTGCCGCGGTGGCATTGAAAGCCGGACAGTTCCCGCCAGCGCTCGCACCTGGTGCGCGGGTCGCTGTACTGGTGTCTTCTGGTTCAGCTTCGACCGGGACAGCGAGTAGTAATCCCGGACAGGTTGCGGTTCCGATCGCGCAGTGGACTGCGACGGTGAGCGATGTCGGTGCGGGCCCGGACCCGCAGAGCACGGTGGTCTCGTTGCAGTTGCCAGAGGCGAACGCCCGCCAGCTCGCCGCCGCTCCGGCAGGCCAGGTCAGTCTCGTCGCATTGAGCGGAGGCGGCGGCTGATGTTGATCGCTCTGTGTTCGCTGAAGGGGTCGCCCGGGGCGACGACCGCCGCTCTCGCGCTGGCGGCGCGATGGCCGGCCGAGCAGACACCGGTCGTGGTCGAGTGCGATCCTGCGGGCGGAGACCTGGCCGCGCGGTTCCGGCTGCCCTCAGCGCCTGGGCTGGTGAGTTTGGCAGCCGCAGCACGCAAGAGCGCGGAGGCGTCGGTGCTGTGGCAGCACGTCCAACGCCTGCCGGCTGGACTTGGGGTGATCGCCGGTCCGGTTGGTGCGGAGCAAGCTCGTGCTGCCTTGGGCGTTCTCGCGCCACGGGGCGCTTCGGTCTTGCGCGCCGCAGGTGATCAGCCTGGCGTGGTGGTGCTGGCCGACTGCGGTCGAACAGCCCCTGATTCACCAGCTCTGCCGATCATCCGGGCGGCTGATGCGATGGTGCTCCTGGCTCATGCCCGCGATGACGAGCTGTCTCATGTCGCCGGCAAGCTCCGAACCGCGGCGACGTGGAATTCGCGACCAGGCTTCGTTCTTGTCGGTGACGGCTATGCCACGGCCGAGGTCGAACACGAACTCCAGATCGGGGTCTTGGGCAGGCTTCCTCACGACCCCAAGGGCGCTGCGGTGCTGTGCGGGTACAGCCGGAACGGGCCGAGTCCGGACCGCTCGGCGCTGGGGCGTGCGGCGTTGCGGCTGGCGCACGGGCTCGCCTCGGCGCGACGTCTGCATGCTGCGGCGAATGCGCCAGCAGCCTTCGGTGCCCGAGCGAACCACTCTCGTGGTCCAGTCGCCACGCCGCTGTCTCTGCATCGAGCGCGGTCGTCGACGAACGGGACGCGCCCATGACCTCGCCGCACATCTACCCGGGCCAGCAAGCCTCACCTAACGGTGTGTCGATGCCACCGAACCTGCCACCGCCCACCTCTTCATTTCCAGGGCCGACGAGCGTTCCTGGCGTCGACCCTCGCCACGCCGCGGCCGTGGATCGGCTGCGCGTTCATCTTCGCCGAGAACTGTCTCGGCAGTTGTCCACCCGTATGCAGGCCGACGACGATGCCGGCCGTCCTGCGATGGAACCGGGCGAGCGGCGTCGGATGGCGCAGGCGATTCTCGCTGATGCCGCGGAAAAGCAAGCACAGCACGAACTTGACACCGGCGGGGCGGTAGTGCCGCAGGACGTCGAGCAACGTGTTGTTTCCGCTGTGTTGGACGAGATCTTCGGTATGGCTGGCCTCGAGCCGTTGCTCGCGAATCCGGACATCGAGAACGTCAACATCAACGGGGACCGAGTGTTCGTGCGTTACGCCTCAGGCCTGCGGGAACGCCTGCCTCCGATCATCGGCTCTGACGCCGAACTGGTGGATCTGATCCGCGATCTCGCCGCACGCTCCGGTGTGGAGGAACGGCGCTTCGACCGCGGCAGTCCGATCGTCAACTTCTCCTTGCCTGGCGGCGAACGTGCGTCGGCGGTGATGGCGGTGACGGCCAGGCCGTCGCTTTCGATCCGCCGTCATCGGTTCGCTCGAGTAACGTTGCGGGAACTGCGGGAGAACGGAACGGTCGACCTGGCGCTGGAGAACTTTCTCACGGCGATGGTGCGGGCACGCAAGAATGTGCTGGTGACCGGCGGCGTCGCGATCGGCAAGACGACCCTGCTGCGAGCGTTGGCCTCGGCAATCCCGCCGCACGAACGGCTCGTTACCATCGAGGACGTCTTCGAACTGGGACTCGACCACGACCCTGGTCATCCGGATGTCGTCGCGATGCAGGCGCGCGAAGCCAACGTCGAGGGCCAGGGCGAGATTTCACAGTCCGAGCTGGTGTGGCAGTCCCTGCGAATGAGTCCGGACCGGGTCATTGTCGGCGAGGTTCGCGGCCCGGTCGTCATTCCGCTCACCAACGCGATGTCCATGGGCAACGACGGCTCGATGGGCACGCTGCATTCGTCCCTGTCCAGCGGTGTGTTCACGAAGCTCGCCGCCTACGCGGTCCAAGGGCCTGAACGCCTTTCGCTGGAGGCCACGAACCTGCTGGTTGCTTCCGCGCTGCACTTCGTGGTCCATCTGGAGAAGCCCCGGGGCGAGGACGGCAAGCGAGTCGTGTCCTCAATCCGCGAAGTCGTCGGTGCGGACGGCACTCAAGTGATTTCGAACGAGGTGTGGCGCCCAGGGGCTGATTTCCGCGCGATTCCCGGCATTCCGCTGCGGACGGCCACGGTGGACGACCTTGTCGACGCGGGCTTCGACCCGGATCTGTCGGGCCGGGCTGAAGGGTGGTGGAAGCCGTGACTACGACCACCGCGTTGATGGCACTGCTCGGAATTGGTGTCGAACTCGGTCTGCTGCTGATTGTGGCCGCCTGGCGGGGCGTCACTGTGCGCTGGCCTCGTTGGAGCCGGCGCAACAGAGGACAGACCGGACGGGATCCGCTCCGGACGCGGTGGCTGCTCGCGGCCGCGGCAGTGGGCATCGTGGTCGCCATCGCCACGGGATGGCTTGTCGGGGGCGTGCTGGCGGCAATGGCGACCTGGGGCTTGCCGCGGGTGCTCGGTTCGGACAAACAACATGCCCGAACTGTGGCTCGCATCGAGGCGATCGCGTCGTGGAGCGAGATGCTGCGCGACACACTCGCTGCGGCGGCGGGGTTGGAGCAAGCCATCGTTGCCACTGCGGAGACCGTGCCCGAGGCGATTCGCCCGGAGATTCACGAGCTGACGTTCCGTCTCGAACGCGGCGACCGGCTAGCTGCCAGCCTGCGGCACCTGGCCGATCAGCTCGCTGATCCGACGGCCGACCTGCTGATCAGCGCTCTGGTGCTGGCCTCGGAGAAGCAAGCGCGTCAGCTGGCCGAATTGCTCGGCGAACTCGCGACCGAGACTCGTGAGCAGGTGTCCATGCGGCTGCGGGTGGAAGCTGGCCGCGCTCGCACCCGGACCAGCGTCCGGATGATTGTCGGAGTCACGTTGGCGTTCGCCGCCGGGTTGACCGCGCTCAACCGCGGTTACCTGGCTCCCTTCGACTCAGCCTTCGGACAGATCATGCTCGCCGTCGTCGGTGCGCTCTTCACGCTGTCGTTTCTGTGGCTCGCCCGCATGGCTCGTTATCAGACCCCAGACCGGTTCCTGACTGACCTTGACGCACTGCGCGGCCGCGACGGCGCGACAGCGTCCACAGGGGAGGGGCAAGCATGATCACCGCATTGGCAATCGGAGCTGGGTTCGGGCTCGGGATTTGGGCCATCCTGGTATGGGCAGTGCCACCGCGTCCCGGTCTGGCCTCACTCCTGCGGCGACTCGACAACACGCCTACGCCAGCACCGATTACGCCACTGGAACGTTCTGGCTGGGCGACCACGCTGGGAAAGCCGTTCGTCGGGCTGTTGACCGCAGTCGGGCTGCCCAGCCCTGTCGTGCGCAAAGACCTCGCCATGACCGGCAGGCCTGTCCCTGCCCACCTGGCTGACAAAGCGGCACTCGCGATTGCCGGGCTCTTGCTGCCGACGCTCGTCTCGGTCGCGCTTGCGCTGCTGGGCATGCCCCTGGCTTGGGAGGTATCGCTGATCGCGAGCTTGCTTACCGGGTTCATCGGATTCTTGCTGCCCGACATCACGGTTCGGCGCGCCGCCGCGCGCCGACGGGCTGACTTCCGCCTCGCGCTGAGCGCCTATCTGAATCTGATTCGGGTCACTCTCGCTGGGGGTGCCGGAGTGGAAGGCGCTCTTACTGACGCAGCCACGGTTGGCCGTGGCCGCTCGTTCAACCAGATCCGACGTGCGCTGACGATCGCAAAAGTCACCCGCGTCACCCCGTGGGCCACCCTTCGCGCACTCGGGGCCGAACTTGACATCCGCGAGCTCGCCGAACTGTCCGCGTCAGTCAGCCTTGCAGGCACGGAGGGCGCCCACGTCCGCGCGTCCTTGCAAGCCAAGGCATCCGCACTGCGGACACGGGAACTCACCGAAGCCGAGGGCGACGCGCAAGCTGCCACCGAACGGATGAGCCTGCCCGTGATTGTGCTCTTCATCGGTTTCCTCTTGTTCATCGGCTACCCGGCTGTGGCTGCCGTGCTAGGAGGGGTTTGAAAGCCAGGTATCGGTAATCGACACTTATGGGAGGAAACAATGTTGACGCCAATTGTTCTCTTGTGGAGCTTCGTCAAGGACCACGTGCGGCGCCTGCGTGAAGACGAAGGTGGGTACACCACGGAAACCGTACTCGTCACCGCCGCGCTCGTCGCTCTGGCCTTGGTCGTGATCGCTTTGCTGGTGAAAGTGGTCACCGATAAGGCCAACAGCATCCACATGTGAGTCCGCCGATGTGGATCGATGGTGACAGCTCGCCGAAGGCGACAACATCTACGACGCCACGGCTGTTGATGCGTGGAGGGTTGCGTCAAATCTTGGCGGACGAGCGTGGCGCGGCCACGGCAGAACTCGTGCTCGCTACGCCTCTGTTGCTGCTTCTGATCATGTCGATCGCGCAGTTTGCGTTGTGGATGCACGCTTCCCATATTGCTCAAGCCGCCGCATCTCAAGCCCTGTCGACTACGCGAGTGCTGGGCGGGACTACCGCGCGCGGGCAGATCGAGGCCAACCAGATTCTCCAGCAACTCGGCAGTGGCCCGCTGCGCGATCCGCGCGCCATCGTGAGTCGAAGCCCGGACCGGGCGGCAGTGCACGTGGAAGGCAGCGTGATCCAAGTCGTTCCTTTCCTGACACTGACTGCCGAGGGTGACGCTGTGGGTCCGGTCGAACGCTTTCGCTCCGGAGCCCAGCCGTGAGCGCGCGGCGAGTCCGTTATGGACAGCGGTTGCGCTCGCTCCGTGACGACGAGCGAGGATCGGCCGCCGCGGAGTTGGTCCTGCTCACTCCGGGTCTGATCATGATGCTCCTGTTCATCGTCTTCTGCGGACGAATGGCGGATGCCACCCTGCGGCTTGAAGACGCAGCTCACCAAGCAGCACGTGCGGCGTCTCTCGCGCGTAACGTGACCAACGCTCGGAACGACGCTCACGCCACTGCGTCCGCAGCGCTGGCCAATGCCGGCATCACGTGCCGGAGTCTGGCCGTTACCGTCAATACCGCGGGATTTCAGCCAGGGGCCACCGTCAGCGTGGAAGTCACCTGTACGGCGGGACTGTCAGACCTCGCGCTCCTCGGAATGCCGGGAAGCATTCAGCTCTCCGCGTCATTCTCGTCCCCTGTGGACACATACCGCGGCGTCGCCGCCAATGCCGGGGGTACCTGATGTTCGGCACCTTGACCGTCCGGCTGCGACGTCTGCGCGCGGATGAAGACGGACGAGTCACCGCATTCGTCGTCGTGCTGGTCACCGCAATCATCGCATTCAGCGGACTGGTACTCGACGGCGGCCTTGCCCTGGCCGCGAAAATTCGCGCGATCGGCGAGGCGCAAGAGGCTGCCCGTGCCGGAGCGCAAGCCATCGACCTGTCCGCCTACCGTTCCAGTGGAGCCCTGCGGTTGGTGCCCAGACAAGCAACCATTCTGGCGCGCCAGTATCTTGCTGCCACCGGTGAAAGTGGCAGTGTGTCTGTAGCTGGCAACACCGTCACTGTGACCGTGACTGTCAGCCAGCCAACCCAACTACTCGGGTTCGTCGGGATCGGTTCGATCACTGTTACCGGCACAGGACAGGCTCAGCCGCAACGAGGAATGTCCGGCGAAGACCGTGGACTCGTGGTCTCGGAAGGGATTCCCGGTTCGAGCGGAACCATGGGCAGCAGACGATCGCCGCTCAAATTCCCTTGCTGCAGCTTCTTTTCAGCCGCCGTCGAGAGGAAGCCGCGATGAAAGGCCACAGGCAGTCCGCCGCGGCGAAGCCGGTGAGAGTCGTGACGTTCGTCGACGGACCGGACTCCGTGCTGTTGAACCCGTACGTCCCGCCGTCGCGGTGGCGCGCCGAACGCGTCCGCGCCGCGCTGCACCCACAGGTCGTGATCGGTGTGCTGGGCGGTATTGCCTTGACCGCCGTCGCAGTGAGCTCGGACCTGGGCGTTGCCTTGGTCTGCGCCGGAGTTCTCGCGGCGGGAATGGGCGTGGTAATCGGCTGGGATCGTGCCGCCGGATTGCTCACCGAGCATGACCACGACCCTGCCTCCTCGTGCCGGCTGGAACGCCGACGGGGCGAGTTCTTCTTCCGCAGCCGCGACTTCACCGGCCTCGGCGCAACCGATACCGCAGCGCGTGCCATGATCACGGGCGTGGACGAGCTGCGCCGCAGCCCGGCCCGTGCCTGGCTTGGCTCCACTGTCCCACGCGAGATGCATTGCATCGTGTGGCAGACACTCCAGTTCCTGGACCGCACCCGCGCAGCCCGCAGCCTCGCCGACGAACTCGCCGGCGCGCCCAAGTCCGCAGTCGGCGAGCTGGGTGCCGTGGCACGCGAGGCGGTTGCTGAGATCGAGGACGTCCTTAACGAGGTCTTGCTTCACATGCGCAGCTGCCTCGTGTTGACTCGGGCATGGGAAGCGAAGCTTCGGCATGCCAAGCTGGCTGCAGGCACTGAGGCAGCCCTTGCCGCCTTGCCCGAGCACTGCGAGGCCCAACAGTTGTTGCATACCGCGGAAACGTTGGCGCAGCACATGTTCAGCGGCATCACCGCTGCCCGCGACGTCGTTGACGCCGGAAGGTTTCCGTGGGAACAGCCGGTCGAGTCGTGGCCGTCGTCAGAGGGGCATTGCCGATGAGTGCGTTGTCGAGGAATGCCCGTATCACCTGCTGTGGACCGACAGCGGCGAAACCCCGTCGCAACGACGTGCCGCCGAAAGCTGAAAGTGCCGCGCGTCAACGGAGAAGGGAGAAAAATGGCCACCGGTGAGGAGATCGAGCGCCGCGTCGAGGAAGTCGACTCTGCTCGCAGCGCACGACGATCAGCCGCAGCAAAGCAGGTCGGTGACCTCGCGGAGAGGCGATCGGAGATCGCTGGCCAGCTCGCCGCGATCGAAACGCAACTCGGCAAAACCTTGGCCGCTGCCAACGACGTTATTAGCATCGACGAGCTTGCGCAGTTCACCGATGTATCTGCCACTGACCTGGCTCGTTGGTTCGATGGTCAGAAACCCCTTCGCGTCAAAAGCCAGCGATCGAAGGCCAGCGCGGCAGCTGCGAAGGCGGGTCGGAACCACCGGCCAGAATCGACGAAAAGGACAGCAGTCCATAAGTCATCTGCGGCGTCAGAGGTGGGAGCGACTAGCGCCACTACGACGGAGGCGCGTGCACCTGTCCCGCCGACGGTGACCTGACCTCGCTACTCGGCGCGGCACAACTGTGCCGACGCTGGTGGATACCACATCGAGCACGATTTCCACATCGCCACGAAAACGGGCAAGTCATGACCGCGACATCAGAATCAGCGCAACGGAAACCGGCCCGACCATTCGCCGCTGGTCACCGTTCCTGGTTGGTCCTCGCCGCCACGGTCCGAGTGCTTGCCCGTGCTCTTCGCGCTCTGCTGGCAGTCGTCGTCTTGCTTGCTCTGATTGGCGGCTTGCCTACGGCACTCGTTCAATTCATCGGCTGGCCATTGCCCGACCACTTGCCTGCCTGGGACGAAATCCAGAACACCCTGCTCGCGCCGATGTCACCTCAGTTCCTGCTCGACGCCCTGGCTTGCGCGTTGTGGCCCTTGTGGGCCCGGTTCACGTTCGACGTGCTGGCCGCGATCCCGGACGTGGTTCGCTGCGCGCCTTGGCAGCGCTCAGGGGGAAGCGTCCGGGATGGCCCGCTACACGCAGCCGCGGGCGTGCTGGTCGGGACGATCGTGTTCTCCATCCTCAGCAGCCGGACAAGCGCCCCGACCACAACGACACAGGCTGCCGCGCTCGAACCCTCCGCAGACGGACGCACCACCATCGCGACGGCGGTTCACCGTTCTGAGATCCTGTCGACAAATAGACCCGCGATCGTCACCGCCGCGGCGCATACTCGAGCTGCCACGGCGAGCCAGCAGGACATGGAAACTGTGCGGCCACCTGAACACGGTGTGCACGACAGCCTGTGGCGGGTCGCTCAACGCTGCCTTGGCGACGGCAATCGCTGGCCGGAGATCTGGAAGCTCAACCGTGGCACCACGCAGATCGACGGGACGGTGTTCACCACGCCGAGTCTCATTCGGCCAGGTTGGCAACTGCGGTTGCCCGCGCTGACATCCGTCTCTCCCGCGCCGCCCCCTGTCGCAGAGCACCCCAGCCCGCCCGATCCGCCACAGGCACCTGGCCCCGACACACAAGCCCCTTCAACCCCGCTGCCGTCCGTTCCTTCGCCGCCAGCCAAAGCCGCTCCTGCCGCTGCCGTTCCTGGCATTGGGATCTCATTGCCCACCGGTGCTTTTGTCGGCCTGGGACTTGCCGCGCTGATCACTGTCGCGATGATAAGTGTGCGGCTGCACCGCCGAAGCCGTTATCGGCCCAGTGCAGCCGAACCTGATGATCCGGGCGGGGCCCCGGTCGTACGTGCTCTGCGGATCGCATACGACTACGCAACGCTGCCCCACGACGGCGAGAATGCGTCGCGCATCTCGCAGCAGCCCTCCGGTTTCGCGCGGCCTGCTGACCTCGATGCGCGTGACCGCGCGCAGGCCACCGCGCGCGCAGCGTTGCCCACGCAAGAGACGACCGTGCTCGGCCTCCGCGAGGGACAGGCTGTCGCGCTTGACCTCGCCCGCAGCTGCGGGCTCGGACTCATCGGCCCCGGTGCCCACGCCGCTGCGCGTGCCCTGATCGTCGCCCTGCTCGCGCCAGCGGTGAACGGTGGCCAAGGTGCATTCGTGGTCATTCCTGCCGCTGACGCCGAAACCCTGTTCGGTACCGACCTGCCTCTGGGGGCGCCTGCCCGGCTCCGCATCGTTGACGACCTGCCGGCCGCGCTGTCAGTCCTGGAAGCAGAACTCCTCACACGCGTCCGCGACGACGAAGCCGACCAGGAGCATGACGCCGACGACAGGGCGCATGCGGTGCTGGTCGCAACGCCCGCGGGAGATGTCGAGCGACGAATGCAGGCCATCCTCGACAACGGCGCCGGTCTCGGCTTGGCCGGCGTGCTTCTCGGCCAATGGCGTCCCGGCGGCACCGCGCGCGTCCGCAACGACGGCACCATCGGAGCGACCAGCCCGACTCTCGCCGATGCTCTGGGCGGTGCCCGCTTGTTCACCCTGCCCGGAACCGACACCACAGAGCTGCTCGCCCTCCTCCACGCCGCAGAACCGGATGACTCGGAGCCGCCCGGACAGCCTGCGGCCGAGACGACCTCCGTGCGCAGGAGCGAAGACGCCCCCGCACGCCGTGCGGCGTTTGCTGCCACCGACGACGCCGGTGCGGACTGCCCGACACACCAGACGAACTTCGAGTTCATCACCGGCGGGGCGCACGAACCAGCACCCGTAATGTCAGCATTGCCAGCCTCGCCACCGGCGCGCCGCGCGATCGACATTGCTTCCCCGGACGCCACCACCGAGCAGGAAACCCCCGAACTTCCGCCCAACAACGATCCTCGACCCCCGCCGCGTGCCCCTATCCCACCGCGAACAGCCGGCTCATCGAAGGACGGGAAGCCCGCGACCTCTCGGGCAGGCGACGAGCAATCGACCGGTCGTCCGTTGCTGCAAACACCCGCCCACGCCTCCGTGCAGCTCAGCGCCGACGAGGACACGCCGCTGCATCTGCAGGTGCTCGGCCGACTGCGCCTGATGCGCGTTGAACCGAATCCCACCGATCTCATCGAGTGTCTTGCGCCGCGCCAGCGCGAAGTCCTCGTTTACCTCGCGCTGCACCCCGAGGGCGCCCGTCGCGAGGTGCTCGCCGCGGCGCTCTGGCCCGACGCACCAGGCGATCGCCCCTACAATTCTTTCCACGCAACCCTTTCCCAGTTGCGCCGTGGACTGCGTACTGCGACAAGGAATGAGATCACCAACATCACCGCTAACGACGACGGGCACTACGCGCTCGACCGCTCCGTAGTCACGGTGGACCTCTGGGAGGTGTTCGACGCGCTCGCCCTAAGCCGCCACGCAGCAATCGGGACCGACGCGGAAGCCACCTTGCGACGCGTGGCCGAGCTGTACCGAGGCGACCTCGCTGACAGTATCTCCGCAGACTGGATCGACGGACCACGCGAAGCAATACGCCGCGAAGTCCTCGACGCACTCAGCGCCTTGATCCGCACAATCGGCGATGGTGACCCGAAGCAAACGCTCGCACTGCTCGAACAGGCCCGCAGCCTCGATCCGTACAACGAGGCCATTTACCGAGACCTGATGCGAATCCAAGCTCGGCTTGGCCAGTACGACAGCATCTCGCGCACGTTGAGCCTCCTGACCAACTCGCTAGCTACGCTGGACCAGCGTCCTGGCCGCGACACCATCGGGCTCGCCGACTTCTTGCGCCAGCCTCGTGGCAGCCAACGACGAGGCCGAGAAGCGAGCTGAGCGGCAGTTCCCGGTCAGCTACCTGCGTCCGGGCGTGGGGCTAGTCATCGTCCCTCAGCATCATGGTCGCGTTGCTGCGCACGTGGATCTCATCGTCAACCAGGACAGCCACTACCGGCTTGACCAGAACGATCCTGACCGCCGACCTCTGGCGGGCTCCAGGACGCGATTACCGCCAGTCGCCAGGCCTCGGCAACGGCCGTCGCGGCGACGAGCCGTGTCGCCGAGCGGTACCGCGGAGGCCTTGCCGAAGGCATCTCCGCGGAATGGATCGACGGGCCCTGCGACGTCCTCGGCGCACTCAGCACTTTGGTTCGCAAGATCAGAAACCGCAGCCCCGGACAGGCACTCGCCCTGCTGGAACAAGCCCGCCACCTGCATCTGCTCACGCATCATTGGCCGACCTCGACCAACGCCCCGCCCCAAGCGCAGCCTTGTGGACGCCCTGCAGCAGCCGAGAAATCACATATCCCACTGGGCAAGCCAGCTTAATCAGCCCAGTGCCTCGCGCAGCGGATAACCGTGATTCCATCGCGAACCCAACTATCGAAGGCTATCAAACGCGAGCCAACCTCGTTATACTGTGCTGATTCCTCGCGGATACTTTGAGCGTCGTGACGTGAACGTATTTGTGTGATTCCGGGAGACAGCGGAGGCGATCCGCGGCGTGGCCCGAGGCCAGTGCTCTGCAGCGTGTACAACCAGCACGGAGCCGGCGGCGAGCCCGTACGCCTCTCGCCCGTCCATCTTCCTCTCCACCTTCCTCTGCGTCTTCTTCTTCGGACTCCTCTTAGAGAGGAGTCGGGACGTCAAAGCCTTGTTGCAGATCAAGGCTAGGCGGCCCCTTCCTCCGTGTCCTCCGACTTCGGTGCCGGCAGGCACGTGAACAGTCGGCTTGGGTGCCGTGTTGGCTATCTGATGCTCGCACCGCCTTCCGTCCGCAAGTTCCGTTGTGCTGTAGCCATCTTCTTCTTCATTCTCATTCGTCACAGCTTTTCTTCCATTCTTCCTTCTTTTTCATCCTAAGTGACTGCATAGCTCTTTCCCTCTTTTCCTTGCCCGCAAGATAAAACCTAACGATACAGAAATATGACCTCATAGATGTTGACAACCACATAAACGGCGTGGCTGCAAGTGGTGTGATTCGAAAACGGCAAGATATCCAAAGAGAAATTCGTACCGAATCCAAGCTGTGCGGGTTGCGGGCGCGGGCGCTGGCTGCCGCTGTGCGGGTTGCGGGCGCGGGCGCTGG